>JAJRPM010000009.1 GCA_024280775.1 Candidatus Zixiibacteriota bacterium | reverse complement strand
CTGGGATACTGAAGAGGCGTGAACGAATCAGGAAGGAGACAAGCAAGCGAAGGAGAAACGCATACTGGAAAGCAGTTGCAAAACAAGAAACTGTGACTTAACTTCTAGCAACGTGATGTCCACTTTGTTTGACGACATACATCGAAGAAATCTCGAATATGAGCGAGGAAGATCATCACGCAAAGGCGGCACATGAGCTTCAAGATAGCCTGAATATGTATAGAGTTGTTTCCCCGAATGGAAAGAAGCTACAGCCAATTCGACGATTGGCCCATCTGAGGGAATTCCACGACTCACTGATAGATAAGTTAAACAACTCTCGCAGATCGAAAGTTGATATACCGCTTCCACCTCCTCCGGTGGAAGGAACCGAAACTATCGTGCCAATCACAAGTATCCAGGATTTATTCAACGAAGGCCGTGAACAACACAACTGTGTCGCTTCTTACATTGAGCATATAGCCATCCAACAACGCACATACATCTACAAGGTTTTAAGGCCAGAACGATGCACACTTGCGCTGACCCAGAAAGACAATATATGGGTTCCCACTGAAATCAAGAAAGACTGTAATCGGCCAGTGGCCGAGGTTACCTGGAGCGCAGTTGGTCGATGGCTGAATCAGGCCTCGTCAAGCGTTGGAAATAATGAAGTTCCTCTGTTCGAGACCAAAGTCTAAATAGTAGAGTTGATTTCATCTCGCATGACAATCAATCTGGTTCAAGCTCACCAACAATGGATGAATCGTTCGCCTGATGAGACTTTTTCATCGTTGGAGGACTTATTTGCTTTCACCTCATCACGCAAGGACAATTCGTCCCAGCAAATACGTGAGATACGTGATTTGCATACAGAGGCAATGCCTTCAGGCTCTTTGGTTCTAAACGGTAGTGAACGACCTGCGGCGCTAACACATTGGTCGCTCGGTCAACTCGCTTCACATATTGGCGCGCCGGCGTCTTACTTGCGCTCGCTAACTCCTGAACTTGCGAATGACTGTTTGCGATATGGTCTCAAGAGTTCAACAAAAAGTTGCAACACTCTATATCGAATGGAAGGCTATTCAAACGGCAATTCATCACTGGTTGCTGCGGCTTTCACAGGTCCAAAGTACGGCCGTATTTGGGATGCGGATGTAGTGGGACAATTGATTGAAGCGACTGACGGTTCTTCGTGGAAAACGCCAGCTGAACTCAGCGATACACACAGCAGTCGAGGTACCGGGCTGTACGCTTCGGATCGAGATATGTTTGCGTTTATGGTCAATGAAGAGGACGCAGTTGATGTCGGAGGAGCCAAGCTAGGTCGTGGGTTTTTCTGTTGGAACTCAGAAACCGGTAGCTCTACTTTCGGACTGATGACTTTCTTGTACAATTATGTTTGCGCCAATCATATTGTTTGGGGCGCAGAACACGTAAACGAAATCAGTATCTATCATCGTAGTCGGGCGCAGGGTCACTTCGTCAATGATGCCATTCCAGCTCTCGAAAGCTTCGTGAGAAACTCATCATTCAAAGATGAAATCAAGACAATGGTGAAAGGGACTCGTGCGGCACAATTAGGCGATGATTTAGAATATGTTACCAAACGACTCACCAATAGTAGATTCAGCAAATCAGAAATCGAAAACGCCTGGGACGCGGCGCATAAACAGAACGAAGATCCCAGAACGGTTTGGGGAATGGTACAGGGACTGACAGCCATCGCTCAAGATATTCCTTATATCGAAAAAAGAGTGAATCTTGAAAGACGGGCTGGCAAACTTCTTGAAGCTCAGTAGGGCTATACGGTGTATTGGTTTCAATTATCAACTTTTTCTTCTCAACCCACGCTCTTCTTGGATTCCTTTTCCTGTCTTCTGCAATCCACTGTTTACAGTGTTATCCCCCGAAAATGACACAATATATATAAATGTGACTGCCTTAGAAAAAGCATGGTTTTCAAAACAAATAGAGAGGACACGTTGAACTTGGCTTTACTGCGCGAGGAACTTTGGAAGCTGGAGGACAAAGTAAGCGTGGTGATGGAAAGCGAAGCCGACCATGAGGCGGAGTTGATCAGACTGAAGAAACTATTTGTCTTGGTCAACGACCGAATTACTTCAATTGATTCACGAAATGCAATTAAACAGAAGGAAACAGACGAGAATGGAAACTGAATACCGTCCATCCTCAGAAGAGCTGTCAATTCTCGACCTAAATCTCAACAATCAATACTACACGTTACGTGTTGGCGAAACCATACCGGAGTTGAAAGTAGCAAAGTTGAAACGAATCAAGAACAAAGACAAACAGGACAATCTCCCAGGCGCTGATTACAAATATGTGCTGGAGTGTAAAGAGGGCAAAGCTCTGTTTATCAACTCCTGGGCGCTCTGGCGTTCGGTATCCTCCGCTCTACGTAAGGCTGGTACAATTCAAACAACGCTTGAACTCAGTCACCCTGGAATTGATGATTATCGAGTGCGAGTAATAGAAGACTAGATTCTAAGAAAAAAAGGAAGTGTTTATGAAACAATACAATGAAACAAATAGTCAGGACTATGCTGGAAGACATACTAAGCGTCTTTACTGACAAGTTCCCGGGAGAGTTTATTGGCTGGGACAGATTTATTGAATTTATTGCCACTGAGGCGCGTGGAAGTCTGTTTTACAAAGTCAATCACAAGTTTGAATGGCTTCATGCTGACCGGGAGTTCTCTGAGCGGGTCTTGAGGCTGCATGACTCGGAGTTACTGTCCTCTGATTATTATGACCACCTCGGGGATTTGTATACTGAGTACTGCCGTGAGAACTTGAGGAGTGATTTTAGAACACCCAGAATTGCCCCATATTCAGTGGTCGAAGATATTGCAAGAACCTTCATCAAAGAAACCGACGCGGTTAAAAGCGTTTTTGTCCCTTACGCAAGCACTGGAAGACTGATGATGGTTGCTCAGCGAATTGCGCCGAATGCACTACTCTTTGGCTCAGAAAGTGACCTTCGGCTCTACCGTATCGCGTATACCAATTTGTGTATCCACAATATCCATGCGGCGCTTATCAACGCTGACCACGAAACTTACGAATTGGATATTTCAACAGAAGCTGGAAGAAAAAACTGGAAATATGCCAATAGTTGGTATGATCAGAGAAAGAATCTTCTGCCAAAACCAGCGCCTCTTCATGTTCACTAAAGGAAATTTACTCAACACCATGTCTCCCAAACTCACCATCCCACGCTGGCAACGCATGCTGATAGAAATATGCAAGGCGTCCAACCATAACCGTTACGGGTCGTATCTAATACGAACCCTCGGAGGCTCACGAACGCATATTCGACAGGTTCTTAGTAAGCTGGAGCGTCAGGGGTTGGTTATCCTTAAACGACATCACAATCGCAAGATCATTATTCTCACCGAGCGTGGAGAGTGTATTGCTAGAGCGGTTATGGAGTTGCAGGTGAGTTTCCAGGCGTATTGACGAGATACGGAAAAAAGAGGTTACCCATGAGCGTAAAACACACAAATGAGAAACCAATTGATGCGCTCTTCTCACAACCGGCCAAGAGTCTTGAAGCTCGTATTGAATTACTTGAGCGACAAATCGCCAACAGGGAAGCGCTGAATCAGCAAATACAATCGGAAATAGAATCCAGTTTGCGTCAAGAGAAGTGTAGTCTATGGCGACTTCGCTATCAGGCTGACATAACTATATCTCATCAACATCACGACTCAATCAAGAGATTAAAACAACAACAGGCGATAGAAAATGTCTCTGCCTGGAGTGATATGGCGTTCTTGGAGCGCTTGATGCAAGAGGCAAAGGCTGATCATGCGCGCGAGAAGACCCGCGCCGCTTTGCTCGGTGATAAAAAGACAAACTACCATGGCGGAAATAGATGAAATCAAAGATCTCACCAGAAAACTTGAGCCACAACTCGGTGGCCAAGCGGAGAGCCTATGGAATTGGTGGCTTACTTCCAGAACTCCGCTAGAGGTACTAGAAAACAAACAACTTCTACGTTCTATCAGTGAACGTGAACTAGGAGTTTCTTATGCAGACCCGATTCGTTTACCTCCTCCAGCTCCAGAACTTCTTAAAGGCAAATACCCACTTGGGGATGTGATTTACCCTGATCAAGTATATGCCAAGGTTGGTCTCACTGACGAGGATTTCCCGCGTCATATCCTGATTGTAGGAATGACCGGTGTTGGAAAGACCAATCAGACTTACAATATTCTCAGAGAATTGGCTCTACGCGATAAGCCCTTCTTGATCTTTGACTGGAAGCAGAATTACAGACATTTGAAGAGCTTGCCTGAATTCAAGGAGTTGAATGTATTTAGATTAGGCGATGCAGATTGTAGCTTCAAGTTCAACCCGCTTATTCCTCCACCTGGTACACAGGCAAGGCATTGGTTGACACTTCTGGTAGATGTTCTAAAGCACGCTTATTTCTTTGCCCACGGGGCTGAATACTACTTCAGGAAGGGAATTGACGAGCTGTACAAACGTTTTGGTGTCTATGACGGAAAGACCGCTTACCCGACATTTCACGATGTTCAAAAAATACTGCTTAAAGAGTTTGTCCGTGGTCGAGAAATGCTTTGGATGAGTTCTGCTAAACGTTCCCTGGCGAGTCTGACCTTTCCCGGGCTAATGGGTGATATTGTGGATATACGCGGAAATCAAAACCTCGGTGAGTTATTGAATCAACAAGTTGTTATTGAACTTGATAATTTGGCCACGATTGAGAAAATCTTTGTTACCGAAGCTTTACTTCTCTGGATCTATCATTACCGCAAATCTCAAAGTAGCAGGAATGATTTCAAACACGCTATTGTAATAGAAGAAGCGCATCACATTGCTTCAGGTCATAAGGAACAAATCATGGGAGAAGAAACAGTTGTCGAGTCTACAATCAGAATGATCAGAGAATTCGGTGAGTCCATTATTGCAATTGATCAGGAGCCGGGTAAGCTGAGCGATTCCTTGCTTGCTAATACCAACACCAAGATTTGTTTCACACTGGGGAATGGCAAAGATATAGCTGCAATGGCTCGCGCGATGAGTCTACGTCAAGATGAGCAGCAGTACATTGATAAGCTCAAAGTCGGCCATGCTCTGGTAAAAATGAAGGATAGATTCCCCGACCCGGTGCAGGTTAAGTTTCCACTATTTGGTATTGAAAGGAGGGCAGGGGTTGGTAAATAAGTTCTGTAGGTATCCCTTAGGGTAAGAGAATCGTATTGATAATAAAGCGCTTGGTACCGGTGTACTCTATCGATTCAGACGTTCCAAAGCAGTGGAAAAACCTACGCAAGGCGGTCTATGTCACAACTTTCAAGTTTCCGTATGCCACTATTCCAAAGATTCTAATCAAAGAATACGGTTTGAAGCCTGATGAAAAGATAGTAGTGTTTTGGACTCGGGAAATCTCGACACCAAGGTTCAATCGCTATCGGATGAGGTTTCGGAAAGTGTATTCGGGAAGTGTTGAGAAATATGGCGGGGCGATCAAGAAAGGTTTGATTAGAAAGAAGAATACTTCCCAAGATGAAACCTCCGCGAGCAAGTGAAGGTTTTGGAGCTGTTTTCGGCTACGTTTTGTACTAGGTAAGACATTTGTAACAGTTTTCTATGGCGCGTATGGGCATCCTATACTAAAAGCTGCAGATATTTGGAGTTATCATCCACCGATAACCTGGCGCAATAAACTGTCGGGTCCATTTATTCGCTTCGATCAATGGGAAAGCGGGAAAAATAGAGCAATAAAAAGGTCTGTCATGCCCGAATCTCTATGCTTGGATATAATCAAAGCATGTGAAAGAACGCTCGTAACGTTTCCCTCCCAAATCTGAAGATTTACACTTCAATATGGCAAAACCGAAAAGTTTATAAACTCTTGAACAATGTCGTCGATACCTCAAGTAAGAGGAAATCGATAATGCAACAATTACCAATAGTCATGCGTGTCTTGGCGGAAATCAATGAGCGAATTCATACCTCGTTGATTGCTGGCGACTTGTCTAGACAAAAGGCGGCGGTGGAAACGTACTTGCGTCAAGCGACACTAACAGCGGAACTTAAGTCCCTAGTGCAGTCAATTTGTGAGCAACTCATATCTATTGAAGATAACGATGGATTTAGAAACCAATTGGGCCTCGATAAGATTTTCAAAGTGTATGTCAATCGTGTTCATCAGGACGATATGTCTGAACATGAATTGCGGAAGTGGTTGAGCAGGCAACTTATACAATCCTTTGATATTTTGATTAAAGAAGGTGATCCGTGTATTCATTTTGGGGTCAAAGAAATTCCAATGAGGAACACAGACACGATTAAATATCGAGTCCTTGTGTGTTTGTTACGAACTAATGACCGCTCTATCTCGTTTGAAAGACTACATGAATCAATAGGTGGTCCGTTCGTAAACGAGAACACTTCTGCTGGCATCCGTAGCAGGATGGGTGACAACCTGAAGAAGATTCTCAATCAGCTTCCGATACGAGCGAAGAGTGGCAAGAGAGACTGGTGGACAGTCGAGAATCGTCATATCTCCCTCAATCCGACTCTTAAAACCTGCCTAATATCACCAGTCACTGGCTCAGCCAGAGACCGTATGTTACGTCACGTGCTTGCGACAGCCTAAGCCACGCTGACCCAATAGCAAGCTTTACTTCTCCATTCAATCTCATTGAAATAACCTTTTGGCGGCCCAAACTCCGCCCAGTTTCTGCTTTCCACTCTGCTTCAGCCTGGCTGAAATCACTTATCGTAAAAGCGGCGATGTTCTGATATCTTTAGTGACAATCATCGTCACGGTTTCTCAAGGATGTCGATTTCTCGAATGCTTATACCCAGCAGGAGAGTTCGTCGAATAGCTTGAGTGATATGAAGTTGAAAGAGAAAGCGAAAAACACGGTTAGAAAGCGTCAGTTTAGGGGAAAATCATGAGCAATAAACCAAACAATCGGCAACGGCTTCGAAGAGAGCGAACGGTGTTTCGCGGGCCAAATGGAAAGATCTCCATGGAATCCGAAGAACACTCCATTTTCTTTGAGGATGGAAACATTGGTTCTAAGGAGACTCATGAAATGCTGGTTGTGCTCGGGAAACTTCCGCATGATTTTAAGTCAATCACCTCTCAGTGTCAGACGTGTCACAGTTTTGCGACAGATGACATGGCGGCTGTCTGCGGCTTGTGTAATCGTGTTGTCTGTCTGCCATGTAGTCAAAGACGAGAAGGATTGACAGTCTGCCCGAGTTGCGCCAGTTACCTCGAGCGGCGCAGAAAGATTCTCATCCTCAGAAAACTCATCATCGATCCGTTTGTGGAACGTAAGGGGTAAGAAATCATGATTCTCAAGCGAAATAACACCTCATTAAGGACCGCTTCCGGAGTAGGTTCCGACTTGTGGCTGGAATGCGCGAAGCGCAAGCTTGCGAAAAAGCCGGTGATTCATTCGGCCTTGCAACAATTACAGGTAAATCCCGGTGATTTCGATTGCCGTCAGCTAGTTGTTGAAGCTATACGCAAATATGACGTAGAAGACGCTCTAAACTCCGACTCCTTTACACGCACAAACTCAATGATTGAGGACAACCTGAGTGGAGAGATTTCCCTAGGCTATGTAAAGCACACCAACGCAGAATGGCGCATACCTAGTTCGTCGTTAACGCAACATTTGCTGATCTGCGGGAAGACTGGCGGTGGGAAAAGCGTAATTATTAAGTCCATCATCATTCAAGTACAGGATGTAGCGTTATTCATTGCAGATCGGAAATCAGATTTTGACCGAATAGCCGTTAACCGTGGAATACCCTATTTCCTTTTGAATGACTTTCTGGACAATTTACTTGCTCCTCCACCTGGTGTGAAACCGTATCTATGGTTTAACATTCTATCGGAGTTGTTTATCACGAGTTTTGGGCTGAGAGCGGCGGCGCAAAGCCAACTGGTAGATGTCTTGCTTGAATCAGGGGTTCAAGACGGATTAGATAATCAATATCCAACGATGGCTGTACTTAAGAAGCGCTTGAAAAAACGACTTTTCGCAAATCGTGGCTCCTCGCGGGACATAACCTCCCGGCTTCATGATAGAGTCGATTGGTTAGCAACAATGCTAGGTGACTCTGCATCGGCTGAATCCCATCTAAACTGGGATAAACTGATGTCAACAGGTTGTACGGTAAACCTAGCCGGGATTCCAAATCTAGTCCAAAGTTTGTGGATAGCAGTATATTTTGCGAAAGTATTGCTCTATAGAATCTGTAACAACTTACGTAGTGACAAGCTTGAAGTATTGTTTGTCTTCGATGAAGCGTCACCAATCTTTCCAAAAAGTGTCGGCAAGAATACGTCGATATTGCTCGATTATTTCCAGCAATGTCGGGCTTTTGGAATAGGAGTGATATTCGCTAGCCAAAGCATGAACCTATCAGATAGTATTCTGGCCAACACGGCAACCAAAATCGCAGTTGGTGGACTTGGTCTTGGTAGTGACTACGAGAGCTTTGGGTCTTGTGTTGGATTGAGTGGGAAGCAACGTGAGTATATGCGGAAGATTGGCAAGCCAGGCTCTGCAGTGGTAAAGGACAATCGATGTGCGGAAGCGTTCACGGCCAAGGTAACCTTCAAAGGTGAAGAAGCGCATCTTAGTCCACAAGAGTTGGAAGCATTATCAAAGGAATCAAGGAAAGGATTCATAGATGAGTCATCGCCTGTGACCCGACAGTCTGCGATGAATACGCACGGGAGTCCAAATGCGGAGCTTCTCTCCTCATGTGTAAGTCACAAAACATTGGAAGAATCTAGCGCGCCCCGACTCAATAGTGTCGCTATGGACAATGCTTTGCGAATTATCACAGCTCAGGCTGACTTTAGAATGCCATTCTTATTTCGGCATGAAGCGGCAAGTTTAGCTGGGATTCGAGGCGCTGCGACACTCTTGAAGGCGGAAAAGGAAGCCCTCAATGCTGGCTTAATACTTCGGCACGAATTACCACGAGGCAGAGCCAATATCTGTTTGTGGGAAATACGCGACTTCGGCTACGAATCCATAAATCGTCAACAGCCCAAGTGGAAATCAAAGGGCGCCTACTTACATAAGTTAGCTGCACACCGAATCGCCGCTAGTGAGCGACTTCAGGGTTGCAAGGCAACAATCGAATACTACACCAGCAATGGCAAGCTGATTGATGTGTGCAGTCAGAGAGGGAACGTAGTCAAGTACATCGAAGTTTGCTCGAGTTATCCACTTGAAAAAGAGCTCAGTAACCTCAGAAAAGATACGGCTGAGGATTCAGACGTAGCTGAGATTGTCTTTGCTGTCACAGAGCGAAAGATGAAACGTCCTCTATTGGATGCGATTGAAACATTCACAAAGACGAACCCGGCTATATGTCCAATCAGAGTAGTTCTAGCCGGAGATCTAATTGACACACTGGAGATAACCAAGTGAAAGCCTTGAAAATCATAGCGCTTCTTATCGGGTTACGACTAGTCTGGATTTGGCTTGACCAATGTGGAGCTGATTTGGGGCTTGGCGAGGCCTTGCCTTTCTGTCTTGAGTGCGACGGCATTACTACTCTCGTAAGGCTCATGATGTCGTTCGCTGGCGCTCACGTATTCTATGGTATCCTGAATAAACCGGCTGATGAAACAGAGATTGTCGATGCTGACCTACCTCCCGGACGGACGTATTTGATTCACTGGCATCGCATCGGACTTCTGCTTGTCATTTTGTTTTACCCTTTGTGGGTCTGGTGGATTGACAGTAACACAATCATCCCTGGTCCTGAATCGATTGCCCTGACTCGATTCATCTGTGAATCCTCAGCAGTGAAAGGAACAATGATATGGGGCTCGATTGTCACATTCATAGTTATGAGTTTTGGAGTGTTACACAAGAAATAGATCACTGTAACATTCTTTCACCTTTTAACCCTTTAACCTTTTGGAGGCCCATCATGGGTATTTTCAGTCGTATGTTTGAAAACATTGCAGATACCGCAACATCAACATCCCGAGAGCGAGGATTGCCAGTAGCGCAATCAACGCCGCTAGTATCAAATGCGCTTGAAGTGCGGGATGATAGCGCCAAACCAAAACCTGCAACCGGACCTCGTCCGCCAATGGTGTTTATCAATGGGATTTCCCATAAAATGACCATTGGCCTCGGCGTCAATAATATGTAGGTGTCACAATGAGCGCGCATGAAACATGGTTTCTGGAAAACAATTGGATGTTAGAGCGACTGTTCGGAGCTGAGAGAATTACATTCGAGTGGCCGGAAGTAAAATACTTGCAAATTAGCCAGTATCCACTTCCTACAAATTGGATGCAGTTGCATACGTCGCTCCTGATGGTGTTCGACAATCCAGCGAACATTTTTGTTCATCCTCCTGATAGATTCTATCTCAATCGAGGGCTTAGAACAGTCCACGGTGAAATCCCGACACATTATTTTGAGGGAGAAGGATACAATGACTTGAGTAATTTGAATTGGGCTCGCTACTCTTTTCATATTCAGGATAACTGGCACCCGGAACGGGATGTTGAATCCGGTAGCACACTACTGGATGTTCTGGACGCTTTACACATAAGCCTGACTCAGGCGGGAGACTGCATAGTATGAATACAAAGAACGTCATCGTTTTTCGAAACCGTGATTTCAGCGCGCTTATTGAGAGCTTGCACGCAGACAAATCTCGGGAGGCAATGGCAATCGGTTACTACAGATTGTCAACCACAGAAAGGACTCAGCGCTTGCTTGTGCAGGCGTTGAGTTTGCCTGCCGACGCAGACTACGAAACCCGAACACCCACACTGGTTGGTCTCGGCGGAGAATTCTTGCAGGACAGCCTTGATCGTTGTGAAGGTGAAAAACTCCATTTACTGGATATTCATACACACCCGTGGCAATCGGGGGTGGAGTTCAGCGGTATTGACGATCACGAGGCAACAGCAAAGAAAGGCCCATATCTTAAGAAGTACTTACCGAATATCTGTGTCACTTATCTGTTGTTTGGTTCGTCTCCCTACGACATTCGGGCTCGAATGTGGGACAATCAACAAGAAACGTTTGTCGAAGTAGACATAGCAATTGTTTGGTAACACCCCAAAAGGAGAAACCATGAGAATCATAAATGTATATGGTGATTGCAAATCACCCGATAGCAGTCTGACGCAGGAGGCCCTATCTCGGCACAGCGCAGTCATAGGCTCTGATGCTCAGATGCGTCTCTCACAGCTGACAATCGGCATTGTTGGCGCCGGAGGAATCGGCTCTGAGTTAATCGACAAGCTAATGCGTCTAGCTCCAAAACGCATGGTAGTCATTGATGATGACATAATTGAATATTAGAATCTTAACCGTGTTGTAGGTTCAACCTATAAAGACGCCGCTGAGAGCTCCTCGAAAGTGGCTCTTGCTTCGCGATTGATTACTGATTTTAATCCCGAACAAGAATTTACTGTTTTGCGTGGTGACTTCCTGGAATCTAAGTATCAAATGCAATTCAAAGCTTGTGATGTGATATTTAGCGCAACAGACAATACTGCCAGTAGATTCGCCGTTTGTGCTCTTGGTTTGTCTAATGGTATTTTAGTTGTTGATGTTGCTACAGGTATTGTGATGAAAGAAGGAGGAGTTGAGGTTGCTGGTGGGCAAGTATACTACCTGACTCCTAACTCCGGTTGGTGTCCGCTTTGCTCAGGGTTGTACAATCAACGCGATATCTCAATGGGACTTCTCGACGCAGAAGAATACGAGCGGCAACGGGAGCAAGGGTATGTGCGAGGTGAAAACATGGTGGCGCCACAGGTTGGCGCATTGAATGCAATCCTCACCGGATATGCGGTTTGGCTGTTCATGCGACTAGTTAGCGGTGAAGAAATAGAATTCGATGGAATAGCTGTTGATGCCTTGAGATTCAGCGCATACACCTGGGTCGAAGAGCGAGCTATTCCCAACAATTGTCACTATTGCAGTGAGAGCGGAAATCTCATGCTTGGCGATGAGGCGGAATTGGTAGTGCGTTCAAAACCCATATCACTTGCAGAATATCAACTCCCAAGCCCAGAAAGCTCACAGGAGAATGATTTCGAGCTAGAAGGCGAACCAGCGAGTCCTTCGAATCGATGGTACCGTTCGATTACTACTAGGATTGCAAGTGTCTTGAAGATATAAAAATGGAACCGCTCTGGACGATAAAAGAAGCCGCCGAATACTTCCAAGTCAGGGAGAGCGTTATTCGCTATTGGATGCGAACTATGGGGTTGCCCTATATCAAGCTTGGTAAGCATCCAAGATTTGCTCCTGAAGATATAAAGAAGTGGATCAGATTTTACAAATCAGCATCGTATGGTGTCGATTCCGAGGGTGAAATCCGCAAGATCACTTGACCTTCAGTCGATTCACTGATTCGACAAGATGATCAGCGGTTCGGTGCGCATACAGCCTAGTAGTCGAGATGTTCTTATGACCTAGGAGTTCGGCAACTGTTCCGCGGTCAACACCTTTCATTTCCAAATAGCTGGCAAACGTATGCCTGAGACCATGCACCTTAGTAAAGTCAGCTATCTCGGCTTCTCTAGTCGCCCTGATGAGCGCTCGTTGGAGAGTTTTCTGAGTTAGTTGATCACCATTGTGACGCTCAAACAGCCATTGGCTTTTGCTATCCAACATGCTGAGTATTTTGAGAGCTCGCTCGTTGAGAGGAATGTTTCGTGGGCCAGTTTTTGGTGTCCAGCCGTCCTTGGCCTGCACATGGAGAAGGTTTTGCTTTCTGTCAATATCATCCCATGTAAGATTACAAAGTTCCCCTGAACGTAACCCGGTGTTCAAGATAAACGAAAATGCCAGCGGAAATACCTTCATCGAATGATCACCTCTAGCCAAGTCCCGTGAAGCTTTCAGGAAATCCTTAGCCTCTTGGGAGGTGAGAATCCTCGGCGGGCTATCTTCTGTAGGTTTGAGCTTACGGAATTTGTCTGTCGGCGCTTCGGTTATCCAGCCACGCTCTTTGGCCCACAGAAAAGCGGTGCGCAAAACAGTGACTTCGTAATTCACCGTTTGTGGCTTTGGGAGGAGTTTCTTGCGATGACCGAAGGGGCTACTATTAACCACCTCAGCAAGTTCAATCGATTCGAGACGCTTCATCTGATAGCTATCTATGTGTTCGCGGTTAACCTGTCCGAGCGTTGTAACATTCGGATGAAATATTTCCAAGAACCCCTTGAAAGTCCTGACTACCGATAGATAGCGTTTCGCTGTTGAGGCGGTGTTGTGGAATTCCACATACTCGGCAAATTTCTCAAAGAAATCATTGAGTCGAATCTGTTTAGAGGTAAGTCCCAGCTTCTCGACGCGTTTTGAATCATCGAGAGATTCAATCTGCTTCTTAAGAATGCGAGCGTCTTTAAGTGAACCAGCCTTGAGCCAGCGTCGTTTGCCGGCGTGGGCAATAACTACATAGTGGGTCAGTTTGCCAGTCTTGGATTTCTTTGATTGAATGCTTGCCATAGTGTATCTCCGATTCCGTTAGAGTACGGTTAGAAATATACATAGGCGGAGAGGGCTACGCCAGTAGTTTGTTGTCACATATTGAGTTAAGTGGGTTAGAAAAACTAATGGCGGAGAGACAGGGATTCGAACCCTGGAGAACCGTTAAGCCCTACACACTTTCCAGGCGTGCGCCTTCAACCGCTCGGCCATCTCTCCGTTGTCAGTGATTGGAAATCCTGCCTGGAACAGCTCGATTCCCATCGCGGGGCGAAATCTACGGAAAATCCCCGCTAAATCAACCCCTACAATTCATATCGTCAGAAACTCATTTATCTTCGGAGTCCGGCTCGCTGATCGGGCCATAGTAGATGTTCTTGCGCAGAGGCCGTACATAGGCCCAACCGCCAATATCTAGTGATTCACGCCCGGTCCGCACCATCTCCATCCGTGAATCAATCAAATCCGCGTAGTTCAGCAAAATAGCCTCGGGAGTCTTGGGCTCAACCGGCGAGCCATATTCTTTGATTCCGTGATGGGAAAGAATCAAATGCCGTATGCGAAGAAGCAAATTCGACGGAAACTCTTCAATTCTCTGCGCATGCGCGGCAATTTCAGCGTCAGCTATTGAAATATGATCAACCAGTCTGCCTTCAAGCGAATATTGAATTGTAGTCGAAACATTGTAAGACTGAATCTTGCCGTAATCATGAAACAGCCCGCCAAAGATAAGTATATCGGTGTTGATGTGCTGATAATGCTTGCCTATCGAGAGAACGAGCTCGGTGACGTTGCAACTGTGTTCAGCGAGGCCTCGGACAAATGCGTGATGATTGCGCTCTGCGGCGGCGGCATTCAAATACGCCGCGAATATTTCCTCATCATCAAAGAAGGAATTAGTCAACTGCTGGACAAATGGATCATTGATTTGCTCACGTAAGGCGCTGATTCGCGCAATTATTTCCTCTTCGGATTGCTCGGAAGTTTGGATTAAGTCCTCAGGGTTGTACTCGTCCCGTTCGGCAGGACGCATCTTGCCAATAACGATTTGCTTTTGCTCGCGGTAGGCTTCAACTCTGCCGCGAACTTTGATTATCGTTCCCAGCGGAATATCCGCCAGGGTCAGACCGCTCTTACCCCAGTCCCACCACTTTGCCGAAGCCTCACCGGTCTTGTCGCGTAATTCCAAACTCAAGAAGCGCCCTTTGGAGGTATCTTTGAAATCCCGCTCCTCCACATTGAGCGCGGCATAATATCCCTCTATAATTTCACCAACTTCAAAATCTTTTATCGCTGTCATATCCTGCCTCATTTGATAACTACCATTGAACCGAAGATAATGCCCCAAACCAATGCCGTCAAAGGCAGAGAGTCGCAACTTTGGCAAAAATCAGTATAAGTATAGGTATGAGTCACTATTAGTTGGCTCGATTACATTGGGAGTCTATATTCGCCACCAGTTATATCAGTCGTAAACTCTCGGGGAATAAGGGAGTAGCGCACTGAGAAGAGATATCAAGTATCGAATATGAAAATACTGACCCGCTATATTCTCAAAGAGCATATCTCACCGTTTGTGTTCGCGTTCTTTATCATCACCTTTGTGCTGATTCTGGAAACCTTGCCGCGTATGGTTGATTTGGTTGTGGGTAAATCAGTCTCCGGTTGGGTGGTGCTGGAATTGCTTTGGCTCAATCTAGCCTGGATGCTGGCGCTTTCGGTTCCGATGGCTACGCTAGTCGCAACTCTAGGCGCTTTCGGACGCCTGACTGCTGACCTGGAAATGCTGGCTATCAAAGTTTCCGGGATAAACCTGATGCGCATGCTATTGCCGCTTCTAATTGCCACCTCGATTCTAACCGGTCTGATGATAGAATTCAACGACAAAGTCCTTCCGAAGCTCAATCACAAGGCGCGAACTTTGATGGGGGATATTCGCGCAATGCGTCCAACTTTAGTATTTCGCCCAGGTTTGTTTGTTGATGATATTCGCGGCTATTTAATTCTATTAGATGGTGTCAATCATCAAACATCTGAGGTAACTGGTGTGCGCATCAATGATATTCGCAACGCCCAACAGCCGGTTTTGATACTTGCTGATCATGGTTTGATGGAATTCGTGGATGGCGGGAACACGATTAAATTCACCCTCTACGACGGAGAGGTTCATGAGATGGACCTCGCTGAGCCGGAAAAATATCGACAAGTACAATTTAGCAAACAGATATTCTATGTCACCGATGTCGGCTCTGAACTTACTCGCACAGATTCCAAACAGAAAACCGACCGAGAGATGAACGTACAGGAAATGAACGCCTATATCGACAGAGTTAAGAACTCTGCTGTGCCATATAGAAACCGAGCGCGCTCTTTAGTAATCAATAGAGTCCAAAAACTCTTGCAAGACACCTTACCAGATGCCGACAAGCAAGAATCACTACCTCCGGCGGCCGATAATCCTGTGATTCCGACAGAGGCACAAAGAGATTCGGTAGCTTTGCGACAAATTCAGAATCAGTATGCCTCAATTGACCGTCAACTTGACAGGTCGGCTAGTCAAATCAAAGATCAACGCAAGCTGATCTACAAATATCAAATCGAAATCTATAAAAAATATTCAATCCCCTTTGCATGTATCGCCTTTGCGCTATTTGGGGCGCCACTTGCTATTCTTGCGCGCCGTAGCGGTATGGGATACTCGATAGCAGTGTCACTAGGACTATTCGTGGTCTATTGGGCGTTTCTCATAGGCGGCGAAAGCATGGCTGACAGGGGTTTGGTGAATCCGTTTTGGGCAATGTGGAGCGCTAACTTCCTGATTGGGGGGATAGGGTTCTATTTGCTATATCTAGTTCACACAGAAAAACAGTTTCTTTCATTCTTGCGATGGAAGAGCTAAGGTCGAACAAATAGCGCGGTTGAATTATCGATGCTTAAGACACTAGACAGATACATAATCGGGCAATTCCTGCGCTCCCTGCTGGTAGTTACACTGGCGGTTATCGTGTTGGTAGTCGCTATCAATCTGATTGAGAAGCTACGTGATTTTGTAGATCATGACGTGGCGGCCAAAGACATAGCGCTCTACTACTTGTATTACTCTGGCTGGGCGGTTAAGTCATTTCTGCCGATTTTTGTTTTTCTAGCGGGGCTCTTTACTGTCGGGGTGATGGCCCGTCACAATGAAATCCGCGCTACTAACGCAGGTGGAGTTTCTATTTTCCGCTATTCATTGCCCTTACTGGTGATGTCACTAATTTTGGGTTTAGTGCATTTCTATTACAATGAATACATTTTCCCACCGGCGAACAAGCGTATGATTGAATTGCAGGAATACACTATCAGACAGCGCTCAAAGCGCTCGGTAATCAATCGCCGCAATTTGTACCGCCAGGTATCCGACTCCGTGTATTATGTAATCGACCTGTACAGTGTCCCCGACAGAATCGGCAGAGGCGTAAAACTCTATCAACGCCACAAGAATACTCTGGGAGACTTCACCGCTGCAACAGAAATGCGTTTCAACAAAGGTAGCTGGACTCTCTATGACGGCTCATACCGAAAACAAACCGACTCGGGCGAAACATTCGCCACTTTCGACTCCCTTCCGGCTCCGTTGATCACAGACAAACCAGACGACCTGGAAAGGCGCCTGGGTGACCCGACCGATATGAGCTATGAAGAACTAGAATACTATATTAACCTTATGAAACGTACTGGTGGACCATACCTGTCTGAGTTAGTGGAGCTAAAATCGAAAATATCCTTCCCATTGACATCGTTTGTAGTGATGCTCCTATGTGTGCCATTGGCCGCCCGGCGCCGGCAAAGCGGCATGGCTGGCGCCCTCGCTGGGGCCGCTGGACTGATATTGCTGTATTTCGTCTCCTACAAAGTATCCAAATCTCTCGGTTCACACGGAATAATCCCGCCAGACCTTGCGGCCTGGGGTGTCAATGGACTGTTCTTTGTTGTTGGTGTCGTGATGAATATCGTCGGTCGAAAGTAATTATGTATAGAAGGTAACTTTCAGACAGAAAACTCGTAACTGACAAGAGAACATTCTTTGTGGTAGAACCATGATTACTGTAAGTGAATTAAAAAAAACCTTCGATGACATTAAAGCGGTTGATGGTGTATCATTCACCATTGAGCGCGGTGAAACATTTGGCCTACTCGGGCCGAATGGCGTGGGCAAGAGCACTACAATAAATATGATTGTCGGACTTCTCGCTCCCGACGCGGGGAGCATTTCATTAGAAGGAGCCAGCGACTCGTCATTGGCTGAATACCGAAACCAAATCGGCGCGGCCCCGCAGGCATTGGCGCTTTATGATGACCTAACAGCTCAGGAGAATCTGGAGTTTTTTGCGAAGCTATATAATATATCCGGAGATGAGTTGAAATCACGAATTGACTATTCACTCGAGCTTGCCGCCTTAGTCGATCGCAAAGATGACCGGGTCAAAACCTATTCCGGTGGGATGAAACGACGTCTCAACCTAGCCTGTGCGATGATTCACAACCCACCATTCCTGGCGTTGGATGAACCTATGGTTGGTGTTGACCCTCAATCACGTAATCTAATTTTCGACCGCATTGAAGAATTGAAACAATCCGGTTGCACAATTCTATACACGACTCATTACATGGAAGAAGCCCAGCGATTGTGTGACAGAGTCGCTATTATGGACAGCGGCAAAATCCGGGATATTGGAACTATCGATGAGCTAATCGAGCGTCACGGCGGACCATCTAGTGTCACAGCGGAATTCGAAGAGCCGCCGAAAATAGCTCTCCCCGAAAATGCAACTCTCGATGGCCTAACACTCCAGGCGCAAACTTCAGAGCCGATGAAACTAATTGCAAAGCTAACTGACAGCGGTGTGTCATTCAGAAGTCTGCATGTCGAGAAGCCCAATCTTGAAACTGTGTTCCTCAATCTTACCGGAACGAAACTGAGAGACTAATGCGCGCAATCTGGCACATGGCGATAAAAGACCTACGCTTACTTGTCCGTGACAAGGCAGGATTGTTTTGGCTACTTGCTTTCCCGTTGATAATGGCCCTTTTCTTTGGCTCGGTGATGGGAGGCATGGGCTCTGGTGGCGGACGAGGCAAATTGAGCCTGGCGTTTGTTGATAGAACTGGTGGCAGTCAGTATGCGCGCGAGTTCCGAGAGTCATTGAACAACTCCGGAGCCCTAAAAGTCAGTGACACAACATTGCCTGCGGCGCGTGAGAGTGTGCGTTTAGGAAAGCGACAAGCCTATGTGGCGCTCCTGCCTGATAGCGCCTCAGGCGGTTTCTCACTCTACCCGGGAGGAATCCCTCAGTTTGAAGTTGGTATTGATCCGTCACGTCAGGCCGAATCGGCGCTCTTGCAAGGACTGCTAACCGAGGCGCATTTTTCGTTAGTGATGGGACAATTCCAGAAACCTAATTCCGCCAAGAAGATGTTCCGCTCCAGCGCTCAAGCGCTAGATACATTGAGTGACTCGGCATCAGGAATGAGTGAGTCAAAGCGAAAGAACCTGAGTCAACTATTCGGTAGTCTGGAAAAGTACTACGAAAAAGAAGAAGACATCTCTACAGCCGGTAACACAGAAAAGCGAACTCAGGCGGCCCATTTCAACGTCCAAAGTTTGAAGTGCATGATGTAGTAGACAACCGTGACTGGCCGCATTCCGCATTTGAAATAACTTTCCCCCAGGCGTTGATTTGGGGACTGTTAGGTTGTGTCACAGCTTTTGCGCTTTCGATTGTCACCGAACGCACCCACGGAACACTTGTACGTCTGCGTTTGGCCCCGTTGTCACACACACAAATCATAGGCGGCAAAGCGCTGGCGTGTTTCCTTGCGGCGCTGGGAGTATCTGTTATCCTGATGGCCATTGGTTACACTATTTTCGGTGTGCGAATTTCCAGTCCGCTCAAGCTGTCAATGGCAATTGTTGCCAGCTCCGTTTGTTTTGTGGGCATCATGATGCTCATTTCCTTGTTAGGCAAAACTGAACGCGCCGTCTCCGGCGCCGGATGGGGTATCATGCTGGTATTTTCAATGACCGGCGGCGGCATGATTCCGCTAATAGCAATGCCAACCTGGATGGTCAAACTCGCGGCGCTAAGCCCGGTGCGCTGGGGGATTACCGCGCTAGAAGGAGCAATTTGGCGCGGACTCTCCTATCAGGAAATGCTACTACCTGTCGGAATACTAGTGAGTATCGGAGTGATTTCATTCTTCATCGGTGTAACAGTTCTCTCCCGCAGACAACTGTAAGAGTGTCAAGAACAACTAGAACGTCAGAGGCGCTACGCCTCTAACGTCCTAAGCACAATCCTAATTCTTGTCGTCTGATAAACTACGCAAATACGCCGCAACTGCCGGTCCTTCTCGCTCGCGCAATCCGACGCAATCATTTACCTGATCGGAAACTCGACCTAACTGACGCTCAACTCCTTTTACATAGCGAGTTGAATCCATGAAGAAAGTATTGGCTTCAGCTAGTAGTTCGCCCGAACAACCACCGGCAAAAAATGGCAGGAAGGTCTTGAACATCGGCGGCATCTTCGAAGTAATAGCTTCATAATTCTTTTGCAACCAGGTGAAAATATATTCCTGACTCGCATCCGAGACTCTTGCAACACCACCGGGAATAGTGAATAACTCCTGCGGACGCAGTGGCCCGTCGAAGGCATAGAGCAACGCCTCGTCGCGCAACTCAGGATCACGGAATTGACCCAAGGCGCTGAGGAAGCGACTGCGCTCGGCGGGTTTCTCCGCTGTTTCGAAACGCTTACGATATTCATCGAACATATCACGATGTCCGCGCAAAGCCGACACTTGAATTGCCACGCCTATGGTTGACGCTTCCACTGACTGAGGGTCTGCCAGGTACTTTTTTGCGACCTTTTCGCAATACTCCTGTGTTGCTTCGTCATGTCCGCTGTTCACCATTATTCCAATAAGTTGTGGACGAACCCGCGTGATTGCTTCATCCTCTCCTGCCTTAGGCGCCATACCAAATTGCTTCAAAGCCGGAGCCAAAGTGTTGCGCACATAAATCGCATACTGCTCGCTTAGTTCATCAGGAACAAATGCCCCCTCTACTTTCCCTAATCCTGCAATCACCGCAGAGATTACATTAGCATCCTTATCAACTGACAATCCACCCAATGCCTTGAGATAATCACCGCCGCTCACAATTCCTGCATCCAACAAGGCCGAAAGATTTCCCAGGTAACCAATTTTTTCACGCGGTTCTAATGAAGACGAAGCGTTGGCAATTGCATTCAGCCCTGCTGCAGAAGTCTTCCAGCGGTAGTAGCCGGTGATACCCGGGTTCGGTAGAATCCATTTTATGTCTCCGTCGGATTCAAGTTTGACGGTCATAGATGGCTCAGAGAGAGTTATGGTCTTACTACGGATTCCACTTTCGTCCGCATAACGCAACTCCACTGGAATTGTCCAAACCGGTGTCTCTGGTTGTGTCACACCGTAATTCGCAAAACGTGACTGAGTTAATGTGATGCTACCGTCAAGCGCAGTTTCCACTTCAACCTGCGGAACTCCTGGCTTATCAATAAAAACGCTCATCGCCGCTGTGACATCCTTACCTGAAGCTTCAGAAAGCGCACTCCACAAATCAGAAGCTGTAGCGTTGCCCCACTCATGGGCCGCCAGATAGTCCAACACACCTTTGCGGAATACTTCCGGCCTCACCCACTGTTCAAACATCTTCAGCGTGGCTTCACCTTTCACATAGATAACACCGGAATTACCGGTCAAGTCTCCCGGGTCATTAACAGGTTGCCTGATAGGCTCCGCCGAAGGACGAGCGTCACTAGACATCACTCCACTGGCTCGACGCGCCGAGGAAATATCCATCTGATATTCCGGAAACACTTCATGTGTAATCTTGTTGCCCATCCAGGAAGCAAATGACTCATTTAACCACAAGTCATCCCACCACTCCATCGTCACCAAATCACCAAACCACATATGCGCTAACTCATGTGACACCACCGAGGCCAAACGTCTTTTCTGAGATACCGTAGCTTCGGCAGGGTCAACCAGCAGAATTGTTTCACGGAACGTCACCGCGCCGACATTCTCCATCGCGCCAGCCCAAAACTCCGGCACTGCAAGCAAATCAAGTTTCTTGTAGGGGTACGGTCGGCCGAAATAGTTCTCCAATGCCTTCAAAATCTTCGGAGTAGCGGAGACCGCCTCGGCAACCATGTCAGACTTGCCTTTGACTGTCACTATCCGACCGGGAATCGACATGCCCGGAACATCCACAAACTCAAGTTCACCAGTGGCGATTGCCAACAAGTATGACGGAATCGGCTTGGTCTTTTCAAAGACCACTGTCTTCCAACCATCGGAAGTTTTCTCACTCAAGAACGGCGTGTTGCTAACTGTTTGATGATTCTCAGGAACCGTCAGAGTCATTTGAAACGGAATCTTGAAAATCGGCTCATCCCAACAAGGGAACGCTTCACGCGCGTCAATAGATTCAAACTGCGTAAAACTATAACTGTTCTCACCAACTTTTAGCTTATACAAGCTCGTAGCCTGAGTATTGAAATCGTTCGTAAAATCAATGTTCAATGTGTAGGAACCCGGTTGAATCTCCTCGTCAGTAGTGACATCAATAACACCAGTGTCAACTTCATTGACAGTATTCCCAAAGCCAACATAACCATCCGGACCTTTGAGTTTCATTTTCCCGAGTGTCAATCCTTCGGCGTTGAAACTGAAAGTGTTGGTAGCTTTTTTGATATCGAATTGAATCGAAACCGAGCCGCTGTATTCAGCCAACGCCGGATCAAGTTTGAGATTGATACTTTGAAAAGTAGGGGATGCATTATCGTCAAGCCGCTTGAAATCAGCGAATGAAACCGACTGAAGTATCAATAATGCGCCAATAGTGAGACCGGCGAAACGAGTTATAGCTGTAGCAGATACAGCGATAGCAGAAATACGTGAAGCAGTGCGATTAAACATGAAACCTCCCAAATGTTTAAGACATCAATAATTATTCATCCAACCACCCCACAAATCCCTACGTGGCCCAAGATAGAAGGTTTCCCACTCGCTGACAACCCCCACGCCAGCGGTCCTGCAATTCCGGCGCTTTACGATACTGTATTAGAATTTCGAAGAATCCGCTCTTTGGCGGTCTGCCAACCCTCACGAAAAAGTCCGAAACAAACCTCATCGTGAATCTCACCGGTTGCCCGACTCCGCCTGGCGGCTATCGCCACGCCCTCACGAACAAAACCTAGCTTCGCAGACATAGCCTGCGAGGCAGTATTGTGCACAAACGCGCTCGACTCAACTCGCCTAAGCCCCAAGGTGTCAAAGGCATAATCCAATATCGGAACCTTCGCTTCAAGAATATACCCTTGACGCCAATGATCTTGACGAATCCAGGAGCCAGTGAAGGTGGTTCCATTGAAACGATTGACACTGTGCAACCCGGATGTGCCTATAACTTTGCCGCTCTCTTTTGATTCGATAAAGAATGTATAATCGGTCTGAGGATCTGCTTTCCAGAAGTTGATTACTCGTCCAATAAACTCTTGCGCATCGCTTGGCTCGTAAGGATGGGGAATCACTGACATCATCCGAGAAACATCTATGTCCTTAACACCTTCATAAACATCCCTCCAGTCATCCTCAACCGGCGGACGAAGTATCAACCTTGAAGTCTCAATACGCATGACAAGCTGTTTCCTTTATCAACGGGCCGCAAGCGGCGCGGCGCCCCGCTGGGTTTCGAAACGCAATGAGCCATTATGAAAGAAGCTATTGTCACGAAATGAGAAAGAAACCCACCTGAAAGGTGGGCCACTAGGCCTACTCACTAACCCTTTCATTCACACCCCCCCGTAGTGGCGGGGCTTGCCCCGACTTGTCAGGTTATGCACAATCGCTCAGCGCAAGCAACCAAGGCGCCCCAAGGGACGCCACTACGACTGCAAGCGAGATATCTTCTTTTCGAGCAGTATCCTCACATTAACTATTTGCCATTACAGCCGGAGCGCAGGGGTTCTGCCCTACTAAACTTCACTACGAAACTTTTGCGCCTACTTCCGTTACTGCTTTTGCTACCATGTCTCCTACTGCGTCAGTCTTCATGCCGGAGCGGGCGTCTAGTGACGGTAGTTTTCCTTCTTTGAGGATTGTAGTGACGGCGTTTTCTATTCGGGCTGAGGCTTTTGTTTCGTCTAGGAAATCGAGCATCATGGCGCCGGCCATTATTGCCGCTATCGGGCAGGCTACGTTTTGGCCTTTGTATTTTGGCGCGGAGCCGTGGATGGGTTCGAACATTGATACTTGACCGGGGTGGATATTCCCCGAGGCGGCGATGCCCATGCCGCCCTGTACCATTGCGCCTAGGTCGGTGATAATATCGCCAAAGAGATTGGCAGTTACCGCTACATCAAACCATTCCGGGTTCTTCACCATCCACATGCAGGCCGCATCGATATACGCGTGCTCACGCGAAATATCCGGATAGCGCTCGCCGACCTCTTCAAAAGTTCTGGTCCAGATGTCCATCGCGCGGATGGCATTGGCTTTGTCCACCAGCGTGACTTTTTTGTCTTTGCCACGTTTGCGCGCAACTTCGAAGGCATATTCAATCGCGCGTTCGCAACCGCGTTTGGTCCACACCATATCGCAAATCGCGATTTCCTCCGGTGTGCCTTTTTTCATGATTCCGCCAAGAGCCATATAGGCCCCCTCGGTATTCTCACGCACAAAAACCATATCGATATCCGCGCAGGTTTTGTTCTTGAGCGGACACAGCGCCTCATGGTAGAGCTTGATAGGCCGTAAATTGATATACAAATCGAGCTTGAACCGTATACCGGCAATAACCGCCCGCTCAACCAGGCCGACCTCCACCCGGGGATCGCCAATCGCTCCCAGGAAAATTGCATCGAATCCTTTGAGTTCCTCAAAAATCGAATCGGGCATCAATTCGCCGGTTTTCAGATAATGCTCTGAGCCGAATGGATATTCGACTGTCTCAAGTTTGAAATCCTCCAACTGCGCGACTGCATCGAGAACCTTTAGAGCCTCGCGCGTAACTTCCGGGCCGATTCCATCTCCGGCAACTACCGCTATCTTATGCGTTTTCATTGTCTGCTTTGGTCTTTCCGTTGTCTTTTTTCTTGATGTTGGCTCTAAGATAAGTGAACTCCAACGTTAAAGCATAGGGGAAAACAACTTCACGGACAAGTTTCTATTAAAGATGGATATCAGGGGGTATGATTGTTTGGGAAATAGGAAGGATAGGTTGTTATCGGCCACCGGGATTCATCGATGGTACACCGGAATCTCAGTCTGTGTCTTGCGCTACCAGGTAATAGGCAACGGCTTCAATTATTGAATGGACACCCAGTTTGGCGAGAATATGTTGGGCGTGGTTGCGAACAGTAGAGTAGCTCACATTCAGCTTGTGGGCAATTGACCAAAGCGTTTCATCCTCGGTGAGTAATTTGAGAATTTCGCGTTCGCGTTTTGTGAGTTGGAAATAGCGGGATGGCTCGCCTTCTGTTTGTTCACGATGGGTGCGCTTGGTGATCGTCACCAAGTAGCTTTTGATTGCGTGTAGATGATCTTCGTTGATAGCGTAGTGAACCAAACTTGTGCCGCCGTTGATTGAATCTTCAATCGGAATCACAACAAGTTGTATCCAATGAGTCTTTCCATCGCTGGACCTTAACTGCAATTGTGTCGGTTTTAGTTTTCCATGACTCTCGGCCAACCTGCGAAGCCTGCAGCTCTCAGAACAGAATCGTCGATGTGACTCATCAGTTGCGCCTATGACCTCATAACACGGTCGACCGAAACAGTCTCCGATTTCAACTCCAAGTAGTTCCAGAGCTTCATCGTTGATGTAACTGATGCGCCTCTCAGCGGAAGAAACCCAAACCGGTCCACTCAGATATTTAACCCAGCCAGGAATGCAAACTTCCTCTGCTTGCTCTTCCTTGGCGGAAAATATTGAATAGGATAGACTCGCCGGCGTAACATACCTTTCAGGCGAGTTTGCTGATTCATCAGACATAGCGCCTCGTTTCGCATCCACCACACGACCTATAGCCGCATAACAATTATACAAGCTAGCCGATAAATCGCAACGCAGGAAATCCAGTAGAAGATTCTATCGAGGACTAAAATAGGTGATGCTTGTGATAACTTACAAATTGCGACGGTTGCACCCATGTGACTAGAGATTGCTACTGGCATCAACAACAGGCACACAATAGGTCAACGTATCAATCTTGAGCGCTCCTCTCCATGAAGCGCTCGCGTCCCCAGTCAATGCTCACATCAGCAGTTTCTACATCAAGAACACCCACCGGGCCTATGCGAATACTCTTGCATCAATGCTCTTGCATCGATACTTCCCAAGTCCATGCGGCAAACCGCCACAATTGTTTTTCGTCCCTCAAAGTAGACTGAATGAGTCAGACTTGAGAGGTCTTTTCCGTCTGTCGCGTGTTCTTGCGGTGTTGTTTCGAATTGCGCTTCCCAACTCTCGTTAATGACTCTCCGTTGTCCCAGGGAATTGAAAGGCGAATTCTCATTAACCGCTCTTACACAAATCAGAAGTTCACTTGCAGATCGAGATCTGCCGCTATCATGCGAGCTTTTGAAATCGTGCAGAATGGATTGTCACTGAGTTTCGTCACAACCATCGGCTCTTTGCCCAGGACTTCAATAGTCGGTGAACTTCCAGCTTTCAGGCCTTCCTCTGGCACCCGAATCAGATGGCCGCTCCAGTTCGCGATGTAGGCTCCCGGGCCTTCAATCTCATCAAACAACACTTGGTTCGCGGCTCTCGGCCTGACATCATGCTCTCTTGTTCTGGCAGTCATGACCAGTTTCTCCTTTTGAATGAAAGTTGAATATTTTGTGCGAGATCCTCGGTGTCCCGCCTAAATTAAATAGCGCATTTGAAATGCGATTAACAATAATGCGTTTGCATCATTTCTTACTGCATAGAGACCGGGAATTGGAATTCGTTTAGAAACACGGCGCTGACACGACGCTTACGTCAACTTCTCGAACGAACAAAATGGGTTCGTTTGGCATATAGAGCATAGCGAGTCAAGGATGTTGTAGTCTTTTTGTAGATTTGTGAGGCGCTTCTTGTTTCCGGTTGGCGCTCTCACCTACTATGGGAGGCTGCGGAATTTGGGGTGAGGTTGTGGTGAAAATGTCGAGCGCAGTCATTTCCCAAAGTGCGCTCACAATCATTTACGGCGATTGCCCTTGTAGTTGAGTTTGTTCAGAAAAGCGCCGAGAGTCTCTTGAAAACTCCAGCCAGTCACAACAGAAAAGGTCAGCGTATGCCCTGAAAGATCAGTTCCTCTGGGGTTTCCATAGTTAACAACGCTGTAGCGAACCATGCCACCCAAATACCATCCGCTTTTCTGATTCAAAAAAACTCTTTGTCTTAGACCCACGCTTGCCGCTAGTGAGCGGTGGTTGACGTATTCTTTTGGATCCACATCCTTAGTAACACTTAGTAACACATCATAAGCAAGACCAACGAAGATGTCTGCGCTGAAGAGTTTTGTATCCAAGAACTTGTATCCACCATCCAACCCGATAAACCAGCTGTTGAATTCGTCTGTGGAGACCAACGTCCCGAGACTATCAACGACGAATCTGTTCTTGGAGGATGAAAAGCGGTAGCTAACTATGAAATCCGATCGCCACCTGCGCCCCTCTCCGCCAACCTGCATACCAAATTCCGGGTGATTTCCAAGCAGACGATTGGCGCCTCTTGGTCTCCAGCTGCTGGTAAAAAATGCTACGTTCCCTTTTGTCGGAAACATCTTCTTTGTTTTCTCTACAAACTTGGCGTAATTCTCTCGCAACGCTGTTCTTACCATCGGGCGAGATTGTATCTTGCTGAATGCGCTGTCGAATTCTCCGCTGTAGAAAAGCCCTATAGCCTGTTGAGACGGCGCGGCATTTGCGGCTGAACCCACCTTGGCAGCCAGCTTAGTAATGAACTCGGTGAATCTGTCGTGAGTATTGTCCAGAGGCTGCTCGGAGCCGTAGAGCATATCCCAATGTGACCAACGCAGAAGGCGCTCTTCTTTGCTTCGATGCCAGAGCATCTGCGGTATGGTCGCAGAACCGATAAGAGTGTCGTTGAATCCATCTCTCTCCATCAGAAGCAACAGCCTCACCACTTCCAGATCCGCGGATGGTCCACATTCATTCTTGATGAAGTCAACAATACTGAGAATTGAGTCTATCTGGTTTTCTTGATATAGGCGTGGCGCGTGGCGCTCGAAGTTGTAGTGATACTTGCGGCACTTCCCCGGATCATCTTCGCTCAAGAAATCATGCATCCGACTTAACTCTTGTGGCAAGCGATTAGAAACATGAGCGCAGGAAGCAATACAACTTTGCGCTACTAGCAAGATACACAAGAGTTTGATGCGGTAGTTCATGAGGATAATCCTAGTTATGTCTTATTGATGTTAGTTGCGACAAAGCGAACTGAATCATAATACACCTCATACTGGCAAAACTGCAAATCTATCAGCCCATGTATCAAACCATCGAATGCATTCCTGCTTTGTTGCCTTCGGGGTCTTGGAAGTGGGCTATGAATCCGTGTTCGCCGATTGAGGTTTTTTCTTTTAGGATTTTGCCGCCGGAGGACTCTACTCGTGATAGCTCAGCGCTTAGATCGGCGCAGGTGAAGTAGACCATCGTTCCGATGGCGCTTGGTTGTTCGTTTGCGGATTTTATCAACGCCCCTGTTGCATTCGGGTTACCGGGATTGTAGGGAAACATCGCCAGGCCCTCGCCGGATACTTCCATTTTGGTTAGCTCTTTGGCGAACACCGTTTGGTAGAACGCGATTGCGCGATCCATGTCACTAACTGGAATCTCAAACCAATTAACTACATTTGACTCACCGCTATTTGTCGCCGGGTCACTGCCCATAGTCAACTCTCCTTAATGACAAAAGTTCGAAGCGCCTTGCTTCCTTGAAACTCTGTTTCTTCAGAACAAATATCATCCATCATTCCCTGTGTTGCAAGAACCTGACCGCAGAATGTGACACAGTTGGATTGTTTCGGGAGAATAGAGCGCCCTGAGTATCGGGTCGCCAGGCGCCTGCCTAACTCAAATCGCCACACTCACTTACTATATTCAGGTCGTATAAGACAACGACAATTAGCATTATATTACTCAATATGCCACAACTACATGATTTTATTCGTATTCTCTTGACTTATTACAAATATAATCCTATTGTGGGGCTTGAAAGGAAAACGGTGATATGATAGATAAGACAGATTTGCAAATACTATTGGCCCTCCAGGAGGATGGCCGGATGTCGAATAAGGAGATTGCGGCCCGGGTGGAGCTGGCCCCCTCGGCTACTTCTGAGCGATTGAAAAAGCTCAAAGAGCGAGGTGTGATTCGGAAGATTGAGGCTCGTTTGAATACTGATGTATTGGAACACGGTTTGGTGGCGTTCATTCATGTGCGCACCGACGAGCTTCCCGGAGTTGGCGATGCGGGAATCGAACTGGCTCGTATTCCTGAAGCTCAGGAAGTTTTCAATGTCGCTGGTGAGGATTGCTATTTGGTAAAAGTGCGCACCAAGAACACCGAATCACTTAGCGTTGTGCTTCGAGACAAAATTGGAGCTATTGAGTCAGTTACTTCCACCCGGACTACTATTGTCATGCAGTCATTCAAAGAAACCTGCGCGATTCCGCTAGAGGACTGCACAGTCAAAGAAAACCGTCGCCAAAGCGGAAACGGACAGTCAGCATGACAGAAATCAAAGCCACCAAAACCCAGATAATTCTGGGATATGTCACTATCTATTTAGTGTGGAGTTCGACTTATTTGGCTATTCGCTATGTGGTGGAGACTATTCCGCCTTTTATGTCTGCTGGTGTGAGGTTCCTTTTGGGCGGGGTCATGTTTTACGCCTGGGCGAAATTCCGTGGCGCTGAAAGTCCGCAGAAGAAACACTGGCTCCCTGCGGCGCTAATTGGCATGGGGCTGATTGTCGGTGGCAATGGGGGAGTTAGCTGGGCTGAACAAATTGTGCCCTCCGGGTTAACGGCGCTGTTGGTGGCGATGGTTCCGCTTTGGATAGTGTTGGCTGACTGGATTCGACCGGGTGGCTCTAAGCCCAGCGGGGTAACGTCGATCGGGCTGGCAATCGGGTTTGCCGGTATGTTGTTACTGATAAATCCGTTTGAGATTTCCGCTACTCGTGTAATAGACCCAATTGGAGGGCTTGTGCTGGTTTTTGCAACTATGTCTTGGGCTACTGGCTCTATCTATTCCAGGCATGCCTCAGCGCCGAAGTCACAAATCCTTGGAGTTGGGATGCAAATGCTGGTAGGGGGCGCTGTACTATTGGTTCTCTCTGGAGTCAGCGGTGAATTCAACGGTTTCTCTGTCTCGAATGTCTCACTTGAATCGATAATCGGATTCGTTTTCCTGACGACCATAGGCTCGTTCGCATTTGGTGTCTATATTTGGTTGCTCAAAGCTTCGACACCGGCGAAGGTAGCAACTTACGCCTATGTGAATCCGGTTCTGGCTTTGGTTCTGGGGACTGTGGTTGCTTCCGAGCCATTTACACTTTGGACTTTCGGTTGTTCGTTGGTGATAGTCACCGCAGTAATAATAATTGTAAGCTCCAAGAAGACGCCGCAGAAGGTTCAGCGGCCCGATGAAGCATGTGTCTCGCTGGAATGTGATTAGCTGGAGGTGAGAGATGAAAAACGAATCAACAGAAAACAGTGAACAGAAAATTCCGCCCTGTATGCGCCGCGCAGACAGAGAGGTTAGTGACGATAAATGGATTAGGAAATTTCTTACAATAGCGCCATTGGGGATTATGGCGACGGCGCTGGAGTCACAGCCATTTGTCACGCATAACACTTTCTATTATGACGAAGATTCCAATGCTATTTATATGCACACGGCCAAGAACGGACATTTGCGGAGTGTTATAGAGAAAAATCCAAGGGTTTGCTTTACAGTAGCTGAGATGGGTAGATTACTTCCGGCTGATACGGCGCGTGAAATGAGCGTTGAATACTCCAGTGTAATCGTCTATGGAAAAGCGAGTGTTCTTAGTGATATGCGCTTGGCCATAGATAAGATGAGCCGGTATATCAAAAAGCACTTCCCGCATTTGGAATCCGGCAAAGATTACCACCCGATTACTGAAAAAGAAATCCGGGAGATAACGGTATTTAGAATTGAGATTGAATCCTGGACTGCTAAGAAGAAAGAGGCGGAGCCTGACTTTCCCGGCGCTTTCTGTTTTGGTTCAAAGAGTTAAGTAGAATCACTCCGTGTCGCCAATCACTTTTTGCGTTTTTTTACGGCTATCTTGCGTTTGCGAATCAGCACTAGCCCGGCCTGGTCGAGTGTCATTGTCGCAATTTTAGAAACAAAGCGCTCTTTGAAGGTTTTCCATTGATCGTGCAAGGCGCAATGCTCTTTGTCATTGCATTTGTCCAGTCCCAAGACACAAGCATCCTCGAGATTCAGTGGTCCCTCTACTGCCACTACAACTTGCATTACTGATATTTCACTTGCGGCGCGCGCGAGTTGATAGCCACCACCAGGGCCCATGGTTGAGCGAATCAATCCCTTGTTGCGCAGGTTATGAAGAATCTTGGAGAGGAATTGCTTGGGGATTTTTTCGGACTCTGCAATTGTACGCCCTAGAATCGGACCTGAATCTTCATGAGTGGCAAGATAGATCAACGCTCTGAGCGCATATTGACTGGTCGGTGAAAATATCATCTGTGAAAATCCTCGTGGCTATGGTTTCTCAAGCAGAGTAAGTAGTTAGCTGGAGCTATAGTTACTCAACGAATCAAACATCATACCCTATATACACTCTGAACAAGTTGAGTCAAGCGTCAATTGTCTCAATCGGGGCTCAACCCCTCCTATTCATAGATCCTGCCGTTTGAATTTGGAAACTCGGTTGCAACCTGGAGATCAGGTTTCTCTTTGAATCGATGCCGCTTGAGCGCCTTTTGAACTTTTGATGAATTCCTTTTTGATATGCTCAATCCGGTTCATAAACACCGATATACAAGGTAAGGAGCAAAAGAATACAATAATCGGTCACCTTGCGACACACTTCTCCGACATCCTTTTATTGATTTAGCGGTCAACAAATCCCAGTCCATGGGACAACTAGCATCGGTTTTGGAAATAGAAATAATCTACTGCATTGGACGAAAGAATTGGAGAACAAAATGAAACTCTTAAACAACCTTAGAATCCGCGACAAGTTGTTAATACTTGCCCTTCTTCCATTGGCCGTCGCGCTCTACTTTGCGGTAGGTGAGTATCGCATCAACAGTCGCACTGCGAACGAAATGGCAACTCTTGAAGGTCTATCAAATTGGGCCTCTAAGGCAGGGGCGCTGGTTCATGAAGTTCAGAAAGAACGCGGAATGACAGCTGGGTTTCTGGGTAGTGAAGGTAAAAACTTCAGCGCTGAAATACTCGTGCAACGCAAGGTAGTGGACAAGCGTGCGAAAGAACTGCAAGAAGCGGAACAAGGATTATCCAATTACGATTTGCCGCGAGAATTTATTCGAGCCACACAAGACGCCAATGGGATATTGAAGAACCTTGGTGGCACAAGGCGCTCTGTCAGCTCACAGAGTATAGCCACGAAAGACGCCATTTCATATTTCACAAGTATCAATACATCTTTGCTCAACGCAGTAGCTCATATGGCTAAGGTGAGTCGTGATGTTGACCTGACTTGGAGGGCGCTGGCTTATGTAACATTCATGCGAGGTAAAGAGCGCGCTGGAGTAGAAAGAGCGGTTCTATCTGGGGCCTTTGCCGCTGATAAGTTTGGACCTGGGACGTATAAGAAATTTGTGTCACTTGTAACAGAGCAGGACACCTATTTTAGGGAATTTTTACCCAAGGCAACTCAGGAAGAGCGTCAATTCTATCACAGCAAAATGAAGAACAATGCAGTTGACGAAGTGGACAAGATGCGAAGTATTGCTGATGTAAATTCAAGCAAAGGACAATTCGGCGTTGATGCAACAGTGTGGTTTCAGACCATTACTACCAAGATCAATCTTCTCAAGGATGTTGAGAACATGCTTGCAGAGGATTTTGTCGCCTCTGCCTTAGAAAAAAAGAGTCAGGCAACTTCGGCATTAACAGTGTCGCTTGTAACTATTATCCTCTCTTTGCTGATTACAGGGTTCCTGACTTTTGTCATTATCCGCCGTATTACCGGAGCTTTGAAAAAAAGTGTTGAGCAAACCGAGGAAATGACCGCCGAGTTTGAACAATTTGTGGTGGTGATGGACGCTATTGCCAATAATGACCTGTCTCATGATGTTATAGAATCGAGGATCGAGATTGTAGAAGACACTTCTAGAGATGAGATAGGAGATCTCTCTCGTTCAATTTCAAGCACTCTTCGCTCAAAGGGCGCGCTTGAAAAAGCCGCCGGGGCGATGCAAACTCAATTGCGCAAGACTATCACAACGCTTGGAGGCCTGGTAACTGAACTAGCCTCTGCGGCAACCGAAATTGCATCATCTTCGGAACAAATATCACACACATCTCGCAACCAATCCAATGAAGTTGGACAGATTTCTACTGCGGTAGAGGAAATGACCGCTACAATACTAGAGGCCTCGAAAAATGCAGAAAATGCTTCCGAGGCGTCACGTCTAGCTTCAGATACTGCGGCCAACGGCGGAGCAATCGTCAATGAAACTACTCAAGGTATGAGTAACATTGCAAAAGTCGTACAAGACTCGGCGGGCTCGGTGAATAAACTGACAGATTCAGCCAAGAAGATTGGTGAGATTATCGATGTTATCGATGGAATCGCCGATCAAACCAATTTGCTGGCGCTAAATGCCGCTATTGAAGCCGCCAGAGCCGGTGAACAGGGTCGCGGATTTGCTGTAGTTGCTGATGAAGTTCGAAAGCTAGCTGATCGCACCGGGACAGCCACGCAAGAAATTTTCGGCATGATAAAAACTATCCAAAGAGAAACTGGTGAAGCGGCAAGCTCCATGGAATCCGGGATTACCGAAGTCCAGAGTGGTCGAGAGCTGGCAGAAAAAGCTGGAAACAGTCTTGATGAAATAGTAACAGTTTCTCAGCAAGTAATGGATATGATTCAGCAAATCGCCACTGCCACCGAACAGCAGTCCGCAGCTTCAGAGGAAATCTCAAGAGGTATCGAAAGAATATCCTCGATGGCCGCAGAAACTGCCGGAGGAACAGAAATGTCCGCCAAGGCCGCAGAAGACCTCAGCAAGCAGGCCGAAAAACTGCAATGTATTGTTGGAGAGTTTACTCTCTAAAACCTATCGAAAGGAACCAGCCCGGATTCTTAGGCTTGGCGCTTATTTCGTCGAAGTTGAGGTTCGGGCTGGCTGACTTTCAAGCCAACTCAAGTAACCACCAGCAACATTCACGGCCTCAAAGCCGCTACTATTCAAGAGAGCGCAAGCATAACTGGAACGAATTCCCGAGCGACAGCTAACTAGAATAGTTTTATCTCTGGGTAGTTCATCAAGTTTTGCTAGTAAACGTGTATGGGAGATATTGTGAGTTCCCGGGATTCGACCGACATTTATCAGCTCTTCTGCGCGACGAACATCCAAGGCAAAAGCGCTGCCTTGCTTGCGTAGAGTTTCATACTCATCAATAGATATTTGTCCTGTCTGTTCCAACTCTAATCCGGTTTCAACAGCATCTGCTAGCATAGCAGGTGTGCAGTATCCAACTACATTGTCGAGACCAATACGAATCAAATCTGTTACAGCTTCGTTTAACTCACTTGGATCAACAAGCAGGTAGATACTTTCATTCTCACTGACATAACATCCAGCAATTGTATTGAAAGAACTGTCCATAGGTGTGAAGAGCGCGCCTTTGATATGACCTTCCCGGAAATCTTCCCAGTTTCGGGTATCAAGAATCACATGGTCATCTTTGCTGTCCAAAGAGGTAAGTGTGTCAACTGAAACCAACTCAGGTTTTGGAAGGCTTCCCAACACAGGAGGACCAATACGATTGTCACGTTTCATACGCGCAAAATACAAAGGCGGTTCGGGTTGGTCGGCGAGAATGTAGTCTTTGAATTCCTGTAGCTTATTGGAGGCGAGCAATGCCGGGTTAGAGCGCAACTCTCTGGCTACAGTTGAATACGGTTCAGCTCCGAGGGCTTTGCCGCAGGCGCTACCGGCTCCGTGACCGGGCCAAAGGCTCCAATCCCCGGGGAAATCCTTGAAGATTTTCAGAGAGTCAAACATTTGCTCGGCGCCAATATCTCTTGCGCCAACAACACCGGCGGCTGTCTCCAACAGATCCGGACGCCCCACATCTCCTACAAAAACAAAATCACCGGCCAGAACACTATTGCCATCTTTATCAGTAACAACATAAATCAAATGCTCCGGCGTGTGTCCCGGGGTGTGAAAAACTTTCAACTTAAGAGCCCCAAGCGAAAATTCATCACCGTCTTTGAGCAAGACGTAATCATAGGCGCTTCCCTTGAGCCATTCATATTGCCAGTCAAAGCCGCCCTCATCGGAAGCATAGACCCGAACGCCTGATTCAGCGAATTCACGCAAGCCCGAAAGATAGTCGGCGTGAATATGCGTTTCCGCCGCTCCAGTAATACGTAAATTGTTTTCTATGGCGATGTTGATATAGCGTTGAATGTCCCGTTGCGGATCGACAATCAACGCCTCACCGGTTTGGCTATCACCAAGCAAATATGCGTATTGCGCGAGTTTCGGTTCAAAAATCTGTTTGAAAAACATGCTAATATCTCCGCGGAAAAGTGTTTTTTCTCACCAATACCAATCCTTATACAGTACCATGGTAGATTCAAGACACAAAAAAAGAGCGGCCTCAAAAAATGAGACCGCTCCTGCCTATTTAGAAATCTTCTTAGAAATCTTCGTTGCTTCTGTATGCTTCCAGTCAGCTACGAGATTCCTTAAAATTTTCAGCTAAGTTAGACAACAGTAACTTCGCGGGCCTGCAATCCTTTTTCGGTCTCGCCGACTTCGAATTCAACCTTCTGGCCTTCGTCAAGAGACTTATAGCCGTCACCGGTGATAGCATTGTGATGTACGAATACATCATCGCCGCCCTCGCGGGTGATGAAACCAAATCCCTTGTCCGCGTTAAACCACTTTACTGTTCCTGTTTCACGTTCTGCCATGAAATGACTCCTTACTACTGGTAAAAAATTAAAAACTAAAGACAGAACGCAATGAACTGCTAAACAATTTGCGCAACATGATCATAACCTCCGTCAACATAATGGTATATACTACACTAGTATCGGCATTTTGGCAAGGAAAATCGCCAATTATCGCCAATAAGGTGGTTTTTTTATGGGTTTTCCCCACTGTTTCCCTGTTGCTTAGTTGATGATTAACAATAGGTTAGGTGGCGCCCCCTAGTTCTGTTTTATCAAGTTCACTTCGGGGCCACAAATTTCTTCTTGAGGATACGATTTACCCAATTATCACGGCTGACCGCCATTACCATAAATTCATATTTTTTTCCTGAATCCAAATTCGGCGGAGGATTGGTGTCGTGAATGTTGATAACTACATTTTTGGTGTCGTAAAAAGTGAAGACCGGCTCGTTAGTATAGGTTCCTGAAACCAAATTCATGGCGTCATCTGAAACTACCTGAAAGTAAATCGCATCAATCGGGCTCTCTGATTTAGCGCTACTGGAATCCAAAGCGCCCGGCCAGCTGAATTTCAGTCCGGTTGTGTCTTCGGTTAGTGTGATTCCGGCCATATCCACGACTGTCGGTTGTGTGGCGACTCGTAGATGAATCATACCGGAGGTATGTAGGGTGTCATTTGTCAGGCAGGTAATAACCATCCAGGTTTCTTTGTCATTGTAACCGGTTGCATAGCGCCTTAGATAGCCATTGAAAACCGGCTCGGCCGGCCAGCGTTTTTCCTGGAAGCTGGCAAAATCGAGAGTGTCAGTTTCGATAGAGGCGGCTTCGAAAATGCGTATGTCCTTCACATCCCATTTGTCGTCCATCGGATAGAAGAATACCGAAACCGGCTCAGTCCCTCCGCCGTTCATTGCCATGTGGCCTCCTGCCGCACAGGCAATCAAATCCGCTCGCCTGGGCAATGAACTGTACTTGGCGTAGTAGTCTTCGAGCGAAGTCAGTGGCTCAGCTTTGTGAATTTTCCAGTCTTCTGGAGAGAGAGCGATGCCGCTTTCTTTGGTCCCGCAACCAGCTAGAATAGCAGTAATGACAAACAATAGGATTCCTTGATGGATCCGAGAGTAAGTAGCGGAATAGTTTGGTTTATTCATGTGGATAATTTACAACACGAGCGGAGCAGTCACAAGGCGGTTTGTATTCTTATCGTAGCGTTTGATTTCTTCACTACAAGTAGAGTGAAAGCTATTAGTCGATAACATCACATTGAATCAGAATTTCAGCGAAGAAGTAAGGAAAAGGGGACAACGTCCCCCTGGCGGTGGAGGTAGGATTTGAACCCACGGTACCTTGCGGTACAACGGTTTTCAAGACCGCCGCTTTCAACCACTCAGCCACTCCACCAGGTCAGGTACTTGATAATACTGTGCGCCGACGGTCAAATCTCGTCGCCGACGCAATGATACTACAATGTCACTCGGACTATGTCAAACAGATTGACTATCAAGACAATCTGTCAATTCTAACTGAAAATGCGAAAGCCCCGGTCGAGTCAATTCTACCGGGGCTTTCAGCGGTTTTCAGGTTCAACCTGAGAGAAAATCTTATTGCATGCTGGCCTTTGCGAGATTCTTCAGGCGACCAAAAGAACTGACCGCAGGCTGCGGATTATCGCCGCAAGGCTCGGTGACTTCCCAGCGTGTGGTTGCGTTCTCGAAAACTATTGTGGCGCTAGTACCACCATTAAATGTGGCGGTAACTGTCCAGGTGTCATTGAATACCAATGTGCCTTGGCCAGCGCTACAATCTGCATCAACGGTCGCTGTTATCCGTGCGCTACCTGAGATCGGACATTCCGAAGTGGTATCATCGACTAAGCCGACTATATTCGTTAGAGTCACAGTTTGGGTGACTGTTATGTCACATTGCCCATTGAGACTATCGTTTACAACACCTACCAACGAGTCTGCTTGAGAGCCGCTAATGCGAATTGTATCAAGAGTACCTACTGCGTCACGACCGATTACGTCAACAGTCAGCGAACCATGAACCGCTGCTGTGCCTGTGAAATCATTTGGATCTGTCACAGTAGCTCTTCCATGGACACGTATATCCAAACCGTTGAGTGAATCAATGTCCAATGGCCCGGTCGGAATCACCGGGTTGTTAGAGAGGTCGCGGAATCTCAATGAATCCACTACTGTAAAGGAATCTGTGCCCTCTACTATAGTTGCATCGAATGTTATCCAACCAGAAGCGGTGTCGACGGTAAGTGAATTTACAATAACAATCGGCTCTACTCCCGGTACACTTGTGCGCGCCAGTGATCTCGGAACATTGCCTCCTGGACTAACCGGTGTGTATCCCGGCAAGAAAGTAATCATTGAGTCAATCCAATTGAGACCAACCGGATCAGTGTTTGAGGGTGAAAGCTGGTTGCTGACCAATTGAAAACTACTATCCGATGAGTTGCCAGTAATTTTCGTCGAGTTGGTTGGATTATCGTCGGAACAACTCACAACCAAAACTGCCGCCAGCGCCGATAGCGCTCCCAAAGCGACAAACTGTTTCCAAAGGTTGGTAGATTTTGTACCTGTCTGTTTCATACTGTTTTTGACTCCCGTCATTTGAACGTCGATTTTCGATTTCTTGAACTAGGAACTGTTTGGTATGCTTGCTTCTTGGTGAAACGATATGTCTCTTGTAAATCGTTTTTTTTATGGTCTGCTTTTCTTGCGAGTCATCTCTTCTACAAACTAATAGCTACCGGGTCCATAGAGTTTGAGCTACTCATTTTCACAAGTAGCGAACAAATACGCCTCACATTTGAGTTGCATCTGAGGGCCACCCTCGCTGAATCCTCGGCCTGCCTTGTCATACCTTCATACATCGACTGAAGGCGCTCAAAACTTGAGCGCCTATTCCAATAAAAACCAGCAAAAATCGAGAATGTTACCCAATAAAGGCGCCGAAAGACAAGCCTGGTTGGTACCCAACGACGCTGAAAGCTAATTTGATACAATAGAATTGAGGAAAGGACAGGCGTGAGTTACGAAGTAATATGTTGAACGATTGGAGGTTACCGCCGCGCTGAGGCTCCTCCGGCAAGACCGATATCGCTGATTGAACCATCGGGGTCTGAGATTTTCACGCTACCGGCGTCCAGCCCCGGTGAATTCGGACCTAGCAGGAATCTCAGCGTATCTGAGAATAGGGGGTCAGTATTGAGATTTCCGTTGAAGTCCGTCTGGTCCCAGATGTCGCGATATTCACCGTCTTTGTTGTTCCAGACGATATTATGCGAGAAATTCCATTTGGCCCAATCACCGAAATTCCACACACCGACGCAGGGACAAACCCATTGATCGCGCCAGCCGTTTTCTGAGATGATATTGTTGATGAATCGACCATGACTTGAGGCTCCCCAGGCGGCCACTCCGCAATTACCATTGGCGTATATGACATTATTGGTGGCGTCTAAATAGCTTTCACCGGCGGCAATGATTCCCCATCCGAGATTATTGCGCACAATGTTATTACGCGCCGCTAACCAGGCTGAGCCAAACGAGCCAATTCCCTTCCAATATCCGCGAACTGTATTGCGCAAGGCAATACAAGTGGCGTCCCAGGTCACGCCGATACCAGCGCCGCGACCGTTCTCAATGATGCAATCTGCCACAACTGCCTGAGCGCCGCGATATAGCGCCACTCCATCCCATGAATTACCTGAGATCACACAATTGCGGATATCCAACTCTGCGCCCTCACGGCCGACAACCCCACCTATTCCTATCACCAAGGTAGTGTCACTACGTTTGTTGTCTCGAATCAATACATCGTGCAGACTCACAACTGAGCGACGAACCACAACCCCCGCGTTGGTAGCGTTTCCGTCGGCGTCACGTTTGCCGCCAGTGATAGTAATGTGCTGTAATGACACATTGGGCGCATCTTCGATGAATACGCCATATCCGCTGTTGGTTTTTAGTATAACACTTGAGGCTGAGGCGCCGAGTATTGTTAGCGACTTGTGACGAATCCTGTAGCCGAATGTTGCTAAAGTTGGAGTCTGATGTTCCTGACAGTTTCCACAGAGCGAATCGACAAATGTATTGGTGCGCGAGTAATAGGTTCCAGCGGATAGTAGTAGCGTATCGCCATTTGAAGCGGAGTTGATTGCAGTTTGGAGACCTGTCTCGGGAGCTACACGAGTGGTGCGAGCATTGACTGTCGCATACAGAACAAAGAATAAGAGCAGGAATGTGGAGAGACTCAGTAGTTCGGCTGAGCCTGAGATTTTGTTTCTCTTTCCAGCTAACGCAGGAAAGGATAAGTTAATCGGTAGAATTTTCCCGGCCCCATATGCTTGAGTTTTTTCTCTAATTCTCCCGGGGCCATCCAATTACCTTTGCCCGGTTTCAATGGCTTGATAATGTGAAAACTACTGGCCGGTGTCAAACTGTTGGCGAAAAGAAAGATGCGCTGGTAGGGAATCCTGTTGCGGTCTTTGAGAGCTGAATGGATTTTGCTTTGGTCTGCATTCGGATTGAGGGTTGCGACATCAAGAACGACAGAGAGGTGTTGGTCTTTCCTGCGCACGGTGTCGGCCTGGACAAACAAGTCACCAGGCAAGACATCGGACTCCGCGATTTCTTTGCAATCCCGAATCAAACTTTGGTATGAGGTAATTGTGCGGATAAACTCGGTGAAGCGTTTTAGCAAGTCTTCATCGAGCGTCTTCTCCTCTCCTTCTTTCCAAAAATACTTGGTGCGATTGGAGTTGGTAGAGTATTTGCCGGTCATATATCTCAACAATGATACAGAGTCGACTCCCATGCCCTGATAAATCAATTCCATCTCTCTCTGCGTGACTTTGGCGTACTCATGCATCAACGGAAACAATATGCCCCGCGCGTTGCCTCCTGGTGAAGTAGTCGGCACATCAAGCACACCACCGATGACTGTTGCATCTGCTATGAAGGTTCCGAAATTTGTAGTCAGTGGCTCTTTGGAGCTTCGCATTGGATAGTTTCTTAGCCAAAGTCCAAAACCGCTTACACTATCCGCTGACACAGAAGAATAACCATCGGGGGCAGGATTGCTTTTCCTAACCGACGAAGTGGGGTCATAGCGAGGGTAGACTTCATAGGGGTCATCAATCTGTTGAACATCTGCATTCTCTTTGTCTGCAGTTTTGGAAATCACTGACAGAGTGGAATCTCCTGTAATAGCCAAAGTCGGCTCAATGCCCCAGGAGATAATTAGCAAGAGAAAACCGGCTATTATCAATGCTGATATGGTCTTGTTGGCGGTGTTAGGTTTGTTGATAGTCTTCATGTCTCTCGTATTGTGTGACTAATGGGTTGTTACTGAAATATCGAATATCGCTATTGAGTCTATTCCTGCCGTATCTCGCTTGCCTGCTGTCTTGCTCTTATACATCCGATTGGCTAGTTGGATTCAGGACAATAATGACCCTTTTGCTAGAGCAGTCCCGAATTTGCTCATGGCCTTGGGCTGATACTCTATCCCAAGTTTGTCCAATATTTCGCGAATATATACAGTTGCCTCGGCAATAAGTTTTTCATTCTGCTCGGCGAATTCCATTTCGAGTTCATAGCAAACCGATTTGTCCCCGAAGGTAGTTAAGTCCACTTCAAGTGAGCAACCGATGTCTCTCGATGGTTCGAATACCAGACGTTTGTTGGTAAATGACATCAGTGGAATCAGCTTTTCCTCTCCGATAATCTCTTTCATTTTGATTATCGGCGCCACTTCCAATGTGGTTAAGTCGAATCCTCCGGCGATAGCCGCTGTTGCCACTGACATCGGTAGCCCGGCGCTTATTTCGTTTCGGGCGCTAAGCTCTAGTGAGCCTTTCTGCGGGCCTTTCAAAGTTAGCTCTGATGCGCTTTCTGAAGTCGATTCGTTATTGCTAATTCGGATTCGAAGCGCCCACTTGGATTTCAATAGTCGGCTCTCACTCGTATCAAAAAAATAATTGCTCTGGTTTATCTCTTCTTTTGGAGTTCCAAGAGCTGAAACTAAACGCTGGTATTGCTCCAGATTGCCCAGGTCGAGCTTGATTTCATACTCGATACTGCTATTTGTGTCGGCCTTCTCATCCACAGCAAAATCCGCCGTTTGGGTCTCTTTGCAATAGTCCGCTTATGCGCTTTGGTATTTTTCGGTTATATCCGCATTCTTGTCAGCTTCGAATACTTTGAATTCCTGCAATGGAATAAGTGTGTCACGCACTAAGTTAACCCGGACATTGTTACGTTTCATGATTGTGCGCAAACGATTCGCGCCAGAGTCACCAGCACCAACGAGGGGATCAGCCAAGGTCGGATTAACTATTAGATGGAAATCACGGAATTGTCGCGCCTGATGCGCGCGTTGGAACCAGCGGTCTATCTTGGCGCGCATTGTCTCTTTGGAAAGCACTCTTCCCGAACCGCTACAGCAACTGCAAGGTTCGGAGAATGCCTGTACAAGTGACGGACGCACTCTTTGACGGGTTAACTCTATCAAGCCGAATTCGGAAACCGGATTAACCGCTCCTTTGGCCCTGTCTCGTGATAATTCTTTCTTGAATAGCTCGTATAGTTTGCGACGATTCTCACGACTGTACATATCAATAAAGTCACAAACAATCAGCCCACCCAAATCACGCAAACGTAATTGACGGGCTATTTCTTTGGCGGCCTCGATATTGGTGCGGTAGATTGTGTCTTCCTGATCTTTCTTGCCTACAAATCTGCCGGTGTTGACATCGATGGTCAACATAGCCTCGGTTTGGTCAATTATCAGGTAGGCGCCTTTCTTTATCCAAACTCTGCGGTCGAACATTTTTTCGATTTCGCGTTCGACTTCGTATTTGTCGAATAGGGGAGTGTCACCCTTGTATAGCTCGACCCTGTCACGAAGGTGCGGGGCTATTTGGCGCACATAGGCGACCAACTGACGAAACTCGCGACGTTCATCGATTATTATGTGATCTATTGATTCGTTAATCACATCCCGGACGATCGAAAGCGCCATATCCTGTTCTTTGTGAATCAGGGCCGGAACTGAACTGCTGTCGATTTTGCTTTTCAATTGCTCCCATTGTTTCAGGAGCCTCTTGATATCCGCCATCAGGTCTTTTTCGCTCACACCTTTGGCTTCAGTGCGACAAATCAAACCAAAACCCTCGGGACGCAGTGGCTCTACAATTGAACGTAGTCGCCTGGATTCGGCCCAGTTGGTGATCTTCTTGGAGACGCGAACCCCGGAACTCTCGGGCACCATCACTACATAACGACCGGGAATTGAAATATCGGTAGAAACACGCGGGCCTTTGGTGGAGATTGGTTCTTTGATAATCTGAACCAAAATCTCCTGACCGTCCTTTAGCGCGCGCTCGATAGCGACACGTTTGCCCTTGCGAACAATGCTATCGCCAACGTCATCACCGCCATCACCACTATCATCGGCAACCTCCGAGCTATCTCTGTCACGGGGCAAATGTCCCATATCTGACGAATGTAGAAACGCGGCCTTTTCACGGCCAATGTCTATGAATGCTGATTGCATTCCCGGCAGGACTTTTGAAATCTTGCCTTTGTAAATGTCCCCGACCATTCTTTCGGTCTCGGGGCGCTCTACTGAAAGCTCAACCAATCGGTTGTCCTCCAGCAAAGCTATGCGGGTTTCGAAATCACCCACATTGATTAGAAGTTCTCTTTTCAATCTTGTTTCTCCTTGCGTCTTTCGCTCGTGCGATTTCTTCGCGTGGTTCGAGCGTGACACATTTTGTTCTTTCTGCGCCGTTTTCCTGGGGCGCGTATCTGTGGTAACTACAGAATTTGTTGTCGTAGAAGTCGCTGAATCACTCATATTTAGTTTGCGGCTTCCCCCAACTTTTCGCCTTCGCGAAGAAACTGTCCATTAATAATATCCACAGCATTCATTTTCTTTTTGCCCTCCGGCTGGAGAGCCAATACTTCAAGCGCGGAGCCGTCACCAGCTCCGATACAGATTTTCTTTGCGAGTATTGCCACCTCGCCGGCGGATAATGCGCGATGCTCCTCGCATACTTTCGCCGCTAATACTTTGAGACGTTTGTCGCGCCAAGTTGTGAAAGCTCCTGGAACTTCCGCCAAACCCCGAACTTGATTTACAATCACATTCGCCGGAGAATCCCAGTCTATCTCCCGGTCTGATGCAGTGATTTTAGGAGCGGCGGTTGCGAGAGAATTGTCCTGCGCCGTCAATTGCGCGGTTCCCGACTCCAGCAAGTCCAGCGCTTCAATTAGCGCCGATCCGGATAATTCTGACATCCGCGCAGACAAGGTCGTGAAATTATCCTCAGATGAGATAGGTACTTTTTTCTGCAGTATCATCCCGCCGGTGTCAACTTTGTCTGCTAATGAAAAGACGGTGAATCCGGTCTCTTTAGCGCCGTCCATCAAAGCCCTCTGAATGGGAGCGGCTCCACGGTAAAGCGGCAGCAGAGAGCCATGCAGGTTTATCGAACCCAAAGGCGGTGACGAATAGAGCGATTGCGGCAATATTCGAAACGCTACCACCACAAACACATCGGCCTTGAATTCTCTCAACTCTTCCAGCAAGTCCGGGCTTTTCAGCGAATCAGGAGTCAGGACCGGCAGGCCAAGCTCTTGAGCCAGCTCTTTGACCGGAGTGGGGCGCAACTTGCGCCCCCGACCTGAGCGAACATCCGGACCTGTCACAACCGCCGCTACCTCATGCTGTGAAAGATTCAATTCTTTCAGAGGCGGCGCGGCGAACTCCGGAGTTCCCATATAGATAATTCTCAACGACATGCTATACCTACTTGAAGAAGAATAACCGAAAACTTTCAGCATTCTTTTTCGCAACACCAAAGTTATCTCTGTTTCCGCACACATCAGCGCGCAAGAAAACTGCACGCTTGGGCGCGACTAAACAGAGACTACCCGGTCACGTAGTTGCGACTTGAGAGAATACAGATGCGATATGAAACAGGCGCTATGCAGGATGTGATTGTTGAACTGTCATATTCAGGCGGGGCAAAAAATGTGGCTGAAACTTTGTTCCGTACGCGCTTGATACTATTTGCTTAACACTCTAGGCGGCGCTAGCGGCTTTTAGCTTCTTGAGCTTGCCGCTAATCATCTCTTTGGCCATCGGTGAAAAGAAATCTATAAACAGCTTACCGTCGATATGGTCGTATTCATGCAAAATCACTCTGGCTAAAATTCCGTCAGCTTTGACTTCGAATTCTTTTCCGCTTGCGTCTGTCGCACGGACAGTAACAAATTCCGGACGTGTTATCCGGTAGAAAATATCGGGAAAAGACAAGCAACCCTCTTCGTACTCCATGCTACCGGAAGTTTCGATTATTTGCGGGTTGATAAATACACGTACATCTTCGGCGGGCTCCAGCGGCGATAAGTCTGCTAGAAAAATACGGCTGGCTTTGCCAACCTGATTGGCCGCTAATCCGAGCCCCTGCGCGTCTTTTAAGGTGGCGATCATATCCGCCACAAAATTTTTCGTGGATTGGTCAATCGCCACGGGTTGCGATTTCTCGCGCAACACCGGATTTCCATATAAGACGATTGGCAATACAGCCACAATTACAACTCCCCTACAGTACAGTTTTTACAACTATTACAGCTTTCACAGCTATTACAAGCTTTTACAACTGTCTCACGCACCAGTGACTTCCTTCAAGTCCCATATACGTATGTTAACTTTACGACTCGTTTCTTTATGCGAACGGAACTACCTGTTATTCAGGTTATTCTTTCGCCAAACCGGCAATAGCGCTCTTGAGAAACTCAAGTTTGACTTCACCGACTTTTAGAACTACCGAGTCACGCTTTTCATTGAACGCGAATATGTCTCCATACATTCCGCCGGAAGTGACAACTTTATCACCCTTCTTGAGCGCTTCGATCATATTCTTGTGTTCTTTCTGTTTTTTCTGCTGTGGCCTGATCATCAACAAATACATAATCAGGAACAGCGGTATAATAAAACCGAATTGGGCGATTATCCCTCCGCCACCTGTGCCATCCGGTGAGGCGCCCATCGCCAGCAATGGGGCGCTGAAAATACTGGTACTGATCACATTAGAATTCAGTACGGTTTCAAAAATAAGATTCAAGGCCAAAATCCTCAATCCTCCGTTATTATAATCGTCTAAAAGTTCATTTTCTGAACAGCCAACCGATTGCCGGCTATTTCACCATATCTCCAAGGCCCGCCCAAACACCTAAGTGTCCGGCAAAAAACCTTGAATACTATACAAATATATAGAGGTTTTGTTGTATGGGCAAGGTCAAGAAGGAATCTACCGTAATGCCGACGACTATTGCCATCCTCAATCAATGTCAGGCAACAGAGCTAGCCTCATAGAAGCTGTAGGTATACAATGATTTAGCCGAAAAACATCTCCGTGAAAACTGCTTAGACTAGGCGTTGTCTTTTGCGTCATCGGAGTCTTCGGGCGCCTCAGGCGCTTCTGAATCAGAATCTGAAGGACTACTTTTTTCGCTGTTTTTCTCAGATGAGGAGAAGTTTTTGGCCAGTTTACCCAATTTACCGATAGCCGTTGGAATTGCTTCAATAAGCGAGTCAATTGTACCCGGTTTTGTGGGTAACAAGGAAATACCGTTTTCGTCAATCACGATAAAAGCCGCGGGCTCTACTTTAGCCCCGCCACCACCGCCTCCGCCAAATCCACCACGATCTCGATCGTCGCTTCCTTCACCGCCGCCGGCTCCGAAGCCAATCGAGACCCGGATAATAGGAACTAAAGTCTTGTTACCGATGGTAATCGGCTCTCCGACAATAGATTCGGTACGGGCTATTTCTTTGAGTTGCCCGACAACTCCTTCGATTATTTCTACTACATTGTTCGCCATGATATTCGCTCCTATGCTTTCTTAATCGGCTGTATCACTGTCTGCTTGATTGGCGCTACGTCATCTAGATGGCATAACCATCTAAATGACACAGCGCCTTTGACTTCCTGTCTGTTTACACTTCTTCTGCTACTTTAGCTGGCCGATTTTGCTGATTTCCGGCGCTTTCTCAAGATTCTCACTATTCTAAATAACTCTCGCTTGGGCAATTCATGTAATAGTCTGAATGTCGGACCAACTAGCGCCAGCGGACGCAAAGCTATCTCACCCTGAAAGCTATACTCCATACGCTCAGCCAAGTAATCGGGTTTCAATTTAAGATGCGATTGCAGGCGGGGACTTGCTCCGAGTATTGCATATAACGCCCCGAAAGCCATCCCCGTATCAGCTGGATTCTCTAAGCCCCCGGAAACACTCCCCTCAACATCGTTGAATCTCAGTTTCCCCAGCAAACGCAATGTGAACCCCATTAGGGCCCTGGTGATTTGTGGCGCGATTCCCAGATATTTCAGAAATCTTGACAGGCGCTCGGTTGCTGTGTCAGTTTTCTCGCCCGATGACTCGGCGACAGTGGTCTTTTTTTCCTTTTTCTGGCTTTTTCGGGTGGAAACTCTGGCTGGACTGTCACTATCCACAATAGTAAGCTTCCAAAAACTTACTCTCAGACGCTTAATATCAGCGCTCAGTAGCACTCTGAGGCGCACCGGAATTAGAGAGGCGCCCAAAGCCAACAGTATCAGCCCCATCAAGGACGCTATAGCTATTATTCCAAGAGTCGTTTCCATACATTAATATACATCGGAACCAGAGCTATAGGTCAATAGGCGCATATATCTTTGATTATTGGCCTACTTACTTCCGAATCGGCGGTTTCCTGTTGAAATCATTGCCCATGTTAAGCCTAGCTGATGAAAAAACGTAGTTCTCTCTCGATTCAGGCGCCGCCCCATACTTCTTGACGGAAAAGTCAAATACTCTGATATTTTCTTGACAAAACATTCAAAATCTCTTTCATTCAAAAAAGCAGTTCACCACGCTAGTGGCAATAGAGGCGCTGATAGCTGATGTTTTGATATTTATCAACGCTTCTGTCACTGACATTGTTGCAGAAAAAAATAATTGTATCATTGCAATCACGTTTTTGCAATTACATTGGACTTTCTAACCATTTCCAAGCGGCCTCGCACTGGATTGCCTGCGCCTGACGCATGCTTTTCATTGCGCTTAAAAAATGACAGGAGGTTTTTCGTGGATTCCAGTTGAACTGTGTAACACAGGCGCGTGTTTGTAAACGCGCGCTCAGCATCCCTTCAAAAGCTATCATGTGTTTTGACATTTGCTTCTTTGAGTAGCTTCACTGGCTCGGACATATTTATTTGTTATGCTGGTAATCGTAAGTTTTGTTCAAAGTACTTCTGCCAATTCTGAATAATAATTTCAGCTAATTTGTTTACTAAACATCTCCTGAACAGTTGTTCAAGCGCTCTTAGACTTTTGAGAGATGCAATAGGAATTAATTGTAACGGCTTCTTGGGTTTAAGCGCCAACTTAGCCGGAGTGACTAACTAAAATTCACCTACGAAGGAGAAGTTCCTATGCGTGTTTTTTCCTCAAATGGTATTGTAAGGAAACGTCTCAATATGTTTCCAAAGTTATCCTCAAGTGTGCTCGCAGTACTATTGCTCTCTGTGAGTATCGGTTTTTACGGCTGTTCGCAAGAAACGCCGCTTGAGCCGAACAATCAGTCCGAAGTTTCCACCGGAAATCCAGACCTTATTCCTGGTCAATACATAGTAGTATTGAAATCAACAAAAGAAATTGCCAATCATAAGGGCCTTTACAAGCGCTTGAAACAGAACATCACTCAGTCAGCATTTGACATTGGTGTTGAGCCGGTAAGGGTTTACAGTTCAGTGGTGCATGGTTATTCTGCCAAATTGACTGAAGGCCAGTACCAGTTGTTGCTTACTGACCCGGCTGTGGACTACATCGAGCCTGATCGCCCGGTGCATATGATTGCCCAGACTACACCGTGGGGCATCAATGCAGTCAACGCGCCGACAGCTCACGCTCGTGGCACAAAAGGCTCAGGGGTTAAAGTCGGAATCATTGATACTGGTATTGACCACGGCCACCCTGATCTGGCCGGAAACTATGTCAGTGGAATCGACTATGTAAATGGCGACAACGATCCGATGGATGACAATGGTCATGGTTCGCATGTATCTGGAACAGTTGCCGCGGTGGACAACTCAATTGGTGTCATTGGTGTTGCCCCGTCGGCTAGCCTGTATGGTATCAAGGTTCTTGACGCCGCTGGTAGTGGAACATTTTCAAATGTAGTTGCTGGTATTGATTGGGCGGCTGCAAATGGTATGGACGTTGTCAACATGTCACTAGGCGCTTCAATTGGAACTTCAGCCTTGCAGACTGCATGTGACAATGCTTATGCCTCCGGCGTGGTTATTTGCGCGGCGGCAGGAAACGACTACGGCGGTCCGGTTGGCTACCCGGCCAAATATTCCTCCACTATCGCAGTCTCCGCCGTTGACCAAAACAATAATCTAGCCAACTTCTCCAACAAGGGGCCGGAAGTTGAAGTGACCGCTCCGGGTGTTGGAATTGTCTCCACCTACAAAAATGGCCAGTATGCGACTTTGGACGGCACATCAATGGCCACTCCGCATGTCGCAGGTGTGGTAGCGCTTATTTGGTCAACAGGCCAATTTACATCCGCCACAGCAGTGCGCAATCAGTTGACCTCCACAGCGACCGACATCGGCGCTGCTGGTCGTGACAATAACTTCGGTTTCGGTTTGGTTAATGCCGATGCGGCGACCAATGTCGGTCCTCCGCCCAATCAGGCTCCGACCGCCAATGCCAATGGCCCTTACAGCGGTACCACAGCTAGCGCGATTGCTTTCTCATCAGCTGGTTCATCTGACGCCGACGGCACAATTGTCGGTTATAGCTGGGACTTTGGTGACGGTGGCACAAGTACCGCCGCGAATCCGAACTACACTTATAGCGCCGGTGGAACATTCAATGTAACACTGACCGTCACAGACGATCAGGGCGCAACGGGTTCAAATTCGACAACCGCTACAGTGACGGTTCCGAATACGAATCCGCCGACAGCCGATTTCTCTGGAAGTCCAGTTTCGGGCAATGCTCCGTTGACAGTCAGCTTTACCGACCTTTCCACCAACGGCCCGACAAGCTGGTCATGGGACTTCGGTGATGGCGGAACTTCAACAGCGCAGAATCCGTCACACACTTACAGCGCCGGTACTTATGATGTGTCGATGACTGCGACCAATGCTAATGGTTCGAATACCATGACCAAGGTTGCCTACATCACATCAAATACTCCTCCGCCAAATCAGGCTCCGACAGCTAACGCTAACGGTCCTTATAGCGGACAGGCCAACTCAGCGGTTTCCTTCTCCTCGGCTGGCTCATCTGATCCGGATGGCTCAATCGCTGGTTATAGCTGGGACTTCGGCGACGGTGGAACAAGTACCGCCGCGAACCCGAATTATACCTATGGCGCCGCTGGCACATACAATGTGACATTGACCGTCACAGACGATCAGGGCGCAACTGGTTCGAACGCCACAACTGCGACCATCACCGCAGCGCCACCTCCGCCACCAACTGGTGAAGGTTTCATACTGTCACGTAACGCTGATTTCTCAACGGACGACAGATCATTCACAACTGGCGAGACTATGTACATGAAGATGTGGAGCGACCAGGTTGACTTCACGAACATGAACCGAGAGCGCTGGGAGTTAAAAGACCCGAACAAGAACAAGGTTCGTCAGAATTTCACCAACAATGGTGATGGCACCTGGACAACAGCCTTTGCTTTGAGCGGTCTTCCTTCGAATGCCACCAGCTGGACATGGAAAGGTGAAGTGAAGGACAACAACGGTACAGCCTTCAAACCGTCTACAAATGTCACAATCACCCAGGGTGGCGGTGGCAATCAGTCTCCGACTGCCAATGCCAATGGCCCATACAGTGGCACAGTTGGCAACGCAGTTTCGTTCTCATCAGCCGGTTCATCTGATCCGGACGGTTCAATTGTCGGTTATAGCTGGGACTTCGGCGACGGTGGAACAAGTACCGCCGCGAATCCGAACTATACTTACAGCGCCGCTGGCGCGTATACTGTCACACTGACAGTCACTGATGATCAGGGAGCAACCGGTTCTGCCTCAACTTCTGCTGATATCACAGGCGGTGGTGGTGGTAACCAGGCCCCGACAGCAAATGCCAATGGCCCATACAGTGGCACAGTTGGTAATGGCGTTTCGTTCTCATCGGCTGGTTCATCTGATCCGGACGGTTCAATTGTCGGTTATAGTTGGGACTTTGGCGACGGTGGCACAAGTACCGCCGCGAATCCGAACTACACCTATGGCGCCTCTGGTAATTATACTGTCACGTTGACAGTTACCGACGACCAGGGCGCAACTGGATCAGCGACTACTTCCGCTAATATCACAGGTGGTGGCGGTGGTGGCGATAACGTCACAATCACCAAGGCGCAATACGACCAGCAAAAACAGAAGCTGGATATTCGCGCTACAACCGATGATCCGAATGCAGTCTTGAGTGTTGTTGGCTACGGCCAGATGACTTTCAAGGCCAGCAAGAATCGCTGGGAATTGAAGATTACCGGAGTTAATCCGGGCCCGTCGACAGTCACAGTGACATCAACTTCAGGTGGATCAGATACATCGAACGTTACGTTCAAATAGTATCTATTTGAAGTAGTAGTTTTTTTTCAAAGCAGTTAATTCAGGAGCGGGACTCTCTATTTGAGGGTCCCGCTTTTTTTGTCGGCTTCATTGAGAGCGATGCGCAGGAATCTCGTTGAGCCAATATGCCGTATCATCATCCACGGGATTGCCACGTCGCTTCGCTCCTCGCAATGACTCAGATGCTGATTGCCGCGCTTCGCTCGCAATGACTGTTGGAGTCGGACTTTTCTTATTGGCTATTTGCGCTCTGGATTCTTCGGCGTATATTTGCTGGTATGAATACAGAAAAAACTTATAGAATAGAAAACCTTGCGGACTTTGTCCGTGAGTTGGAAGCTGAAGGCGAATTACTCCGAATCAGTGAGCCAATCTCGCCTATCCTCGAAATCGCTGAGATGGCGGACCGCCATTCGAAAATGCGGGATGCGCAAGGAAACTACGGCGGCAAGGCCCTGCTCTTTGAGAATGTCGAAGGCGGCGATTTTCCGGTTTTGATAAACTCAACCGGCTCGTTCAAGCGCATGAATATCGCCTTTGGCGGACGGTCATTTGATGGAATCGCCGATGAGCTATCGGAGCTAATCAAGCCTCGCAAGTACATGTCGGCGATGGAGAAGTTAAAAGAGTTACCGGGTCTTGCAAAAGTTGCCGGTAATATGCCCAAGATGGTCAGCTCGGCTCCCTGTCAGGATGTAGCGCTTGAGGGCGATGCAATCGATCTGTTCAAATTGGGTGTGATTCAATGTTGGCCTGATGACGCTGGACGGTTCATCACTATGCCGCAGGTTTTCACTAAGAATCCGAATACGGGTGTGCAGAATTGCGGTATGTATCGCTTGCAGGTCTACGACAAAAACACCACGGGGATGCATTGGCATCCGCATCATGACGGCGCGTTCAATTTCCGCAAGTACGAACAAAAAGGCGACCGTATTGAAGTGGCCTGCGCTATCGGTGGTGATCCGGTTTGCGCTTATTCGGCTACCGCGCCGCTTCCGCCGGGGATGGATGAAATGTTAGTCGCCGGTTTCATTCGCAAGAAACCGGTGCGCATGGTTAAGTGCAAAACTGTGGATTTGCGTGTGCCTGCTGAGTCGGATTTTGTTATTGAGGGTTATGTGGATGTCAATGAGCGGCGCACCGAGGGGCCGTTTGGTGATCATACTGGTGTGTATTCACTTGCCGGTGAGTTTCCGGTTTTTCATGTGACAGCAGTGACACATCGCAAGAACCCAATCTATCAGACAATCATAGTCGGCAAACCGCCGCAGGAGGATTACTATCTCGGCAAAGCTACCGAGCGTTTGTTCCTGCCGCTTTTGAAAATGCAAATGCCGGAGCTAATCGACTACAACATGCCTATGTTCGGGAATTTCCATAATTTCTTATTCCTGAAAATCAAAAAAGAATACCCGCATCAAGCGCGCAAAGTCATGCATCAAATCTGGGGCACCGGACAAATGTGTCTATCGAAATACATTGTAGTAGTTGACGAAGAAACCGATGTGCAAAATGTCGATGAGGTAATGTGGCGCTGGGGCAACAATGTCGACCCTAAACGTGACATAGAGATAGTCCAAGGCCCGGTAGATATTTTGGACCACGCTGGTGAGTCAAGTTCAGTTGGGCATAAGATGGGGATCGATGCCACGAGGCATTGGCCCGAAGAAGGCTACACTAGAAACTGGCCTGCTGATATTGTTATGAGTGAGGATGTTAAGAAGACGGTGGCGGAGCGGTTTGGGGAGTATTTGTAGTACCTTCGGCTTCCATACTCTTCCGATAGTATGACGTTGCAGCAACAGAAGCGAATTAGAACCATAATAAATACTTAATCCTCTTGGAGTTGTTGTATGAATAGTCTGTCGATCATGAGTATTAATAGTAGTGCAAGGCGTTCTTCACACCGATATCGATTGCTCAAGTATTGCCTAGTTATCTCTGCAACACTGACATGTGCTACGATCACACTAGCAAATTCACCCTCAATTCCTGAGGATGACAAGAGATTCATATGGAGGATCGAAACAGAGCAAAACACTAGAGGTACAGGATTTATTCTGTCTGACCCAGAGATTGGTTTTTTTCTCGTTACGAACAAACATGTATTAACTGATACCTTAACAGGCTCTCCTTTTGATAGCGTGCGAGTATTCTTGAATGTTTTCACCGAAAAGAACAAAGTCAAATCATCCGACTCTTCCGTATTCTTGTACTTGAGAAAACATGGAAAGAAGTTATTCGTAGAGCATGAAGACACGAATGTTGATTTGGTTTTTGTTCAACTGGGGACTTTTTCCGGAAATGGCGATTTATTCCTCAATCCGAGTGGAGATATGAAAATATTGGGTTGGAAAACGTCCATGGTTTTGGACACTAGGTCAAGTGCCATCAATGATGGAGTGATCATTCAAATGATAGGATTTTCTCACATGCTGCCACAATCTAGTCAATTTGCACTTAGCAGATTCGGTTCGGTAGCAAGCTTTCCGAAAGAGAGCATTAAATTGAACATAAATGGAGTTATGAAACAGTCGCAATGGATAGTTGTGGATGCTTCCACGCGCGGCGGTCAAAGTGGCGGCCCAGCGTTTGCTTTTCCCAGTAATTCGAATGGATTGATGTTGGTTGGATTCTCACAAGCAACAACAACAAAGCAAGAGTTAAGTTATCTCATCCCTTCTCAGTATATTCTGGACTTACTCGAAAGAATCCGTGACATGGTAAGGGATTGAGCCGGGCGCCGCACCCGCTTGCAGTGCGAGAAGATAGACTACTTGTTCCATAGATTCGGTCTAGTACACACGCCTTTGGGGGGGCAGTGTTTCAAGTAACGTAGGACGGGTTCCGGAGCGTCGTAGACGTGGAGAAACCCGACATTTCTACGGCACACAAGCATGTCGGGTTTCTGCGTCACATGAATGTGACTCCGGAACCCGACCTACTCGACTGATTCTTTGCGGGTTTCTGGTGAAATTTCTTACCTTAATCGACACTTTGTGGAATAAATACTCGATTTGCCGGGGCTCGCGCTTGCTGGAATAGAGGCTAGCCTCAATAAGCCCAAACCAGGCATAGGTTTCCACGTTGGAACCAGGCATAGGTTTCCACGTTGGAACGAGTCCATGCCATGTGAAGATTTTCCTTGACAATCATCTATATTAAGGTTTATTGCCGAGGCTGTGGAATAGCGCCCTCCGCTTAACGAGTTGCTGAGCAAATCATGCCAGTAACTGATTACCCTTGAAAAACTTAACTTAGAGAGATTTACTTGAACTTGACTCAGCAAATACATGACCCCGCTTTAGATAACTTCAACAGCAAGAAGCCCGCGAAGACCGAACCGACGCCATCTGCCTCTGGAGAAAACGGATTCCAGGATTTGGGCATCTCATCGAATCTATTAAAAGAAATCAACAGGCTCGGTTTCGAAACTCCGACCCCGATTCAAAACAAGGCCATACCAGTTGGTATCGACGGCGAAGACATAATTGCAATCGCGCGCACCGGTTCCGGCAAAACTTTGGCGTTCGGAATTCCAATGCTACAGCGCCTTTCCAATTCCAAGAGAGGTGTGGGGCTGGTTCTAGTTCCAACTCGCGAGCTGGCGCAACAGGTAGAACAATCAATCCGCTCAATCAGCCGCTCAACTCGTTTGCGTTCGGTGGTTCTAGTCGGGGGCGCTCCGATGCCGCCACAGCAAAGCGCGCTTCGCAAACATCCGCAATTGATTATCGCAACTCCGGGACGCCTGATGGATCATCTCGAAAGAGGAACCGCCAAACTCGGCAATGTTGAGATTCTTGTACTCGATGAAGCTGACCGTATGCTCGATATGGGTTTCATGCCTGATATCAAAAAGGTTATGAAGGCGATTCCTTCGAAGCGTCAGATGATGCTCTTCTCAGCGACTATGCCTAAAGAAATCGAGGCCATCGCCAGAAAGATGATGCCTGCGCCGACACGTATCGAAATTGACAAATCCGGGATTACTCCCTCTGAAGTCAGCCAGGAGATGTTTCTCATCCCCAATCACGACAAGAGCCGACTTCTTTCTGTTCATCTCAAAGACTGCACCGGACCAGCTCTAGTTTTCACGCGCACCAAACGCATGGCAACCAAGCTGACCACCAGAGTAAACAACATGGGATTCAGCGCCGCGGAGATTCACTCCAATAGAAGTTTGGGGCAAAGACGTAGCGCATTGGAAGGTTTCAAGCGCGGGAAATTTCAGGTCTTGGTAGCGACAGACATTGCCGCTCGCGGAATTGATGTTTCAGGAATCGAGCTGGTAGTGAATTATGATATGCCGGCTAATCCAGAAGATTACGTACACCGCATTGGTCGCACCGGCCGGGCTGGAAAAACTGGTCATGCGATTTCATTTGCGAATACCGAGCAGAAAAGCGCTATCCGAAGTCTCGAAAGATTCATGAAGACCCGCCTGCCTATTTCAAAACTTCCGATTTTGCCATCAGAGAAGTTTCTAATGAAAGAAGCAACCCAGACTGCCGCGAAAAGTAGAGCTTCAAAAGGCGAAGAATCCTCCAAGAGGAAGACGGATAGAAGCAACTCACCTAAGCGCAAAGGCTTCAAGAAACTCGCCCCGCGTGAAGGAGCCTCTGAACTAATCGGTTCGATGGGCAAAAAGTCCGACAGGAACAAAACGAAGAGGCCAGCTACAAGTCGCCCAAAGAAATCTAAATTTGATACGACCTCTCAGGACATTAAGTCGAAATCAAATGCTACATCAGAGTCAACCGGGTTGAGTTCCATTGATGAAATCGTCTCATCTATAACCAACTTTCCCAATGCCAGCGCTTATTGGTCGCAATTCAAAAAGAAGCGCCCGACCAAGAAAAAGTCAGTTGGCCAAGGTACAGGCAGAAGAAAACGTTCCAAGCGTAAGTAGCGGTAGTTTAAAGTATAGTGAGCTTCTGAACTCACTATCAGGCGCATCCTCAACCTTACTTGGCGAAGATGACAATTAGCCGCTTTTACCAGCCACTTCAGTCAGTCCGCCGATGAGTGAGTAGAAGTTGGTTCGTCCTGTGGAGCGTAGTGTTGCCGCAAGGTGTTTACTAGATATCCCATGTTGACACACCAGGAGATATTTCTTGCTAGTGTCAAGACAGTGAAACTTTTCAAGCTCTGTTTGTGGAATGTGTTCCATGGAATGGACGAATTCATTGGTTGCTGAGTTTGTTCCAGCCCTTTGTAAAGCGCTTCGAATATCCACCGGTACAAAACTATCAGCCTGACTCAAGTATGCTTCGTAGTCGATTTCCAAATCGGAGATAATTTCTACGTCAATAGAGCTACTAGCAACTTCGTATGTCTCTGGCCAAATATCAGTGATACCCGGGCTCTCTCCGCAGAGAGCGCAATTTGGGTTGCGTCTTCGCTTTATCTTCAACAGTGACAATGAACGCAAATCAATCAATGCGCTACTTGTCGCAGATGCCGGAGGAGATTCCGCTAGAATTAGACGTATGGCTTCGAGGGCTTGATATGCGCCAACTAACCCAGGGATGACACCAATCACACCCGAATCGACACAAGCGCCGACACAATCATCAGGAGGCATTTCCTGTGAGAGACATCGAAAACAACCGGCGTCACAATCTTCTTTGGAGTCTCGCGACAAGAAGGTATGCAATATCCCCTGCCACTGATGTATGCCAGCCAGGACAAGAGTTGAGTCGAACAAATAACAAGTGTCATTGAGAATGTATTTTGTTTTGAGATTGTCAGTGCAATCTAGAACAATGTCGAATCCTTCGATTAAGTCACGAGCGTTTCCTGCATCAACTTTTTCGGTGACTGCAGTAATCTGAATCAATGGATTCATTGATCGGAGGCGCTCTTTCGCCGCCTGGGCTTTGTTCTTGTTCAAGTCAGCGCTTGTGAAGAGCGACTGACGATGGAGGTTGCTGGTAGCGACTGTGTCATTATCTATGATTTTGATTTCACCAACGCCGGCTGTCGCCAAATAAGTCAGCGCCGGACATCCCAAACCGCCGGCGCCAACGACAACCACCTTCGCATCTTTTAGTTTTTGCTGGCCAGTAACGCCGACATCAGGCAATTCTAGCTGGCGGCAATAGTATTCGGACTCTGAAATGTTCTCTTGTGATACTTTGCTGTGGTCATGGTCACTGCAGTAAACCCACTTTGCTTCGCCTTGGGTGTAGTGTTCTTTTTTCCAAATTGGTAGGCGGTGTTTGATTTCGTCAATAATGTAGCAACACGCATCGAATGCAGCGCCGCGATGCGCCGCTGTTACTCCCACCCATACGGCGATATCACCTATAGCGAGATGTCCCTCGCGATGAACCGCGCTGATTTTGTGTATGTCGAATTTCTTGAGCGCATCGGCAACGAGTTTGTTACCCTCGCTGGTTGCCAGCGCATGGTAGACCTGGTATTCGAGTGAGTCTACTTGCTGGCCCTCGTTTTGGTCACGCACCCAGCCTTCGAATGTCACCAAGGCGCCCGAGCTGGAGCCGACGATGTCGGCTGATAGCGCCCGAATATCTAGCGGCTCTGAGGAAATCGAGAACATACTTAGCCTCCGGCGACCGGCGGTATGAAAACAATTTCATCGCCGTCCTCGAATGACGAATCCATCGTTGAGAATTCATTGTTACGCGCTACCTGAGTAATCGCAGGATCCAAAGTGAATGAATGTCTGCTCTTAAGCTCAAGATACAAATCCGCCAGTGATTTTGAATCTGTTGAGATTTGCTCGGTATCTAATCCCGAGCGCTCACGCAACTCGGCGAAATAGGTTACTGTGACTTGTTTCATACGCTACTCCGAGGCCTACATTGCGGCCTTTACTATTGTGTATGCGTTGTTGATGCTCTCTTCGAGAGTGATATTCTCAATATGATGATGACCATCAGGGACTACTTTGGCGAAACCTTCAGCGAGAAAGGTGTAGACACCTTCATCAGTGCTGCGGAAACCATCGTCAATCTCACGAGTCTTCCATTGCTCCAACGGCACAGTGATATGAAAGAACACATCATAGGTGCCCTTCCATGAATCAATCATTCCGGTCAGAAGTAAATCCTGCGCATCGGACATGCCCTTGTTGGCTTTGACCAACTCTTTGTAAACGGCAATGTCTGTTATCGGGCGGTCTACCAGCAGGATGTCCGCATCACCGGCGATGTCTGTTTCGCGCATTATTGTATGTGAAGAAACCCATAATTGGGTGTTGAAAGTTGACTCGGTGTCAGCGGGATAGGGACAATCGCGAATAAGCTCCGGGAGGACTTCGACTTTTTTTCCATCTGCTACCAGTTTGCTTTTTAGCGCCTCGACAATGGTGGTCTTGCCCACGCCTTGGGCGCCGGTGAATGCTATTTTCAACATGCTTGAGAACCTTTCCTCGAACTTCGCAGTGTTATCTTTGAGTTAATGCGAAAGCTATGCTGGCCAATCGCCAGAGATTTCGCCCTACTAGGATACGTCAATTATTCGACAATGGAAAGTGGATCAGGCCTGGCGCCGGACTCTTGCCTTATACCTGCTGTCGGCCTATTTTGGAATCTATGAAAAACGAAAAAGACCTAAACGCCCGCTGGCGCCTGGACGGAAAACACGCACTGGTAACTGGTGGAACCAAAGGAATCGGCAAAGCCATTGTCTCAGAGCTGAGTTCATTCGGAGCCTCTATATCAACAGTTGCCCGGAATCAACCTGATACTGACCACCATGCCGAATCCAAAGATGACTTCATCGGCGCCGATATTACCAAGTCTGAAGACAGGAAACGGATAATCGACACACTTGAATCCAAAGGGACAGGACTGGATATTTTGATTAACAACGCCGGGGGTAATCTCAGAAAACTTCCGGAGGACTATTCTCTGGTGGAGGCGCAAGAGATTTTTGAATTGAACATGGTCGCAACCTTTGACCTTTGCCGATTGGCCTATCCACTGTTGAAAAAGTCTGGCGGTGTGATTATCAATATCTCATCGGTTGCATCTCTTGCGCACATGTCCTCGGGCGCGCCCTATGCAATGTCGAAGGCAGCGCTGAACCAATTGACTCGCAACCTGGCCACTGACTGGGCCGCAGATGGTATTCGCGTCAATGCAGTCGCTCCGTGGTACATCAATACTCCGCTGGCGGCGCCGGTTTTCTCCGATAAAGACAAGCTGGATTCGATCGAAAAGCGCACACCAATGCGACGTGTCGGTGAGCCGGAGGAAGTAGCGGCTTTGGTTGCTTTTCTGTGTCTGCCAGCGGCGTCTTATATTAGCGGCCAGACGATTGCAGTTGACGGCGGCTATATGGCCTGTGGATGGCAGTATCCTGCGTAGCTATCTCTAGGAGAGAAACCGCTAACTGAGTTCTGGCAATCCGGAGAATCGTGTAAGCGCTTCGGGATTTGCCAGTGCGTCGCTATTGGTTTGCTCTTCACCATTGACTGCGCGCAAAACCGCCAGTTCAACTTTCTTTCCGCTAATTGTGCGCGGGATATCTGTCACTTGCACAATTACAGCAGGTACATGGCGTGGAGTTGTTTTCGAGCGGATAGCGTCCTTGATGCTCTTGCGCAAAGTGTCGGTCAGAGTCAATTCGTCACGCAGTACCACAAAGAGCGCTATCCGAATATCATCTTTCCACTTTTGTCCAATCACAATGCTATCGACTACTTCCGGTAAGGCCTCAACCGGGTTGTAAATTTCTGCGGCGCCGATTCGCACACCACCGGGGTTTAATGTGGTATCAGAGCGACCGTAGACTATCACTCCGCCATTCTCGGTAATTTCGATAAAGTCTCCGTGATGCCATACTCCCGGGTAGCGTTCGAAGTATGCGGCTCGGTAATTGGCGCCATCGCTGTCATTCCAGAATCCTACCGGCTGGGATGGAAACGGCGCGGCGCAAACTAATTCTCCGACTTGTTCACTTAGTGATACACCATTGTCATCATATGATTCGACTTTCATTCCTAAACCGCGGCATTGTATTTCTCCGGCGTAGACTGGTAACATCGGATTGCCGAGCATAAAGCATGATAAAATATCAGTCCCGCCTGAAATCGATGATAGCTGAAGGTCAGCCTTTACAGATTTGTACACCCAGTTAAAATTCTCTTCAGACAAGGGCGAGCCAGTTGAGAGAATGGTTTTGAGCGAATCGAGATTATATCCCTTAGCTGGATGCAGGCCTTTTTTCTGACAGGTTGTTAGAAACTTTGGACTGGTTCCAAAGACTGTGATTCTCTCTGACTCTATAGCTTTCCAAAGAGTAGATAATCCCGGGTAAGCTGGCGAGCCGTCATAGAGTAGAACAGTGGCGCCAATTGAAAGCGAGCTAACTAGCCAATTCCACATCATCCAGCCGCAAGTAGTGTAATAGGTGATCACATCACCTATTGAGAGATTGGTGTGTAACGCATGCTCTTTCCAATGCTGAAGCAATGTTCCTCCTGCTCCGTGGACGATGCATTTGGGAGCGCCGGTGGTCCCCGAGGAGTACATTATGTAAACCGGATTATCAAAGGGTAGCTGAACAAACTCCACTTCCTGCGCACCATTACCTAGCAACTCTGACCATTGCATTAAATCGGAATTCAGTTTCTGCTGTTCACTATTAGATGACTCTATCACGACGGTTTTTCTTAGTGACGGTAGCTTCTTGCTAATTTGTTGCAGTCGCTCCAAGCAGTCATACTGCTTCCCCTGATAGTTGTAACTATTTGCTCCTAACAATACTTTCGGGGCTATTTGCTCAAAGCGCGCTAGAGCGCCGGAGAGTCCGAAGTCTGGTGAGCAAGAGCTCCAAAGAGCGCCAAGACTGGTTGTTGCCAGCATGGCAATTACCGCCTCGGGAATATTCGGGATGAATGCCGCTACTCTATCACCTTTGGTAACTCCCAGCTCCTTTAGTCCTGCGGCGCATTTTGCAACTGCCAGATATAGCTCTGCAAAAGTTATTTCCTGGCGAGCGCCGGATTCGTTGAGGGACACCAGCGCTGTATCTTCGCCTCGATGTCGTAATAGGTTCTCGGCAAAATTGATACGAGCTCCCGGGAACCAGGTTGTTCCTAGCATACCGGAGCCGTTAGTTACTGTAGAATACCGCTCACTATGAATTATCTGCGATTGATCCCATATCAGTTCCCAAAACTCTGCTGTGTTGGTTACTGACCATTGGTAAAGCGATTCGTAGGAGGCAAAAGATTTGCCAGCGGTTGCAGATGCGCTCTGCATGAAACGCTGCATATTTGAGGAATTAGAACGCTCAGGTGTTGGAGTCCAAAGCGGTGTTTTGGGAACAGCGCTCATGACACCTAATCAGAACTTAGTGAAGTGTTGGCATAGACTAGCGTCTTCCAGGCAAAGTCCACTAGTTCGCCTGTGAGCTGCGAGTCCAGCTCCGTAACGTCTAAAGCCTTTTTGGCGGTGCGCTCGAATGCTTCTATCGTGCTGTCAGTCCTGGCTAAACTCAATAGCGCATGATGATCACTATCTAGAATATACATTCTGTGGATGTTGCTACTTGCGATACTGAGCGGCCTTGATTCTTCTACAAATTGTTTTGCTTCGTCAAATGTCGGGATATTATTTGCGCCAGCAAGTAGCGCCATGTTCGCCGCAGTCAGTATTGCAGACTTACGCACATACTCTGGGAGTCCCTCAAAGCCGATTTGTGCGCCGCCGTTTGGTTTGGCGATTTCGAAGATGGCATCACCTGAAGCGCGGCAGTAGGTAGCGCCGCCCATGCGGGCCACCAGGTCGAGTTTCTGTGTGTCTATTTGATCTCCCGATAGAATTTCTTCGGCAAAATGAAACCTAATCACTTCGCACAACGCCAAATTTCCTGATGCGCCTCCGTCGCCGAGTGTCACCATTTGCGTGAGTCGACATTCCATCTGGAAGGGAGATTCTTTGACACGCGGCGGTTTTACCGCAACTGAGTCAATTGGAGTCAGGCCGCTTTTTCCAAATTCATTAACGCTTTCGGCAAAGTCTGCTGAAGCAAGGTTCACCTGTTGTGCTATTTCGTAGGTCACGGCATTGATGACACATTCGTTTGTTGCAACAATGTTGGTGTAAGTGTCTTTGACCGAAGAATCCCTCAAACGCCGCGATGGCGAAAAAGCAACAATCGGCGGATTGGCCGAGAACCCGTTGTAGAAAGAAAACGGCGCGAGGTTCACTGCCCCATCAGGGGAGATGGTTGACACTAGCGCTATTGGTCGTGGCGCAACTCCAGCTAGTATGTAGCCGAATACATCTTTGATTGCGGCGCTCTTTGGATCTATTTCTCGCATGATCGGCAACCCTGCTGACAATTATGCAGGCGCTCCGGCGGTCATTTTCTTTTTCGCCAGAATAGAGTAGTCCTGTGGTTGTTTTTTGATAGTGTGACTCAGCTCTCCAAGCCCATCGATGCGCAATTCGATTGTGTCACCTTCTGCCAGCCATACCGGTGAATAGGTAGCGCCATCGGCTTTGGCCTTCAACGCGCGCGAGCCATTTAGTTCAAGATAGCATCCAGTGCCGACTGTTCCAGAACCGATTACATCACCGGGAAATACTTCGACTCCATAACTGACACGCTCGATTATCTCAGCAAATGTCCAGGTCATATCTTTGAGATTGCCTTCGGAGATTTGCTCGCCATTGTGATAAGCGGTCATGCGCAAATCATAGTGATTTCCGTTAGCGCCGCTTATGAGTTTGTCCTGTAGTTCATCGGGTGTGACAAAGTATGGCCCGATGGCGGTGGCGAAATCTTTGCCCTTTGCCGGGCCAAGATTGAGTTTCATTTCTTCCATCTGTAATGTGCGCGCCGAAAAGTCATTCATGATCATGAAACCTGCGATATATGAATCAGCTTCTGAGGCTGAGATATTTTTGCCGCGTTTTCCAATGACAATCGCGGCTTCCAATTCAAAATCCAGCCGTTGCAAGTGATCTGTCTCAACTGTAAGATCACCTCCGCCAATGATACTCTGATGATTGGTAAAATAGAATATCGGGAACTGGTCGAATTCAGGGATCATATCTACGCCACGATTACGTCTGGCAGTTGCGACATGCTGACGAAATGCGTATGCGTCACGACACGAGGGCGGATGTGGCACTGGAGCTAATAGTGAAACCTCAGCGACAACGCCAACCGATGTTACAGCTCCATCGCGACATCCTGCTTCAACCTTGCGCGCGGTTTCCATCGCCGATGCGCCACCGTTTAGAAACTCGGCCATCGTTTTTGGCAAATCCAATTGTTGGGCATTTGCGCTGTCATGCAAGTCGTATACAGTATCGTCAATGAGAAGGCCAGCGCGCTCCTCGTTATTTGAGTTCTGGTAAGAAATAAATTTCATAATTGCAAATTATCCTTTATGCGATAGTGACTGACAAATTGTTCAACAATTGAAATCTAGGCGTTGCGTAATTGAGACCAAACTTCCTTTATCACTTTCAACGCAAATTCGCCTTCTTCTATTGTGCCGCTATTGATGCGCACTCCATGCGGAGCTCCAAATAGCTTTGTATGCCGCAAAATCAAACCGCGATTCATACATTCAAGCGCGAACTCAGCGGCCCGGTTTTCATCATTTAGCATCAGCAAGAAGAAATTCGTATAGGACTTGATGTACTGCAAACCCAATTCGTCAAACCCTTTGGCTAGTTGAGCCATTGACTGATGATTCAATTCGAGTGTCTTGGTGAGGAAATTCTTGTCATCTAGCGCCGCTACCGCCGCTGATTGCGCGGTATGTGACGGCTCAAATGGTAACTTCATTTTGTATAGCTCATGAATCAAACGTTCAGGTCCAACCGCATAACCCACACGCAATCCGGCCAGTCCGTAGTCTTTGGAAAATGTGCGTGTGACAATCACATTGTCTTGTTTGTACGCCATGCCATCCGGATACTCGGCATACTCACGCGCATAGTTGAAATACGCTTCGTCAAGGATGATGAGAATATGTTGCGGAACACTTGCCACGAACTTATCCATCTCAGACTTCTGGATCATTGTTCCAGTTGGGTTATTCGGATTGGCAAGGTAAATTATCTTCGTATTGTCAGTGACAGCCGCAGATAACGATTGCAGGTCGAAGCCATGATCTGCCATCGGAGTTGTCACTATCTTGCGGTTGTATTTTTGCGCATTGACGAACATACCGATAAATGTAGATTCGGCAGTCAGTATCTCATCACGCTCCTCGGAGAAAGTGCAGATTATGTAACTCAGCAGAGAATCAGTTCCGGCTCCGCAAATTATTTCATTTCTCGGACGGTTGTGATACTCACTTAGCGCTTTTGTTAATTCATATGCGCCGGGGTCTACATAACGATAGGCTTCGTTTACCGAGCGTTTGATTGCTTCCAGCGCCAGTGGCGAACAGCCAAGCGGGTTTTCATTTGAAGCCAGTTTAACAATTTGCTTCAAACCCTTCTCTCTTGCCAATTCGGAGATGTTCTTGCCGGACTTGTAGGGAACCAGTGAGCGCACGTGCTCAGGAATCTGGACGCCTTTTCCGGAATCAGCATTAGACGCCGGTATATCGGGTGTGCATTGAGTGGTCATTGCGTTCAATCTCCCGACAGCCAGGATTTGGCGTATTCTTTGTCGATAGTGTCACGTACATTGGTGGTGGCCAACAGAGGCGCAAAGGTATCCACCATCACCGCATACTCTTTTGTTTCTTTTGCTCCGACCGAAGATTCGGTTTTGCCGGGCTGTGGGCCGTGAGGCATGCCGCCAGGATGTAGGGTAATTGATCCTTCCTCGACTCCGGTGCGTGACATGAAATCACCTTCGACATAATACAGCACTTCGTCACTATCGACATTCGAATGAAAGTATGGCGCTGGAATCGCTCCGGGATAGAAATCAAACAGTCGCGGGACAAAGTTGCAGAGAATGAAGTGTTGGGTTGTGAAAGCCAGATGCACTGGCGGCGGCAAGTGTATTCTGCCGACCTTGGGGTGGTAGTCTTTGATATTGAACGCGTAGGGATACAAGAATCCATCCCAACCGACAACTCCATAGGGATGGTCCGGCATAATGTGTTCGAAATAGCGCTTCCCCATTTTTACAATGATACGAAACTCACCTGATTCATCGATTGACTGAAGATTTTCAGGCAATTTAAAATCGCGTTCGGAATAGGGGGCGTTTTCACTTAGCTGTCCATATTCGCACATGTAGTGACGCGGTATTTCAAACGCGGTGTCGGACTCTACTATCAACAGTTTGTTTTTGGCGCTGTAATCATCGAACTTGAATTGATGTGTCACTGCGCGTGGAATAATGAACTGGTCACCGGCGATAAAAGGAATTTCGCCGTAGTCGCTCTTGAATGTTCCGCTGCCATAGTGCACAAAGACATACTCGTTGCCATAGGCATTGCGATAGAAATCCTCTGTGTCTTCGGAGATATGCGCAGTGGCCATAGTGCAATGCTCATTCTGCAAGAACACATTTCTGGAACGAATAAAATCACCGGGCGTTTGTTTTTTGTCAGTGAAGCAATGGTAATACAGCACCGGCGCTTCGGGCCAGGCGACATCTTTGTGCAGATCAAGCTCTTTGACTCGCAGGATTTTTGTCGGAAGGTGGTAGTGATACTTGGTTGAATATATCCCCGAAAAACCTTTGCTGGAGACCAACTCCTCGCGATATAGCGATTTTCCGTCGGGCTTGTAGAATGTCGTGTGCTTAACACGAGGTATCTCACCTAGTTTGTGATAATGTGGCATATATGTATTCTGTTTTTTCTATTGTGATTTGTTCGCGACCGAAACCCTAGCAGGGTGGCATCACATCTTCGGGTTTGCGTTCCAGGTTGCCGCGCAACTTTTGGTCCAGTTCGATTGATTCGAACAGCGCTTGGAAGTTGCCTTTGCCGAAACCTTCACTACCGCCGTGACGTTGTATGATCTCAAAGAAAAATGTCGGACGGTCACCAATCGGCTTGGTGAACAGTTGCAACAAATATCCTTTGCTTTCTTTGTCACAGAGAATACGATGTTTTTGCAGGTCGTCGATGCTTTCTTCGATATTCAGATCTTCACGACCGCGAAGCATATCATAGTATGTGTCAGGGATATTAAGGAATTCCATGCCATTCTCGCGGAGCGCGGCGATGGTCTTCACTATGTCCTCGGTTTGAATCGCAATATGCTGGACACCTGAACCGTAGTATTGCTCTATGTACTCTTCGATTTGTGATTTCTTGGCGCCGCGATATGGCTCATTTATCGGGTTGCGAATTACACTATCGGCAGAGCGCACAACTTTTGAAAGTAGCGCTGAGAATTTTGTGCCGATATCACCGGCTTTGAAATCAACGAAGGTCTCGAACCCCATGCAGGAGTTAAAATAGTCCGCCCATAGTGACATCTCGTTTTCACGAACGTTACCGACGATGTGGTCAATCCCAACTACACCGGTGTCTTTGGCTTCCAGATTCAACTGTTGCACCGGAACACAATACTTGGGTTTGAAAAGATAATCGTAGTGATCGCGATTTACATAAACCAACTCAGTGTCATCATAAAGACGAATCGCCGCCTCTTCGACATAACCATGTGTGTCTTCGAGTTTTTCCGGCCTGCGGACCATCACCGCTCCGCGCGAAGTGGCGTAGTTGAATGCGGCGCTTACATCATCAACTTCAATCGCCCAGCGCTTTACACCATCGCCATGCTTTTGAATGAATCCCCATACGTCGAAATTGCCCGGTTGAGCCGGCGAGGTGACCACGAACTTCAAATCGTTCTTGGTTAGATAGTAGGAAACTGTGTCGCGGACTCCGGTTTCGGGGCCGAGATAGGCGGTGATTTCCATGCCGAAAACTTTGGCATACCAATAGGCGACCATTTTCGCCGAGCCGACATAGAATTCTACGAAGTCATATTTACGAATACCGATAGGATCTTTGGAATCAGACATAATGCGATACCCTCCATAGCATTTTGTTTATCCCGTAACATTTTGCAACGTACGGTGTTACCGTGGTTTGTATTTGACCGCCACCGAACGGGACAAGCTGAAATCCCGTATCGGCCTGCCCGATTGCGGGTAGCGCTTCTCTATATATTATACAAGAAAAGAAGCTACTGTGGCAAGTTTCCGCCAACGAAATAACACGGATATCAATGGGCCATGATGCGCACCCGAAAAGGATTGAATTGGTCTAAATCGACAGATTCTGCTGGTTTCGGCGGGGAATCGAGGGGTTTATCGAATAAAAGTCAAACTATTTTGGGGCGCTCCTGAATTCCGGGATGTAGCGGGTCGATAGATGAGGAAGAAGAACGAAAATAACCCAAGCAGGTAACCCGGAAATCTTCCGACCCTGAGCTTAAGGAGAGTTTATGACCTCATTTACATCCATCAAACGTAGCACAACAAGTATCGCAGTGGCATTGGTAGCAGTGATGGCTCTGACTGTTGGTTGCAGTAGCAGTAGCAATCCGAATTCGTCATTGAATGCATTTCAGCCGGAGATTGTGAATAATCAGGACGCATTCTCATTCCAGGCCACAGCTATCGACAATGTTACCGCGACCATGGTCTACACTTGGCAGAACACCGGCCAGCAGGCGACTATCAATCATTCTTCGGCGGTAGATTCCGGTACGGTTTCGGTAACCATGACCGACGCCAACGGTACACAGGTTTATGCGAATCCGCTGGTAGCCAGTCTCAATGAGCCAACCGCCACAGGAGTAGCCGGAGCCTGGACAATTACGGTAACTTTGACAAATGTCTATGGCACATTGAATTTCAGCTCGACCAAATTGTAGCATCCCCTTGGTCTCTTAGTTCCTACCGTTTCATGTGAGTAAAAGCAGCCCGTCGGGTTTTCCCCGGCGGGTTGCTTCTTATATGCGGTTGAATTCTGGGTAGCAGTTGCTGAGCTTGCTACGGCCTGCCGGTCAATAGACCACCTAGAAAGAAGGCGAAACCGAGCACACAGTCACAATGCGGACAGGAGTACATGATTTCCTTCTTGACGGTTCCTTCGACATCCTTCTGCACCTCATCGGCGCTGTCTTTTCTAGCTGAATCGAGGGTAATAGCTTCTTTGCAATGTGGGCATTTGGGCATGATGGTTCTTCCTTTTGTTGGGTTGGTCTTTTGAAAATCCTCGCAAGTGGATTCATACGGCTAGAGGACCTTTGTTTGGAGGAATTATTCGAAAAAACTTTGGACTCTAAAGTGATTGAGAATGTTGTCTCCCGGCGCTATCATGGTTCGTCATGAGAAGGAAACCCAAATATGGATGAGCCGAAATCCGGAATCTATAGTGTCCTAATCGATGCATGGCTAATCCCAATCGGCATACTTTGGAACGAGTTGTCGAAATCAAAAATGCGTACGGCCAATGAAGTACAGACATCGGCTCCAGAAAACGGAAATAGCTCAGCGATTATTGTCCTGTCCATTCATCTTTTGGAATCTGCTCTCCATCGGACATTTTGCGTATTGAAGGACACGACCAAATTGAGAGACGCCAAAGAGAATGGGCGTTCAATGAGTAAGTTTTTCAAGAACCAATTCACCATTGCTGACTTCTCAAACGAGAACGAGAGAGCAGTGTATTGCGATGAACTTATGGAATTATTCGCCATTAGAAACGCACTTGCTCACAACCACATTTGGAAAGCAACGATAGAACACAAAGAATCAGAATTGTCATTTGTGGGAGGCCCAGAAATGTTGGGGTACAGCAGTAAGGATTTCGATGCACGGTATGACCGGACAACACGAAAAACCAAGAGACTCGGTCTGAACATATTCCCTCGTAGAGTCGATAGAGAGGATGCGCGGATAACTATCATCACCGTCTACAAGATTCTCCGGTTCCTTGAAAACAAAAACAAGGACTTCATCTCGACCGCCCCTTTGAGAATTAGAATAGGGAATAGAAGGATTAGTCTCGAAGATTTCATTTGTGAATTAGGAGACTCAAGCTATTCGCCTTCATCAGAAAAGTAGACCTTATGTCCCTCTTCGCCCCACAGACAGACGCTGAGATACGCACAGGCGCCGATGCGCCGTTGACGCAGTCACCGCTGGCTGAGCGTATGCGGCCTCGGGAGGTCTCGGCTTTTGTGGGGCAGGGGAAAATCATGGGGCCGGACGGGCCTTTGCGGCGGGCTATTGAATCTGATACGGTTGGTTCGATTATTTTTTGGGGGCCTCCGGGGTCGGGCAAGACTACTTTGGTGCGTTTGATTGCGCGGGCGACTTCCGGGCAATTTGTCTCTTTTTCGGCGGTGGTGGCTTCTATCAAAGAGGTCAAAGCCCTGCTGGCGGATTCGGGGAAATATCGACGGGCCACCGGCAAAAAAACCTATGTCTTCATCGATGAAATCCATCGTTTCAACAAAGCCCAACAGGATGCATTCCTCCCCTATGTAGAATCCGGCGATATTGTTTTGCTAGGCGCCACCACTGAGAATCCGTCATTCGAAATCAACTCGGCGCTATTGTCACGTTGCCGCGTGTACACACTCGAAAGACTAAGCGCCGAAGACCTGAAGGCGATTGTTCAGCAAGCGCTGGAGGATTCCCAAAACGGTCTCGGAGATTTGCCGATACGTTTGCCCGCTGATGCGCTGGAGTTTTTGGTGAGCGCCGCCGATGGTGATGCGCGTCGGGCGCTGGGTTTGTTGGAAGTGACAGTTTTGGATGCGCAGGCAAACGCCAAGGATGAATCTGAGATTGTAGTGACACTTGAGCGCTTGCAGGGTGTTCATCAGAAGAACATCTCGATGTATGACAAGGCCGGTGAGGAGCATTACAATATTATTTCGGCTTTGCACAAGACTATTCGCGGTGGTGATCCCGATGCGGCGCTGTATTGGCTGGCGAGGATGATTTCCGGGGGTGAGCCGCCGATGTATATTCTGCGTCGCCTGATTCGATTCGCCAGCGAGGATATCGGCCTGGCCGACCCAAATGCGCTACTGCTGGCGATTGCTGCGCGTGATAGTTTCCATATGCTGGGCTCGCCCGAAGGTGAATTGGCGATAGCTGAACTTGTGATTTATCTGGCCTGCGCGCCGAAATCCAATAGCGCATACACAGCCTGGAAAGCGGCGTTGAAACTTGCGCAATCCTCCGGCTCTTTGCCTGCTCCGTTGGATATTCGTAATGCCCCAACAAAGTTGATGAAAGGCCTGGGCTATGGCAAAGACTACAAATACGCGCATGAATTCGCTGATGGCATCACCGATCAGGAGTATTTTCCAGAGGAACTAGCTGGTAACGTGCTTTATCATCCCAAAACCAGCGGCCGTGAGGAGAAAATCGCCGATTATGTTAATAGGTATCGCCAAAAGCGAGCCGAATTGATGAAAGCTAAAAAGAAGCCGGGGAAATAGTTGTCTATTGCGACCGGGATTGCCCCGTCGCTGCGCTCCTCGCGATGACGAGTAAGAATGAACATTAAGTAGACTCAAACGTTAAAGAAATACCATGAAAAGACATACATATATATTGGCGCTATCGACCCTAGTGTTGGCATTTGCTCTACCGGCGGGAGTGTTCGCCCAGCGGATTTTGATTCCGATGGACGATACTCAGACAGATCATTTGAAAGCCTATGGTGTAACTTTCTGGGTTCTTGAAGAAGGCGGCACAGCCGAATGGTTGCTTAACTATCGGGGCGGCTCGTTCTTGTGTGACAAATATGCAGGCCTTGAAGATAGGCTGCTTTCACGTGGGGTTACTTTTGAAGAGATAAACTCATCGCAAGCCGCCGATATTTATCAAACTATCGAAGTTGAGAATATGGAGAAGGCGCAGTTGGAGAAGCCGCCGAAAATTGCGGTCTACACTCCACCTTCACATCAGCCCTGGGATGACGCAGTGACACTGGCGCTGGCTTATGCGGAAATTCCTTATGATAAAATCTGGGATGAGGAAGTTCTCAGCGGGCGTCTTGAGGACTACGACTGGTTGCATTTGCATCACGAGGATTTCACCGGCCAGTATGGAAAGTTCTACTCGGCCTATCGCAATCAGCTTTGGTATCAACAGGATGTGCAAAAGAATATTGATATGGCGCGCAAGTTAGGTTTTACCAAAGTTTCAAAAATGAAGGGCGATGTGGCGATTGAGATTCACGAGTATGTTACTCGCGGCGGCTTTTTGTTTGCGATGTGTTCGGCTCCAGAGACGATTGATGTAGCGCTTGCGTCCCTTGGAACTGATATTGTGCCACAGCAATTTGATGGTGATCCGGTTGATCCTGATGCTTTGGAACATCTCGATTATAGTAACACGTTTGCTTTTGAGAATTTCAAGCCGGACTTGAACGCCCTGGTGTACCGGCACAGTAACATTGACACCTATCCCGATAGAATGGCGAAGTTTACCGATGAAAGTAATGATGTGTTTTATCTCTTTGAGTTTTCGGCGAAACTTGACCCGGTGCCGACGATGTTGGTTCAGGATCATGTGAGCGCTGTCCCGGGTTTTATGGGGCAGACAACAGGGTTCTTTAAGGATGTGCTCAAGAAGCATGTGACGATACTCGGCGAAGTAGACGGCTATCCCGAAGTGCGTTACATTCACGGCAATGTCGGACGTGGGTCATTCACGTTCCTGGGCGGCCACGACCCCGAGGACTACCGTCACATGGTAGGCGACCCCAAGACCGAATTAAAATTCCACAAAAACTCCCCGGGCTATCGTCTGATACTGAACAATATTTTATTCCCCGCCGCTAAGAAGAAAGAGCGTAAGACTTAGGGTCTTGAGTTTTGAATTTCTTTTTGGTACTTGTTACAAACTTCAATCAATGAAGCTGGCTCAATTTGAGCCAAGCTATAGCCACCTTCGCTAGCAAGTGATGAATCTGCGGGTCTTTTGGCTTTCCAGTTGAATTTTTCTTGCATGGTGGGGCGTAGTAGGGATTCGTCGAAGTTGAATGCTTTGGCGATGCTTAGGGCGAAGTCGTGGCGGGTTTGGCGTTGGGGGCCGGCGTAATGGATGACTCCGGTGGTGTCAGTTTCAAGAAGTCCTAGCAAACCTGCGGCTGAATCCGCGGCCCAGATGGGGGAGTAGTGACACCCCGCTAGCGCCAGGGTTTCTTTTCCTGCTTTCAGTCGATTGTAGAAGAATGTGAATAGATTGTTCTTTTCCAGCCAGTCGTATGTACCGGAGGTTCTCACTACGAGGTTTTTTGCATCTTGTAGCACAGCAATCTCGGCGTCACGTTTGGTTTGACCGTAGAGAGAAATCGGAGCGGGTGTGTCATTGGGTTGATAGAACCCTTTAGTTCCATCGAATACATAGTCGGTGGAAACCTGTACGAACCGTGCGGCAGGGGCTAGTGACAGCAATTTCTTTACTACTTCGACATTTACGCGCTGGGCTAGTATTGCGTCAGTTTCGCATTGTTCTACAACTGTCAGCGCCGCCAGATTGACGATTACATCAGGCTGTGACTTTTCAATCAGGTCACGAATGAAACGTTCATCAGTAAGCTCGCCGACTGCAGAGTATTCATCAAGCGCCGTTGAGTCGCTTGGAGCGTGATGATATACAGTGAATACTTTTGTTGTTGGAGATTGTTGTTTGCAATAGCTTTTGCAAAGGGGTGTGAAACGTTGCCCCAGCAGGCCGCCGGCGCCGGTGATTAGTATGCGTTTGTTCTCTAGCATTCCAGGAGAGTGGCTCAGCAGAATGTATCTCTATCCCAAGCCGGTATCAATCGCAAGCGCTCTTGTGACTCTACATACCAGCGCACTGTATCTGCGAAACCGGAGTTGAAATCAACTTGTGGCGCAAAACCTAAACTACGAATTCTGGTGGTATTGATTCTATAGCGCGTGTCATGCCCCGGTCTGTCGGCTACAAATTCTATTTTCGTAGCAGGTGTCTTGAGTTCATCAAGTATTCTCTGCGCCAGATCTAGATTGCAAATATGATTGTCAGCGCCAATGTTGTAGATAGCGCCCTCGGAGCCTCTTTCAAGCACGGTGATTATCCCCCGGCAAAAGTCTGTGACATGAATCCAGTCGCGCTCGTTTTGACCGTCGCCATAGAGCGGCAAGGTTTTGCCATCGAGCGCACGAGCTATGAAGAACGGAATTAGTTTTTCGGGATACTGCCGCGGGCCATAGTTGTTGGCGCCACGAACAATCAGCGCCGGAAAGTCATGCGAGCGCACATAGGAAAGAACAGCCAAATCCGCTCCGGCTTTGCTGGCGGCATAGGGTGAACTGGGCAACAGGGGCGCTGTTTCGTCAAATTCCATTCCTTCGGGAGTTGAACCATACACTTCGTCAGTTGATACTTGAAGATAACGTGACACGTGATATTCACGCGCAAGATTTAGCAGGCAGGCGGTACCTATGACATTGCTGTGGAAAAAAACATCGGGCCGGGCAAGCGATCTATCTACATGAGTTTCTGCGGCGAAGTTTATTACTGTATCAATCTTGTGTTTTTCGAAAATCTCCCGCAGACAATTTGGATCTGCAATGTCACACTCGAAAAACTTGTACTCCCCTGAACGTGATTCCTCAGCCTCCTCAAGCGCCGGAAGATTCTCTCGAAAACCAGCGTAGGTCAGAGCATCAACAGCGTACACATCCAGCTCCGGATAACATTTCATTATCATCTCAGTGAATGTTGAGCCGATAAAACCCGCTGAACCGGTTATCAGGATTCCTGAATCAGGTTTGTATGCTGTCTCTTGCTTGGTCATAGTGGCGCTACTTTAGGTCTATATCCCAATCGTAGTCGATCTTGGGAGAGTTCCAGGGTAGACGAATTTCATCGGGGGTCTCGTAATTATACATTTCAGTTGGAACATTCAACGCGATGGCCTCGGTTGTTCCTATGCCTTTGATTCCATGATAGACACCCGGCGGGATTTTCACCAGAATAGGATTGTCACGCCCGATGAAAAATTCTTGAATCTCTCCTTTGGTGGGGGAGTCATCACGTAAGTCCGCAAGGACCATTTTGACCATGCCACTGACAACAGTGAAGTGATCGACTTGTTTGCTATGACAATGCCAGGCTTTGACGACACCGGGATAGGCGGTGGTGATATACACTTGCCCGAAGCGCTCAAAGAGCTCATCATCGGCGCGTAGAATTTCCATTAACTTGCCACGCTCATCGGGAATCACTTTCAGTGACTTTATTTTGACTCCATCAATCATCTGTATTCGCTTCCCTTAATTATCAAACCACTTCCTCGAATCGATGTCCGGCTAGTAAAGCAGATGCGCGCACTAACGAATCGAATGTTCCACAGTCACACCACCAACCGTCGATTTGATGCGCGGTTAGCTTTTTGTCCGCTAGGTAGAGGTTGTTCAAGTCTGTGATTTCCAGTTCACCGCGTATTGAGGGTTTCAACTCTTTGATACGATCGAAAACGGTTGTGTCAAAGAGATACAGCCCGGTGACAGCCAGGTTCGATGGCGGGTTCTCCGGTTTCTCTATAATCGAAGATATTTGTCCGTCTTCGATTATCGCCACACCGAACTCCTTGGGGTTATTCACCACTGTCAGAAATACATTGGCTCCAACTGGATTTGCGGCAAATGCTTTTGCCGCTTCTGCTGGAGGGTGTTCGAAAATATTATCCCCGAGAGCGACTGCCAATGGCGCTCCGGCGGCGAATTTCTCAGATTGAATTAGCGCATCGACGATCCCACCCGGTCCGGTTTGGATTGCGAGGGTTGCATTGAGCGCCAGATCCGATCCAAGCTCCGAGAGAATCTGCTTGAAATCCTCTATCCAGCGCTCTTCGGTGACAATCAGAGCTTCCTGCACTCCTAGTTTCTCCAATGTTCGCAATGGATAACAAATCATCGCCCGGTCAAAGACCGGAAGCAAGTGCTTGTTGGTGTGGTCAGTAAGCGGTTTGAGCCGTGTACCGGCTCCGCCGGCGAGGACTACACCTTTGATAGCTCTGTTCTTATCTTGCCTGGTATTCATCAATAGCTGTCATTTGACCGTGAGCTATATTGCTCTCTCGGTTGAACAAACATAATCCAATACCATGAAACTCACAAGCTACAGCAGAAACGGAAATTGACATCCCGGCCCTGACTGAAAACGTTTCAAATACCCTCAGGCGCCAAATTCAGTTTGACTCTATGGCCTTTGATGACTTAGTTTCGTCTCGCAGGGATCGGGACCTTTGGGCAGTTTGCTTTTCGCTCTGCTATTATCCAGTCTTTAGCGAATATCATGACCGAAAACCAAGACACCACATATCTAGGAATTGACTTCGGTGACAAACGCACTGGTTTGGCTATCTCAGACGCCGGGGGGAGCATTGCCGGGGCCTATAAGACCATCAACGCCTCAACGCCGAAATCAACTGCCGAGCTAGTTCATCAGGAATTTGCCGAAGTCCAGCCGGTTGGGTTGATTGTCGGCTATCCGGTGGCTCCCGATGGGGGAGCCGGGGAGCGCTGTGTTGCAGTTGATAAGTTCATTATCGAATTGCAAAAGCTCACCGAATTGCCGATTTATCGTCAGCAAGAGCGGGGCACCACTAAGGCGGCGCAGGCGGTTATTCATGCGCACGGCAAAAAGGTCACGCGCAAGCGGAAAAAAAGCGGAGCTCTTGACCAGATTGCCGCGGCTATGATTTTACAGCGCTGGCTGGATAATCCGCAGAGATTTGAATCTGACTCTGAATCAAGGTAAGGAATGCGTTATCGCTGGTATGAATATTCAATCTATCCAATCACTTTCATTGGCCTGGGGCTGGCTTTGGCGATTGTCGGAGTCGGAGTCGTTACAGCCACAATTATTATCACTATCGCAGGCGCTATGACTCATCCGTTTCGTTCTATCAAGAATCTAGTTGTATCGCTGACGATTGTCGCGCTGATTGGCGCTTCGGTGTTTTGGCATTTCTATACCTCTGAGGTCGAAATAGCAAATCAATCGGTTTCTGTGACTATCACCAAGGATATGAGTTTTGCAAGTCTGACTGATTCACTCACTCAGCTAGGAGTCATTGAGAATCCGGCCTTTTTCAAAGCCTGCGCGCGTATTCGGGGAATTGATAAGCGCCTCTGGGTTGGGCGTTATGATTTCTCGGGTAATGTGTCGGTGCGTAGTGTTTTGAATACTTTGGGCTCGGGAGCGGTTGCGATGCTTTCGGTGACGATTCCTGAGGGTCTGCGTGTTGAGCAGACTGCTGGAATACTGGCGAATAAACTGGACCTGGACTCGGCGGCTATAGTGGCGCAAGCATTTGACACATCATTCTGTGAAGACCGATATAGTCTGCCGAATCTGGAAGGATACCTGTTTCCTGAAACTTATCGTTTCCCGGTAGGCGTTTCTTTGCTTGAGGTTTTGGACAAAATGGTAGCGGACGCCAAGCAGGCCATTGAATCTGAACTAAAAGGCGCAGAGCTAAGTGAGGACGGACTGAACCACAGTGAAATAGTCACATTGGCGTCGGTCATTGAAGCTGAAGCGCGTAAGGTTGAGGAACATGGTCTAATCTCTGGTGTGTATCACAATCGCCTGCGAAAAGGAATGCTGATGCAGGCGGACCCGACTGTGCGTTACGGGTTGCGCGTTTTTACTCGAAAGCTTTATTTCAAAGACTTAGATAAAGACACCCCGTACAATACATATATGTACAAAGGCCTTCCGCCTGGACCAATCAACTCACCGGGACTATCGGCAATTCGCGCGGCTATTCGACCCTTGGAGAGTTCCTATTTCTATTTTGTGGCGGATGGAAGCGGTGGGCATGTGTTTTCAGAGACACTGAAGGAACACAACAAAGCAAATCGTAGAATCAAATCAGAACGCAAGAAGCTAAAGAGATAACAGTTTGCTAAAGCGCTAGACGCTAGAACTCAAGAGCTGAGATAGCCTTTGAGACGATTTGTGGCGCCACTTCGGAAATACGTTGAGCAAGTTTGGCGTTGGCTAGCGAGATTTCCTTTGATGCGTCATAGCAGGCTGATGCTTTACTGAAATTTAGTGTCACCACACCTATGGTGAATCCGTCGATTTGCAATGGATACATCCCCATGCATCCGTCGGGTGAGACAATAAGCGCGTGACGTTCAACAAAATTCCCTTTCAGTTCTTTCGCTGGTGTAACTGTCTTGAGACAATTTGAATCACTTACTTCATGAAGCGCCGAATTGTCAGTCGGGATGGCAATCCCGAGACCTGCGCATGCTGTATCTACGTCACTGATGGCTATCAAAGATAGCGACCGCTCGTCTGTCTTGCTTCCGCTATGAGCAATTACAAAGCCCCCTCGACTTAGTTGCAACTCAGTCGGAAGAGAGCGTACGTACTCTTCGAAAACATCAGGAATACTACCGGTTAATATGATTGGATCAATTTCCGAAAGCGGGCTGTCAAAAAAATAATTCTTACCTTGAGTTTGAGTCCTAGCTGTAACCATTGCAGATACTCTCTCCACAGATGCGACGTCACACGAGGTAACTCTATCTAAGCTAGAGTTGGAAGGGGTCGGAATTGGAGCCTGTCTCATTTAGCTACTGGATCTTCCTATTAGGGATTGTTAAAGTTTCAATCGAGAAACTCTATCGGGCTTCAGTGGAGCTGAAGCCCGATATTATTCCATTTGCTAAATAGGCGACACTGTGTCAGGTTGACATCAGGTAGCTGTCACCTATCTGTGACTTATACTCCTGAGGCTACTTGTTTTCTCCAACTAATTCTTTGGTGAGGTGATATTTTTTCACCTTGCGCCAGAGTGTTGTGCGTCCGATGCCAAGCTCGACAGCGGTTTGCGAGTAATTCCATTTGTTATCTTCCAGCGACTTGAGAATCCTGGTGCGATATGTCATCTCCAATGACCCGCCGGTTGTTAGAGTCGGGATTACTGAAACTGTCTCGGCCTGCTCGCCTTGGTTGACAAAGAAAATATCGTCAGCGCTGATTTCCACTGATTGAGCCAGGGCTGTGGCTCTACGTATTACTGCTTTCAATTCTGCAATGTTATTCGGCCAAGTGTAGGTTATTAACTTCTCAAGCGCAGCGCTACTTAGCCGCTTCTCACTGACGTCTCCTTCGCCAGAGCGAATGAAGCGATTCGCAAGAGGGTGAATGTCATCGATTCTCTGCTCCAAAGTCGGGGCTTCGATTGTAGTTACCTCCAGCAAACCTAATAGCTCAGTGGAAAAAGCCCCGGCGATAGCTTCGGCAGGTAAGTCTGAGCTGGTTGTCGCAATTATGCGCACGTCATCATGCACCTCAGCGGAGTTGCTTCCGTCGGAGTTCAAGGCCGCCTGAAGCACACTAGCGAGTTTGCGCTGTGTTTCTTTTGGCAGGGCCTCTACATCCTTCAGGATGAAAGTCCCTCCTGAGGCTCTGGCAAGCAAACCGCTTATGCGCGGTGTGGCCGAACCTGACTGAATACTTCCGGCGCCGAAGAGTTCGCTGTCTATTAGCCTCTTAGGTGTTCCAGCGCAATCAAAAGTAATCAGCGGAGATTTACGGCGCAGTGAATGATGATGAATGATTTTCGCGGCGGTGTTCTTTCCGGTTCCTTTTGCTCCGCTTATCAAAATGAAAGAGTCTTTCTCTGCGGCTTTGGCAATCGCATCTTTGAAACGCAACGAAGCCAACGAATCACCAAGCAACTCATCATAGCTATAGTCAAAGGCTACCTGTTGCTTTAAGATCATTACTTCTTTTCTCAAGCGACGATGCTGTAATGCGCGCTCAATTAGCATTATCAAGCGCTCAACCTTGTATGGCTTTTCAATATAGTCATACGCTCCGGCGCGAGTTGCTCTTTGCGCATTGTCAATTGAGCCGTATCCGGTCTGTAAGATTATTTCTGTATCGGGGTGACGCTCTTTGATTGTCTTGATGAGACTGATGCCGGTCAAGTCTGAATCGGAGCTATGATCGCTCATTCTCAAATCTGTTACCACTATATCAAAATGTGATTCGTCAAGCGTCAGTAGCGCCTCTTTCGGACTATCGACGCAGGCGGCGTGCGTGACAAGTTTTGATAAGCCACGCTCCATCACACGTCTGATTAACTCATCATCATCTACAAATAGCACTCTACATTCTACCATGACGCTATCCCTTCCTGTTTGATGCAAAATCCATATGCAAAATTGTTTATTGTTTCAACTGATAATTCCAAACTTGGAATTCTATTGTTTCTTATATCATTTCTTCGGTTAACTCTAATTCTTCACGGCGCACATAACACGGGGATGACATACTAGAGAATCTCATCACTATCGGGAAACTCTCTGTCCTTTACTGTGATATCCACTGTCTCTTCGCCTGCGCTATCAAATGACTCTACACGCGCCTCACCTTTACTATTGATAGGCGACAGCTTCAAATGTCCGCCCTCAGGCAGATATCGTAGAGCTACTTCCAAGGCGCGTCGCGCGCTTTCGAATTGCTCAACTTCTTCGGCAGGCGCATCTGCGTCTTCATTTGTGTGCGCTATATCATTCCTATTGTTATCTCCAAATGATTCCATAGACTTGATTACTCCCAGCGCTGAGCTTCTTGATGATTCGTCATTAGTGGCGCTGTTTATCTCTTGGGAAAGTGTGTCCTCAATTACTTTGGTTAGACGCGTGCGGACACCGTCACTAAGCTCGTAGTTCTTCGCAAACGGAAGCGCGGGATCGCTATCGGCATTGGTAGTTTTGGGGCGCAGTAGCGTAATCAAAGTCAGGCGCTGGCCGATTCCGCTTTTCACTTCTGCTCCAGATGCGGTACTACGGATTTGTGCGAGATATTTTATGGGTCCGGCGCAGGCATCCCATTGACTTGAGGCCACTTGATTGCGCCAAATCATTGAACCTGTGTCAGCGTCGATTAGGACTCTTGCAAGCTGAGGTAACTGCAGGCAGCGCTGGATAATATCAGATAGGGCAACTTGATCAGCGCACAGCTGACGCAACAATCCACGTAAGGCGCCACGCGCCAAATCATCCCTGTCAGATTCACCTGCGAAAGCCGCGCCGATGATTACTGGTTTGTTTCCAACTGCGAGTCCACTACAAAACAGAAGCGTGTCAAAGCCGCTCTCGGTTGCAGACGTTGCAGAGTTCTGATGTTTCGGTGTAATACGAATAGTATGCAACTGCGGCTCCACTCCCACTGAATTGCCTACCTGAATAATTTCGACTAGAGTTTCTATTTCCAAAGCCGGAGAGACCAATGGCGTAGCTCCATAGATAACAATAGGCTGAACATAGTTGGGTAGGGAGTGACAGAGTAATCTCTTGGAAACTGCGCCAAGTGTATTATGATTCAAGAGATCTAATGTGATGGGCAACGAACAACCGTGGTTGTTCACCGAGCGTTCTGCCGGTTGTCTATCAATCGGACTCCATAGAATATTCTGAAATGTAGCCCCGCCATGACGCATGATTGCATTCAATGATGCCCTGGACTTCCCGGCTTCTCGGTTTGACACTTGTTTAGTAGTTTGATTCATAAATCGCAACTCTGTGTAGTACCTACTGTACTGTAATTACTGTTTATCAACTGCTACACCAACCTTACCGGCGATTACATTGAAACATAAATCGCCTGGTTATTATCGTTGGTCTGCGTGAATACTGTTTCAACGCTTAACAGCTTAGTTGAAGTATCGGCGGCGCCCCATATTCCTTTAGCGACACGTTTCGTTATGGCGCAGGGATCGCAAAAGTCCCGGCAATGGAGGATTCAAACTGAGTCGCAGTCCTATAATCTAATCCGCTGAATATCGAGTGACATTCTCGCCGTAAATGGTGGAAATCAAGGGATTTAGGGTTGACGGAGGATTCACTCACCGATATATTCGCGCATGGCTATTTCCACCAAAGAAATCGAAAAAGTTGCCCTGCTGGCGCGCTTAGAACTGGATCCGAAAGAGGTCGAATCTTTGGCTTCGGATATGTCTAATATTCTGGATTATGTGGAGACTTTAACCAAGGTTGACACTGAGGGACTCGAAGACGACAACGCCTCGGAAAACTCCAGCAATGTTCTTCGTGAGGATAAACCACATGAATCTCTGTCTCGTGAAGAAGCCCTGCGCAATTCTCCGCGCCACAACAAAGAATTCTTTTTGGCCCCCAAGGTGATAGGATGAGCGCATGTCGCGAGTAATAGGAGTGATACCGGCTCGGTTAGATTCTAAGCGGTTTCCCGCCAAGGCCCTCGCGCCTCTAAAAGGGAAGCCGCTTCTCTTTTATGTATGGAATCAGACGAAAAAATCTCAGACGTTGGACAAAGTGGTAATTGCCACTGACTCTGCTGAAATAGAAAAGGCGGCCCAAGACTTCGGCGCTGAGACTGTGATGACCGCCAAGCGTCTGCGAAACGGTTCGGAGAGAATTGCCGAAGTCGCCGAGAAGGTTTCAGGCGATATTTTTGTGAGCGTTCAGGGAGATTTTCTGAAATTCAATCCATCCTGGATAGATGACGGAGTCGCGGCGCTCAGCTCCAACAGAAAACTGCAATTTCTGACTCTGATAACACGCATTCGCGATGACCAGGAGTTGTTCAACCCTGACCGGGTTAAGGCAGTGATTCGTGGCAATACAAAGTCCGGAGAGACACTCGATGCGCTATGGTTTACACGTTACCCTGTCCCATTTGTCCGTCCGGGAGGTAAGCCATCAGCCGGGGCCAATTCGGAGCGCTGGCGAGAATTCAATTTCTGGAAACATCTTGGTATTTATTTCTATCGCCGTTCGGGGCTGAAACTCTATAAGACCTGGCCGATGGGCGCATATGAAAAAGCGGAGTCTTTGGAGCAGTTGAGAATACTAGAAAACGGAAAGCAAATCGGGGCTATTGTGGTGAAAGGCAAGTCAATTTGCATAGATTCACCCGAAGATCTGCAAATCGCTTCCAATTCTAGATAAATCATATATATAGTATAAGGGCTAACGCTCAGGTTGCAGGGACTAAGAAGGATTTTTGACGCTGCGATCTATAGGTAATACTGATAACAAAATAGAGTTAGAGCATGAACACAGAAAAAACGACAGATTTGCCGAGACCGACAAAATACATTTTTGTAACCGGCGGTGTAGTATCCTCACTCGGTAAAGGTATTACAGCCTCCTCACTTGGCCTCTTGCTCAAAAAGCGCGGACTTAGTATCAAATCCCTGAAATTGGACCCATATCTCAATGTTGACCCGGGGACTATGAACCCCTATCAGCACGGGGAAGTCTACGTTCTGGACGACGGAAGCGAAACTGATCTGGATTTGGGGCATTATGAGCGCTATCTGGACCAATCGATGACTCGTGACAACAATGTCACCACCGGCCAGATTTATCACACTGTTATCAGCCGTGAACGACGTGGCGATTATCTCGGCGCCACCGTGCAGGTCATCCCGCATATCACCGAAGAAATCAAGAATTGTATCAAACGGCTTGAACGCGATGAAGCGCATGTGGACGTGGTGATTGTCGAAATCGGCGGCACAGTTGGCGATATTGAGTCGCTTCCGTTCCTTGAAGCGATTCGACAAATAGGTCTTGAGGCTAATCCTGCTGATACGCTCTATGTGCATGTTACACTCGTTCCTTACATCGCCGCCGCTGGCGAAATGAAAACCAAGCCCACACAGCACTCTGTAAAGGCCCTGCTTTCGATTGGGATTCAGCCTGATGTACTGGTTTGCCGAACTGAGAAGCGCTTGCCGGATGATATCAAGAAGAAAATCGGGCTCTTTTGTAATGTGCCCAGTAGCGCGGTGATTTCCGCAGTCGATGTTGAGACCATTTATGAAGTTCCTTTGTATTTCCATGACCAGAAATTCGATGACCAAATCTGCGAACGTATGGGATTGCCTGCCGCGGAGGCCCAAATTGACGACTGGAGAGAATTTGTCGGCAATTTGAAGAATTATACTCATCGGGTGAAAATTGCGATTTGTGGAAAGTATGTCGGCCTGAAGGACGCCTATAAGTCTATCATTGAGGCCTTCGCTCATGCCGCCGCCGCTAATGATGCGCGGGTTGATCTTATATGGGTTAGCTCGGAGGATATCAAACGCAATGGCGCAGAAAAGTTTCTCAAAGATACCGACGGACTGCTGATTCCGGGAGGGTTTGGTGAACGCGGGGTTGAGGGCAAGATTGACGCAATCAAATATGTTCGTGAAAATAATATACCATTCTTGGGGATTTGTCTGGGTATGCAATGCGCGGTTATTGAATTCGCGCGCTCAGTTGCCGGTATCGAAGATGCGCATAGTTTTGAATTTTATCGGGATTTGAAGCATCCGGTGATTCATCTGATGGCCGATCAGCAAAATGTAGCGGATCTCGGCGGAACTATGCGACTCGGGGCCTACCCGGCGAAACTTAGCAAGGATTCACTGGCGTTTGCGGCATACAAAACCCAACTGATTTCCGAGCGTCATCGTCACCGCTATGAATTCAACAATTCTTATCGTGAACAGCTGGAGAACGCCGGTTTGAAACTTACCGGTGTGTCACCTGATGACTCACTGGTTGAAATTGTCGAAGTTGAAGATCATCCCTGGTTTGTAGGTGTTCAATATCATCCGGAGCTAAAAAGTCGTCCGACGAGACCGCATCCGCTTTTCAGAGATTATGTCGCCGCGGCGGTAAAATGCTCTATTGAGCGCAAGAGCGGAGCTAATGCAGTTCCGGAAAACGCTGATGATGTTGAGAGCGCTATCAACTCCTAGGTTGTAGCTGTTGTACTCTAATGTATGAACTATTCATCAAAACCCACTTTTCCGCGGCGCATCATTTGCGGGACTACCAGGGGAAATGCGCCAATCAACACGGCCACAACTGGCAGGTTGAAGTGTATTGCCAATGCACTGAACTCGACAAAGTTGGAATGGGAATTGACTTCGTTGCACTAAAAGCCGAGGTCAACCAGATAATTGATGAGCTGGACCACACTGACCTCAACGAATACGATTATTTCAAAGAGCATAATCCCACATCGGAAAACCTGGCGAAGTTTCTCTTCGATACGTTAGCTGGCAAACTCAATGATTCACGCATACAAGTCTCCAAAGTAATCATTTACGAAACGCCGAGTTGCGGCGCTTCGTATTCGACACAATAGCGTTTCTTTGAATGTCCTCCGTCTAGCGAGAACTCAAATGCTAACAGTCAACGAAATCTTCCATTCTATTCAAGGTGAGTCAACTTTCTCGGGTTGGCCTTGTGCCTTTATTCGCCTTAGCTGGTGCAATTTACGCTGTGACTATTGTGACACTGTCTACGCCTATGAAGAAGGCTCCGAGATGACTATCGAGCAGATACTTGAGAGAGTCGCGCGCTATGATGTGAAGCTTGTTGAAATCACCGGCGGTGAGCCACTGGTACAACAAGAAACACCGGAATTGGCGAAGCGTCTGCTCGAAAGTAACTACACTACTTTGATTGAAACCTCCGGTTCATTGGACATTGGCTCTCTCCCTGACGGCTGTAGACGAATTGTGGATTTCAAGACTCCTTCCTGCGGCATGGCTGGCAAGAATCTCTGGGCCAATGTGTCACATCTTTGTGACACTGACGAGGTGAAGTTCGTAATAGGTAATCGCGCCGACTTTGAATGGGCGCGCGAGAGGATTATCGAGCATAGCCTGCTGAATCTTTGCCCGGTGAGTATGTCACCTGTATTCGGCAAACTTGAGAATCGCCTACTGGCAGAGTGGATACTTAATGATTCGCTGGAAGTGCGCTTGAACTTACAGATACATAAGTACATATGGGACCCCAAGACCCGCGGTGTTTGAATTGGTGTGATATGGCCGTCAAATATGATAAAGCTGTCGTCCTGCTTTCAGGAGGGCTGGATAGCGCGACGACTCTGGCTCTGGCAAAAGAGCAGGCGACGACTGTGCTGGCCTTGAGTTTCGACTATGGTCAGCGTCACGTTTGCGAATTAGATGCCGCCAAGGAAATCGCAAGAACCCAGAACGTGTCACACCGCATTCTCTCAGTTTCACTAAAGACAATCGGCGGTTCGGCTCTCACTGCAGATTCCATTGCTGTTCCCAAGGACGGCGACACAGAGAAGGGCGCCTCGGCGATACCTGTGACCTATGTTCCCGCTCGCAATACTATATTTCTCTGCTATGCCTTAGCCATAGCAGAGGTTGAGTCCTGCTCTGCTATTTATCTGGGAGTCAATGCGCTGGATTACTCCGGCTATCCGGATTGTCGACCCGAATATATTGAGCGCTTTCAGGCGCTGGCAGATATTGCAACTAAAGGCGCAATCGAGGGAGCGCCGGTGGTCATTGAAGCGCCCTTGATTGCGCTCACCAAAGCTGAGATAATCAAGACCGGAGTCGCGCTAGGTGTTGACTATTCGCTGACGATTAGTTGTTATGATCCCGATGAAGAGGGCGCGGCATGTGGAGCTTGCGATAGCTGTCGATTGAGGAAACAAGGATTTCAGGAAGCTGGCGTGGCAGATCCTACAAGATACATAGAGAGCTAGTGAGGTAACAGAGTGACGAATAAAACAACCAAGAAAAAGGGCGCTGAGCGTCTGAAGACTCTCGGCGCTAGCCAGAGCGCTATTCCTAAGAAACCTTCACGTGCGATTTTGGAGACTTTCGATAACAGTCATCCGGATCGCGAGTATGAAATACTTTTTGAGTGTCCTGAGTATACTTCGATTTGTCCGATTACCGGTCAGCCGGATTTTGGTTTTATCACTATCACCTATATCCCGAATGAACTCTGCATTGAAAGCAAATCACTAAAACTCTACCTCTTTAGTTATCGCAATCACGGCGCTTTCCATGAAGAGGTGGTCAATACAATTCTTGATGATTGTGTGGCGGCGTGTTCACCGAGACGTATGACAGTGCACGGTGAGTTCAACCCGCGAGGCGGGATTTCGATTGTGGTAACCGCAGATTACGATAGTAGTGAATCCGACTAAACGCTCTCACCTTCACTGGCGGCTTCAGTAGCCGTAGCAGGCGCTATGTCTCCGTGAAGTCGCGTATCTAGTATTTGCATTAGTGTTAGCATCAGCGCCGCTATAACCGGTCCGAGCACAATCCCCAACAACCCAAAGAGAACGATTCCACCTAGAATCGAAATAAATAGTAGCAACGTATGCATCGAGGTTTTTCCGGCTATCAACATGGGCCGGACAAAATTATCTATCTGCGCTATTATCAAAATCCCAACGACTAAGACGATGACACCCTTTAATACCGAGCCACTAAGAATCAAAAAGATAGCCGCCGGTATGAAGACGATGAAGGCTCCGACTAGTGGCAGGAAAGACAAGAAGGCCATCATCGCTCCCCAGAAAATCGATGAGGGTATGCCTACTGCCGCAAAGAGAATCCCTCCAGCGATGCCTTGCAATAGCGCGACCACGACACCTCCCATAATTGTCGCTTCCACCACACTCCGTAAATAACTCAATGTCTTATCTACCTGCTCTTGCGGAAGAGGAATCAGGACTGAGCAGTGGTTAGCGAATTCTCGGCCATCACGAAAGAGGAAAAACATTGAGAATACCATTATGCCAAAATAGAAAACTGTCTTGCCTGTATTGGCGATGATAGTCGCAAGCTGGGCTTTGATGATACCCGAAACAGCGTTGAGTCCATTGAGAGTCAGGGCCTTCAAGGTCAGATTCTCAGGGTCGGTGAACTTACCTAATTGCTGTTGTAGAATATCCACACCCGGAACTTTCATCTCTGCGAGTTTGTCCAGCTCACCCGATTCATTCATGGCATTCAGGTAATTGAATGCTGAGCGCGCCTCGCCGGCAAGGGTAGTGAGCAAGTATATCATTGGACCAACTATCACGATGACAACCACAACACACATGATTGCCGAGGCTAAGTTGGGATTTGTAACCTTGGCGCTGAGACGCTCGTAGAGAGGATAAAACACAATAACCAATGAGAGCGCATATCCAAGCGGGAAGAAAAACGGTGAAACAATTCCGTAAAACAAATAGAGCACCATCGCCGCGAGCGCAAGAAACATCACACTGGTAAATTGGTCTTTATTCATCAGCTACAAATCCTTTGCCGCATTATGACATGTTTTTTGCGATTCTATTGCTTCGCGAAGTCACAGCTTGATTCCCTACCAACATTGTATTCGTCAGCCTGCGGATTGTCAATTGATTTCTCGGTCCTGATTGCTGTCTGCTTGTCAGGCGCCTATACTGTACCAATCGGCGCAATTGAGCGCGCTCCCCACTATCAATATCACAGGGGAGGAACAATAGCGGGGAAGAGAATTGAGGCAATATTGAGCGGCTCTAGAAAAGACGGCAAAGGGCGTCACAAAATGCACGACATTCAGGCTGAGAGTCAGCCAGAGAGAGCTATATTGGTTGGACTCAAGGCTCCCGGTGATAAACGTCATGTTGCCGAGGAATTGCTATTGGAACTTGCCGAACTAACTCGCTCTGCCGGGGCGACAGTGGTGGATTCGGTCCTTCAACAGCGTAAGTCTCCTGACTCCAGTACATTTGTCGGTAAAGGGATTGTCAATGATATCAAAGCTCGATTGAGCGAGGAGAATATCACCTTAGTAATTTTTGACGACCCGCTTTCACCTGCGCAACAGCGGAATCTTGAGAATATCTTCGAAGTCAAGGTTCTGGATAGGTCACGTCTAATTTTGGATATTTTCGCCAGTCGAGCGCGAACCGCCGAGGCGATGGCACAAGTTGAGCTGGCGCAATTGCAATATCTATTGCCGCGCTTAACGCGCGCCTGGACTCATTTGTCTCGTCAGCACAGCGCTATCGGCGCTCGCGGTCCGGGAGAGACTCAGCTGGAAATTGACCGCAGGCGCATCCACACTAAAATAACTACCCTGAAAAAACGTCTTGAGAAAATCGTGGTGCAACGTGAGTTGAGACGCAAGGGCCGCGACAAAATGCTTAAGGTGGCTTTTGTTGGCTACACTAACGCCGGCAAGTCTACTCTTTTCAATCGCATGACCAAGGCCACAGTTGCAGTGCAGGATAGGTTGTTTATGACTTTGGACCCTACCAGCCGGGTCATGTCTGAGCCATATCCAACACGTGTTCTTTTCACTGATACTGTGGGTTTCATTCGCAAGTTGCCCCATGAGCTAATTGAGTCTTTTAAGTCCACTCTTGAAGAAGCGGTTTTGGCGGATTTGCTGATTCATGTAGTAGATTGCTCTGATGAATTTTTCCCTCACAAAATTGAACAAACTCAGAAAACTCTAACAGAAATCGGCGCCACGGCGCCGTCGATAATAGCCTACAACAAAATTGATCTCAATCCTGATTTCATCCCGCCGCCAGAGAACTCCAGCTCCGGAGAGCATTTGTTGGTTTCAGCGCATACTGGCGCCGGGGTGCAGGAATTGCGCAATATGATAATCCGTCGCATACCAGCTTGAAACAAGCTGCCGGCGCAACCTGCAGAAATACCTTGATTTCCAGTTACTTATCTACAGAAGCAGCGCTAGCAGGTTAAAGAAAAACTCTCTGCCGCCGAAATTGTCCATAGGAGGAATTGCGTTCGGCCTTGGTGTCTGTCTTAGACGCCCTCGCCAAATTGCAATCGAAAGAACATGCATTAGCTAGTTCAATTACTAATCGATTTACTGCACGGACGATAACGCGACTATGACAAAACCGGTCTTAATAGTAGATGACAATCCCAACATGGCCACACTATTAGTGGAGATGCTTGAGGCTTTGGATTACCAGGGTATTATTGCCAGAGATGGCAAAGAAGCGCTGGAGAAAATTGGTGAACAAGACTTCTCTTTGGTTATCACTGATTTCCGGATGCCCAATATGACCGGAATTGAATTGCTGGATAAGATCAAGGAACACAGAACCGACCTACCTGTGGCGGTTATATCCGGTTACAATATCGAAGAGTTTGAAGATAAAGAATTGATTCAAAAGGCAGACGGTTTCCTGGGCAAACCGTTCATGATTGCTGAGATTCAGAATCTGCTCACATCGTTGACTTAGGGGGTTGACTTAGAGGCTTTTGATTTCAGGAAGAGCCTCTAATACCCAAAGTCAGTTTCCGCCGCCAAAGCTGTATCTCTCACACTAAGCTCCAACAATCTCGCATCACCCAGCAATCTGCGATAGCCCGCTCTATCTGGAACTTCAAATACCCAACGCTCCAGCCAATTCAAGAACCCTTCGCGATCTTTTGTATCTGCATGATACTCGGTGTAGTGATGATGGTCCCGATTGTATTTACCCTGCGATGGTGACGGATGCGCCGCATAAGGTTCACACACCACTGCATCAACTAGGAATCCGGGGACTACAGTGCGATTGGGGTCTGACTCAATCACTTCAGTTTCTACAATTTCATCCGCGAGTATCAATGTTCGTTTGGAAGCCTTTGCTGAATCAGCGACGACTCCAAGTCCGCCCCAAATATGCGCTGAGCCGTGACAATCTGCGCGTTGCGCATGTATTATCGCCAGGTCAGGACAAAGCGCTTTGACTGCGCTCAGTTTCTCGGATGTATCGAACGGTGATTCAATCTCAATTAGATTCGGATTGTTCTTGAGAATATCTGTCCCCAGTAGTGAGCGCATAGGCAAATATGGGACCCCAAGAGCTGCGGCATGCAAGGCGCAGGCAATAGCGAAATTTGAATAGTCTGTCACTTCAACTTTGTGGGGAATTCCTTGTTCAATGGAACGGCGGAAATTGTAGGCTGAGCCCATCATGACATTCCCCACCCAGGCGGCGCTGACTTTACTGACACATCCAGCGCCTATCAATTGGTCAAAGAGAATATCAGAAATTGGGCCGACCAGATGTAAGTTACGTCGCTTTTGGCGAATCAATTCGTGTCCGGCGGAAAAGGGGATATTCTGCTCCATCCCCGAGCCCATCACAATTGACATCTCGTCGCTCGTTAGCTCAGAGATAGCCTCTGACATACTCATCAGTTTGTTTTTCGCGGTCATCGATTCTTCCATACTGGAGCTCGTTTTTGTTGGAAGGCCACTATGCCTTCCTGCATATCTTCAAGTTGTGTCAATTCTCGCAAATAGACTTGCTCTGCGATATCTAACTGGCTAAGGAAGTCTGCCCGCCAGTCTGACTCGGACTTACGCAGGAGATGCAAAACCGCAGAGCTTTTGTCTGCTATCGCGGCAACAGTGGATGTGACTTTTTCATCCAATTGGGAACCTGTCACAACATCTGTCACTAAGCCGATTTGCAATGCTTTTTCGCTACCGATGATGTCTCCGCTGAACATCAGGCGCTCGGCCTGCTTTCTTCCTAACATTGCCGGAAACAACGCCGCGGCAACCGGAGGATAACAGCCTAGTAGAATCTCGGGCGTTCCGAGTTTTGAATTTTCAGCGGCGATTACTATATCACAAAAGCAGGCTAACTCGCATCCACCGCCAAGGCAATGTCCCTTGATTTTCGCCACTGTCACTAGTCCACTTTCCTGTTGAGCTTTTGCCAAAGTGCGAAAAATTTCATGAAATGATGTGAGCATTGTTTCCACTAGCTCAGGAGTGTGTTCGCTGATCTCGACGCCAGCCGAAAATGCTTTCTCGCCAGCGCCTTCAACGACTATTACACCAACGCCCTCTTGAATACATCTCTTGAGCGCGGTATTGATTTCGCCCATCATTGCAATAGTGATAATATTTAGGGGCGGCGAGTTTAGTGTGATGATCGCGACTGTACCGTCACTATGGTATTTTATCAAGTTGTAACTCATGGTGTTTGGATATGTGTTTGAATATCGTTTGGATGAAATTCTTATGCTGTCCAAAAACGTTTGGGGTCAATTTTGCGAATCAGAGCGAGTTCTTCTTTTGACGGCTCTTGCGTAGATCTCGTAGAATCATCGCTAACGATTTCCCAACCGGTTTCACTCTTGATGACAGAGCTATCGACACTCGGATGAATGCTCTCAAGACGCGCTGAGTTATCTTTGTTATCGAAACGAAAGACACCCATAGTTGTAATCAAACAACTCGGGCCACCGCGAATCAAACCCACTTGCTGACGCCAGTCACCGCCGTCCCCATATCCGGGTGATGTCACATAAGAAACACGCTCTGGCAGACGACGTTTGCTGTGCTCAACTAACATCACTGTGCGTTTGGCGAGCGAGGCAATATCTGATGCGCCGCCGGAACCCGGAAGACGCACTATTGAACCATCGACTTTATGCACCGCAGTGGAATTCAGGTTGCCGAATTTGTCAACTTCACCTGCGCCAAGAAACCCAATGTCTACACGTCCGCTTTGAAGCATGCCCATCACATTGAGCATATCGCCGGCTTGTGTGGCTCCGAGGATATTTGGCGGGTCTCCCATAGTGAAGAGCAACTCAGATGACGGAGTCTCACGTATCAAACCGTTTTCATAGAAGCCCACCGCTGACGGCGCATGCAGATTTTTGGCCATCAAGAATGCCAACAGGGGCAAACGCATACCTACATAGACGACTTCACCGTCTTTGATTTCACGAGCGGCAGTGACAACCATCAACTCCGCTAGTGTGTACTCCGCTGTTGATGTATTAGATATTGTATCGGATTGTGCGATTGGAATTCCCCTGTACCCTACTTATGACACACGGCGAAAGAGTAGCGCCGAACCCTGACCACCTGAGACACATAGCGTTGCTAGTCCTAACTCTTGCTTGCGCTCTTTTAGCGCATGCAAAAGGGTAGTGACGATTCTAGCTCCGGTGGCGCCAATCGGATGCCCTAGAGCTATAGCGCCGCCGTGAACATTGAGACGACTTTCATCAACTGGCAATTCTGTCAGACAAGCGAGCACCTGCCCGGCGAAGGCCTCATTTATTTCCACCAAGTCAATATCATCGAGTGACATCTCTACTTGTTGCAAGAGCGCTTTGGTCGCGGGAACCGGACCGAGTCCCATCAAATCCGGCTCAACCCCGGATTGGGCATAGCCTACTAGTTCCGCTTCTGGTGTGATTCCAAGCTCATTAACTTTGTCTTCGCTTAAGATGATCATTGATGATGCGCCATCGGTAATTCCGCAGGCGTTGCCGGCGGTCACTGTACCATCGGCGCCGAAAACCGGTCGCAGTTTCGCCAGTCCTTCGAGAGTAGACCCATGACGCAAATGCTCGTCTGTGTCTATTACTTTGTCACCTCTGCGTGATGAAATAGTCACTGGTGTGATTTCTTGCTTGAAGAGTCCGTCTTTCTGGGCGCTCTCGGCTTTTAGTTGTGATTCAAGAGCGTACTGGTCTTGTTGTTCGCGTGTAATTGATTTGACTTGCGCTAACTTATCTGCGGTGGCCCCCATTAGCATATCGCACAACCGACAATGGAAACCGTCGTAGTACATTCCGTCGACAAGTTTGGATTGACCCAGAGGAATCCCCCAGCGAGCGCCGAGAATCATGTGAGGAACATTGCTCATTGATTCAGCGCCACCTACCAGTGCGCAATCAATGTCACCGGTGCGAATTGCTCTTGCGGCGGATATGATAGTGTGTAGACTCGATGCGCAGGCCAGGTTGATTGTGGTGGCGGCTTGGTCGAGAGGTACTTTGCAACGGTATGCGATTTGGCGCGCCACATTGGGACCGGCGCCAGCCTGCCTGCCACAACCGAAAAAGGTTTCTTCTATTGCTTCGGGCGCTACACCGGCGCGTGTCAGTGACGCCTCGGCGGTAGCTGTACCGAGATCGGCGACACTCAATGACTTTAGTCCGCCACCGAATTTCCCAATTGGTGTGCGGGCGCTGCCTGCCAGGTACACTTTTCGAGTAATGTTTTTCATGAGGATTCTCGTCGAATATGGTCAAAAGCTTTGATGGTAATTTTAAGACTTGGTCGGCCACAAAAAAGAGCGTTGCTTATTCACCATTCAAAGCCACGAGAATTGTCTCTGCCAGTTGGCGAACTAAGGCCGGATCATTGTTAGTGCGTATATACTGTTGATTTCTATCATAGTAACCACCCAATCGCTCACCGTCGCGATCGAAAAACTCAATATAATAGACAGTCTTGCGTTTGTTCAATCCACCCACTTGACCAAAGCCTATGCTTTCTTGTCTTTCATCTAATGTAACAGTAATATCTGCAGTTGGCGTATCATTGTAGTAGAAGGTAACATCCTCTACTAACTCAGCCTTTATGGCATCTACTAGCGAGCGATTTGAGGCAGTGACACGTCCTTTGTCGAAACTGCTGCCCCGATAGTCATAACGCGGCAGAATGCGCCAGGTCTTGGCTGTTTGTCTTGCTTCGGCAGGGATGACTTTGCCAATTCCTCCACCAGCGCAAGATTGCAACACAAGCGCTGGCAAAGCAACCATCACCATCAACAGAGCTCGAATCGTTTTCCGAGATTTCATAGTAATCAATCCGCGGTTAAGTCCACCCACACAGATTTTGTTTGAAGATAACCATCGAGCGCATCCTCGCCCAAGTCACGACCGAAACCGGAGTTTTTGAAACCTCCGAAGGGCAATGACGCATCAAACATGTTGACTGTGTTCACCCAAACTGTTCCGGCTTTGAGTCCGGCCGCTAGTCTATGTGCGCGTTTGATGTCACTTGTCCAGATAGCAGCCGCTAGTCCAAAGCTAGAGTCATTGGCAATTGACAGCGCTTCTTCTTCGCTATCAAATGGAATCACAGCCAATGCCGGACCAAAGATTTCTTCCTGCGCTATGCGCATGCTGTTATCTACATCTGCAAAAATAGTCGGGGCCACAAAACAGCCATTGGCGAATTCATTGTCGAATGTAACACGTTCGCCACCGGCTACCAGCTTGGCTCCTTCTTTCTTGCCGATTTCGACATACTCTAACACGCGGTTCATTTGTTCTTTGGAAATCAATGCCCCGATGCGGGTCTTCTTATCAAACGGATCACCAACTTGCAATTTGGCTACTTGTTCCTGCAGAGCTGTGACAACAGTGTCATAACACTCACGTTGCACTAACAAGCGCGACCCGGCGCAACATAATTCGCCTTTACCGTAGAAAATTCCATTGATAGCCCCGCGCAAGGCGGCTTTCATATTGGCATCGGCGAAGATGATGTTTGGTGATTTTCCGCCAAGTTCAAGAGTCAGCTTGGTTAGGTTATCTGCGGCGCTTTTCATGATTTCTTTTCCAACCGGTACAGAGCCGGTGAATGAAATCTTGTCGATGCCCTTGTGCTTAACCAGCGCCGCACCGGTTACTTCGCCCCGTCCGGTGAGGATATTCACCACTCCCGGCGGAAAACCGGCTTCGGCGATTAGCTCACCTAGCGCTAATGCGGTCAGGGGAGTTTGCTCTGCGGGTTTGAGAACTACAGTGTTACCTGCCGCTAGAGCAGGAGCCAGTTTCCAGGCGCACATTACCAGTGGTAAATTCCAGGGGATAATCTGCGCAACTACGCCCAGTGGCTCACGTCTGGTGAACATGAACGCATCCGAGCGCGATGGAATTGTTTGACCTGATAGTTTATCAGCCCAACCGGAAAAGTAGCGAAAGACATTAGCCGCAAAGGGAATATCTATCTTGCTGGATTCGAAATATGGTTTGCCATTGTCACTAGTTTCTAGCAGCGCCAAACGCTCGCCATTTTCGATTATCAAATCCGCCAACTTGGCCAGATACATACCGCGCCGGGCGGCAGGTATGGCGCTCCACTTACCCTCGAAAGCAGTGCGCGCCGATGCGACGGCTTTGTCTACATCGTCGGCCCCGGCCTCGGCGAAAGTGGTTATCACTTCTCCGGTGGCGGGGTTTATGGTTTCGAGTGTCGCAGAGGAGCTAGCGTCTACCCATTCGCCATTGATTAGCAAGCGCCCGGGTTTGACTAACTCTTTGATCTTAGTGTCAGTTGCTGTGATTGCAGTCATAGTGATTTCTTATTCGAAATATCGGTTACAGGCCCTTGAACACAGCGGTTCTTTTCTCGATATAGGCGTTCAGACCTTCTTTGGCGTCCTGACTGTCAAAGAGTTGCTGTTGCAATTCGCGCTCCAATGAAAGCCCTTCACCGAACGGAATCTCGAGCCCCGAACATACCGAACGCTTGATGCGACCGACAGCTTTGGAGGCTTTGCCTGGCGGAACAAACTGCTTGGCGTAGTCGGTGACTTGCTCTATGAAATTGTCACCTTCGAAGAGATGATTGACAATTCCCAATTCCTTAGCCTCATCAAATTCAAATGTCCGGCCGGTGGCCATCAATTCGATTGACTTGGATTTGCCAATCAGACGCGCAAGACGCTGGGTTCCGCCTGTTCCCGGGAGAACGCCGAGGGTCACTTCCGGTAGACCAATTTTGCCGCCGTCTTTTTTGGCGAGGCGAATGTCACAGGCCATGGCGATTTCCAAACCGCCGCCGACACAATGTCCGTTGATAGCGCCGATTACCAGTTTCGGAGTTTGCTCTAAACGATTCAGAGTTTCATTGGCATGCAAACAGAAATAGTATTTGAAATAGGGAGTCACCGAAGTAAGCATTTTGATATTGGCGCCTGCGGAGAAAAATTTGTCGCCGGCGCCGGTTAGCACAATTACGTATGCCTTCTCGTCCATCCGGGCTTCGAGAATACCCTTATCAAGCTCGGTGAGCATTTCATAGGTATAAGTGTTTGCCGGCGGATCACAAAGAGTCAACCATGCGATTCCGTCTTTCACTTCATAATTTACTAAAGCCATCAAGCGCTCCTTATCCGTGGTTTATGCTACTATACTTGCTTCCAAATTACTTATTCGAGGCTTCGCCAAGGTGAAGAATCAAACCCATCAATGCCGCCTCGCTCAAGACTGGCTCAATATATACGCTTGAGCTTGGCTCTTCAAGCGGGTTTCCTTCCTTTTGTTAGAACCGATTTAGGGTGGCTTTGTTCAGGATGGCTGTGTTAGGCGTATGTTCACGGTATGCCGGAATTGCTCCTGCAGACTATCTATGCTATTCTTATCTCTATGCAAACCTCAATTCCGAAAGCAACCCCTTAGAGAGCATACCATATATGAAAAAACGAAACGCCCCTGTCGATATGAGCGCAGTTGAGTTTAGGACTGCTGGACATCAGTTGATTGATACTATCGCGGACTTGTTGGAGTCATTGCCTAATCGGCCGGTTACTACCGGTGAGGCGCCCTCGGAAATCCGTGAGCTGATTGGCTCTGGCCTTGCACTGCGGAAAACCTCGATGTCTCCGGCGGAGTTGCTTTCGGATACGGCGCGGAAGTTGTTTGACCACTCGCTTTTCAATGGTCATCCGAGGTTCCTGGGCTATATCACCTCATCGGCGGCGCCTATTGGGATTCTTGCCGAGGCGCTGGCCGCCGCGGTTAATCCTAATGTGGGGGGCTGGACTCTTTCTCCGGTGGCTACTGAAATTGAGTTGCAGACGATTCGCTGGATTTCGGAGTTAATAGGATATGACAGTGAGTGCGGAGGTGTTTTGGTCAGCGGCGGGAATATGGCTAACTTTGTCGGATTTCTTGTGGGGCGTAAGGCTAAGGCCGGTTGGGATATTCAAAAGTATGGAATGCGCCACGCCGATGCTCGTCAGTTGCGAGTTTATGTTTCCGCCGAGACGCATACCTGGGTTTACAAGGCCGCTGATATGTGCGGGCTGGGTTCGGAGTCGATTCGCTGGATACCCACCGATGAATCTCTGCGCATGGATTTGACGGCGCTGGAGAAACAAATTGTCGCCGATGGCGAGGCGGGGGATAAGCCGTTTATGGTAGTCGGCACGGCTGGTTCGGTTAGCGCCGGGGTGGTTGACTCTCTTTCTGAGATTGCTGAGATATGCCGCAAGTATGACCTGTGGTTTCATGCTGACGGCGCCTATGGGGCGTTTGCGGCGGCTTTGCCGGAATCTCCTGAGGGGATTTGCGAGATTGTTCAAGCGGACTCGATTGCTATGGACCCGCACAAGTGGCTTTACTCGCCGATTGAGGCTGGTTGCGCTTTGGTGCGTGACGCAAAGTTGATGAGCGAAACATTTAGCTATCATCCACCTTATTACAAATTCGATGACATTGACGGCGAGCCTTTAACATCGCTGGTTGATTTTGGGCCGCAAAACACTCGTGGTTTCAAAGCGCTTAAGGTATGGCTGGCGCTGCAACAGGCTGGCAGTGACGGTTATCGTGAGATGCTCTCAGATGACATAGCGCTCGCAGAACGTTTGTTTGAAAAAGTGAACGAGCGCCCCGAGCTGGAAGCTATTAGTCAACATTTGAGTATCACCACCTTCCGCTATGTGCCACAAGACTTAGCAAGTGACACCCCGGAACGCGAAAAATACCTGGATAACCTGAACAGTGAATTACTATCCCGCCTGCAACGCTCCGGCGAACTGTTTGTCTCCAACGCAATAATCCGCGGAATGTATGCCCTGCGCTCTTGCATAGTAAACTTCAGGACTGAAGAGTCTGACATTGATGCAATACCTGAAATTGTTGTTCGTTTTGGGAAAAAAGTAGATGCGGAGATGCGGCCGGCGGAATTGAAGTAGGGTGAAAATGGGTTCGTTTGGCATATATGGGTGTGTGGTGGAGGAATGTTGTAGTATTTTTGTAGTTTGTTAGGCTTAGCCCTCAATTAGGGGGGCGTTGTGAATTTGGTGTTGGATTGTGGTGGTTTTGTTGTGTATATTCTCAACGCGCGTCTTATAATGGCAAGAGTAGACCACCCGAGAGGTACGCCACTCGGCCAGCTAGAAAAGGATTGCCAATGATTGCGGTAAGAGACATCGACTTTGAAGAAATAGTTGACAATTTCATGGCAGAACTAGGCCCAACATTCAGGAAGAATGTAATGAGTCCAGACAAAGTGAATTTCGAAAAGAGAAATTTTTGGCACACCTATTTTAAGTCATATAAAGAGTGGAAAAAGCAAGGCTCTAGTTTGCAATCCATAACCATGAACCAGAAACTAGTTGAACTAGGTACGATCGCGAAATCAGTTTCGGAATTCCGAAACGACTGGGACCGAGATGAACGCAGAGATGCTTTCCTGAAGAGACTCAAGAATACTGACATGGCACGAGGTCTGATATTCGAACTGACAAGTGGCATACGATTCAAGGGATACGGTCTCCAGACAAATCTACTTTTTTCCAGCGAAAGTAGGAAAACTGCTGACTTACTAATAATGCCTCTTGAAGAAGGTCCGTGTGTCTACGTGGAGTGTACTCATAGAACTGCAAACATGAGGAGAGAATTATCAGACGAATTAATGGCAGAATCTTTTATTAGGTCGATAAAAGATAAATTGGAATCGAGGGTACTATGGGATGGGCCAAGGATAATCATTGTCAAGGTTCCAGAAGATACTTATTGGAATAGTAACGTTCTTAAGAGCAAAATCGATAGTAGAATTGACCAATGGATTAAATCAAACAGACTCCAAAACGCGAATGCCATAGTTTGCATGGGGAAATCCAAGTTAACTCGTTCTATCGACCCTACGGACAATTCGGAATCTACTAGTCGGGTCGCCCACAGCTTGCTGTGGGTTTGTTTGTTCAGAACAAGTCATTGGGATATATGCGGGTAAACGCGTTTGTATTGCTTATAAGGAATTAAAATCTGTACATCCCCACAGCAAGCTGTGGGCGACCCCGCCTACTGAACTGTTGTTGTTTGGAAATAAATGAAACAGGCCACAATTTTCTATGACAATGCCTGCGGGCTGTGTAACGGATTTGTGGGTTGGATTCGGGCGCGTGATGAACGTGAGATATTCGAATTCACACCACTGCAAAACACACAATCAACCTGCCCGGTTGAGCTTGATTCCGACCCGCAAAAGTGGAGCGTGATTTTACTTGATAACGACGAAGTTTGGGAAGGCTCGGATGCGGTTCTGAGAATTTTTGAGCTTTTGGGCGGAATTTATCGTTTGGTCATTGTCCTAAGAATTGCGCCTCGAAGGTTTCGTGATTTCGTATATCGGTTTATAGCTCGCCATCGCCTCTAAGTCTTGTCCAATCCACACATTTCACTTTCCTACCGCAAAATTGCCTATTCTATGGTTCTCTCCTATGATATGCGTCATTCGGATTAATGCGTAGGTCAGCACATTCCCATAGCAAGCTATTACCGATGTGACGAGATATACATGCTCGCGGATCTAGAGTCGGTACTATGTGATGGAATATGCACCCTGCTTCTATCGTTGTTTGCCTGGGCGCCCGCCTTCGGGCTTGTTGAAGAAGTTCTATTTTCTGGGCTATGTACACTGGATTGTTTCCGGATTCCTTTGTGTGTAATGCATCGGGAGTAGTGTGCGTGTTATTAGCCGAAATGCGCTCTTGTAGAGCTGTTTCAGACGAACAATAG
>JAJRPM010000008.1 GCA_024280775.1 Candidatus Zixiibacteriota bacterium | reverse complement strand
CTGCTTGTCCTGTTGGGCTTGATGACCTCCGGGGGGGCTTTTGCCGGCGACGACCATAACGACCATGACGACCACGATGATCATGCCGGCGAGGAAGAAGGACACGATGAGATTGTCACACTTTCCAAGGCTGAGTTGGAGGAGTTTGGAATTGAACTTTCTACCGCTGGCAAAGGAACATTAAGGATTGAAATCTCAGTCCCGGGAGAAGTTGTAGTAAACAGTGACAAGCTTGCCCACATAGCGCCTCGATTTCCAGGTGTGGTAAAGAAAGTTAACAAGCGTCTGGGGGACAGGGTCAAAAAAGGTGAGACTCTAGCTGTGATAGAGAGTAACGAGGGGTTGGTTTCTTACAACATAAAATCTCTTCTCGACGGTATAGTAATCGAAAAGCATATCACTATCGGAGAAGTTCGCTCAGATGACGGACCGGTTTACGTTATCGCCGACATTGATACTGTTTGGGTGAATCTTTCGATTTACCAAATGCATTTGGCGCATGTGCGAGTTGGCCAGCAGGTGACGGTGTCATCCGGTCGCGAATTTCCAAACGTTACGGGGGTGATTTCTTATCTCTCCCCTATCATTGATGAACACACACGCACGGCAACCGCCAGAGTAGTTTTGCCTAATCATGACCGCAATTGGAGACCAGGACTATTTGTAGAGGGGAAGATCTTGGCCAGTGAAGAATCTGTTTCTATCCTCGTTCCGAAGTCATCGTTGCAGAAGTTTGAAGGCGGCGATGTGATATTTGTGAGCACACCGGAGGGGTTTGTGCCATCTCCGGTGAAGGTTGGTCGAATCAACATATCATCAGTTGAAATCCTTTCGGGCCTGGCGCTCGGGCAGAAATATGTCAGCCAGGGTGGCTTTACACTCAAGTCTGAGCTTGACAAAAGCTCACTAAGCAGCGGCCACAGCCACTAACTCCAAGGGGAAATCAACAATGATAGATAAAATCATAGAGCTTTCGCTGAGGAACCGTCTCCTGATTCTGGTTTTTGGAATCGTGATTATGATAGCCGGGTACTTCAGCTATAAACAACTGCCTATTGACGCTTTCCCGGATGTGTCACCCAATTTGGTGCAAGTTTTTACCACCACTGAAGGCTTGGCGCCGGAGGAAATTGAACAATACATCACATACCCGGTGGAAGCGGCGATGAACGGTCTTCCGGGAATTGCAAAAATACGTTCAGTGTCAAACTTTGGCCTCTCAGTTGTTAGTGTGTATTTCGAGGATGATGTCGATGTGTATTTTGCGCGTCGATTGGTGGATGAACGCCTGCAGGAAGCGCGCGAGCAGATTCCTGAGGGATTTGGCGATCCGGCAATGGGGCCTATTTCAACTGGCATGGGGTTGATACTTTTTTACTATCTGGATGATGAAACCGGTAACTACAGTCTTGAAGAGTTGCGAAGCATTCAGGATTGGCTGGTTAAGTTCCATCTGCAAACTGTGCCGGGTGTCACTGAGGTTCTCGGTATTGGTGGATATGAAAAACAATTTCAAATCGATGTTCATCCTGAGGGACTGCTGCGTTACAATATTTCATTGTCTGAATTGATTGAAACTATTCGGGCCAACAATCTCAATGTTGGCGCGCAATTTATTGAGCGTGACGCAGAAGAACTGATTGTGCGCTCGGTCGGGCTCGCATACACCGTCGACGATCTTGAGAATATTGTAGTTAAATCCGAGGATGGGACTCCAATTTTTCTCAACCAAATAGCCGATATTAACATCGGCGGCGCGATTCGTCGTGGTGTGCAAACTTACAATGGTGTTTCGGAAGTTATTTCTGGAATGGTGGTGAAACTGCTTGGGGCTAATTCCTCCACTGTCATTGAAGCTGTTGAATCCAAGATGGAGAAAATCAACAAACTCCTACCTGAGGGAGTCAAACTTGTTCCTTACTACGAGCAAAAGACTTTGGTTGCGGCTTGTGTAAAAACAGTCACTAACGCGCTTCTCGAAGGAATGATTCTAGTAGTATTTATTCTAATGATTTTCTGGGGCAGTTTGCGTCCTAGCGTAGCGGTGGCGTTGTCTATTCCATTTTCGGTGCTATTTGCGTTTATCGGGATGAAACAGTTCGGCATATCCGCTAACCTGATGTCATTTGGTGGACTGGCAATCGCTATCGGTATGTTGGTAGATGGTTCGGTAGTGATGGTGGAAAACACGGAGCGGCTATTGCGGAACGCCGAGCCATCGGAATCTCGTATTCATGTTGTCGCGCGCGCTTGCAAAGAAGTGGGGCGACCGATTGCTTTTGCGACTTTCATTATTATCGTCGTCTTCCTTCCGCTGTTCACACTTTCAGGCGTGGAAGGCAAGACCTTTAAGCCGTTGGCCTACACTGTTGCTTTGGCGATGTTTGGCGCTTTGATTTTTGCAACGGCTGTCGCTCCGGTTCTGTCGTCAATACTTATGCGTCGCCCCAAGAAAAGACCTTCTGCTTCTGATGATGGTGAAAGAGGATTGGTGCGCTGGTTGTTGATTATCTACCAGCCAATTCTGCGGTTCATGATAGCTCGGCGCTTCTTGGCTTTGCTCTTGGCAGTCTCATTGACGGTTCTAGGTGGTGTCATTTATCCGCGCCTTGGTTCTGAGTTTACACCGACTCTTCAAGAGGGCACACTTGTTCTGCGACTGACAATGGCTCCTTCAATTGCCTTGACCGAGAGTACGCGAATAACACAAATCGTTGAGCGCAGGCTTACCAAGCTCAAGGATGTCACTGGTGTTGTCACTAGAATTGGACGAGGAGAAGTCGGCGCCCATACCGATCCGGTCAATAGCGCCGAAATGTATATTCTTCTCAAACCGCGTGAGGAGTGGACCACCGCTACGACTCAAGAAGGCCTACAAGAACACATACGTCAGAAGATAGGCAATATCCCGGGAGTTCTGACTAACTTCACACAACCAATTCAGATGACGGTTGATGAGTTGCTTGAGGGTGTGCGCGCTGAGTTGGCCATAAAAGTGTTTGGTGATGATCTTGATTCGCTTAAGGCTAAGGCCGATGAAATCGCGCAAATTGTTGGAGAAGTTCCTGGGGCCGCTGATGTTCAGCCGGATCAGGTTTCGGGTACACCACAATTGTTGATGCGTGTTGATCGTCAGGCTATTGCTCGTTATGGAATAAATGTAGCGGATGTGCAGGAGGTTATTAAAGCCGCTGTTGGTGGAGAAATCGCCGGACAAATTTTTGAAGGCGTCAAGCGCTTTGATATACGTGTTCGATATAGTGAGTCACATCGCAACACACCTGAAGCAATCGGGCAGATATTGATTCCCACACCTGATGGAGCATGGATTCCGTTGCATGAATTGGTCTCCATAGAACAAATAGTTGGCCCCAGGCAAATCACTCGTGAGAATAATCAGCGCTTCATAACGATTCAGTGTAATGTCACTGGTCGTGATATTACCTCTTTTGTACATGACGCACAGAAGGCAATTGACGCAGAAGTTAATTTGCCAGCTGGATATTTCACAACCTGGGGCGGGCAGTTCCGCCTGCAACAGGAGGCTAATGCCAGACTGGCGGTAGTGATTCCGATTACACTGTTGGTGGTGTTTTTCTTGCTGTTCTCCAGTTTCAATTCGTTAAAGAACTCATTGCTCATTTTCCTGAATCTACCTTTGGCTTTGGTTGGAGGTATTGTGGGGCTATGGGTGACGGGCCAAAACCTTTCGGTTCCGGCGTCAGTGGGCTTTATAGCGCTCTTTGGAATAGCGCTACTTAATGGAATTGTTTTGGTGACATATTTCAATCAGCTGGTGGCTGAGGGTATGTCGATTGCCGAGGCGTCTTTCAAAGGCGCATCACAGCGTTTACGACCGGTGTTGATGACAGCGGTTACAACGGGGCTGGGACTGGCTCCGCTATTACTGGCCACGGGAATTGGAAGCGAAGTTCAACGTCCGCTGGCAACTGTTGTCGTAGGCGGGTTGATTACTTCAACTGTTCTGACATTGCTGGTTTTGCCAGCTATTTATAAATGGTTCACCGACGCCCCGGCTCAGGCTGTGGTCGCAACAACTGAGGAGCAATCATAATGAAAAAGATTAAAGCATACGTTAAGTCACATCGACTATCAGAAGTTACTTTGGCTCTACACAAAATCAAGGGTATGCCCGGCATGAGCGTCACCGAAGTCAAAGGCTTCGGACGACGCAGCGCTCCTGCTGACGGCCTCGATCAGGTTAACGGACCAGAGGATTTTATTTCTATATCGAAGATTGAAATCTTTTGTCTTGAAGAGATGGTCGATTCGTTAGTTGAAACAATAGAAAAAGTGGCTCACACAGGTCTCTGTGGTGACGGTAAGATTTATGTCGTCCCGGTGGAGCAGGCCGTGCGGATTAGCACTGGAGAAAGAGGTCCCGGAGCTGTTTGAGCTGTGAAATACAATAGTAACTGATAACTAAACCCGGATCAGGTTTTCTGCGCAATGCAGTTGCTGGTCCGGGTTTTTGTTTGTTCCTGGATGTAGAAAGTGGGAATTCAAAGTGATTCGGATTTACTTATCAAGTAAATCGAATGCGAATGGCAGGAATTCTATTAAGTCACCGGCTATTAGGGAGCGCTCGCCCAGCTCGCTTGCGGCTAAGTCACCAGCTAAACCATGCAGGTATGCTCCGCAAGTTGCGGCTTGGATGGGCGTGTTTCCTTGCGCTAACAGGGCGCCGATGATTCCGCTTAGGACGTCACCGGAACCTCCAGTGGCCATGCCGGAGTTGCCGGTTGGATTGAGGTATAGAGTTCCGTCGCGGTCTGCTATTAGTGTTGGTCCGCCTTTTAGCAACACCACCGAATTGAATCTCTTGGCGGCCTCACGCACTGCTTTGGCGCGTTCTGGAAAACTTGCCGGAGGCGCTGCGCCAGTGAGCCTCTTGAATTCGCCTTCATGTGGTGTTAGGATATGCGGGGCATGATTGCTTTCAAGAACTGTAGTGTCTTTCTCGAAGGCGTTGAGTCCGTCAGCATCGAGCACGCAGGTAGTTTTTATTCGTGAAACAACTCTTTGAATCAATCGTTCGGTTTCGCTATGTCTTCCCAGGCCGGGACCAATTATCGCCGCAGTTGATTTGTTCAGGGCGCTTAGAACATTACCTAACGCTCTCAAAGACAGGGCGCCGCGTTTGGCCACTGATGGCAACCCTAGTGTCATTGATTCATCGAGTTTGATTTCATAAATCGCCTCAAGTGAATCCGGGCAACCTACAGTCACTATCCCGACGCCTGCGCGCAGGGCCGCTTTGGCGCTTAGCGCTCCGGCTCCGGTCATGCCTCTTGAACCGCTTAGGGAAAAGAGACGCCCGAAGGTTCCCTTGTGTGCATCGGATGGACGAGATGGAAGGTTTTCGGCGATGTATTCCGGGGTTATCAAATTGTCATTGACTTTGAAACTCTCGACAACTGATTGCGGGATTCCAATATCAATAGTTCGCGCGACACCGACATGTTCTTTACCAGGATACATGTAGTGACCGACTTTGGGTACTGCCAATGAGTACGTAAAATCAGCGGTGATACATTCGCTCGTCACAGCTCCGGTGTCGATATCCAATCCGGTTGGATTATCAATCGCACAAATAGCGGCGCTTTGTTTGTTGATGTAGCAAACCAGCTCCAAAGTCAAACCACGCAAAGCGCCCTCAACGCCACTACCCAGAAGCGCATCTACCACTAAGTCTGACTCTATGGTAGCAGGCATCTCGGAGATATTTTCGAGATGGAGAACTTTGACATTAGTGTCACCTAGACGGTCCAAATTTGTTTGTGACGCATCAGAGAGTTCTTCGCGGCGCCCGGTTACATACACCTCTACATTCACGTTCCAATCTGATAAGTAGCGAGCTATTACCAGTCCATCACCACCATTGTTCCCTTTGCCGCAAAATATCGTCACAACACAACCAGCGGGAGTATCGAGAAAGTCTTCGACTATCGCTTCGGCCAAGGCTCTGCCGGCGGTTTCCATTAGCTCGATAACAGGAATCGCCGCCACGTCACTGACTGAGCCATTTATAGCGGCGCTGTCAATTTCACGCATCAGTTTTCTGTTTACAAGTTTCATCAACTCACCTGCCAGAGAGAGAGTTTCTAGGCGCCATTGCTACTTGGCGCCTCGACGCTTATTGAGGAAATCACTTATGACGAACTCACCTAGTCTGTCTAGCGAGCTGAAGTAGGCTTGTCCGTGATTTAGCTCGGTCAATTGCTCCACGAATTGTCGGAGGTAGGGATCTTCGGTTACCATGAAAGTTGTGATTGGAATTCTTTTTTTCCGACAGATAACCGCTTCGTCTAGTGTGCGATTAACTATTACCGGATCGAGACCGATAGGGTTTTTGTATATTTGGCCATTGTCTTTGCGAATCATCGACGGTTTGCCATCGGTTATCATAATGATTTGTTTATTGGGATGCTTTCGTGTCAGCAGTATTTGCCTGGCCATTTGCAGACCGGCTTTGGTGTTGGTGTGATAGGGGCCTACGCCGCAATAGGGCAGGTCTTCGATTTTTACTTCACGCGCAAAGTCACCAAAGAGAATCACAGTTAGAAAATCTTTGGGATATTTTGTGGTTATCAACTCCGCGATTGCCATCGCGACTTGCTTCGCCGGAGTGATTCTATCTTCGCCATAGAGGATCATTGAATGAGAAACATCTAGTAGCAACGCTGTAGCGGTGGAAGTTGTTTTTTCGGTTTCATACACCTCTAAGTCTTCCTCAGAGAGCATCATCTCCAGATTCGCGGTGCGGGCAACCGAGTTGAACAGTGAGCCAGTGAAATCGATATGCGCAGTGTCATCACCAAAACGATAGGAGCGTTTTTCCGGCAAAATCTCCGAGGCTCCGCCGCCTTCCTGCGGGACGGCGTGATTGCCACGTCCAGCGCTTCGCAAGGCGCCGAATACTTTCTCCAGTGCGTTGCGCCGCAACAGGCGTTCGCCTTTGCGGGTCAGCGCTTTGCCTTTGGGAGAGACTTCAATGATTGAGTCGTCCATTAGACGGCGTTCGAAGTCATCTAGATCAAGGTCCTGATCGAGATAGCCCATGCGTTGCAATTGGCGCATTGCTTTGAGCGCTCTATCAACATCACCGTCGAGTTGCAACAGCAGATGATTAAAAAGGTCTTTCAGCCCGGCATACTGACGCACCTCCTTAGCTAGAGCGGCGTCCCAATCTGAATACAGAATTTTCATGATATTGCCCTTCCGGACTCTGCGCTAGTCAGTGTCAACTTCAACGTCGCGGAGCATATTCGCTAACATGTCACTATACTGGAAATTCGCATCCTGAATTTCTTTGGCGAGTGTATTACATTGGTGCAAGCCCTCTAACACAAATTCCATCCGCAAATACATCTCACCTTCATCAGCCGGCTGAAAATATCTACTGACGATTTCCTTAAGCCCGGCTATTGAATCTAGTGTAGCATGATACTCTTTCAATGTCGCGGCATCTGACAGCTCCAAACGCATACCACTACCGAAGAAATCAGTCACCGCTTCGTAGGGATTGTTTGCAGGGGAGTCTTGTTCAAGCTGATCAATGGGTGAGTTGTTTCTGCGGCGTGATTGTTTTGGCGCCGGGAAATAGCGTTTGAAACTTCCCTTTATTGCCTGGCCTATCATGCTGGTGGCAACCAGAGTCGGTCCCTCAAGTTCTCCTTCGTACACTAGCTCGATTTTGCCGGTTAGTGACGGTAGCATAGCGTATAAGTCAGACATTCGCGGATAGAGATCATTCTCATTATTCAATGCGGCTCGGCGTTCTATCATCGAGAGCAAGTTCTCGTAGGCGGCAATTGAGACACGCGCCGAAACCCCGGATGTTTGATCCACATACTCGGACTCACGCGCCAGCACAGTGACTTCCTCAACCAAGTCTTTCACAAAACCCGGAATAGTTATTTTCGTTGGCCTATCTGTCCAAGCTTCCTGCTGAGTGATTTTTGCCGACTCGCTCACTGACTTTGGATAGTGAGTAATTATCTGTGAGTCAATGCGGTCTTTTAGCGGAGTAATAAGGTTGCCGCGATTGGTGTAGTCTTCGGGATTGGCGGTGAACACCAACTGAATATCCAGTTGCGCCCGGAATGGAAAACCACGCACTTGAATGTCATTCTCTTCGAGAATATTCAACAGGCCTACTTGAATTCGAGGCTGAAGGTCCGGGGCTTCGTTGATGGCAAAGATACCGCGATTGGTTCTGGGGATGATGCCCCAGTTAATGACTTCTACATCTGAGATGTCACGTTTCTCACGCGCGGCTTTGATAGGGTCTATGTCACCAATCAAGTCAGCGATTGATACATCGGGGGTAGCGAGTTTTTCCTGATAACGCTCCGAACGATGTATCCAGCGCAATTCTAAATCAGCGCCATGCTCTGCAATTAGCGCTTTTGATTTGCTGGTTACCGGCTCCAGAGGTGATTCATTGAGCGGACTGCCGGGGATTGCAGGCACATATTCATCGAGCAATTGTGGGAGTTGACGCAGGATGCGGCTCTTAGCCTGACCGCGGAGACCCAACAAGATGAAATTGTGTTGTGATAGAATCGCATTATAGATTTGCGGCAAGACTGTTTGGTCGAAGCCAACTATGCCTGAGAAGGGTTTCTTTCCCTCACGTATAATCTCTAGTAGATTCTCGCGCATTTCCAGTTTGATACTGCGATGCGAGTATTTCTGCTTCTGTAGTTCACCCAGAGTTTTGGGAAGTTTTTTTGTATCAGACATTAAGAATATATTTCCTTTAAGCTATGGAGACACTGTGTAGAGCAATCAATTCTGTTGATCAATCAGGTGCACAGCAGGCGCTAATGCCTAGGAACAATGTAAGCGACAAATGCTGGCGGTACAACTGTAATGTAAGCAACATTGTATGCAATGAACAATCAGAGGCGCCTACATTACTTCGAAGTAATCGACCCGTTGCTCTTTGGAGAGAGACTTGCCGGGGAGTTGAAGAACTTTGATTGTCTGCGGGTTTACTCCGCCTATGTGTATAATATCACCTACAGAAACACTCTTACCGGCTTTGGCGCTGGTGTCGTTTATGGAAATCAAGCCGCTGTCGGCTAGCTTCTTGGCGATGGTTCTGCGTTTGATAACACCAAGCAGGGGAAGAATTTGGTCAAGACGCATTGTCGGCATGGCCTTTCTTGCTGTGTCTTTCTTGATGTGTCTTTCTTGCTATGCCTTTCGGCCTGTGGGAATCAAGACGCCGCTGAACTATCTAGTCGATAGGTCGAATTTCTATGAACGTATCTTTTTTTCTCTTGGTCACCCAATCGGTGATGAGTTCGTCGGTCTTGCGCCGTCGAGCTAATTCGCGGATTTGGTCGTAGCTATTCTCCAGCGAAACTTCTTTTGCGTACCTTTTTTCCAACACTTTGATAATATGAAATCCGAACGCCGACTCTGCCGGACCGACAATATCACCTACACTCGACTCTTCGGTTAGGACTCCCTTGAATTCTTCCGGTAAATCGCTTAGAGCATACCAACCCAGCTCTCCCTCGGTGCGTCGAGTATCATCGTCGGTTGAGAATTCTTTAGCTACCTCTGCAAATGGGGCTCCATTACGTAATTCCTGCATTAGCGAATCCGTTTTCCGCAGGGTTCGCAGAGTATCGTCGGGGGTGGCGTTAACCGGGAAGAAAATCTGTTTTACGTTAATGCTGTCATCAGTGCGAGCCATGCATTTGAAAATATGATAACCTACACCGGTGCGCACCGCTCCGGAAATATCGCCGACACGTAATGCAAACGCGGCAGAGGCAAACTCGGGGGTCACTTCCTCGCGGCGCAGGAAACCAAGGTCACCGCCTCCGGGGGCGCTGAAAGTTGCTATCAAATCATCAAACCTGGCGCCTGCAACCGCCTTTTTGCGGATTCGCCGCGCTACATCACGAACCGAATCAGCGGTCACCCCTGATGCGTCAACTCGCAAAAGAATATGTGCGATTCGGATGCTGGCGGGTTGATCGGGGATTGAATCGCGGAATTCATTGAAGAACTCGGTGACTTCCTGACGGGAGACGCTAATTGATGTTAGTTTGCGAGATACGAATTTGTCTTTGAGTAATCGGTTTTCTATCTCGGGATAGAACTTGCGACGTAGCTCGCGAACTGTCAGCCCCTCGGAGGATAGGGCCTGAAGAAATGACTCTTCATCGGGAAAGCGCCCTGAGATTTGCTCGATTTGACGATCAAGGTCCCGGGTGATTTCCTGTTCGGTTACTCGCAGGGTGGTGTCCTGTTGTGCGGCTATCAGAAACAGCTTTTCATTAACCAACTGTTGCAGGACTTCCTCTTGAAACTTGCTTACATCGCTTTGGCTTGTTGGCTTGAAACCGGTTTGCATCGCGAGTAATTGCACTTGATTCGCTAGCTCGGAAATTAGGATTGGATAATTGCCAACGCGGGCTACGATTTTTTCCAGCGGGTCTGCGTTTTCTATCCCTGCAAAAGAATACACTGGCAGGCTCCAGACAATGAACATTGTCATTGCAATTGATTTCAGAGCAGATTTTTTCATAGATAGAAAACTAGAAAAGCTGTTCTGTTTTTTCCTGTTCTTAGTCATGGCGATTCATCCGACCCCTTTGATGTGAAGCTCATTTGGAGGAACTGTCAGCCTCAGACTTATTGGTAGCGGCGCTGACATCTTTAACAGGAGATGAACTCGGTCCGGGGTATTTGTCGGTATCAATGGACTTCTTGATTACATCCTCATAGATAGTGATATCAGCGTCCTCTTTTACCCGCTTCGCCCACGTACTAAAAGCAGCGCTTTTATTTGAGTTTATGATAGTCGAATTGATTTTGCGTCTGACTGCGTCGATGTTCTTAATCTCTTCTGAGCGTTTTTCAACGACATAGAAAACCGACCATTTACCTAGACGTGATTTTACCGGCCCACCAATTCCGCCGACTGCAACTCTCTTGGCGGCGTCAAAGACATTGGGAAACCATTTTCTCTCTATCAGGCCCAAATCTCCCCTTTTGGCTCTGAATCCTGAACGCTCGGTTAGCTCTGCGGCGGCGCTCTTAAGTTGGTTTAGTCCCTTGATTTTCTTGCGCAATTCCAAAGCCTGATTCTTGTCACTTACCATCACCTCATAGAGATGCATTTTTTCAGGCACAGTAAACTCCGCTTGGTTTTCATTGTAGTAGGCGAGAATCTCATCTTCATCTGGCGGCGGTGGCTGAGGAATTGAGTCACGCATGATTTCCGCCATGGTCAACTCACGGAAACGTTTCATGCGATTCTTGAATTTGTCAGAACTCTCCAACCCCTGACGACGCGCTTCGAGTCCCAGGATTTCGTTGAATTTCAAACGGAATATGAAGTTCTCAAGCCCTTCAAAGTCATCCAAGTCCGGCCTGGCATACGTTGGAGCGCTTCTACTCATTACCAAATACTGACCTAGTGACAGCTGCCCTCCATCCCAGGTGGCCAGAGGCAGGGCGGCCTCATCACGATCTAGTTGCTCTGAGTCAAAATCGTATTTCGGAAGTTGCTCCAAATAGAATGGCGGATAGAGATCGGCTCTTTTGTTCATTACGAATTCTACAGTTTTCTCTTCGATGGTAATTGGGTGTTTGACTTGCATACGTTCGAAGTATTTCTGCACGCGCCGGTTTCTGTCGGCAACAATCATGTCCTGCTTGATTCCGTAACGCATTTGCTGGAGAGTCGTTCTCTGAGGATTCGGTAGTTTTTCGGTAAGTTTGATTACGTGCCAACCGAATCTAGTCTTTACCGGAGATGAAATATCACCGGGTGACATCTTAATCACAGCTCGCTGGAATGGGTCGGCCATTTGTCCCCAGAAAAAGTAGCCAAGATCACCATTGTCTTTGGCGGAATTGCGATCGATTGAAGATGCTACCGCAAGCCTCCCAAACGGAACTCCAGCTGATAGCGAATCCATGATTGCATCGGCCTCTTCACGAGTCTTTACGAGTATATGGCTGGCGCGGTATTTGAACTCCAACTTATCGAAGTAGTCCTGAATTTCAGCCTCACTTATGTTCGACTCGGAACCAATCTCTCTCTCGAAGAGCGCATCCAATAGAAATTTCTCTTTATTGGAGAGCGCTATGCGCGCTACATCTTCCAATTCGTCAAAGTTCCTTTTGTAAGCTTCTTCGACTAGTAGCTGTTGGATTACCAAAGTATCGGTGATAATTTTTCTAGCGGCGAGCTCGTCTTCGTAACTCTGAAAATACTTCAGGTTAGACATGTTCATCTGCGTTTTTAGTTCTTCCAGCGGAATGCGGTCTCCATTTACGACCGCCACATACTCCCCGCTGGAACTGCCACCACTGCAGGAGGTGAGGGATGCCATCAAGACTGAAGCTGTTGCAAATAGCAAGAAGGCGTTCAACCTAATATTGTTCTGTATCATGGGCTTGGTATCTTTGATGAATTGATTTTGTTTTGAGTTAGATAACCCTGCTATTGTTAACATCCGTTTCATGCGTCCTTCTTACCTCATTGACAAGTACTTCTCTCTCTCGCAGACCGTCTTAATAAACGGTCCCGAACTTGTACAGGGGAGCGCGGGGGAAGTTCCAGATGGAAGACGTTGAGAGGCAACGAATTGCAGAGGGCTTCATGCGAGAGCGTGGTGTTGTTGAGTGAATGTCTATCTATCGACGTTTACCGTTCTTGACAACCGCATTACGACCACAATAGCACAACTATTTAGTCGCGTTTGGGTCAAGGCAGCGTCGTTGCAGAAGTATACAATCTGGCTCACTCGCTGGCAAGAGACGGCCTTCGGGGCGCAGGAGTTGAAGAAAGACCACCCATATTCACACGATTGGTCTTATCCGGTGTTTCGCTACTCGTAGTCAGCCTCAAGGTACTCCCGCGTAAGTCTTTGTCGCATAAGTCGTTCATTCAGGCGCCTGCTGAATTCGTCGGCTGAGTTTTCGCCATAGACTTTCAGCATATGATTCATAGCGATTACCTCGCTAATCACGGTGATATTCTTACCCGGGGAAATCGGCACATTGACAATGGGAATTGTCGCCCCCAGAATTTGTGTAGTCCGTTCGTCGATCCCGAGACGCTCATAGCTGGCAGTTTCTGACCACAGAGTTAGACGCACTTCTACCTCTACGCGCTTTTGCATACGAATCGCGCGAATTCCAAATAGCGCCTCAATGTCAATAATCCCTACGCCACGCACTTCCATGTGATGGCCTAGCAAATCCGAGCCGCTACCTACAACTACGTCTTTGGTTTTGCGTGTGATTTTTACAACATCATCGGCCACCAAACGATGTCCGCGCTCGACAAGGTCTAGAGCGATTTCAGACTTACCGACACCGGATTTTCCAGTATAGAGCAATCCTACTCCATAAACGTCCACCAATGTCCCATGCACAGAAATCGACGGAGCGAAGACCATATCGAGATAGGTTGTCAGGCGATTGGTAAGCTCTGCGGTGGTCAGCCTGGAAGAAAGAACCGCGATATTCGCATTGTCGGCTTCGGCGAGAAATGACTCATGAGGCGCTAAGCCCTTGGCGACAATTACCAAGGGCACATTCTCGGAAAAGAGTCTTTTGCTGATAGCCCGGATACTGGCGTCATCTTTGTCGGCAAAGTAAGCCAGTTCGGTTTCGCCCATCACCTGAGTTCTCTTGCGGGGAAAACGCTCGTAGAATCCGGCTAAGGCTAAACCGGGGCGATGTAATTCCGCATTGAGCACATCACGCTTAAGTCCAGCTTCACTATTGAGTAGCGTCAGTTCAAATTCTGCTTTGCGCTCTTCGTAGAGCTTTCCAACTGTTAATGATGGCATAAGTTTTGTTTCACCTGAGATTTTAGCCTGACATGTAAATTTGGGCGTTAAGCCATTCTGAGAAATGTGCGCTCCTCAGAATCGGCGTTATGGGAAAACAATAGTAGAAAAAGTGGCGCGCTACAATCTTAATCTTTGCGCGTGCCGGTGAAACTTAGGGGAATCTGGCAAATGCTGAGGTGATTGTTGAAGCGGGTAGTTCGATTAGGAATTGCTGGTAACTTGAGAGATCGATACGCCAGAATCCGGGGTAGCCAAATTCAACGCCAAACGGAGGCTGGAAGTGGAGACCGGGCGGTGAAGAATATAGTCCGCGCTTTTGACATACTCGGCAATGTAATAGTCATATACCGAATCCACTACCACGACTATGCGAATACTCGGACGTGACTCTCTTATGCTCTCGAACATCTGGACGAATTCTATCTTGAATGGAGCCATGCCATCCAGCATTACAATGCCAATGTCATCTGTGAGAGCGCTTTCGAGATCCTCTTTTCCTCCCACCCCTTGCCAGGTAATTCCGATTTCATTTAGCGCCGAGACCACATCTTCCACAGATGCGTCGGTAAACTGATGGAGAAGAGCCCCCGGCACGTCCCCGGGGCTATCATATTTGGCGGGCTCGTCGTAGACCTCTGATGCCGTAGCCAAAGGCAAGCGAATCTCAACAGTAGAGCCGTTTCCTTTCTTGCTCCGCAACTCGATAGAGCCGCCGGACTTTTCTATCATGTTTTTTGCGGTAGTCAGCCCGAGTCCCTGACCCGTTGCGGCGTCATTTCCCCAGACACCTTTGCTGGAATAGAAAGGGTCAAATGCACGTTTGATTTCCTCCTGGTCCATGCCACAACCACTATCTCGTATTTCGATTACACCTGAGTTTTGCTCTTTGAATCCACGAATATGCACAACCCCACCGGATGCGAATGATTGAATAGCGTTTAGCGTAATGTTAATTATAGTTTGCTGGAAATTTGTGGGATCTATTGACACACATAATTGCTCGTCAATATCGATTCGCAAGCGCACGTTTCTCTCACGACATTCATTCTCCAACAGAATCTTGGCCTCTTGAACCGCAGAGTGAACAGAGGCGAGCGCATCTTCGGTTTCACCGGACTGGGAATAGCTCAGTAGTGACAGAGCGATGTGATTGGCCTTATCAGAAATCGCGACGATTTCATTGAGTGATTCTTGTACGAGTTTTTCTTCAGTAGGATAATCCAGAGCCAATGTGGCATTCCCTAGAATACCACAGAGGCAGTTCTTGAATTCATGGGCAACGCCTGCCGCCAGGGCGCTAATCGCGGTGTTCTTTTCGGCCTGCATGAGAAACGATTGCTGTGCGTTTCGCTCAGTGATATCTCTGACTACCGCTATGAAGAAATGTTGCTCTGATAATTGAAACTCACTGAATGTTATCTCCACTGGAAAGCTCCTGCCCGCGGAATCGGTTGCTACTAGAGCGCAATCCTCTTCCGCCGCAGAGCGCTCCAAAGTTTTGCGCATGAAGTCTGGAGTATCAATATCAAGACACCCTAGGTTGTCTGATGACAGTAGACTGGTTATATGTTTGTTTAGCAACTCCTCGGAGGAATATCCGAACAACGAAGTCATCGCCGGATTTGACATTTGAATTCTGCCTGTCGAATCCACCGTAATAATGCCATCGACCACGTTTTCGAGTATGGCGCGCACTCGGGCTTCGCTCTCCTGTAACGCTCCGGTGGCTTCTCGCAATTCGGTTATATCACTAAAGGAACCAGTGACACGTGTCGCTCTATCCTCGCTGAATTCGATAGGTGAAGCTACAGCTTTCACCCATTTTGTATCACCGTTGGCATGGGTGATTCGAAAATCAAAATCCACGCGTTGTCCCAATCCTAAACTGTTTAGATTCTCCAAATAAATTCTTCGGTCATCGAAATGAATTGCTTGCTCCAGTAAGTCGGGTCGGTTGAGGTAGTCACCAGGCGGAAAACCAAATATTGTTTCACAGCCTTCGCTTAGATAGGTAAAGGCTTGTGTTTCGGGGTTCATACTCCAAATGGCTTCGTTAATTGTGCTGGTCACTTCTTCAATTCTCTGTTGAGATGCCCGCAATTCCATATCAGCAAGCTCAACTTGGGCAATCGCTTTTTCAAGTTGCGATCTTTGCTTTTCGCTTTCCTGGGCCATTTTCAACGCCTGAGCCTGGGCCTCGGCGGCAGTTCTGCCCGCCTCAAGAATCATCTGCTCACGTTGCTTAGCTTCACTGATATCTACACCATAGAAAAGAAACCCCTTGACTGTGTCTTCCTGTATTTCACTGTCATAAATAGGAGAAATCGTCATGTCCGCGGTCAGTTTATTCCCATCGGCACAATCCAGGAGACGCTCTTTACGATCAGCTATTCCTACTCTAGCTAGTGACACTAGAGCGCCGAAGAGTACACTTTGATTCGATATGTCAATATTTTGCATAGTTGACGCCAGATGTTCCTTGTCGAATATCTGGCTGACATGGAAACCATTCTCTAATTCACCGGCGGAGCGCCTTAGCATTCTATGCGCCCCTTCGTTGGCCATCAAAACCATGCCCTCATAGTCAGTTGAAATGATAATGGTATCAGTGGCCGCGGAGAAAACCGCCTGCAAATCAGCATGCCGGCGCCTTAGTTCCTTAGTCTGCTCGTCAATATGCCTTTGTAGTGTTTGATTATGTTCAGCGAGAGCTTTCCGCTTCTTGTCCTGGGCGAAAATCAAGAAGAGAGCCGCTATCGTCAGCATCAGAGTAGCCCCGCTGGCAACTCGAAAGAACAGCTCTGTAGATTGAATTGCATCACTCTGCGCAAATACCTCATTGGAAATACCTACCCAAAGCGCCCAGCCTCCCAATTCATCGGGTGAGTCGAGTGGAACTACTGAGCTGAAAACCAATGATGAATCAGGTACACCTTCTTTGGCTGAGTTTATTGACCTAGTGACCTGACCTTCAGCGCCAGTAGTGATGAATACATCATAGGCCGGCGCAATTAGCGCATAGTTTCCATTGGGAAGCGCCTCTCGAAATACAATCTTGAGAGTTACCACAGAAATACATCCCTTGAGTTTTCCGTCATAACCATAGAACGGTGTTGAAAACACATAACCGATTCGGTCGTCGTCATCAGGATTTGCAGGAGAGTAGTAGGTATTATCACAGGTGACAACTCCTCTTCCGCCGTATAAGGGGTAATCCAAGCCTTTGAGATATCCCAGTTGAGGACAATCCACCAACATTCTATCGAGTTGCATGCGCATCAAGCGATATTCGTAGATTTCTATTTCTTCTACCTCTTCTGTATGTTCGCCCCAGGCAATATCAGCGTTCTGTCCAATTATTAGCTCATCGAAAGTGGTAATCGGCTCTTGCAACTTTCCGGTTAGCGGGTCGATTTCGTCGGGCTGCATATCGAGTGGTACGATGTAAATCTCAGAGATGGCTATCGATTGGGCAAGGTTGTTATACAATTCCTGCACTGATTGTCTAGCAGTTGGCTCAAACTCATCGTCATGAATGTGGCGAGGAATGTCTCTAACTCCCGGAAGTCTGGCAATTGTACGAATTCCCTGATAGATACCGTTATGAACAGTTGAGAGTTTCGAGGCAACTTGAGTAGCATCCGAGAGAGCTTGCGCTCGGAACGTCTCCTTGGCGGATTCTACCAGCTCATTCCTTTTGAGAATCACAGCGGCTAAAAGCAGAACTCCGATGCAAAGAGTCACTATGTATTTAGTGGATCTCATAGAGCTATATATCGACTTAAGCTCACGAAAAACTCAGTGGAATCACAAGAGAAGTTTTTGGTATTCGATTGATTAACAACGAAATAACTGGAAGTGAGTTGTAGACAACCAACTTCGCTTCACATGATTACACCTTGTTTCTGTATGAAACGTCAACTTGGTATTTTGAATCGACTTTACACACAAAAAAAGCCGCCCCATCGTTGGAAGACAGGGCGGCCAGATTGCGCAGATTATCTTTGTCAGTTACTTGTTGTCATCTCGCTTTTGCATCGATTCGATTTGCTCTTTTAGTTCTTGGATCTGTTTTTCAAGTGTATCAATACGTTGGCTTTTCTTTTGAGTGCGAGAGTAGACAACATCTGGAAGATTCAGGGGTTCCAATGTGCGTTTTCCGCGCTTGGAGGCAAACCCACGCATCGGCATACCGAATGGATGCATCCCATCGGCGGAGGGTTCATTGTACCCAAAGAGCCCGGGTGCGCCAAATCCCCTTTGGGATAATTCACGCTCAGCAACAATCACCGACAAAACGGTTTTGGTCTTGTTGCGAATTACGGTTATTTCAATCTTGTCGCCTGATTCACGCTCACGCACTACACGTTGCAAATCTTCGGTCATATCAATCTCTGCGCCGTCAGCGGCAATCACTACGTCACCGGCTTTCAATCCGGCCTCTGCGGCAGGTGAGCCTTCAAGAGTTTCTGTAATCAAGGCTCCAGCGCCGCCGGGTACCGCAAAATAGTCCGCCAATTGACCTGTGATTGTTTGCAGAGCAACACCAATATAGGGCACAGTATTGACACGATAATCAGACCCGAAAGAGGCTCGGTCATCAGGAGGTGTTAACGATTGTATGCGCGCCGTTTTCTCTGTTGGCCTGTCTTTCAGATGGGCTATCAGGCGCTTCTTGCTCCCATCCCTATCGACGAACAAGATCACTTCATCACCGGACTCGTTTTCGGATACAAACTCCGCTAGTTCTCGTGAGGAAGTGACTTTGCGGTAATTGTATTCGATGATGACATCGCCCGGGCGCACTCCGGCTTCTTCGGCCGGGGACGCATCCACTGTCGTGCTTACATAAACACCTTCTTTTACCTGAAGATTAAAGCGTGAGGCTAAATCATCTGTGACAGTTTGAACTTGCACGCCAAGCCAGGCGCCATCGGTTTTGTCTCTAGCTCCTGTCTCGAAAAATCGTGAGCCTATACCATCGGCGACCGCTAGTGAAGGCGCGAAAGCCCCAAGAGAGACGGCCGCAAGTGTCAGCGCCAGAACTCCGAGTTTCTTAATTTTTGACAGTGAAACCATTAACTTGAACATTGTTTCTTTCCTCATTTTTTGAGGTTTTTTCTTGTTGTGTCATGACTCTTTCGTCAATGTACTTACACAAATTGACGCATTAAGATGCTGTCATAACACACTTCTACACCACATCGGTCGTTGGACGAGAAGAGTCAACGAAAAGAGTCATAGCGAAGTCTCCACCTTGAATCACTCCAGAAACGTATTCCCGTCTCACTCTATCCTGTTGTACTCAGATAGGGAGGTGTTGTTCGAAATTCTTTGTTGAAAAGGATATTCTTTGGCGAAGAGTTAACGAACTACGCCGGGGTAGGCCTGGAAGCGAACTCCAAGCGATCCATTTCGCTCATAGGGAAAAGCTACTCGTTCTCCGCGAACAAAACCGCCGATTGTTACTTGGTCGTTGAGCGGAAAGAGAATATCCAATTGACCGAAGAAACCCTCGCTGGAACCACCGCCTGAGAGGCGGAAATTTAGAAATCCTACCGGGCCATCCGGGTTCGCGTATGGCTCATTAGTCAAATAGCTGGCAGTATAGATATGCAATGAGCCGAAAAACTGGTCGACAATTGTGATTGAAGTGTCTGTGTTTATCTCTGCGCCCGCGCTAATTGTCAGGTGTTTTTTCCAGGGATACACTAGTTCAAGCGCCGCGATTCCAAAGCGCGTATCAGGCTCAGTTTCGTAGATTCGGAACCCGCCGGAGAGGGCAAAGAATGGCCTGCCTATCGAACCGTCCGGGTTGATATCTCCTAAGGCCCCATCAATGTCTTCCGGTTGGAAGACTCTTAGTCTCAATCCAATACGCGCCTGGTGAAGGATATTAAGTTTGTTCTCAGCTTGATATGAGGCGAAAAAGGACACTTTTCTTGAGAGAGGAAAGAGAATCCTGGCCTTGCCACTACTAAACTCTGCGCCGTCCTCACCTCTGGCGTCTGTGCCATCAAGTGTGATATCTGTCCGGTATCCCCAAACCTGTAGCCCGGGCTTACCTATAGCCCCATCAGGCGAGTGTGTGGCGCCTATTGTCAGTTCGGAGGTGATAAGCGTCAGGGTAAACACAATCAGCGCTCCGCATATTCGCCTCATTTTCCTTGGCGCGTTCATTTTTTGAAATCCATTTCCTGAGAACATACTCATGCGGCGAGGAATATAGCTCCAAGCGCGCGCTTGTCAACGGCTCAGATTTCCCTGGAAACTGTGATTACCCGAATCAACACTTCGTGGATTAAGTCGCTCTATTTTATTGTGTTGAGCGCCTTGACAACTGCCAAGAATAGTTCCTATTTTAGGAGAGACGAACGAAGGGCCTTCCTGCGCTTATCGGTTGATAGACATAGGGTTATGCGCTCGTCGACTTTGAGAACGTTTTTTCTGACGCCACATAGGCCAACAATTGCCAATGCGGCGCCTGCCAAAGTAACAAAACCTACCCACGGAGGAATTCAAAATGACAACAGCAACAGCAGAGGGCGCCGGAGTCCTCACCAAACACACACTACCGGAATTGCCATATGCCTATGACGCTCTTGAGCCGTTTCTCGATAAAGAAACAATGGAGCTTCATCACAGCAAACATCATCAGGGCTATGTAAACGGAGTAAACGGCGCTGAGGCGGCGCTGGCCAAAGCTCGGGAAGCCGGGGATTTCGGACTGATTCAACATTGGTCGCGCCAGTTGGCTTTCCACTATGGCGGACATTATTTGCATTCGATGTTCTGGGCGACTATGGCCCCGAATGGCTCCGGTGGCGGCGGTGAGCCGACAGGCGCTCTAGCGGACAAAATCAACGAGGATTTTGGTAGTTTTGAGGCTTTTCAGAAGCAGTTCTCTGCGGCTTCGGCGGCGGTTGAGGGTAGCGGTTGGGGGCTTTTGCATTATCGTCCGACAGATGACCGTTTGGTAATTTGCCAGGCCGAGAATCAGCATAAGGTTGCCCAATGGGGCGCTACACCTATTCTGGGAATTGACGTCTGGGAGCATGCGTATTATCTGAAATATCAGAATCGTCGCCCGGAGTATATCAAGGCCTGGTGGAATGTTGTGAATTGGGACGCTGTGGCAAAACGCTTAGCGAACGCCAAGGGCTAAGTAGCCCTGAACCTCAGAGCTAATTTTCTGGTCTCTGTTGACGATTAGAGAGTTAGATGAGATGGGCAGTTTTTTTACCCGCTAACTCTTTACTTTGGGGGATTTATTTACGAATTTCCCGAACCGAATCGGCGCTTCAGTCGCGGGTTCGCGACTTGATAAAATCCTCGATATCGCCAGATATTGAGCAAAGATATTTCAGCATTGCTAAATGCTGGACAAAGCATATTCCTCGGTAGCTCAGTTGGTAGAGCAGCTGGCTGTTAACCAGCTTGTCGTAGGTTCGAGTCCTACCCGAGGAGCCAATAAGAAAGCTCCTGTGACTAAGTGTCACTGGGGCTTTTTTGATTAACTCAGTTTGTTTATTGCAACTTAATTCTAGTTGAGGCGCTAGCGCATCGAAACAGCAACGCCGATGCGACAAACAGCATGGCGAAGAATGTACTGAGCACGAATACACCAAACACACCCGGCGCCCAGGATGTAGCAGGAGGAGGCCAGACAATTAGGGCAATTACGGGGACTAACATTTGAGTGAGCGCCGCTGCGAATAATGTAAGCGCCATTCCGCGAGGTTTGAATCGAGCCATAAGGGAACCGATTAGTCCGACGGCGAGTACTGCTCCATACATCAAGTTGGCGGATTGTCCTTCATTCCCGATGATTCCAACAGCGCCATTCACCCAGATGAGGAGGAACGCCCCTGCAAGTCCAATAGCAAAAGCGCCACGATACGCAGCTGTCTCGGACTTTTTCGCCACTAGCTCATACGCCAGACCAACGCCGCACAAGAGAGCGCCCATGACAATGAAATCAAATAGGTCCCAGGCCACTTCATCGGTGAATTGCATCGCCACTAGCGGAATCATCAATAAGGCTGCTGTCACAAACACAATGCGGACGATTTTTTTGTAAGGTATCATGAACACTGCCATCCTCTCTACCATAATTGCTGTTGCCGTCTCGACGAACATCCAAAATGTGAAAATGAGCAATCCTTCTCCAGCTTTTTTACGTTCTCGGCAGAGATCGTTGAAAGTCTGTTCCATTCCCGCGCCGAAACGTTCGCGGTATTTCTTCGGATAGAAACGAAGCAGTTTCGCATACCAGTTTCTATACCGTAGTATTGAATTCTTACTTGCCATAGGCGATTGTTTTTGGCGAAAGTTGTTTTTGTTTGGCAACCGTCACAACATCACGATACCGATCCAATTCCGCCGTGAGCGTTTTTTGTCCAAGACCAGTGATTTTGTAGTAGATTCGCCGCTCGTCGTCCATCTCAGTGTCTATTCTCTTGTCACTCTCCCGAATCAGTCCGGCCTCAATCATTCGACCAAGAGATCCATAGAGAGTTCCCGGCCCCATGTTCACTTTTCCTTGCGAATCCGACTCGACCTGCTTCATGATTCCGTAGCCGTGACGCTCCTGCGTAGAGAGCGCGAGGAGAATATGAAGCACTGCCGGCGTAAGCGGCTTGTTGTTTTTGCTCTTCGACATACCTTCAAGCTATATCCGTAACGGATATAAGTAAAGCAAAAAATCATGCGACAGCAAAGTCTCGACTATCACATTACAAGGCAGTCACTTCCGCGGTAGCCAACAGAAGCATAGATTTCGCCGCTTCAGCCAAAGAAGTTAGATAGTAGTAAACGTAAGGGAGCTTTATCAACAAAGCCCCAGCGATAGATAGTCACTGGGGCTTCGTTGTTGTTGTGGTAGATGGGATACTTCGAGGCTTACACTATTGAAGCGCAAAACAAACTAAAGAGTTAGAATCGCCCGATGTTTCTCAAATAGATCACTCATCATAAAACACAGTTCTTAATATCATTCACAGTCGGGTTTGAAGCATTACCCACGGCTACAATTGATCCTTGATATCCTGCTAGCAGGAGAGGCTTTAGCGCGCAAAAATTGGTGAGATTGGGGTTTTGCAAGAAAAACAATCCACCATTGACACTCGATAAATTCGAGAGGCCAGGGATAGCGGTTATTAATGTATTGTTTTGGACAAGTACAGTACCACCTAGAGTCACCAACCCGGAAAGACCATCAACTCTTAGGAGTCGGGGATTATCACGAATTGCCAAGTCTCCGCCAATGCTGGTCAAGTTATCCAAACCATTCAATCTCTCGAGGATTCCATTCATACCGATGATTGTAGCGCCACCAACAGACTGTAGTCCAATCAGCCCAGCGAGGCTTGTCAGCTTCGGGTTCTCCTCGATGGACAAGTTACCGCCAACAGTCGCCAAGTTATTCAATCCATTCAGATTAGCCATGACACCATTCATGATGATGATTGTATTGCCACCAACCGACTGCAATCCGATTAGGCCTGCTAGGCTTGCGAGGCTTGTATTCTCTTGGATAGTCAAATCGCCACCTATAGCGGCGAGGTTATTCAGTCCATCCAGATCGGCCATAATGCCGTTCATGATGATGATGGTACTGCCACCAACTGACTGCAATCCTATCAGGCCGCCTAAGCTTGTGAGACTTGGATTCTCTTGGATGGTCAAATCGCCGCCTATAGTCGCCAGATTATTCAGTCCATTCAGGTTAGCCATAATGCCATTCATGATGATGATGGTACTGCCACCAACTGACTGCAATCCTATCAGGCCGCCTAAGCTTGTGAGGCTTAGGTTCTCATTGATGGTCAAATCACCACCTACAGTTGCCAGATTATTCAGTCCATTCAGATTAGCCATAATGCCGTTCATGCTGATAATGGCGCTGCCGCCAACTGACTGCAATCCTATCAGGCCGCTTAAGCTTGTGAGGCTTGGGTTCTCATTGATGGTCAAGTCGCCACCGATAGTCGCCAGATTATTCAGTCCATTCAGATTAGCCATAATGCCATTCATGCTGATAATGGCGCTTCCACCGACTGATTGTAACCCGAGCAGTCCGCTTAGACTCGCCAATTTGGGGTTTTCCTCAATTACCAATCCATCGGACCCAATGGTCGCTAAGTTCGCCAACCCGCTTATGTCATTTAGTTCGTTGTTGAAGTAGATTGTCAGCCCTTTTACCGAAGTAATGCCACTAAGAGCATCCAGGTTCGTTATGGCGCTGTTTGGCTGGTTCTCTACCCCGATTACCAAACGCCCTGTAATAGTGGTGTCACCTTGGGCGCCGAAGGCGTCGATCTTCTCTTGAGTGTCGAGAGTAGTTAAGTCAAGTGGTTGCGTTTCTGTTGGATTGTTGTTGCTGGAACAGGAAGTCAAGTTGAACAAAGCAACGACCATAAACAAAAATAGTCCATGTTTGATTTTCTTCACGAATGGTCCTTTGGTTATGAGGAATTCACATACAGTTTAGCGTCGATTACAATATACTGTACACTGAGACCAAGTCAAATACCCTTGAACCCGATAAATCCTGAACTCCATCAGCATTCCGATCTGATTTGCACGAAAAACAGAATAACTCTCGCCACTGAAGAAGATAGTGAGATCGTACAGTTAAGCGAGAGACATGAAAGTCGTGCTTTTTGCACTAGTGGGATTTGGGGGGGCCCAGTGGAGCCGCACAAGACAGAGGGACTTATAGAAAGGCGTCGTAAAAATGTTCGCCGGGAGCTCTTATTACGAGCGGGTTTAATTGACGGCTCAAGCTTGGGAAGTTTCTGAAACGACTTGCCTATCGAGCTCTCTTCTAACGGAAGTCGCAAGCGCTCTCTTTGTCAAAGGTTTTTTGACAAAGGCTCCTGCGCCTAGTTCCTGAGCCTGACGAACTCTGTTGCTCTCTGAAAACCCTGAGGCTAGAATTGCTTTTTGGTGAGGGTACGTTTTGAGAACTTGTCTGTAGGTCTCAGTTCCGTCAATACCGGGAGGCATTACCATATCCAAAACCAAAAGGTCATGGGGGGTTTCTTTCAGGAACTCAACGGCCTTTTCCCCGCTCTCGACGGAGCTGACCTTATACCCCAGTCTTTTCAGAAGACTACAGGAAACATCGCGCTGCACGTCGTCGTCATCTACAACCAATATCGATTCACTGCCACCAACAATACCATCGGGGCTTTCGCCACCAGCAGACTCTCGAGTAACAGGGAAATAGATGTAGAAGGAAGAACCCTCGCCTATCTTGGTAGCTAAGTCCAGGAACCCACCGTGGTCTTTGACAACCGCATCAACCACACTTAGCCCCAATCCAGAGCCGCGGATCTTATCGCTAGTTTTGGTAGTGAAAAAGGGGTCAAGAATCTTCTGAACTATTTCAGCGGGAATACCACAGCCTGTATCAGATATGGTTAGTTTTACATATTCCCCTCTGGGAACACGACCATAGATGCCGGAAACTTCATCGGCATAATAGTTTTCTGTTCTAACAGTAAGAGTCCCATTGCCCTGCAGAGCGTCGACGGCATTGTAAAGCAGGTTGGTAACCACACGATGAATCTGTGAGCTGCCACCGAGTATGTTCATCAAGTCCGGGGTGAGATTCGTCTCGCATTCAATGTTGTCAGTCAGCGAAGTGATTTCCTTTATCGCCTGAAGTACAACATCGTTCAGATTGAACACTTCCTGATTGTAATGTCCTCTTCTGCCCAGGCTCAGTAGCTGTTGATTGATCTCGGCAATCTTCTTTGCGGACTCTTCAATATTGGCAAGGTACTTCAGGGCAGGATGATCTTCGGGAAGTCTCTCACGGATAAAATCAGGGTATGCAATCAATGGTCCCAGCAGGTTGTTGAAGTCATGCGCTACTTGTCCGGCAATGGTCCCAGCGGTATCAAGTCGAGCGGCTCGTGACTCCAACTCCTCAAGGCGTTTTCGCTCAGTAATGTCTCTCCATACGACATGAAGAAAATTCTTACCCCCGGAAGGGATGGATGTCAGGAGAACTTCTACGGGAAAGATGTCTCCATTGTGGCGCACATGTTCCCATTCGAAACGGTGGCTTCCCTTACGAAGTGCAGTTTCCATCATCTCGTTGGCCTTTTCGAATGAGCATTTACCGTCGGGTTGTGTTTCCGGAGATAACTCGGATGGGTGAGTCTCTAGTAATTCCTTCTTGTTCTTGTAACCCAGCATCTTGACAGTTGCGGCGTTACAATCGACAAACCGATCGCCTTCTATCATGAGAATTGCATCGGCGGATTTTTCAAAGAGTGTCCGGTATTTCGTCTCACTCTCTTTGAGGGCTTCTTCAGTTTTCTTTCGTTCGGTTATATCCTGTACAAGTGAGATTATTCCGACAACTTCTCCAGACTTGCCCACAACGGTTGTGTTGTTCCAGTCGCAAACAATGGTGCGCCCGTCTCTGGTGATATTGTCGTTTTCACTATGGAAGCCACCGACATTCTCAAGCAAGTCATTCCATACTTTGTTTACATGTTCTCTGTATGTATCAGGAACTATTAAATCAGCGGCGTGTCTGCCCAGGGCTTCACTCTTGGCATAGCCGAATACCCTTTCGGCGGCCAAATTCCATTGTGTGACTTTGAATTCGAGATTCCACTCTATCGCCACAATAGGTGTGTTTTGGAGAAGTGACCAGAATCCGCTGTCGGAATCCTTCAGGGAGCTTTCCATTTGATTTCGGCCTGATGAATCAATATGCTGACGACGGCTATCCGCGTGTTTATCGTTAAGCCGTTTGTTGATTTTCTTATCGTTTCGCGACATGAAACCATCCTGAGTTGCGTGCGGAAAAGTTATTCGATAACCCGCATCCGAACTTGCTAACCCTGCTAAGATATCTGATGCATTATTTGCTATATATCTAGAAGGACGCCTGAACTAATCAATTAGAAATGGAGCGCCTCATCCGCTGTTTATCGGAAGATTACCCAAAGATATTACCTGTCTGCGGCAAATCGAAGTGGATAGAATCACTCCATGTAGCAACGGTTCGCTAAGGGGTTGGAGTGATTGCTATTAGGCGCCCCGGCAGCCTACCTAGGCGTCAGCGTCAACAATAATATCAAGACGCTCTACCTTGGAATCCGGAATGACCTGAGATTCCCAATAACTAGTTTTACTGATATTTAAGATAAGGCTCATGAAGCAATCCAAATGCTGAGGAAGGCATGGCTAGAGATCAGCTCAAGAGAGTTCGAAACAATCCAGATTGTCAACACGGAAAAGAAGCATGAGTCGGAAGAAAAGTGGTATCCATTCACACCTACATTTCATTGTCTCCATACTGATGACTACTACGACTCTACTATCGCAAGACATCCGAGAAGAAGCTGTGAAGCGATGTATATAGCAGGTAGAACAGGTAGATTGGTGGAACCTTTCCCACTTCCTAGAAATCCATCATTTGATGAATTGATGCTCTCGCTAAAGACCGTTGACTGATGCGGAATCAGAAACGTAAGGGTCGCAGGACTCTTACCTACTAATCGACGGGATTGCCGCGCTGCGCTCGCAATGACAGCTTTCGTTGACGACTTGTAGTTACGGCATCTCCATCATTTGGGAGAGGCGTATTGTGCCGCCGTTTTCCAGGAAGGGGTCTGTGTTTGCAATCTTGAGCGCCTCATCGAAACTCTCTGCTTTGACGATGGCGTAGCCTTTCATCGAATTCGGATCGGCGTCGTCTTGAACATCGCCGGATGTCACTATTTTGGTTCCCATGAACGGTGTTCCGGGATTGACGACGGCATCGCCAAGTCCTTCCACCCAGGCTTTCCACTTGTTCATCTGGGCCATTCCTGCTTCTTTCGAACTCGGCTTGTTGCCACCGTAATAGGCAATCATAAAATTGGGCATAAATTGTCTCCTTTAGGGATATGGTCTATTGAGTTAGAAATCTCTTGTTCCTTGAATTCCTGTTCTTCAAAACATCAGGAGCGAAACGCTCCTAATCGACTCACCTGTAAGCACAATATCACGCTGAAATCCCGATACTGCAAGGGTTTCGGCCAATTTGTGATATACGGCGCGAGATGGTAATTGTTGCATTTCCTGTTTGACACTGCCTGTGAATTCCGTATATTGTCAGCCGTTACTCCGGGTTACGTCCGTCTTTTCAAACGGGCCAAGTCGGGGTTATTTTAATGGCATCAGGTGTCCTCCGGCTCTAGAAAGCAGTATAAGGCTATGAGCGCCATTGGATTGACTGATTTATCAAGACTATTTGGATTGAGAAGACAATAAGAATATGTTTGGTGAACTTACTGGAAAATTAGATACTCTACTGCGTAATCTGCGGGGAGTTGGCAAACTCAGCGAGGATAATATCCGCGCATCGCTGGCGGAGATTCGTCGGGCGTTGCTGGAAGCTGATGTCAACTACAAGGTTGTCAAACGCTTTATCTCCGCGGTTGAGGAGAAGGCCATCGGCGAGGAGGTGCTCAAGTCAATTGAGCCGGGCCAGTTAGTGGTCAAGATTGTCCATCAGGAGATGGTCAATATCCTCGGCGAGAAAATTGTGCCGCTGGCTCCGCCGACCGGAATGCCTACCACTTACATGATTTGCGGTCTGCAAGGCTCCGGTAAGACTACACTATCTGCAAAACTCGCATTACAGGCTAAGAAAAAACAAAAGAACGTCAAAGTCCTGATGGCCGCCGCGGATATTTACCGTCCGGCGGCGATTCAGCAACTTCAAACACTCGGCAAACAAATCGACGTCGAGGTTTTCACACTCGACGGCGCCAAGCCGCCGGAGATTTGCCGTGAGGCTAAGAAGTACGCGACGAAGAACTTCGTTGACTTGCTGATTCTCGATACCGCCGGACGTTTGCAAATTGACGCGGAGTTGATGGAAGAGCTATCTGATATCAAGTCTGCCACTAAGCCCGATGAGATTCTGCTGGTGGTTGACTCAATGACTGGTCAGGATGCGGTCAATATCGCGGAGTCATTCAACAAGCAACTGACACTCACCGGTGTGGCGCTCTCCAAGCTCGACGGTGATGCGCGCGGTGGCGCGGCGATTTCTATTCGCGCGGTCACTGATTGTCCGATTAAGATTTCATCCACCGGTGAAAAAGTTACCGACATCGAGCTGTTTCATCCTGATCGTATGGCCTCACGGATTTTGGGCATGGGTGACGTTGTCACTTTGGTGGAAAAAGCGCAGGAGACAATTGATCTCGAAGAAGCCGCGCGCATGCAGGAAAAACTCATCAAGAGCAAATTCGATCTTGAGGATTTCCTGACACAAATGCAGGCGTTGAAGAAAATGGGTCCATTGGATTCATTGCTGGGGATGATTCCGGGCATGGGCGCACAGCTCAACTGCATGGAGATTGACCCGAAGCAAATAAACCGAATTGAAGCGATTGTTCGTTCAATGACTTTTCAGGAGCGTCACAACCCGAAAGTAATTGACGGCAGTCGCCGTAAACGTATCGCTCGTGGCAGTGGCACTACTGTGCAGGATGTTAACAGACTGTTGAAGCAATTCACGGCGATGCAAAAAATGATGAAGACAATAACGAAATCAAGTAAGAAAGGACTCAGTCGTACGGTAGCGAAGAACGCTATCAAGCGCATGGGTTCTGTGTAAATGCGGCAACGCAGGAGGTAGTACATTGTCAGTAAAGATTCGACTCCGCAGAATGGGGTCCAAAAAGAGAGCGTTTTTCAGAGTGGTTGCGGCGGATTCTCGCTCCCCTCGTGATGGACGTTTTCTCGAAACACTGGGACGTTACAATCCAATCACCAAACCGGCTCTCTTTACAATTGAAGAGGACAAAGTTGCCAGGTGGCTGGATAATGGCGCACAAATGTCAGATACGGTGCGTTCACTTTGCACGCAAATTGGTTTTGTCGAGAAGTACGAAAAGGCCAAACGCGGCGAAGATGTATCAAGCATGACTATCCGCACAGAAATCACTGAACGGAAAAAGAAACGCAAAAAAACAAAAGCATCTGCAGAGGAAACTCCAGCGGCCGCGGCAGAGACCAGTGACGCTTCAGCTTAGGTTGAAGCATAAACTAAGTTGTAGGGATGTTATTCTAAGTGTCGCTACACAACAGACAGGTTAAATGATGAATGACTTCGTTGAGTCAGTAGTCAAAGCTTTGGTGGACAGTCCCGAAGAGGTGAGTGTCAAAGAAATATTCGGTGAGCGTGGCGCGGTTTATGAAGTTCGTGTTGCGCAAACTGATTTGGGTAAAGTAATCGGTAAAGGCGGGCAGACAGTGAAAGCTATGCGTGCGCTGATGACAGCCATTGCCGCAAAGCATGGCAAACGTGTCGGACTTGAAATCATCGATTGAGTAAACGCTTAGACTGATTCTATTATTAGCGGTATTGTGAATAGTAAGGACAAGCGTATAGCAATCGGGCGTTTTGGGCGCACGCGAGGAGTTCACGGAGAAATCTATGTGATTCCTTACGGTGAATACCCCGAGCGGATTCTGAATATAGAGCAGGTGGAGATTGAACTGGCGGAAGGATTTGTAGCGGCGCAGTTGACTAAACGCGAAACGGTTTCCGGGAAAATTGTGGTCAAAGTTGACGGCTATGACACACCGGAGATTTCTCGCACTCTGACTAATCGGGATATATTTATTCCGTTCGACGAGCTGGAGAGTCTGCCCGACGGAGAGCATTATGCTTTTGAACTGGAAGGTTGCACAGTCGAATCAACAGATGGCAAAACTTTCGGTAAACTCAAAGAAGTGGAAAGCTATCCGGTTAGTGACTTGTATGTAATTGAGTCCGAAGACGGAAAACGTTTTCGCCTGCCGGCGGTTAAAGAGTTTGTTTTAGAGATAGACACAAAGAAGCGCAAAATTGTTATTGCCCCGCCGGACGGATTATTTGAGGCGCTATGAACAGTTAACAGTGAGCGTAGCAACAGCAGGCCATTACCGCCTGCAGCGCTTAATGAAGATGAATGAAAAAGGAAACTCGCACAGACTGACGATTGAGATTGTCACGCTATTCCCGGACTATTTTACCGGATTGAAACGTCAATCCATTATCGGGCGGGGAATCGACTCAGGTCTTTTTGAAATCAAAACAGTCAATTTGCGAGATTACGGAATAGGCAAACACAGACAGGTGGATGATACACCATTCGGTGGCGGTGGCGGAATGACTTTGATGCTGGAGCCATTGACCAATTGCCTGATTGACTTGGGGTATAAACCTCAGGACAAACCAAAGAACAGTAGTAACAGTCAGAACGACGATGACAACGACAGTAACAAGCGCAGGCGCCTGATACTTACTTCAGCGGCTGGAAAGCGTTTCGAGCAAAACAAAGCAGTAGAGCTGTCACTATTGGAACGAGTTACAATTGTTTGCGGGCATTATTTGGGAGTTGATGAGAGAGTGATGGATATCTTTGACATAGAGGAGCTTTCAGTGGGCGATTTTGTCTTAACTGGCGGTGAGCCAGCCGCGGCGATTCTCTCTGATGCAATATGCCGTCTGACTCCCGGAGCGCTGGGAAATTTTTCCTCTGCTCTGTCCGACTCACATCAGGAAGGCATTTTGGGACCGCCGGTGTATACTCGCCCGGAGACATTCCGCGGTGTCACAGTCCCGTCAGAATTACTATCGGGCAATCATAAAGAAATTGAGCGTTTCCGCAGAGAAAGCGCTCTGAAAAAAACTGCGCAATTAAGGCCTGATATTCTAAGTCGTCCGGAGATTGCGCAAGAGTTGAGCAAAAAAGAACAAGCGCTGATTGGCAATGAGAGACGCGACATAAAAGTCTCAGAATCAGTTGATAATAAATAAGAAATAGAATTCACAATCACATATTCGTGTAGCGCTGAGTGGTTTCAGTAAATGATTTAGCGTATCACAGAAACGGTAGACGGTACAATGAAAATTATCGATCAACTTGAAAAAGGGTACTTACGTGATGACATTACGGAGTTTGCGGCCGGCGATGACATCAGGGTATCAGTAAGAATTAAAGAAGGCGAGAAAGTTCGCACGCAGATTTTTGCGGGCACTGTTATCTCACGTCGCGGCGGAGGCACAGGCGCAACTTTTACAGTTCGCAAGCTCTCCAGCAATGGTGTCTTTATTGAGCGTGTGTTTCCGCTTCACAGCCCGAACATCGAAAAAATCGAGCGTGTGAAAGCCGGTAAGGTGCGTCGCAGTAAGCTCTATTACCTGCGCGAGATGACCGGCAAGTCAGCAAGAATTGAAGAGAGATTCTTCGGCAAAAAGACTGAAAAGAAAGCCGCCAAGCCCGCCGCAAAAGCAGCCGCAAAGACGGAAGAAAAACCAGCCAAAAAGGCAGAAGACAAGACGCCGGAAGAAGCAGTCACTAAGAAATAGTGAGATTTGCTGTGATGTTCAACCTTGGAATCGAGCTGAGAGTTGAGCTGAGAATCAGATTGTAACTGCCGCGCAGTTGAATGACCCGGTACGCAAATGCGCCGGGTCTTTTTTTTGCAAGCCCAAGTCAGAGAAACCAAGTCATGCAAACCGCATTGCATATATATCATGTAGTGACAGCCGCGAAACGTGAGCTTATCGGCGCTGAATTTGTCGGCTCGGAGTTCTATCGCAAGGAGCGCCTGGCCTGTATGTTTTTCAAACGCCCAGGCAAAGGTAATAAACGCCTGGCGCTGGTGTTGCGATTTCATCCGACTGCCAACGGTTTGCTTTTTCTTCCGGCTGGAAAAATTGAAGTTACCACTGGTGAGAAGTCATTCCCGTTCTTTCAGGAGCATTACGGAGCGGTGATTCAATCAATCGAGCAACTCGGATTTGATAGAATCGCTAAGGTAAGCTTTGCTGAGTCTGATTCTCCGGTTGGTTCAATTGTAATTGAAGCGCTAGGACCGTCAGGTAATCTATGGTTTCTGAACAGCTCCGATGAAAAGACTCAGGTTCTGCGACAACGAGAGTTTTCTCCAACAGATGTATATGCGCCTCCGGCAGGTGGAGGTGAGAAACTTGAGCCTGCAGAGGTAACCAGCGAGGCTCTGCTAAAATTGTGCGCCGAAAACCCGGAACGTCTGCTAGTGGAAATACTTTCGAAAAACATCGCCGGTTATGTGCCATTACTAGCTAAAGAGGCGCTATCGCGCGCGAATCTTCCACAGGCGCTTGAGACTTCATCTATCGACGCTAGCTCTGCGCAGGCTATAGTAGATGCAATCAATGAACTAACCTCACTGGCGCAATCCAGCCAAGCGGGCTATTTGTATAATTCCTCAACCTTGCAGGGGGCTTTTCCTTTCAAACTCAAAAGCATCGATGAGAATCCAGATAAGTTTCCTAGCTATTCAGTAGCAGAGTTGGCGCTAATGAGCGCCAGCAAAGCGCAAGGCGCCGAAGAAAACCTGACACGTCGCTACCAAAAGGCGCTATCCAATGCGATTAAACGTCAGAGACGCTCTATTGAAAAAATGAAAATCGATTTGGTAGAGTATGAAAACTTTGAGCGTCATAAGGAAATGGCGGACATTCTCAAAGCGCATCTCGGAAAACTACAACGCGGCATGCAATCAGCGACACTTACTGATTTGTATGGTGACGGCGAAGTTGACATCAAACTTGACGAAAAACTTACGCCGGCTGAAAACGCTGACGCCTACTATAAGCGTTATCAAAAAGGCCGTCAGGGGCTGGCTCTGTTGCAACGTAGAATGGAGAATGCAGAACTTGAGCTCTCTCGCTTGCAAGAGATAAGCGCGTCATTTGAAGATGACGCGGATAACGCTCAGTTACGTTTCGCAGATGAGTTGGCCGAGTTGTTGCGCCACAAAGAAGCCCAGAGCGCCGGGCCGTCGGTAAAACCTCCACGCGCTCCCTATCGCACATATACGCTTAGCACCGGATTGACAGTGTATGTGGGACGTGACGGGTCGGACAATGATGACACGACCTTTAAGCATATCAAACCCTATGAATTGTGGTTCCACGCCGGGCAATGTCCAGGGTCACATGTAGGTTTGAAATTCCCGGCGAAAACATTCACTCCCTCAAAGACCGAAATCGAAGAAACCGCGGCGATTGCCGCCTGGTTTTCCAAAGCGCGTAAGAACAAGATTGCGCCGGTGAACTACACTGAAAGAAAGTATGTGCGCAAACCGCGCAAGGCTAAAGCGGGGTTAGTGACTATCGAACGTGAACGCACAGTGATGGTCGAACCGAAGGAGCCGGAATCCTAACGCCCCAACAGACTGTTGTAAACAGCTTCCATATCATCAAGATTCTTTTTCCAGTCATAGCGCTCGGCAACTCGCGCTCTTCCATGTTCTCCAAATCGTCGCCGTAATTCTTCGTCGGCAATAAGCTTGGCCATTGCTTCAGCTAGTTCATCAATGTTGGCGGGATTCACTAGAAAGCCACTTTGATTCTGGTCTACAATCTCGCTGACGCCACCACTGTTTGAGGCGATAACCGGAACGCCGACAGCCAGCGCCTCCAGCGCGGCAACACCGAACCCTTCCTCAACCAGGCTGGGCATAACCATGATGTCATGCCCGGCTATGTATGACAGCGCATGTTGGTGATTGATGAAACCGGGGAAAGACACGCGTCTCTCCAACCCTAGTGATTTGGTGAGCTGGCGAAGCTCATCAGTCAATGGCCCCGATCCTGCCATAGTCAGGGTAGCGCTCTCAAAACGTCCGGCGATGCTAGCAAATGCCTGGAGCAATTCCCGCGGACCGTAAATCTCCTTGTGAAGCTTGAAGAACAACAACCTGATACGTTTGTCCGTTCTTTCTTTGGGGCCTTTGGATTGCGTCTTGCTTTTCAATGAGTCTATATCGATTCCAAAGGGGATGACTTTAGGCGGCGCCTGTAATGTAACTGGCAAATTCTCAACTACTTCTTTTAGGAAATCCGAAGTCGCCAGTGTTTGGTCTGCTTTTGATAGCGCCCAACGAGAAAGGGCTCCGCTGATTGGAGCTCTGGCTGTTGTCACTACATCGGTGCCCCAACAAGATATCACAAGCGGGCGAATTCCCGAGAGGGCTCCCCAAACCCCAAAGCCTGAGGCATAATGCGCATGGATAATATCCGGCTTGAAAGTCCCAACCACCGCGCGCATTTCTGGAATTGACTGCAAATAGCCTAATTTGCCGAACCGTTTGCGCTTGATAATATAGGTTTCGATTTCAGGTAGCGCCTCGCCATCATAGCTAAGCAGTCCGCATTCCCAACCCCGCTCTTTGAGTCCATAGACCCAGCGTGTTACGTGATTCGAGAACGACCACCCAAGATGGAGAACTTTTGGCATGCGACAAATATACAGCGATGGCTCTCAGGGCGCCAGCCGGTCGTAGAAAATCTGAACGTGTGAAAAGTTAAGAGTTGGCGAGGTTGGCCAACCTGAAGCGCTTTAGTAGTTGCTCTTGATAATATACTTGAGCGGATTCTGCGCTTTGCGATTCTTGATTATTTCGTAGTGCAGATGCGGGCCGGTTGATTTTCCTGTCGATCCCATCAAACCGATGACATCGCCACGTTTAACCTTTGCGCCACGTTTGACCAATAGCTTATCGAGGTGACCGTAGCGGGTCACATAACCAAAGCCATGATTGATGGCTATCATCCGTCCCATTCCACCGTTGCGTCCGGCTTTGCTGACTGTGCCATCGGCGGTGGCCACTACTGGTGTGCCACGATGATTAGCAATATCTACACCTGCGTGGAATTGCACTGTACCAGTGAAGGGATTGCGTTTGTTGCCTATGCCTCGTGAAATCCAGCCGCGTGTGGGTCTGATTGAGGGGGTATGGTCGAGTTTGCGTTTCTTGCCGGAGAGAGCGTCAACTACCTCTTCCATCTTATCCAGCTCAAACCTGGCGAGCCTGTTCAGACGGTCTACTTCGACCTCATCGCGATATGCCAAACGACTCATTTCGGTTTCCATAGCCGGCGGGGCGTCACTCGGGCCACCAATACCAAGCATCCGTTGCTGAGGATCAATTTCCGGCAGGTCAAACATCTTGCGCATAGAGATTTCTTTATCTACTAAGTCTTCATACTTCCGGCCAATATCAGAGAGATCCCAGCGCAGTTTTTCGTACTTCTTGGACAACTCGGCGTTCTCAGCCTTAATGCGCAACAACTCTGTAGAATCGGCTTTGCTTTCGAGGAAACTCACGCCAAAAAACGCATTGGAGCCGATTAGCACAACCGCCAGAGCCAAGACAGCTACGGCAGTGGATATTCTAAAAGAGATATTTCGTGAGACACCAGTCGATTGGGGAATCAAGACAAGGTTGATTTTCTGGCCGAGTTTCTTACGCAGGTTTTTCATTGTCACATCCATTTATACCCATTGTACCATCGAAAAAAAAGAATCAACTCAGAAAATTTACCTTAAGGGTAGTAGCGCAGATTTGCTCTTCGCATCATTCTGAGATAAGCCCAAGGGCTAGTTTTGTAAGAAGATTTTCTAAGCTTTTCCGAGTTGTCAGTTCTACCTATTTGCCGACCCTGGAGGGCCAGCATATCGGGCGATTCTTGGGGCAAAGTGTATTGCCTCAAGTCGGGTCGAAACTAGGCGACCATCAGCTAGAAGTCAAGCAACTGGACCAGCTTAATCCTCCACAAATATCACTAAAAAGTTAGGCGAATCTCGCCTTGGCGGGCCGGGAGAGGGAGAATGTGGATGAGAAATCAAGTGTGTAGCTTACTTGATTAGACCACAATCTTTGCGAAGTATCCTATCGACAACTTTGCTGAACTTCTCCGGACCGAGCATTTGCAGGCTATACAAATGCCAGAATAACTTCTTTGGTTTGAGCTGTTCGCTCTTCTTGTTCTTGACCATAGATCCCTTTGAAGCGTCGTGCTGCATATTCTTGCATCCTTCAGCCCTAATCTGAGATCGTTCAGTCTATACTGAGGTTATCGACCCCGATTGTCGGCTAGGTTAGCTATCAATGCCTACAAAAGCATATCCGGCGCCCTTAGGTTCGAAACGAAACACTAGCGTCAAAAAAAATCTTAACTCACTGCCCTGCAATTAAATACAATGCAAGAAGCCCGCTCCCCTGTAGGGAGCGGGCCGATGGAATAGGTATTTTTTTGCTAAGAAAGTGTGGGTTGGGGCTAAGAGTAGTGGGATTTGGCCCACAGATTGCCGATTCGGCTACCCTTTCAGTTTACCGAGAGTTTCCTCGACAACCTTGCGATAGGAGCCGCTGATGCCCAAATCCAAAGCCTTTTGGAATTGCTCCACCGCCCCATTTTTCTTGCCCCACTCCTCGAGAACTGACCCCAATAGGAATCTTTTGAAAGGGTCTTGCGGGTCATATTTGATAGCAAACAGAAGTGCGGCCTGCGCCTCGGGGTATTTCTTCTCTTTGAATAAGGCCCATCCCAATGTACCGTGCATGCTTCCGTTACCACCGCCACTGAGCGCTATAGCCTCACGAGCAAAATTTGAAGCGGTTGCCGACTCAAGGTTATTGTTCGCCATAACCCAGGCCAGATTATTGAAGGCGTCAGCGGAAAACGGGTCAAGCTGTATAATGTGCTTGTAGGTAGTGATAGCGCTGTCGGGGAACCCCTTTGCTTCGAGAAGCACCCCTTTAGTTAAGAGCGTAGCAACATCGGTAGAATCCAGCGAGTTTGCCTTTGACCAGTAGGATTGCGCAGAATCCAGCTCTCCGGTGCGGATGTAATATGCTGAAAGCTTTCTATATGGGGCTGGTATTGTCGGGTTTTCCTTTTGGGCGTCATTAAGGTATTTCAGGCCCTGTTTCGCCCCATATTTGGAGCCAACCACACTCGCGGCATAGTTGTAAACACTCAAATCCCCCGGATATAGTTCTATCATGCGGTTAGCAATATCCAGCGCTGATACATTATCGCCAAGTGACAGGTAATAGTCGGAATGGATTCGCAAAGTACGTTTGTTTCGCGGATAGGCCTGAACTAGTTGCTCCACTGCTTTGGCATAACCTACGCTGTCGGATTTTTTGCGAGTAATATCTACTTTCGCAGCCAAAGAAACAAAGTCTTTGGGTTGCATCTCAAGAGCTGTGGTTATGTGACTATCCGCCGAGTTGAATTCACCAATCGCGGCATAGGTCAGCGCCAATCCTCGTTGCCATTCGAATGAGCCTTTGTGATTCACAGCCATTTGAGAGAACAATGCCTTAGCTGAATCCTTGGCCTGCATAGAGTAGAGAGTCTGGCCGTAAAGTAATTCGAACCGCGGAGAACCGGCAAAAACGGATCTGGCTGATTCAAGTTCAGTAAGCGCCGAGCTCCATTGCTGTAAGGCCACATAGAACTCTGCGTATTGCAGATGCGCATCGGCAATGTATTCAGCGGGATAGTTCGCTTTGGAAAGTTGGAGATTGAAACTATTCATGTTGTTTTCCATCTCGATGAAATTCCTAGCCCCAGTTGCCGCTCTGGCGGCGTCACGGAAGAGTTCCATATTCCTGTTGCTCAGCGGCAGGGAATATAAGTAGCGCTCTTTGGCCTGATTGGAGGCGCCCATTGCTTCTGTGATTACCGCATCAAGGTAGGTTGTAAGTCCCTCTGGCGCTCCCTGCATCTTCATTTGAGATAGTGTAAATGATGCATAGTCTAAGTAGCCGAGTCGTAAGTAGGTTCTGATAGCTAAGCCGTTAGCCCAAATATTCTTGGGGTCTTCTCTTTTCCTTGCTTTCGTTAGTAGATCTATTGCCTCCTTCGCGTATCCTGCATCGACATAGAAATTGATTGCGGAAACAACGACATCACGTCGCGTGTCATTGGCATCGAGCGCCGACTTAACCAAAGCTAGCGCCTCATCAATTCGACCCTGCTGAAGAATAATACTCGCAAGAGCAATCTTAACTTCTCCGTCACCGGAGAGAGAGCGTGACAGATCCTCTAAACGTGATTCGGCTCTCTCAATTTCCCCTCTCAATTGGAGAATTCTCGCTACAATCAGGTCGTAGTTACGTCGCGCTGATGCATCTCCGCCAGATTCGCTGGCTTCAGTTACACCGCGATTGCGGGCATAGAGTTGCACTGCTTTCCATGCGAGTTGTGTTTTGCCACTGAGAAGCGCCAGACGGCAGTAGGCTGTGTATGCCGAGTCGAAGTCAGGGGTTAGTGACATTATATCGAAGTAGGTTTTGGTGGCTCCAAAGGGAGAACTGTATAATTCATACTCTTGCGCCTCGCCAAGTTTTTGCCACGGACGCGCGGGGTCATTTTGTTCTGCCTCGCTGAAGAGCGTATGAGCCGAAGCGGTGTCTCCAAGCTCCAGGGCATGCACACCCGCGGCAAATTCCTTCTCTCCAGCGGGTAAATTACTCTGACTGCAACCAGAAATGGTGATGATGCTCAGCAAGATGACACCTACCAAAGAAAACGGTGTCACAACTCTAAACTCGGTATTCTTATCTCTACTACGAATCATGTTTATCTCCAAAAGATTACTTGAATTCATTCATTAGCCGGGTAATTGACTTTTTCACATAGTTTTCAGCTCCCGGCGGGGGATGTATTGTAATGTATCGGCTGTTTCTATGCAATTCAACTTCATTGTCATCCAAGCAGATAGCTGTAAACCAGAAGTCAAATCCTCTTACTCATCAAGAGGACAAATGGACTGATACAATGAAGATTATTTGAGACGATTGGTTGAAAATCGCTTGCTTGCTCATAGACTTACTAGGCCAGAAAAACCGGTTTGCCAGTAGGATGCAAACTAGAAAGAGCCGAGACATAAGCAAAATAAGCGCTGAGAAGTGCGAATCGGCCCTTTTTTTGATTGAACAATGGGCTTTTCTCACTTATATTTGCCTTTACCATGATACAATTACGCGCCAATGACCTGATAAAATACTATAACAAGCGAGAAGTGGTTGCCGGAGTGTCTCTTGAGGTCAGTCCGGGGGAAGTTGTTGGCCTGCTTGGCCCCAATGGGGCGGGCAAGACCACCACTTTTTATATGATGATAGGTTTTGTCCGTCCATATTCAGGAAAGGTTTCGCTGGGAACTCAGGACATAACCGGCCAACCGACATTCAAACGAGCTCGTTTGGGAATCGGCTACTTAGCTCAGGAGGCGTCGGTATTTCGACGGCTTACAGTCGAGGAGAATTTGCTGGCTATTCTTGAAATGCGCAAAATGAAAAAGGTCGAACGAAAAGAACGCCTCGAACAACTTCTTGAAGATTTGGCGATTACTCATGTGCGAAAGTCAAAAGGCTATATGCTCTCCGGCGGGGAGCGCCGGCGAGTTGAAATTGCCCGAACATTGGTTTCCGAGCCAAAGTTTATCCTGTTGGACGAACCTTTTGCGGGCATTGACCCTATTGCGGTTGAGGATATTCAGAAAATCGTCACTGATCTGTCTGAGCGCGGGATGGGTGTGTTGATTACCGACCACAACGTTCGTGAAACACTAAGTATTTGCTCACGCGCTTACATCATGTATAACGGGAAAATCCTCAAGTCAGGCGCTACTTCTGAGTTGGCGGCGGATCCGCAAGTGCGAAAACTGTATTTGGGAGAGCAATTTCGACTTTGAGGCGCAAGTTTTTCGCAAAATGCAAGAAAGTGTTTTCCCGAAAACACCTTGTAAGTAGTGAATTTGTAAGAAGAATGAACTTATGCGGCGAGGCGCTTGAATCAAATGATTCCTCAGCCGATACCGTGAGTAACAAGCCTAACAAGTCGCCGTTAGTCGATAGTCGATAGTATTCATGATTGGATATAGTTGGAACAAGTAGTAAGGACAGTAAGAGCACAACGATAGAATCACTACGATAGAATCACTACAATGAAATTACAATTGAACATAGGTCTTCGTCAGACACTGGCTCCGCAACTAATCCAGTCGCTTAAGATGTTGCAAATGCCGACTCTTAAGTTGGAACAGACTCTGCGCCTCGAGCTCGCGGCCAATCCGATGCTTGAAGAAATCGAGATGCTTGAGCAAGAACCCACTGACAATGAGTCTCTCGACGAGAAAGCAAGTGAAGTTCAGGTTGAGGACGATGGCCCGGAAATTGACCCGCGCATTGACCAAATTGATTGGGATGCATACCTCAATGATGATCATGATTTCAAAGTAGAAAAATCATTCCACGAACGTAAAGAAGATATTCTCGAACAAACTTCAGAGGCACATCTTACAATTTACGATCACCTTCTTGACCAAATGCATTTGCTCAAGCTCGACGAGAACGAGCGCGCGATAGGCGAATACATCATTGGTAATCTGGATCATCGCGGCTTCCTGGTTGTTTCAGTTGCCGATATGGCCGAAGAGCTGAAGGTTGAGCCGCAGGTTATAGAAGATGTGTTGAAGTCTCTGCACAAGCTTGAGCCTATTGGTGTTTGCGCCAGAGATTTACGCGAGTGCTTGGCCTTACAGCTTGAGGAAAAAAACCTAGGTGATTCTTTGGCCGCCAGAGTTGTTCGTGAGCATCTCTATGATTTTGAGAAAAAATCTGTTATGCAAATCGCCAAGATGATGGGCATTTCAGTTGAGAAGATTCAGGAGGCGATGGATGTAATCAAAACTCTCTCGCCTAACCCAACTCGTGGCAAATTTGATAGCGGCGCGATGCCGGTTATTCCAGACTTAGTGGTTGAACGCGTCGGCGATGATTTCGAGGTCTTTCACAATGACCGTAATATTCCGCGTATGCGTATCAATCCGAGTTATCGTTCACTGCTAAAGCGCGGCGGAAAAACTAAAGAAGACACCAAGCAGTATGTGCGTGAAAAACTAGAGCAGGCTCGCTGGTTGTTGAACTCAATCAATCAACGTCGTGACACTATGGTGCGGGTGATGCGCGCGATAGTGGGCGAGCAACGTGAGTTTTTTGATAAGGGACAGGCGTTTTTACGTCCTTTGATAATGGAAGACATTGCGCGCATAGTTGAAATGAATGTCGCGACAATTAGTCGTGTGTCAAACGGCAAATACGTACAAACACCTCATGGTGTATTTGAACTCAAGTACTTCTTCAATTCCGGCATTGTCAAAGACGATGGCGTGGAAGTTTCCAAGCGTAGCGTTAAGGCGCGCCTGGCGGAGATTATTGCCGCGGAGGACTTGGCAAAACCGTATTCGGATCAAGAGATTTTCCGTCGTCTCAACGCCGAGGGTTTCAGATTAGCGCGCCGGACAGTCACCAAGTACCGTGAGGAATTGAAAATCCTCCCGGCTAGATTCCGCAAGCGCGTAACCGATTAAGATACAATCGCTTCGCACAATATATCATTGAATCACCAAAACCCCTCACATATCCAATTGGGCTTGGGACTCTCTCGCGAAAAGCCTGCTGTGCTTTCAATATTCGATATTTTCGTAAATATGAATCAATTGATGCGCGTTTCTATTCAATTACGTATAATGGTATGAAGCGGCACACTCCCGCTGGAGGGTTGTTTCGTGGGTTATATCCATGGTTGTATTGAGGGTTGTATCTCGGAGAACTTGCGTGTGTAAATCGCTTTTTGGTAAGCGCTGAAAGAGCGCGCAGTAATTCTTCACCGTCAGATAGAAGAAAGAAGCAATAAAACAGAGATGCCGTTTTCGGCGCTATCTCAGGATAAGAGGTTAAACTATGCAGTTACGAATCACCGCCAGACATTTTGATTTAACGCCGGAAATGCGCAAACGTGCAACAGACTCTTTCGACCACCTCACAAAATTTTACGACCGCATTGTAGCCGCAGATTTGTTTATCACCATGGAGAAGAATCGCTATAGCGTTGAATTCAAGATTTCAGTTTCTAAGGAAGTAATTAGCGCCGGCGCCGAATCACATGATTTACATTCGGCGCTCGACCAGTGCGCAGAAAAAGCCAAGACCCAGTTAGTGCGCTACAAAGACAAGCTCAAGGAAAAGAAACCCGAAGCTATCTCGGAACTCACTGCCGCTCTGTCTCGTCCGAATTCTGACGAAGATGAAATTGACGTTTGAGCGCTTTCGGTAGTTTGAGCGCCTGACTCAACTTCTACCTGACACTACTACATATAAGTCCGCCCATCTTTTGTGGGCGGACTTTTTTTGTTGCCCCGAATGAAGCCTACTTCCGATCATCAATAATGATGCACTCACTTGCATAGCGCCCTACCGTTGCGACTTCCTGCAATTCGAATCACACCCTCCCACCCAAGGACAACTTTACCAACGCCATTGACTTAGGCGTTTTTCTTGCAGACGGCCTGTTCCGGCGCCCTTTTTGGACAATATGGGTTCGTAATGAAACGAATAACGCCCATATTCAGCGCTCTAATGATAGCGATAGGACTGCTTGCGGCTATGCCTGATACCGGAAATGCCTCCCGAAGTGAGATTGTCATTTCAGGAAAAGTACAAAGCTCTACCGGTGCACCTATTGTCGGAGCAACTGTTGTCCTCAGGCATGGAGCTTCGGTGGTTACTGGCATTGTTGGTGATGTCGACGGCAACTTCACGCTAACTTATAGCGTCAAAGACTATCTAACTGAAATGCAATCTGCTGTTAATACCGATTCATCAATGGAATCTGATAAACTCTGGACTTTGCGGGCTACTTCAATCGGGTTTAAGTTTTGGCAGACTACGATTGAATCGCTCTCGATTATCGATGAAGCAAGCGCTCAAAGTCCATTGCGTATGAATGACGCGCTCATAGTTATGCAGGAAGAGCAAGTGCAAGTTGAAGGAGTCACCGTAGTTGCTGAAGCGACAGAAACGCCGGTTTTCACAGAGCGTTTGGTTACGAATGTAAAAGCAATGGCGCAACGTGGTGTGTCAGTTTCGAATCCCATTGAAGCGGTTCGCGCTCCCGAGGTGTCGCGCTCCGGCTCGGCTTTTAGTTCACAGATTCGTTTCTACGGCTCAAGTCCCGACTATAGTCTCAACGGCGCATCGATTGGCCGGGACCCGGCGCATTACGGAATGTTTTCGGTTTTACCGAGCGTCGCAATCTCCGAAGTGGGGTTTAGCGATCAAGCGCTGAGCGCTCAGCAAACATCCCCTGGACAAGTTGAACTCAATACAAATAGAAGTTTCTCGGTAGCTTCCTCAGGTGAATTGACACTTTCAGCGCTTGAAGCAGTTGGCGGATATCGCAAGGCAACAGGGAAATGGTTTGTAAACGCTGCGGTGCGCAAATCGGTGTTGGACAAACTTGTTGACCGTATAGAAACACAATCAGATAGACGTACAATTCCGCCAACAAACTTCCAGGATGTGTTCGTCAGCGCTGGAGTAAAACTTTCGCCTGCGACATCTTTGTACCTGGATCAATACCGCGCACAGGATTTTCTGGCCTTTAACTCCGGAGCCACAGTAAACAATAGCGCTGGTATTGACGCCTTTCAGCATACACGCAATAGCATGTACGCCGCACAATTACGTCATGTCACACCTTCGGTTATCTTGAACATAAAAGCCAGCGCAAGGTTTGACAACGCTATTTACCGCGCCAATTCCACCGATGCGGAGAATCCGGCTGCATTGCTTTTGGATTTGCAGGATAACACAACAACTCTTCGCTCCGCTGCGGACATTGCGTTCTCACTTGGCGAGAATCAAATCACCTCTGGAGTTTCTATCTCTAACTGGTCGGCTCCCCAATTATCACTGTCACAGAGAAACTGGAATTTCCTGCCGCCATATTCGACTAGTGACAATCCGCATTATTATCAGGGGTTGGTCAATTCAGAATATGGCGCTCTTGATTTTTCGAGTGGCGGAACCGAGCTGGCGCTCTTTACACAATTCGAGCGTAGTGTGGGAACCTGGCGCCTGCAAGGCGGTATACGAGCGCAGGGTTCCAATTACTTGCGAAGCATAGTAGATCTGTTAGGACGTTTCTCAATAGCGCATCGCTTTAGTAACGCGCTCACATCGCAATTATCAGTCGGCTCCTATGCCGAAGCGCCGGTGAGTTCATTGCTGGATCCGTATCAAGTCCTGGTTCGCAAAAACCTAAGTTCCTTGAGAAGTGTCACAACACGTATTGCAAAGGTTGCTGTCTCATTGAAAGGTTCGACAGAGAGTCGTTACGATTTTGCTTTGTTCGCCAAGTCGATTAATAATCTACCAACTTTGACTCCGTATTTTGTTAATTCCGAATCAGCTCCAGAGGCGCTTGAGATGCGCTCCAAAGGCATACAGCGTTTCTATGGAATTACGGCGTCATACGTCAGGAACGCGGCGCTACGCAGCATATTCGGGAAACGTCTTGACGTAAAAACAGGCTACGCCTTCACATATTCTTCTGCTCAAACCAATGGCGTCACTACCAACTACAGTGAGGACTCGCCGCATCGTTTTGAAATGGACGCAACCTATCACGCTTCTTCCTCGATTAACATTAGTGGATTGTTTACCATGCGTTCCGGAAATCGTTACACCACTCCGTTTGCGCTTGAAACGCTAAATGCGGCATACAACAATAGTCATATCGGAGAAGGTTTCTACGAATCACAACTCGCCGCGGAAAACAGCTCACGATTCCCAACACATATCAACGTTAATTTGTCAGTCAGTTATCACGCAGGTTCCTGGACTACTATGGCAAATATTGGGAACGCATTTAATCGGGCCAACCCGATTGTCAGCGCTAATGATGGATTCGTCTATGACGCGGGCATCCTTCCTAGTCTCGGCGCGACTTACTCTTTCTAGTTGAATCCTTGCAGTTTCAAAAGCGAGTCCACGTATTCCCCGTCATCAAGCATTATGTATTGAATACCCCAGTCAAGAGTTTGCTTCAGATTCAGACTGTCGACGTGGAATGTCACATAGCGTTGCATCCAGCCACTCTCCCTCAGAAAACTCACTTGTGCGTCATCGAGGGTTGATTGATAACCGGCTATCATATCAGGTTTGAAGTTTTGCGGCATGTATCCCAGTAGCTCTGCCATTTGCCTGTTGAATCCTTCGAGGGTTGTTATTATTTCTGGATGAGCAAATTCCAAATAGGCAATGAAAGTCACACGATGGCTCGCTACAAACACATTGTTCTGTAACCCTCGCTGTACTATGTATTCGGCTACGTCATCGGCTAGTTTGATGTTGCTGTTGTGGCCATACTTCTTCATATCAAAATAGTAAAACAATGTAGTGTCAAAATGTGCGGTTACTCCATCCAATGTCGGGATAGTGTATTCGGTTGTCACTCCGTTTGCAACTAGCTTTTGCGCCTGTAGCTCACCAACTGTTGACTCTGCAATTGTGCCGGTATACGGAAGTTCGGAGCCGCCGTATTTATCGTGGAACACAATAAATTGTCCGTCAGCGCTGTATTGAATATCGAGTTCAATCCAGCGGTAGTTACGCGCTTTCGCGTTCTTGAAAGCTTGCAAAGTGTTCTCGGGAGCCATTGGGTAGGCTCTGGCATCATCTTGACCATCGGTGGCGCCGCGATGCGCTATCAACACCGGACGGTTTGCGGTTTGCAATTGCATTGGCAGGGGCGGCTTATCACCGAACCCGCCTCCAGCAATCACAAACACGCCAACAACGGCAACTATTAATAATACTAGCGAAATGACGATTGTGACAAGTTTCTTAAGCATGAGATTTTATTACTCGCTGATGTAAGTCCAAGAGTGTTTGAATATGCGCGTCGATTGTCAGTCTATGTGTGTTTGCGAAATCTTCCGTCACGGTTCTTGGATTATCGCGCAAGTCCCGAAGTCCTTCGGCGATCGATTGCGGTGAAACTTTTTTGAGAATCACACCGTCGTTGTCTGACACCAAAGTCTTGGAGCCGACAGCATTTGAAAGCAATACCGGCGTGCCGCATTGTAATGACTCGACTATGACTAGTCCAAACGGCTCATACAAAGCCGGCAAAGCCGTTATGTCCACAGCGTTGTAAAGGTCTGCCATGTCACTAACATAGCCCAAGGCCTGAACATTGGCCGGAGCGCCTGGCTTTGTGAGTTCATCGACTTTGCTACCGGCAATCAGCAATTCAAATTCGTTAGTTGGTAGCAACTTCAGGGCTTGCATAAGAGGGCCGAGTCCTTTGCGCTGATGTCCGGTTGAGCATAGCAGTACGGTCGTTACATTTTCCTTTATCTCAAAGCGGCGCTTGTATTCTTCGCGCTGTTGTTGTGTGACTCGCTGAACAGACTGGTTGTCAGTTGGCGGCAGAACCACTTTTACTTGGGACTCGGGAATTCCATAAAGGCGCTGTAACTCATCTTTCAGCATTGGCGAATGCGCAACTACTACACCGGCAGAGTTATAGGACTTTGTCTCGAGTTTGACTTGCGCTTTATCCAGACGACTTGGCTGGAGTTTGAGATATGATAAGAACGCTTGGTGTGTCCCGCCGCAAATCGCCAGGTCTGCATTTTGAATCTCAGGTAATGCAATTGTCAGATCAAAACTCTGCTCTCGCAAAGTCTTACGCACCGCACGGTCAAAGAAATGCCGTCGCACAGGTTTTGGAATCATTGAAAAGTCATGCCGAATCACCTCACACTTATCCGAAAGCGGCGCGGGGTCATCGACCTTGTAGCAAATCACCGTCACCTGATGCCCGGCGCCAGCAAACCCGTTAACCAAATCAAAAAGATACCGCTCCATCCCGCCTGAGCGAATGAATTGATTATGAATAAGGGCGATGCGCATGTGGAACTAGAATCAATGATTGACGCTATGTTAGAGTCGTAGTGGCGTCCCTTGGGGCGCCTTGTCTCGATATTAGCTGTGTAGCGCTAATCCTGACGCAATGACAATCGCAGTGGGTTTTCCCGAATGTATTTGCGAATTTCATGGAGTTCCTTTTCGTTGCGAATGACTCTATCATAATAGCTTCTTTGCCATAGAGACCCGCTACGTTGAAGCAATCTGTTGACACTAAGTGTTGACAGCGACTTAAATGCGCCAATTATGTCACCTAGTTTCGCATTGCTAGCGTTTGCTGCGATGCAGGAATTGATAGTCAGTATTCCATGAATGTGATCAGGCATCACTATGAATTCGTCAAGTGTAATATTCGGGAACCTATCAGGTAACTCTTCCCAGGACTGTGATACTATCCTGCCAATGTCGGTTTGCTGAATATTGGCGGTATCCGAATCTGTACTAACAGAGCCTAGCAAAATCTTGCCTTCGAAAACACAAACTGTGACAAAATAGGCTCCTGCAGTTGAATAGTCGAATTCAGTCAGTCGGATGTTCTTGCGTTTCTTTAGAATCATGACGTCACCTTGACGACAAAAAGGCGGGGCAAGCCCCGCCACTACGACTGTATTCGGAGATGCACATTTCAAGGAACGAGTACCTATCGTCGGGCTACACTCGCCTTACTCCCCCTACTCTTCCTCTTTCACCACTCGCGCCACGTCGATCACCTTGTCGTCCTCTTTCAGTTTCATGAACCTTACGCCCTGGGTGTTGCGGCCTATGGTTTTTATATCGGAGACTGAAATTCGGTTGGCTATGCCGCTCTTGGTCATCAGGATTAGGTCATCGCTGTCGACTACTTCTTTGATTGTCACTACCTCACCGTTGCGGTCGGTGGTTTTGACATTGATGATGCCTTTACCGCCGCGATTGGTGATACGGTAATCATCAATTGGCGAGCGCTTACCGTAGCCGTTTTCGGTTACGACCAGCAATGTGCTGTGGCGCTTGACTACCACCATGCCGACTAGATAATCCGAATCAGCCAAAGCGATTCCTCGCACACCATAGGCCGTGCGGCCCATTGAGCGCACTTTCTCTTCAGGGAATCGAATCGCCTGCCCTTTGCGTGAGGCCAGAACTACCTCATAGGTTCCGTCGGAGATTGCCACATCGATTAGCGTGTCGTCTTTCGGCAGGTTCATGGCGTTAACACCAGCCTTGCGCGGACGAGAGAATGCCTCGAGTGACACACGCTTAACCGCTCCCTGCGAAGTTGCCATCACTAAGAATCTATCAGCGTCGAAGGATTTGACTCTGGTGAAGGCAGTTACGCTTTCGCCTTTTTCGATACCTATCAATTGAATAACTGGTTTGCCTTTGGCGAGTTTTCCACCGCTGGGGATTTCATGCACTTTCAGCCAGTAGCAGCGGCCTTTGTCGGTGAAGAACAGGATGTATTCGTGAGTGGTGGCGATAAAGAGATGTTCGGTGAAGTCTTCGTCGCGTGTGGTAGAGCCAATCACACCTTTGCCACCGCGTCTTTGTTTGCGATATTGCGAGGTGGAGAGACGTTTGGCATAGCCGGCGTGGGAGATGGTGATAACCATATCCTCATCGACAATCAAATCCTCAACTGAGAGGTCATCGGCGTCATCACCAATGATAGTCCGGCGCTCATCGCCAAACTTTTCCTTGAGCTCAAGTGTTTCGTCACGAATGATTTTCATGCGTTTGGCTTTGGAGGCCAGAATGCCACGCAGAGTTTCAATAGTCTTGAGAAGGCCGAGGTATTCTTCCTCAATTTTCTGACGCTCAAGCCCGGTTAGACGCGCGAGACGCATCTCAAGAATTGCATTGGCCTGTATTTCCGAAAGCTTGAAATCGCTCATCAACCCGGCGCGCGCAGTCGGTGTATCTTTTGAGGCGCGAATTAGCTTGATAACCGCATCGATATTATCAAGGGCAATTTTGTAGCCCTCAAGAATGTGAGCGCGCTCTTCAGCTTTGCGCAGGTCATACTCGGTGCGTTTGACGACTATTACATGGCGATGGTCAATGAACTCCTGCACCATCTCAGTAAGTTGCAAAGTGCGCGGAATACCTGAGACCAACGAGAGAAACTGGATTGAGAAGGTTGTCTGCAGGTTAGTTTTCTTGAAGAGCTGATTGAGAACGATGTCGGCTTGCGAATCGCGCTTAATTTCGATGACAATGCGCATTCCGTCTCTATCGGATTCATCGCGCAAATCAGAGATACCGTCGATTTGTTTGTCACGAACTAAATGTGCAATTCTCTCCAGCAGGTTGGACTTGTTGACCTGATATGGAATTTCATCAACAATAATCGCTTCTCGACTGCGTTTGTCGATTTCGATTCTTGCCCTGGCGCGTACTTTTACCCGACCACGTCCGGTAGTGTATGCTTCGACAATCCCCTGACGGCCCATAATTTTGCCACCGGTAGGGAAATCCGGACCCTCTATATGTTGCATCAGCGCCGCATTATCGGCTTTCGGGTCGTCAATAAGGGCTACGATAGCGTCAGCAACTTCACGTAAGTTATGCGGCGGCATAGAAGTCGCCATACCGACAGCGATACCTGTTGCTCCATTGCATATCAGATTCGGAAATCGCCCCGGTAGAACTCGCGGCTCAGTCATATTGCCGTCGTAGTTGTCCATCATCAAGACAGTTTCTTTTTCCATATCCGCGAGCATTTCCATCGCGATTGGAGTCAGGCGCGCTTCGGTATATCGCATAGCCGCGGCGGAATCACCGTCGACTGAGCCGAAGTTTCCCTGGCCGTCGATAAGCGGATAGCGCATATTGAAATCCTGCGCCATGCGCACCAAGGTCGGATAAATGACCTGTTCGCCATGCGGATGGTAGTTACCGGAAGTGTCACCGGCGATTTTGGCGCATTTTCTAAAACCTTTGCCGGGGGCCAGGTTAAGGTCGTTCATAGCCACCAGAATCCTGCGATTCGAGGGCTTTAGTCCGTCGCGCACATCCGGAAGGGCGCGGTTAGTTATCACCGACATCGAATAGTCGAGATAGGAATTCTTCATCTCCTCTTCGAGGAGCACAGGAATGATATTTTGTCTTTCGATTGCCATTGAATGGATATCCTAAATGGAGTATTGTATTTCTCGTGAATGCAGTCGCTTTATTGCTCTATTGCAAATAGTTCAGATACGTAATCGGAACCTGATGAAGATACAAATTTGAAGGCAAAAACACAAACGTAACCCGACTCTTAACCACTAACTGACACCTCACTAACTCATTAGACCGTATCACATTATGCCAAAGAGCAACCTCAAGCAATCGTTTAGTTTTTCAAAGCTCTCAACTAAGCTAAGCTCTGTCGATTTTGCTTTCCCGGCCAGCAAATTATCGCTATTTCTTGTCGCTTTGATTGTACGAATAGTCTACCTGTTTTTCGTAGCTGAGAACTATAGCTCGGAGCAGTACTGGGTGCGTTTTTCTGATACTCTGTTTTTCCGCGATGTAGCTTGGTGGTTCGCATCAGGCAGTCCGGACTTGGAGAATAGCTTGGTACTTGTGGGGCCAGGTTATGGATACATCCTGTATGTGTGGGGGCTGATTGTCGGATGGAACGCCTGGGGGCATTTGGCATTGCAACTGGTGATTGCGGCTCTGAACTGTGTCCTGATAAGTGTCATGTGCTCGCGGCTTGGACTCAAAAAGAGCATTGGTCTTTTGGCTGGATATTTTCATGCGTTTTCTCTGACAGCTATAACCCTCAGTTGCACTCTATACACTGAGACATGGTTCATATTTTTCACTTTGCTGACACTAATTACTTTTCTTGATGCGCTACGCGCGAAAACTATTGGACATTATTTCATTTTTGCCGCCTTTGCCTTTTGCGCGGCGATGGTGAGGTCTGTGGGACAATTCTATCCAATCGTTCTTTTTGGGATATTGGTCCTCTATGCGATCTACCAGAAAATCCGCCGCAAAGCGGGAATCACCCTTATGATGCCATTATTCGGAACGCTATTGGCGCTGTCATTGATTCTGAGCTGGCCGATTCGTAATTACGTTAAACATGGTATCTTCACAATTTCGGAAACCGGCACTCGCGCGGCGAAGCGTTATTGGCTGGCCGCCGCTGTATCTGGTACATATGAGGAAGACGAAATCAACCGCCGCAGAAAAATCTGGGATGAGCAAATGCACAATCGCTTCGGAACGAAAACTCCATCCCTGAGCCAGCGACATCAATTCGACATTAGTGTAGTGCGGGATACGGTTATGAAATATCCGGCTAGGATGCTAAGCGGTTACCTGCACAATGTATGGGTCAATATGACCAAGGACAGTAGGCTACAATATGAACAAACACCACAATTGAACCCTCTTTGGTTTTTCTATACCAAGAAACTCGCCACGGGATTGGGAACGCCAGTGTTTTGGCTGATTCTGTTTGGGGGAGCTGTTCTGATGATGCGCGGGAAGACATTTGCCGGCGTATTCCTGGTCGTACTCTATGCTTATCTAGGGCTTATCACCGGAGCTACCTTTTGGCAGGGATCACGGATATTCCTACCTGGCCAAGTTGCCTGGGCGCCTCTGTTGAGCGTGAGTTTTCTCTGGGGTTACGAAAAAGCTATGAGCTTTCGAAGGCGCTTAAGATGAGCATCCGGCCTCGCATCAGCGCTGCTTTTTGAAATGTGATGAATTGATAGGGTTTGCAGGTGTCAATCTCTTGGTAGTTTGGGTAGTGTGGGCTATACTATGGGTTCGCCGCAATCCAATTGTGATAGCGGAACCAGGTGTAGAGAACACTAAGTGTAGAGAAAACTAACGATTCACATATTTCCAGGTACAAGAATTGGCTCAAAAAGATATACTTTGGATAAAGGGCGCGAGGGAACACAACCTTGCGAACCTTGATGTAGAAATCCCGCGTAACAAATTCACGGTCATCACCGGACTCTCCGGCTCCGGCAAATCATCGCTGGCGTTCGATACAATCTACGCCGAAGGACAACGGCGCTATGTCGAATCTCTCTCGGCCTATGCGAGGCAGTTTTTGGGGCTGATGGAAAAGCCGGATGTGGATTTCATCGAAGGACTCTCCCCGGCGATTTCAATTGAACAAAAAGGCGCCTCTAAGAATCCTCGCTCTACTGTTGGAACTATGACCGAGGTTTATGATTATTTGCGGTTGCTCTTTGCGCGCATTGGAGTTCCACATTGTGTAAAGTGTGGCAAATTAGTTAGTCGTCAGACTGTTCAACAGATTGTCGATGCGGCGCTGGCGTTTCCTGAAGGGTCACGAATGATTGTGCTGGCGCCGTTGATTGTCGGCAAAAAAGGTGAGCATAAGGATATTCTCGAAGAGGCGCTCACTGACGGGTTTGTGCGGTTTCGTATCAACGGCGATATTGTTTCGCTGGAAGAAATCAACGACATCAAACTCAACAAGAAAAAGAAGCACACAATCGAAGCGGTGGTCGACAGACTGGTTGTCAAAGACAAAGTCAAACGTCGTCTTGCCGATTCAATTGAAACAGCTCTCACCACCGGTGGCGGGTCATGTTTGATTAACATCGACGGCAACGATCATTTGTTTTCCGAGAGTTTTGCTTGTTTGCATTGTGGCATTAGCTATGAAGAGGCCACACCGCGCTTGTTTTCGTTCAATTCGCCATTCGGCGCCTGCCCGGGATGTTCGGGGTTGGGTTCGCAAATGGAATTCAACGAGAGTCGTATCATACCTGATCCGTCACTGTCTATCACCGAGGGAGCAATCGCTCCCTGGGGGGCTGATATGGCCAATCACTATCGGTTTCTCTTGCTGGGAGTCGCCGATCACTATGGGTTCAAACTCTCCAAAGCATTTGATAAACTTCCCAAGAAAATCCAAAAAGTAATTCTCTATGGCTCAGGCGATGAAGAGATGCGCTTCAAATATGTCCGCTCCAAAGGCAATGGCTCCGGCTCATACACGGCAGTTTTCGAGGGTGTGATTCCGCATTTGAGTCGCCGCCACAAACAAACCGACAGCTCCTTTGTCCGCACCTGGCTGGAGCGCTTTATGACTATAATGCCTTGCCCGGAGTGCGAGGGAGCGCGACTAAAACCCGAAGCGCTGGCGGTTTTGGTTGATAAGAAAAACATCCGTGACATTACCAGTATGTCAATCAGGAATGCAGATGCGTTCTTCAAGGGTATCAAGTTGAACAAACGCCAAACCACAATCGCCAAACAGATTCTCAAAGAGATTCGTGAGCGCCTGTCATTCCTCAATGACGTAGGCCTGGACTATCTGACACTAGAGCGCGGAACTGCAACACTCTCTGGCGGTGAGGCCCAGCGGATTCGACTGGCGACGCAAATCGGTTCACGACTTGTCGGCGTTTTATATGTGCTCGATGAACCATCGATTGGTTTGCATCAACGTGACAATCAGAGATTGTTACAAACCTTATTGCAGTTACGTGATTTGGGGAATACCGTGATAGTAGTTGAGCATGACGCAGAGACAATCCGCGCCGCGGATCATGTGTTGGACCTCGGTCCGGGCGCCGGGATTCACGGCGGCCACATTGTCGCTGAGGGAACTCCCGCGCAAATAATGCGTTCACGTAAATCTGTCACCGGACAATACCTTTCCGGCAAGAAACAAATTCCAGTTCCGACTGTGCGCCGCAAGGGAAGTGGAGAGAAAATCAGGCTGACAGGCGCTACCGGCAACAACCTCCATAGTGTTCGCGCTGAAATTCCTTTGGGATGTTTCGTAGCAGTTACCGGAGTTTCCGGTTCCGGCAAGTCTACCTTGATAAACGAAACACTCTATCGCATCCTGGCGCGACAATTCTATTCATCACTGAAAGCCGCGCTTCCCTATGAACAAATAACCGGAACTGAACATATCGATAAAGTGATTGATATAGACCAGTCACCAATTGGACGCACGCCGCGTTCTAACCCTGCTACCTATACCGGTGTTTTCACTTTTGTTCGTGACTTGTTCTCTACTTTGATGGAATCAAAAGTGCGCGGCTATAAGCCCGGGAGATTCTCGTTCAATGTCAAAGGCGGGCGCTGTGAGGCCTGTCAGGGTGATGGAATCATCAAGATAGAAATGCATTTCCTGCCTGATGTTTATATCCCTTGTGAAGTTTGCAAAGGCAAGCGCTTCAATCGTGAGACATTGGATGTTCTGTACAAAGGCAAATCAATTGCCGATGTGTTGGATATGACAGTTGATGAGGCTCTGTTGTTCTTCATCAATGTGCCGCGGATTAAGAAGAAGCTGATGACTCTTAAGGCTGTTGGTTTGGGATATATTCATCTCGGCCAGCAAGCGACAACGCTCTCCGGCGGTGAGGCGCAACGAATAAAACTCTCAACTGAGCTATCGAAGACTTCAACTGGCCGCACAATGTATATCCTTGATGAACCAACCACCGGCTTACATTTTGAAGACATTCGCTTGTTGCTAAATGTCCTGCATGAGTTGGTGGAGCGGGGCAACACAGTAGTGGTGATAGAGCACAATCTCGATGTGGTAAAAACCGCGGACTATGTGCTGGACTTGGGCCCCGAGGGCGGAGACGAGGGCGGCCGAATAGTAGCGAGTGGCACACCCGAAGAAGTAGCCAATACCCGAGGAAGCTACACAGGCGCCTTCTTACGCGATATTCTCAAGACACACGCGGAGAATGGAGCCGGCAAGAAAAGACGAGCGGAGAAGTTTGCGTTGGCGTTATAGAGAATACGGTTTAGACCATTTCTAGTATATGCTAGAAATGGTGTCTGCCATTGAGTTACTGATGATGTTCGCCCGTTGACTCATTCTTTGCTTCTAGGGCGCTTCACCAATTCACCACCACAATTCGGGCAGGTGGCGCCCATCATGCCTGTGCAGTTCGGACAAAAGGTGCATTCATGTGTACAGATGAATGCCTCCGAAGAAGACTGTAGTTCAATGTGACAGCGCTCGCATTCTTTTTTCATTTTCAACGCCATGGGTTTTCTCTCTAAGTTATTTGTTTTCTTCCTGTAAGCGCCTTAGTGTCGCATTGTTGTCTATGCGAGCAAAGTGCGGCAATCTGGTTTGAACGTTAGACCGGCTTTGAATAGACGAGATTGCCGCGTCGTCAGATGCTTTGCATCTGATTCCTCGCAATGACTCTATGTTCGATGACAGTCATATTATGGCGCTAACCAATTGAATGGTGTGACACTTAGATTGCATAGAATCCAGAATGCCAAGACAATCACAACTACCGTCCAACCGACCCAGGACGAAACAGTGAAGGTGTCTAATACGCGCCAACCTCCGCCCTTGAATCCGCGGTAAAGGTACATAGGCGCATAAATCCCCAGGAATATCACCGCCAAAAGGTTCGACGAGAGCGCTGCTACAAACTCTCCATGCAACAAGAGATACCCTGCGCGCAAAGTTCCGCATCCGGGGCAATGCCAGCCGGTTGCTTCATGGAATATACAATGAGGATACCAGGCGCTCTCGGCAGGATTAAACAGAAACAGCGTCACCAGAGCTATCGCTATACCTAATACCACCAGTAGAACAAAGTTCCGGTGGAATATATGAGATAAAATTTGGCGCATCAACTTTTGTGCTATGTTTCCGAGTTAGACTTCTTTGTAGCGGAAGCATGAAGTTTCATGGTCATTGACCAAACCTGCGGCTTGCATGTAGGCATAACAAATTGTCGGGCCGCAAAATTTGAAACCGCGATTTTTCATGTCTTTGCTCATTGCTTCTGAAATTGAGGTTTTGGCCGGAATTTGACTCATGTTTTTCCAGCGATTGATAATAGTTTCTCCGTCAACAAACCCCCAAATGTACTTATCAAAGCTACCAAACTCTTTTTGAACCTGCAAGAAAGCTTTGGCGCTGGTCACTGCGGCGTTTACTTTCAATCTATTACGGATAATCCCGGGATTCTCGAGGAGTTTTGCGATTTTCTTCTCGCTGAAGCGCGCAACTTTCACCGGGTCGAAATCTGCGAATGCCTTGCGGTAGTTCTCGCGTTTGTGCAATACGGTTTTCCAGGAGAGTCCCGCCTGGGCGGCATCGAGAATCAGGTATTCGAAATGTACCCGGTCGTCATGCACCGGAACGCCCCATTCAGTATCGTGATAGGCGAGCATGAGTTCGTCGCCAAGGCACCATTTGCATCTTTTCTGTGAATCAGAGTTCATAGGTCAATATCCGCTATTATCGTTTCAAGTGTAGGTTCGAGTATTCAAACGCGCCTTGCAAATCAACGATTACAACCAAGAAAATGCAAGCCTCAGCGGAGTTTATGCCCGTCGCGAACCTCACATATTTCTAATTGCGCGACTATTGCCCGGGTTGACTATACTGTTATATTCCCTCAGCGCGTATTCCCGGGACTTCGCTGAAACATAAATCGTAGCGGTCGATACAGGAACCAAGAGAGCATTCGATGAAATCAGCCATAACAAAAACTACATCAACCAAAGCCGAACAAGACCCAATGAACCTCCCTTCAGAATATCATCCATTGCAAAAAGTGGTTGTGCACACTCCCGGTCCTGAATGGGAAATGGTGCCTCTGGAGGCGGATATGGCTGAGTCTTATTTGGTTGAGGATATACTCTTCCTGAAGAAAGCCGCATCCGAGCATAGCGATTTTGTGGCCTGCTTGCGACATATAGCAGGTGATGACGGCGTTTTGCAATTTGCGGATTTGCTGACCGAGATTCTAGGCGATGAAAAGGTTCGCTCTGATATTGTCGGGGCGGTTTCGGCGCTGGAGGGTGTGGGGCTGCGAACTCATGATTTCCTGCTGAGCGCTGACCTTTCGGCCTCTCAATTGGCAAAACTACTCATTAGCGGATCTGACACTAGCGCCGCCAGCAAAGACCAGACAAGTTCAAGACGCAGATATTTTCGCCCTATTCCGAATCTGATGTTTACTCGTGATATCGGGGCGTTCATCGGACGCGCGGTAATCCTTTCGCATCCGGCAAAACGAGTTCGCCTTCGTGAGGCTTTGTTGGCGCAGTACATCTTCCGCTATCATTCGGTATTTGCCAATACTAATATCATAGATATTCTCGATGACGCCTCGGCCGCTAACAGTAATGGCGCGGTGCATATCGAAGGTGGCGATGTGATGGCCTTTGACCATGAGACAGTGATAGTCGGCTCCGGTGAGCGCACAACCAAGTTAGCTGTTGAGCTTTTGGCGCAGAGACTTTTGAGCGAAGGAATAGTGAAACGTCTGATTATGGTGGAACTGCCTGCAGAGCGGGCTACCATGCATCTCGATACGGTATTCACAGTTATCGGGCCGCAGGATTGTGTTTATTATCCGCCGCTCTTTAGTGAGGACGATCCTTCAACCACTCCAGCGAGAGCTCTTACCTATGAGTTGGTCGCTGGCAAAGCAACAATCACCGACGATTCAAGCCCCGGCGGGCTGTTCGCGGCGCTTAAGAGAATCGGTTATGACTTTCCTAATCGCTTCAAATGCGGCGGTGATTCATTATTGTTTCAATCTCGCGAGCAATGGACTGACGGGGCCAATTTGTTCGCGGCGCGTCCGACAGTGGCGTTTATCTATGAACGCAACATTGAGACTATCGCCTCTTTCAAAAAAGCCGGCTATAGCATTGTGACAGCGCAGGAATTCCTGACGCTTGATCCAGCTAGTGTTGAGAAGACTTTGGTCTCGGTGCACGGCGCGGAACTTTCTCGCGGTCGTGGCGGCGCACGGTGTATGACTATGCCGTTTTCAAGACAAGCCTAGCTTCTGCTGCACCCCGTGTTCCTCCTTCTTTCCAATTACATTTGACGCTTTTTCGTTTTCCACCATGATTTCAGATGCATAACACTATGCGTTTCTCCCTATGGAGTGTGCGAAAATGGGTCTTTTCTCCACTGAAAACAGATTTTGGTGAAACTTTAGCTGAAAAAATGTGAAAAAATTGCGCAATTTGGCAAAGTTTCTGTCGGACAAGCCGATACCTGTAACAAATTCATCGTGTTATTTCAGATATGCGGTTTTAATCGTATGTCCGAAGTGAGGCGGGAATTGGAATACAAGCGCAGATTGCCAAAGGCAATGTGAGGACAGTAAACACTAAACCGAAAACAAATAGAATAACCTAATAACCAAGAAGGGAACGACATTCGAAGAAGGGGATAGGTTTTGGTATCAGATTCATTGGTTATCAGAACTGAATAACAGATTTGGGTGGAATTCCGTTTGAGCATTAACACATTGAAAGGAGCCATCAAATGGCTTTTCGTAAAACAACCAGAGGTCGTAAATCAGTAGCCGCCAAGCGCAATGCAGCACGTCGCACCGCCACACCGCGCGCAACCACACGTCGTAGCGCCACCAAGCGCGGCGCCACAGTTCGCGTTAAAGTTTGGTCAGCCAGCGAAATCAGCATGCTTCGCAAGAACTACAAGAACACGACTAACACCAGAATCGCCAAGTCACTTGGTCGCACCGTCGCTTCTGTCCGTGCGAAAGCCGGTTCATTGAGCCTCAAGAAGAACAAAAACTTCTTGTCAATGGTCGCCAAGACTGCCGGTAACGGTGGAATGAAAACCCGCAAGAGCCCGGTCCGTAAGGCCAGCTCACGCAAGACTGTTGCTCGTCGTAGCTCAGCTCGTCGCACTTCACCGATGAAGCGCAAGACCACCATGAAGCGTAAGACCACCCGTCGTCGCTAAACGGTACTACAAGATTCTTTGTTAAATCATTGAATTGAGAAAAGCCCGACAGCGAGACTGTCGGGCTTTTTTTATTGCGTGAGTATTGCTAGTTAGGCATTCCAATTGCCTTTATTTCGCAACTGGCCTATAGAGCTAAAGCTAATCATTTCTCCTGGAATTCAATATATATATCCGCCGCAACTACTTTCGGAGTAAAAATCGAGTAACTATTGTCAAAAACTATGTAGTAAACTCCAGGGTCGGCAAAGCTATAATCCAAGTCATATGCGCTGATACGATCTGTATCTAACAACTCTGTGGACTTTCGATTGTTGGACCAGTTAATGAAATTTGTTTCATTAAATATATGCAGAACTACATCGTCAAACTTACCACCTTGGCGATACGCTTTGAAATTCCCATAGACTCTTACTTTCCTGAGCTTATCTGCATCGAACGTCAATTGCTTGTGAATGTATTCTCCTGCACCAATGGCGAATGTGTCCACGTAGAATGGAGCATTTAGTAAAGGTGGAGGGAGGGCAGACACATAGTCTCTAACCCACTCGAATCTCTCGTTTGAGGAATTGACTTCCTCCAAGTCCAAGAAACTCAGTTCTTCAGAAATGTTATTGCCCCTCTCTTTTGCATCCGGGTGCGTGGCGCTCCACTCTTCTAAGAAATTACGATTTGCCGGACTAACTTTATTAAGAGTTTCAAAGAGAGTTACCATCCCTTGCGGATTGATATCTGCGGCGTATAAGTTATACGCGCCCAACATATCCGCTTCTCTTTCATCGTCACGACTGTATTTCATTAGCCCGAAGAACGCTGCCACCCCTCCAACATCTGTAAGTGCCTTAGCCCATTCGTTCTTATCCGAATTGAGTACTTCACCTGCGGCTTCAATCACGCCGGAATAGAGTAGCTGCTTGGAAAGTTGTTTTGTAGTGTGTTTTCCTACATTGTGACCGATTTCATGCGCAAGTACACCTGCCAACTCCTCTTCGGATGACATGGCTTCTATTAGCCCTCTATTGATATATATTTTGCCACCGCCAACTGTAAAAGCGTTTATGTCTAGGCTGTTTATTGCCTTGAAAGTGTAATCGATATCCGAGCGTCGCGAATAGCTTGCAATATAATCACCCAAACTATCGAGATAAGAATCAACAATTGAGTCTCCCAACATTGGCTTGGTGGCCTCAATCCCTTCGGCGTAGTTGGAAGTTAGAGCGAATTCTCTAGATTCGTCTATGAGATTGAATCCACCCCCATACTCGAATCGCTCAATGTTTAAGACATCCGGGTTTAAGCAAACTGTGGAGATTGAATCGACAGATAATTCTACATCTCGCGTTTTTCCGCTAGAAAGAGGCAAGCGAACGGTGAGTTTATCCTTTTCAATCTTGCGGACTATGCAATCCAACTTGCCACCTTTTGATGTGTATACTAAATCCGTTTGAGAGCTTGTGAAGTCGCAGTGTCGCGGAGATGCTGAGGTGTCATATTGGAGAAATGATATTTTGTTGATCCCAATCTTTCTCTTCTTATTTTCTATTTTGACTTCTAGCCTAAGAGATTTTCTGTCGAATTTTCGGATATCACAAATCGCAGTTTCACCACTGCTAAATGTTACTTTAGCAAATCGCTTCTTACCGGCTATTGCATTTGACGAAAATAGCATTACCGTTAACGTTAGTGTAACTAGAAACGTTCTCATAAGCTCCTGCCTTTCAAACATGCGTGTATCGATGCTTCTCTAATTGTGAAATGCCCACAAGCTCCTCGTTGAAGGACGAGAAACAAAGGTATGAAGTTGCGCATAACAATGTCAAGCGAATAAGACGTATGGCAGATCGGAGGTGGTCTTCCACATTTTCGAAAGAAAAAGCCCGACAGCGAGACTGTCGGGCTTTTTTTTTGCAACAAACTCTCAATAATTGCTGTTTGAAACTAAGCTCAACTAATCATCATCCCCATCATTGTCGTGGTCATCATCGTCTTCATCTCCACCTGAGATAAGTTCGATCACTACTTTGGCGACCTTCTTCTCAATCATGTGAGTATTCGGGTCGAGATCTCCGTTGCCCATTGTGCCGCGATGTTTTCTGATTCTTTGATGCGGGCTGGAGTCGACTGAGTCATTGTCATTGCCATTGGGATCACCTGCAAGCGCAACTGCGCCGAGGGCGCTACAGCCATCGACAATATCAGCGCTCAACTCTGTGTTATATTCTGTGCCGGCGTCATAGCCTTTCAGGTAGTAGACCTTCTTGCCCTCTTTCGGTAGCTTTACAGAGTTCAATCCGGTGAATCCATCGTTGGTGCAGATTAGCATCGCCGCGACTGAGAGGCGGTCATGCTTCTTACCGGTGATTTCGAAAGTCGCATAGTCTTTGAAACCTCCTACTGTTGTGCCATATCGTGTCAGAGGCATTCCTACATTGACAGCATCGGTTGCATAGGGAGAATTATTGAAACGGTTGAACATCAAAGACACATCGCCGTTTTCAGCAATGGCTTCCAGCCCGCGTGAGGCGAGTTTGCCTACTTCAAACATAGTGAAGCCTTTGACGTGGGTAGCGATTACCGGTGGCGCGAGAGGCTGTCCGACGCTTAGGTTTTTGATAGTGACACGATAGGTGCGTAGTCCATCGCTATCGTCTGAATCCTCATCGGAGCTTGAACTGCGATACAGGGCTTGCGTTTCAACCGCTGTGTTTGCAGATGTGGCGCTTGCTGTATCGGAATTCATGGTTGTGTCGCTTTCGCTGCATCCGATGAATGTTACGCCGGTAAGAGCGAATATCGCTACCATTGTCAGCATTGACTTCTTCATACTCATCCTCCCTAAAAAGTGTTTCTCAGGCGCTATCTCCTGAGAATTGTTTAGTGAACCGGGGGTTCACAATTGATTATTCGACAGAATTCCTTGACTGAATTCCTCGACTTAGCGCCGAGGGCTTCAACTCTGTCAGAGAGGAATACGAAGTGCGGCTATAAATTGGATTGAATAAATCTATGATTTGATGAAATACTTTGGAATCATCCAAGAAAGTATCTCGGAATCATACCGAGCGCGGGGCATGGAACATTTAGTGCACTTTGCTAAGTGTGTTGTAGCCAAGGAGATATCTCATGCCGGTTGGTTTTTTGGCACCGCCCATTGGTTCGATGGTGACCATAAAAGAGTCGATTGAAGTGACCTTTGGTAGTCCGCGGAATTTCAGGATGGCGTAGCCGTCCTCTTCGACGGTGAAGACTCCGACGCTCTGAGTTGTGCCATCGCGCTTTATCCAGGCCTGATATTCTCTGCCTTCGGGGACATCCGGTAATTGGTAAGCATAGAAAACCGCGAAGTCTTCGTCGGGATGCAGAAAGAGCTTTGCGAAGGCCTGAGGATTCGGGTCGACTCCGGCAAGGTCGACTAAACGTGTGCAGGGTTTGCCGAGTAGCATAGTTGCGTCGTTTTGGACGGAGTTGTCAGCAACTAGCCTGTTTAGTTTGGCGCTGGATTCTTTAAGCTGGCTCTGGAGTGAGGTGATTCTCGAATTGAGCGAGACATTCCAAAAAGACAGGGCTATTACTGCCGCGGCTCCGACTAAGGTGAGGGCCTTTGTCCATGCGCCTCCACCCTGTTGTGGCTTGTCGGCGCTGGCTTCATTGGATTCGGGAAGGACCGTTGTCTTGTTGACTTGCTCCATCAGCGCAAGCTTCAGGCTGGCAGGTGGTGAGGTGACTTTTAGGCCTTGGGCCAGCTCTACTGAGACTTCGCCTGCTTCACGTAGGCGGGCATAGCATTCTTCGCACTTGGTTTCCAAGTGTTTCTCGACTGCCTGAAACTCGCTTTCAGCGAGTGTGCCGAAGACGTAGGCGTCTATTAGTTCGTATGCTTCTTTGTGTTCCATGTGACTGCTCGTTACAACTTATTATGCGTCTGCGCCCATCAGGTCGCGCAGGTGAGAGATTGCCGCCCGGAGTCGGCTTTTGACGGTTCCGAGTGGTTTTTCTATTTGTTCGGCGATTTCTGAATGTGACAGTCCGCCATAGTAGGCCAGCTCTATCACTTCCCTGTGATCACTATTGAGACTTTCTAGCCGATTCAGAGCGCGTTCGACTACGATTCCGAGAGCTAGTTGTTCGCTTTCTTTTCCGGCTCCTGATTGCATAGCCTCGTCTCTGCTATTGGGCTCCAGTTCTACTGAATCCTTTTGGGCGCGGTGATGCTTGGAGCGGGTTCTGTCAATTGCCAATCGTCGCGCTATTGTTACTATCCAGGCCAATACGCTCCCCTTTTGGGGATCGAAGCTCTGGGCTTTTTCCCAGATGCGCAGGAACACAGCCTGTGTTACCTCCTGGGCGTCGTCGTTGTTGCGCACGATATTCAAGACTACGCTGAAAATCAATCGAGCGCGGCTATCATAGAGCGCCGAGAGTCCGCTTTGGTCGCCGGCCTGGATTCGCCCCAGGAGAACTCCATCGAGATGAGCGGCGAAATCGAAACCACCATTAGTCGACATAGAGACCCCATCGACTATTAGACAATACGAGTATATTTCTGATTTCGATCACTGGAATTCGCATACTGGAGGAAAATAGGCCACAGAGAGCAGACAAGCAAGGGCTAAGAAAGCCTGATAAATGGGTTCGTTCGGTAAATACGGGTATGGCTTGGAGGAATGTTGTAGTCTTTTTGTAGATTGCGGAGTGGGTGTCATATTATGGGGGTGGGTTGGATTTTGGGGTGATTTGGCTGTTTTTTTGTCGGGGCTAGATATGGGAATGACATTGCTGGCTTTTTCATCGGGGGTTGCCTGGATGTCCGCCTTCGGGCTCGTTGATAAAGTTTAATTTGTTGTGTGGGGTCTTGATTTTCGCTTCTGCGAAAATTGTGACCCCACACTTTTTCATAGAGCAAGCGCCGGGTCACACGACGGCAAAAAACGCCGTCGCAAGACCCGGCACAACACGATTCGACTTTATCAACAAGCCCGAACGTCCGGGGCGCCCAGCCGTGCTGAACATACACAGTTCAAGATATCAAAATCAAAAGTTCATTGTTTCTGGTATTGGGGCAAAAATTTTTCAAACGAGGAACCGTTGAATTTATAGACTCCTGAATTGTGAGTGCCAAGCCATATATGACCTTGATTGTCTTTATAAATAGAAAAGAGATTAACAATTTCATTGTTCTCTTTAATAGGATACTGAGTTAGATGTTCACCATCATATCGCCAAACACCTTCGTCGTACGTTGCCATCCATAAATCATCGTTGTTGTCTTTTGCAATTGACATGAAGTATGGAAAAGAGTTTTCATTACTGCCATTTAACATGTCAGCCCCTTTTTTCTTTCTATAACTCATAAGACTTGTTCCGTTCTTTACTGAGTCTACGGAATAGATATCGTAGCGATATCTTGTATTGCAGAACCAAAAGTGTCCATCTCCATCTTCAATAATGGAGCGAATACCAAAGTCACCTCCATTCGGCGTCTCAGTCAAATGTTTTTCATAGAGCCAGCTAAATGATTTGCCATCATAACGGCACACTCCTAGCGAAGCTGTGCCGAACCAAACTATTCCCCTACTGTCTTTATATAATGAATATATTCCATAAGGATTATAGGATGCATTTGGGTGTTTTGAATAGAACTCAATTTCTTGATTGGTCTTGGGAAACTCTAAATAATACAAAAACTTGCCATCATATCGAAATGGTCCACTTCTGTTCCATCCCATTCTGAACCATAAATCATCAGGTTCTAACTTCCATTGATTTTTTGAGGAGTTTTTTTTAATTACATCCAACGTCGTAAATTGTAGTCCATCAAACTTACTGACACCTTCGGGTGTATCAAAATACATATTGCCATTACTATCTTCTTGTATACCAATGATAGCATTGCTACACAAACCATCTTTGACAGTAAAATGTACTATACTTTTACCATCATATTTATACACACCATCGCCCCCAAACCAATAGTCATTATTCTTGTCCTGCAAAATAACTGGTAAACTTGTACCCATTCTTGAGACAGTTTCACCAATGGATACAATTGAGCTCTGTTTATCATTGTGAGACTTACTTTGCCCGTAACATGAAGTCAAACATGTAAAAGCGTTTAGTAGAAGAGTGATTAGAATTAGCGCTTTCGATCTAGACATGAACTCTGACTTTTCTGTGAATAAATGAAATGGAACAACGATTGCCTCTACCAATCAGTTCCAGTTTTGAGTAGTACGGACGCCCCATCCGCTTGCGGGTTGTTGATAGAGTCCCGATTGGTTGTCTCGGGACGGGTGGCCCACCTTTCAGGTGGGCTTCCTTCTCATTTATTGACAATAATCCCACCCAAAGGGTGGGCCACCCTGCCACCCTGCCGGACAACTTCTACGGTTTCAGATTCTCTTGAATAGACAACGAGTCTCTACTAATGATGCTGATGTAAATATCGTTGGATGGACTTAGGTATCCTGTGCGAAAAATGAGACGAGTTGAGTCTTTTAGTGCGATAAGGGAGTTCTGATCTATTACAACTGCGCCAGAGAACCTATAGGATGCCGAAAGGATTGGATTATCAAAAGTTAGGTTGATTTCGATGTCGCGCAGGACACGATTCTCTCCGTCTCTGAACACCAACTGTGTTAGCCTCTCTCCAGATGGCAGAAGTTGCGAGAACACAGACTTGCTTTCAACTCTCCTAAGTCTTGTTTGTGTCTTTGTTGAGCTTGGCTTTGCCAAATACAGTGAGTCTGAATGAGAGGTGAAGTTGTTGACTAAGGCAAGTGTTTCGTCAGTGGTTGCCTGTACCCCATCAATAGCTTTGAGAATTGACCTTGCTTGCTCCTCTTTGGCGCCGTCACTAAGCATCTGCCCGATTTGTCTATCAAGAATTTCTTGAGCAGTATTCTGCTGGTGCCACCCCAGCCAGAGTACTACAATTCCCAATAATAGTACTCCAAATTTCCAAACCTTTCTAGTATTCTTTCTCGAGCCAATAAACAATGAACTAATGAGAATTATTGTTGTAATGAGTGGTGGCATCCATTCAGGAATGGTATTCAGTACGGTATCCATAGTTTGCTTATAGAGACCTAACGCTTACTTCTTAGCGCTCTCGGGTAGCCAATCCGGATGTTCGGATTTTAGGGTTCCGCCTCGCCCGGTGGTATTGCCTTCCAGGCGGTTTTTGCCGGAGGTTATTTTGTGGATTCGGGAGTCACCATCCTTGGGAGAGGAACCCACCCCAAGGGGCGGGCGACCGGCTAGGTCGCTTAGAGGGTCGTCGTCTGCTACTTTTTCGCCGGTTAGTTTGGCGATTTCTGAGACTAGGAGGTCGGCTAGTTCGTGTTCTTTTACTTCGCCTACTACTTTGCCTTTTTTGAAGAGCAGGCCTATTCCGTCGCCGCCGGCTATTCCGATATCGGCGGCCATTGCTTCGCCGGGGCCGTTAACAACGCAACCCATCACGGCGGCTTTTAGCGGGGTTTTGAAATGTTTGGTGCGGCGCTCTACTTCTTCGGCTAGCGGTATCATGTCAATCTGGCAACGTCCGCAGGTTGGGCAGGCGATTATATCCACGCCCTCTTGCTTTAGTTCTAGTGATTTTAGAATTTGTTTGCCGACTTTTACTTCTTCAACCGGGTCGGTTGCTAGTGACACGCGGATAGTGTCACCAAGGCCGCCCATTAGGATCGCGCCGATTCCGACGGAGGATTTTATTGAGCCGGGCCATTTGGTTCCGGCTTCGGTGATGCCTACGTGGAAAGGGTGCTCGGTCATGGTGGCGAGGATTTGGTAGGCGTAGAAGGCGGTGTTTACGTTGGTGGATTTTACGCTGATGGCGATGTTGTTGAAATTGTGATCCTCGAGGATTTCGATTTGGCGCATGGCCGCGAGCGCGAAAGCCTCGGGGTCGTCATGGCCGTATCTTTTGAGCAGGTCCTGCGGGAGCGAGCCGGAGTTTACGCCGATGCGGATTGGGATACCGCGGTCTTTGGCGGCGGCGCAGACGGCCTCGACTTTGTGGCGCGCGCCGATATTACCGGGGTTTAGCCGGACTTTATGCACGCCCTGATTTATGGCCTCCAGAGCTAGTTTGTAGCGGAAATGTATATCGGCTACGATGGGAATCTCAATTCGGGCTTTTATCGCGCCGAGAGCCTCGGCGGCTTCCATGTTCAGGACGGAGACGCGGACAATTTCGCAACCCTCGTTTTGCAGGGCCTGAATTTGGCGGACAGTGGCCTCTACATCACGAGTGTCGGTGGTGGTCATCGATTGGACGGCGATTGGGAAACCGCCGCCGATTAGGACTTTGCCGATTTTGATGGACTTGGATTTGCGTCTGGTTACGGATTTTTGGTAATCGGCCGCGCCATAGCGGTATTTGCCGGTGTATTCCTGACGGTCTAGCGCATCGGCGGGGGCGGCGTCAACTTCGGCGCTCTTATTCTCGTTGTTCTTATTTTCCTGGGTCATATTCTCTTCGTTTTGCTTTTGGCTTGATTGTTACTTGAGTCAATCGGATAACGGCTGTACTCTTATACAGCTTTGGCCGTAAATGGCGATCCAAAGAAACATCGCAGAATAGGCCAGAGTAGTCAATGATTTAAGCCGGAGTTTGAACGGAGAGATTGTGCTGGTTTTTTATCTGAAAAGGTTGCTGGTAATTGTCCTGATTGTTGGAATCGGGGTTAGTTATTCAATGTGGCACGAACACCGGGAGGCCTCGAATTTGGAGAAAACCAAGGTCTACGCCGCGGCGGTGGCGAAGTTGGCGGTGGCCGAGGCTTTGCAGCATGATAATGATGTTCAGGGGAAACCAAATGAAACAGGTTGGCAGGAGATTAAGGATTCGATGTTGAGTTCCTGGAATCTTAGCTCTGATAGCATTGATAGCTATGTGAATTCATTTGACGGGCAGGAAGAAAAGCTGGCGGTGTTTTGGAAGCAGGTGCGGGTGTATGTTGATTCGCTGACTGAGTTGGAGCTAATGCGCCTCTCCCCACCAATTGACACTTTGGTTGCAAATAGTTTAGCTGAAGATAGCCTGACTGATACTACTGCGATATTGGATAGCACTGAGGCAGAATAGTTAAGGCGTGACTCTACTCCGCTTGAATTACATTTTCGTAGCGTTCGATTTTCTCTCCTGCTCTATCAAGTGTGACAGTTAGCACATCGAAACTCAAATCGAGTCCGTCTACGTCGTGTTTGGAGAGATATTCCTGGGCGGCTTTTATGAGTAGTTTTTGTTTTCGTTCATCGACGCGGTGTGACGGATGGCCCATGAATTCTACTCGTCCGCCTTTTACTTCCACAAAAATCAGCGCTTCTGAGTTTTGCACAATCAGATCTATTTCGCGATGTCCGGCTTGGTAGTTTCGCGCAACTATTTCATAACCCAGACCCTGATAGTAGCGTGCCGCTACTTCCTCGTAGTGATAGCCGTCACGGCGGCGGTTTGCGCCGAGGTTTTTTTTGTCAGGTTTGCGGGATTTGTCTTTATTTGAATTCATGGTTTGCGCCTGATTGAATATAGACGGAATTTCGCTGGAAGTAAAATGCCCATTGGCTTGTCACGCTGAGCGCAGCGAAGTGTCTTTTGTCGATTCATCCTGCTAGCGTCAGCAAGATACTTCACTGCGCTCAGCATTACAGGGGGTTGGGGTACTTTTTGTAGCGAGCTTGATTGTAAAGGGTGTGGTTACGAATCGTTTGGGATTGCCGCGCTTCGCTCGCAATGACTGCTAGAGCGCATTGCCTTAGTGGAGAACTGCAGTTAGTTGGGTTTGGCGAGTTGCTTTTAGGGCTTCGGCTACTGGTTTGAATGAGCGGCGGTGGATTGCTGTTGGACCGTGTTTTTTTAGCTCGGCCAGGTGCCCGGGGGTTGGGTAGCCGAAGTGTTCGGAGAAGGAGAATTGTGAATGAATTTTTGCGTATTGTTGCATGATTCTATCGCGCGTGACTTTGGCGACAATTGATGCGGCTCCGATTGACTGGCAGATGCCGTCGCCGCCTACTATGGTCATTTGGGCGTAGTCGGTGTTTGGGATTTCGAAGGTTCCATCGATGAGGCAACATTGCGGTTTGCTTTTTAATCCGCATACTGCGCGGCGCATGGCCATTAGTGACGCTTTTAGGATATTGATTTTGTCGATGGTGGTGTTGTCGATTATTCCTACTGAGACAGGAATTTCGCGCGCGGCGATTTCTTCAAACACTTCATCGCGCTGTTTGGCCGATAGTTTTTTTGAATCATTGACACCATCAATTTCGACGCCTGCGGGAATAATGACAGCGGCGGCGACAACTGGCCCGGCTAGTGGACCACGTCCGGCTTCATCGACACCGGCGATGATAGTGTAACCGTGGTCGGTTAGGAAGTCGTCGATTTGCAAATCGGTTAGCGCGCGCGCAACAGAGGCTTTGGTTCTTTTTAGTTCAGTTGTCATGATTCGTTGTTAGGCCAATTAGTGTATCGAGTGTCACTAGTGAGCATGATTTATCAATTGTGTGTATACGTGTGTGTATGCGCGGCGCTTACTTCTCTAGTGATTAACTTAGCATGTGACAGGTGATTCGTCAATTGTTTTCTTACGCTTCTATGTTCTTACGTTTCAACCACGCTGGTTTCTTAGACACTTATGAAGCGATAATTACAGGGATTCTTTCAGCGCCTGTTTATGTTATCGGCTTGTTGTTGATGATTCTTCATTGTGATTCTCGATACGATTCTTGTAATACTTGCCCCATTGATTGCCGCGCTTTTGCGATTGACGACAACCGCGATTTCAGATACATTGCAGCATGTCAAAAGATAAACCGAATTGCTTGCGCCTGCGAATGTTTCAGATTGCTACACAAGTTGGATTGGGACTGGCTTTATGCGCGCTTGCGGTCTTGCTCCCCTCACAAGACGTTGCCACACAGACACATCGTAGCTTCCTGGATATTTCCGCTATCGCCAAATATCTGCCGGATTCTTTGAAGAAAGAGTACCCGGCCCCGATGCTCGCTGATGATGACGCTCTCTTTGCGCTGGATTCTACCGGTCAATCACTGTATTTGAATTTTGCTTCAAACCGGAAAAGCTCGGTGATGGTGGTTGTTGATCCGGCTCGTGGTGAGGATTCGGGGTTGATTTGGGTTAGTGAGCCTATTGAGGGGCATATTGATTATTTCTATGCCACAGATATTAACGGCGATGAGCGCGAGGAGATTGTGGTTTCCAGTCGTTCTGTTTCCAGAGGCGGCGGCGCGGGAAATTGGAATCGGGTGCAGATTTGGCGCTGGCCGTCTGATGCAAACCCGGATTCGGTGGTGACACTTGCGCCCTGCAGCGACACTTTGAATCCATATTTCCAGGCGATGACGAAAGTTGAGGTGACTGACACCGGTTCGGCGCCTGACGGGATTCTCGAAGTTGTAGTGACTTCGATTGTAGGTGGCGGCGGGCTGGTGAATCGTAAGCCTACTACTATTCGCACTGTTTTCTATTGGACTGGCGAGGAGTATTGTGTTACTCGGCCGGGGAAATGAAGAACTCTCGTAGTGGCGTCCCTTGGGGCGCCTTGTAACGGATATGCGATACTGTTGCTCTTTTGCAATCAAGGCGGGGCAAGCCCCGCCACTACGATTGTTGCTGTTGCTTCTTCTTGTGTTCTTCTGAGGTGATTTTGCTGATTCTTAGTGAGGTTCGCCAGGCGCCTTTGATTGTGTTCTTGTGCCAGTTTACTGTTATTTGGGCTTTGTGTAGTTCGACGCTTAGGGTGTCGTTTTTCCATCTTTGCGGGTCGTAGGTGATTGCGATTTGTTCGGAGATTGATGTGTCAGTTGTGACTTTTTCGTAGTCATGGAACACTGCTCCGTTTTCCCACCAATCCAGAATTACTTTTGCTGAATCAACTGTTGATTGCTTGAAAGGCCAGAGCAGGAAGTCCTGTTTGGTTTCACCGGTAGTAATGTAGTCCAGCAGTACTCTTGTGCGTGTGACACAGTCCTTTTGCGCAAGATTTTGTTTGTGCACTACATACATTTTGATAAATGTCATGATAGTGACAGCAAAGATAATTCCGAAGAATAGTTTTTGGAATGTTGTTTTGGCTTGCATTAGGTTTTTTTCTTACGGTTTTTCTTTCTGAGTTGCCTAGATTCCCACCTGCGTGGGAATGATGTTTAGTTCTTCAAGTCATTAAGTTCAACAGTTCCGGAATATATCATGAGTAGGCCACGTCGGATCCGCGGCCACGTGTTGGAAAATCTCTCTTACCTGAACCTCAATATCTTGTACAACCTTACGAATTCGCTTTGCATGAATTGGCAACAGTCCGTACGGATCTTTCGGTATGTCGAGTCCTTTATAAAACCTATCTGAATTCTTGATTTTCAATCGCTTCATTTCATTCTCTGGAATACTAAAGTGCAAAGACTTGTCACTCTGCATAGTGTAGTAGACTGGAAAGTTTTCGTTTGGATGCACCAATTGATTACGAATGTTCTTGAGAGTTTTTAGGTAGAGCCACGGTTCCAAATCGGGGTGAAGCTCTTCTGCACGTTCAACATCGTTTGATGACATTGTTAGTATGAGTTTATCGAGAAAGCTCAGTGATTTCTCATTTCTAGTAATTATCTCTCTTACATCGCCCCTTGCGAACAAATTCACTATTCGATTTGCTAAGGCTTCTGTCGATAGTATGAGTAGAAGAATCGCATTGCGAGAAAACCTTGTCTTCGCGTGTTCATCCTTGAATTCTCCTGTTTCTGCCTTTTCTGCCAATGAGATGATGTAATCGGCGTCATGAATGAGTACATGGTAAGCATTCGGATATGTCTCAATGGTACCTGGTTGCATTTATTTCGCCACCCCCGGCTTCACCATCTTTTTCAAGTCCAAGACCTTCTTCACTTCGGCGGGTGTCATCAATCCCATTGACACTATTACTTCTGGGATTGGTTGGCCGGTGGATAGGGAGCGTTTGAATACTTCGGCGGCTTTGCGGTATCCTATTATTGGGTTTAGGACTGTTACTAGTGAGCTGGTGGTCATCGCGTAGCGCAGGCAGGCTTCTTTGTTGGCTACTACGCCTTTGATGCATTTTTCGTTTAGAGTGCGCAGGCAATTGGTCATGATGGTGAATGACTGCGGGAGGGTCCAGGCGATTAGAGGCATCATTACGTTTAGCTCCATTTGGCCGGCTTGCGCGGCCCACAGGATGGCCTGATCATTGCCGAGAATTTGGAAGCAAATCATGTTGGTCATCTCGGCGATTACGGGATTGACTTTGCCAGGCATAATTGAAGAGCCGGGTTGGACAGTCGGTAGTTTGATTTCGGCGAGTCCAACATTTGGTCCGGAGGAAAGCAGGCGTAGGTCATTGGCAATGCGCGATACGTCCTGCGCCAGGTTTCTGAGGGCGCCGGAGACAGCGACGAAGGGCGCTAGTGATTGCATGCGCTCAAAGTAATCCCGGGCGGGTTTGATTCCCAGTTTGGTTTGTTTTTGTAATTGGGCGGCTACTGCTTTGCGGTATTTCGGGTGGCTGTTGATGCCGGTGCCTACCGCGGTTCCGCCGAGACCGATTTCTTGTAATTCCGGAAGTGTGGCCTTAACTCCGGCAATTAGCTTTTCGACAGCGGTGGCGTAGGCGCCCCATTCCTGTCCAAGGGTTACTGGAGTTGCGTCCTGCCAGTGGGTGCGGCCGGATTTGAAGATTGCATCGAACTTTTTGGCTTTTTTGCGGAATGATTTTGCCAGCGCTGTTCCTTCGGTGATTAGCTCTTGCGCCAGTGATAATGTTGCCAAACGGATGCAGGTGGGGATTACGTCGTTGGTGGACTGGCCGAAGTTTACGTGGTCATTGGGATGCACTTGCGTGTAGGAGCCGCGTTTTCTTACTCCGAGTAATTCATTGGCGCGGTTGGCTAGCACTTCGTTTAGGTTCATGTGGTGGCTTGTACCGGCCCCGGCCTGGTAGATATCGACTACAAAGGAGTCTGTGAATTTTCCGGTTAGGGCTTCGTCGGCGGCGCTGATTATGGCTTTGGCTTGTTTTTTGCCGATGGTTCCGAGGGCGCCGTTTACAGTTGCGGTGGCTTTTTTCAATTGCAGGCCGGCCCATACGAAACGCTCATGCGGTTTTTGGCCGGAGATTTGGAAATTTTCGACAGCCCGGGCGGTTTGGGCGCCATAGTAGGCGTCGGTCGGGATTTTCATTTCACCCATCGAGTCGGATTCGATGCGGTAGGTCTTCTTGCTGGTTTTACGAGTCTGTTTCTTGGTGGTTTTCTTGGTAGCCATGGTTATGTCCTGTTAAGACAGAGTCTGATTTCTTGGCCCTGTTTGTTGATCGATTCGCCGCGGTTGTTTGCGGCCTTTGTTCTTTGATGATAGAGATAATAGTCGTCGCTGTCCACTAGGGGGTTGCTTGTGACTGAGTCGTTCAATGTGGAACTTAACAGAGTCTGACAGCTGTAGCGCAGTGCATTCTTACCAAGGATCTCAATAGAGAACAGCTTTGGCGATGCGTTTGTGCGCGCTTCTGCTTTTGGGCTTGGTTCCAATGCTACCAAACTTAACGTAGCATCTTCGAGCTAATCATTTCAGACTATCTCCCACTGTAACAACCAAAACGAAAAAAGCCCGCAGGTTAATGCGGGCTTTAGAAATAACTATTTACTTGAGCGTATCGCTTAGGGATACACTGAGGCGAATTTTCGGCTACCACCGCGTGTTTCGTATTTCACCACACCAGTGATTTTTGCGGAGAGAGTGTTGTCACTTCCGATTCCGACGTTGACACCCGGATGAATCTTTGTGCCGCATTGACGGACAATGATTGAGCCGGCAGGGATTGCCTGTCCGCCATAAACTTTGACGCCTCGTCGCTGGCCGTTTGAATCGCGACCGTTGCGGGATGAACCTACACCTTTTTTATGAGCCATACTGCAATCTTTCCTAATTCAACTTTTCTGCTAATAATCAATCTAGTTCTAGTCTCCCTAGCCTAACCCCGCGGTGAATCAGCGGTCCTAGCTGAGAGTCGACTAATATACGCTAAATTATCGGTTTGGCAAGCAGTGAATCCAGTTCTCAGGACAAGAATATTCTTGAGAAGAGTGATTTTAGGGATGGTGAAGCTGACCCAAATAAGAAGCTCTCCACTGCCGATATCGGCAATGGAGAGCTAATGTATTGCTATACAGCTAGTTATCGTTTGGCAATAGTTTCCGGAATATCTGTCGCTCCGGCTTCGTCGCCGGTCTCAGAAGTATCAGATTCGCCTTTTGAGAAGCTGAAAGTCAGCTTTTCATTTTCCTTGTCGACCCCGACAATCAGATCGACATCGCCGGCATACTGGCCGCGCAGGATTTCCTCGGAGAGCGGATCTTCAAGGTATCTCTGCAAAGCGCGCTTGAGAGGTCTGGCGCCATAGGCCGGATCGTAGCCGACTTTCGCCAGGAACACTTTGGCGTCTTCTGATAGGTTGAAACTGATACCCTTATCGGCGAGACGTTTGGCGATATCTACTAAGAGAATATCTACTATCTGTTTGATATGGCTCAATTCCAAGCTGTGGAAAATTATGGTCTCGTCGATACGGTTCAGAAGTTCGGGGTTGAAGAGTTTTTTGAGTTCTTCGGTTACGCGCTTCTTGACGTTTTCATAGTCGTGCTCTGCATCCTGGTTTTCAAAACCAACAGTCTTGCTTTGACCTATTTGGCGTGTGCCAACATTGGAGGTCATGATGATGACTGTGTTTTTGAAATCTACTTTTCTGCCGAAACTGTCGGTGATGTGTCCATCATCGAGAAGTTGCAAGAGAATATTGAATACTTCCGGATGCGCTTTTTCGATTTCATCTAGTAGCACAACTGAATAAGGTTTACGACGCACTTTTTCAGTGAGCTGGCCGCCCTCTTCGTATCCAACATATCCCGGAGGCGCTCCAGTCAAACGACTAACAGCGAATTTCTCCATGTACTCGGACATATCGACGCGAATCAGTGACTCGGGGTCCTCGAAGAGGAACTCTGCTAGTGTGCGCGCCAGTTCGGTCTTTCCTACGCCGGTTGGGCCGAGGAATACAAATGAGCCGATAGGACGACGCGGGTCACCTAGTCCTGAACGTGCGCGGCGAATTGCTCTACTGACTGCCTCGATAGCCTCTTCTTGTCCGACCAGGCGTTTCTTGAGTTCGTCTTCCATGCGCAGTAGGCGTTTGGATTCTTTCTCTTCAAGTCGGAACAGAGGTATGCCGGTGATTTGTGACAGCACCGCGGCTATGTCCTCGCTTGAGAGCACAGTCTTCTTCTCTTCGCGTTGCTCTTCCCATTCGCGTTGCAAATCGACGAGTCTCTCCCGTTCGGATTTCAACTCATCACGCAACTGGGCGGCTGTTTCGAACGCCTGGTTTTTGACCGCTTGTTCTTTTTTGGTTTGAATCTCGACGATACGTGATTCGATTTCCGCAAATTCTTCGGGCTTGGTATAGGAAGACAAATGCGCCCGCGCTCCGGCTTCATCTATTAAGTCAATTGATTTATCCGGTTGGAACTTACTACTGATGTAACGAGTCGAAAGCTTTACCGCAGATTCGATTGCTTCATCAGAGATTATGATCTTGTGATGGTCCTCATACCTGGCGCGCAGGCCTTTGAGGATCTTGATGGTGTCTTCTTCGGTCGGCTGTTCGACAGTTACAGTTTGGAAACGTCTGTCGAGGGCGCCGTCTTTTTCGATGAACTTGCGATATTCGTTTAGAGTTGTAGCGCCGATGCATTGTAACTCGCCACGTGATAGGGCAGGTTTGAAGATATTCGAGGCATCGAGTGAACCCTCGGCTCCACCTGCTCCTACAATTGTGTGTAGCTCGTCAATAAAGATAATAACATCTCTGGAGTTGACGATTTCATTCATTACTGATTTTAGGCGCTCTTCAAATTGTCCTCGATATTTTGTACCGGCGACAAGTGAGGCCATGTCCAGTGTGACAACTCTTTTTCCTTCGAGTGTCTGTGGGACTTTGTTCTCAATGATTCGTTGGGCCAGTCCTTCGGCGATGGCGGTTTTACCCACTCCTGGCTCACCTATAAGCACAGGATTGTTCTTTTTGCGACGTGACAGGATTTGTGAGACACGTTCGATTTCGGTTTCGCGGCCGATGATTGGGTCTAGTCTTCCGCGTCGCGCAAGCTCGGTCAGGTCACGTCCGAAGTGATCCAGCGCCGGGGTTTTTGATTTTTTGCGTTTTTTCTTGAACGATGAAGGCTTGCCGTTTTGGATATTCTTCAGCTCTTCATAGGCTTCTTTGTAGTCGATTTCAAACATCGAAAGCACTTGCGCGGCGATGCCTTCTTCGTCCTTGAGAAGCGCCAGCAGAATATGCTCAGTGTCGATGTCTTTGGATTTTAGCGCGCGGGCTTCCTGACCTGAGACTTCCAGCGTTTTCTTGGCGCGGGCGGTTAGCGGCAACTGGCCGATAGTCATGGTTCCGCCGGAGGGTTGCACTACATCTTCAATAGAAGTTTTGAGGTCCATCAGGTCCAATCCGAGATTGGCTAAGACTTCAGCGGAACGTCCTTCGCCTAAGCGAATCAACCCGAGGAGCAAATGTTCTGTCCCGATGTAATCGTGACGCAAGCGAGCCGCCTCATCACGGGCATACTCGATTGATTTTCGCGCCATTTCTGTGAACATCTCATTCATGTCGTAACTTCCTTCCAATCTTTCTAACAAAAAATAGCGCTTCAGGTTCATTCATACAACAGAAATAATTTCCGCGCCTGGTTGTCCGTCAGGTGATAATCGTCTTTTGCAACACTTGCTTGTGACTGTTGAACTTGCACTTACGTGTGTAACGAACACATTTGTTATACAAATTTAACAGCCGAAAGTTTGATGAATCTGTTAGCTCCCCTCGGGTTCTCTACGTCGATCGCTCATTCTTAACCGCTCACGAACCATTTCCGCGCGCACTGCATCACGCCTGGACTGGTCCATCTCTTCGCCATAGTACATCTGTAAATGCGCAGGTTGTGATAGAAGTAACATCTCGTTTATCTGATCTAAATCAATGAACGACACTCTTCCCAGAGCAACACCAAAGCGAACCGCCGATAGCATATTCATTACTTCTTCGGAGGTTAGCGATCGGGCGTACTTGAGAATGCCGTATGCGCGCCAGACTTTGTCGTCGATTTGGTTTTCGGCTTCTTCTACTAATCGATTACGCGCCGCGTCTTCATCGGTTATGATGGTTTCGGTAATCGACTCGATGCTTTTGAGTATCTCGTTTTCTGAGGCTCCTAATGTTGTTTGGTTGGAGATTTGGAACAGATTTCCAAGCACATCAGAACCTTCGCCGTAGAATCCTCTTACCACTAATCCGAGTTTTGAAATACGCGCGATTACATCATCTATTTCGCCAGTTAGAACCAAGCCGGGTAAATGTATTAGCACCGAAGCGCGCATGCCGGTTCCTACATTGGTGGGACAGGCGGTTAAGAAACCAAAGTCCGGGTCATAATCTATTTCCAACGAACTACACAGATCATTGTCTAACTCATTGGCGCGCTCGAAGGCCCGGTAGAGATGCAGGCCGGGATACATCGATTGCATTCTTAGATGGTCTTCCTCATTTATCATGATAGAAGTGCGTTCGTCTTCATCGATATATAGCGCTCTGTTGGGATCGTCATCGAGAAAAGTCGGTGAAATCAAATGGCGCTCTACCAGGAAGTCTCGCGATAGTGAACTTAGGTCATCGGATTTCAAGTATCCGGCGCTGGAAAGAGAAGTTGATCTTTCTACTGCCGCGCCTACATAGTTGACGACTTTCTGCATGGTGTCACTATCAGCTGAATTAGGATAGCGAAGTCCACGGATATTTCGCGCCAGTCTGACTCGTGAGGAAAGCACCACCGAGGTTTGTTGTCCGGGAGCTGTTAACCATGAGGCCGGGTGTTTGGCCATTTCATCGAATACAGGTGTCATGATTTATCTACCCCATTAGGTTCGGGGTGTTCCTCCTTGGAAACCTCTTCGTTTTGCAAAGCGGCTTTTACTTGGGCGCGTATTTCACGCAGGCGATCCCGCAGGTCGGCGGCGCGTTCGAATTCTTCGGATTCTATTGCGCGATGATATTCGGATTCTAAACGCTCTTGTTCCTGGACGCTTATGACCCCGCTGTCCTGTGAATTGGGAAGCTTGCCGCGATGCATGCTGTTGCCATGTATTTTGCGTAGTATTACTTCTAGTTTGGGTCGGAATGCTTCATAGCAAGAGCCACAACCGAATCTTCCCTGCTGAGAAAACTCAGTGAATGTCATGCCGCATTGTTTACATCCTACTCCGGCGGCTTCTTCGTCGAGCGGTGAGAGTGATTGGTCTACAATGCTCTCCAGGATTTTCGCTAACGGAAACGGGTTTTGTTCAAGAGGGTTATGAAAACCCATCTCCGAAGCGCACTCGCGGCAGAATGTCACAACGCTTTTCTGGCTACCGCGGATTTGGGTAATCTTCACTAATCCGTCAGTGTCTTTTCCGCAATTATGGCATTTGTTTTTTTCCATGACGCTCTTCCATGCTCATAGTGAGCTTCTATCAAATGGTTTATCCACTCGTATATGCTTACCTATCGGCAGTTTCTGTAGTTTCTCGCTCTTGAAAACTATTCCGCGCTAAGTTTATTTGTATTCTTTCGGACATTGTGAATCACTTTGCCTAGTGTTTCATTAGTGGACAAGTAATTTTCTCGGCCACGTCAATGTATTTTTAGGAGTTCGCCTCAAGCGCACCCTCTATAAACTTATACACTATATCACAGCGTTTTGCCAATTTCGGATTGTGGGTGGCGATGACAAATGCGCTTCCTTCGCGTTTGTTTATTTCAACTAGCAGGTCATGCAGGCGCTCTCCGGTAGCGATATCCAGGTTGCCGGTGGGTTCATCGGCCAGCAGTAGTTTCGGACGATTCACTAGAGCGCGAGCCACCGCTATTCTTTGCTGTTCTCCGCCGGAAAGCTCCGAGGGTAAATGACTTGCGCGGTCGGAGAGACTTACCGCCTGTAGCAACTCTTCGGCGCGAAAACGTGATTCAGAACGTGAGGCGCCAGCGGCCAGAGACGGTAGCATGATGTTTTCCACCGCGGTGAAGTCTTCCAGCAGATGATGAAACTGGAATACAAAGCCCACTTTCTGGTTGCGGAATTTTGAGCGTTGGTCCTCATTCAGAGCAACTATATTTAGTCCGGCGCATTCTATTGTCCCTGAAGTTGGAGAATCCAACCCACCGAGCAGGTGTAGCAATGTGGATTTACCCACGCCCGATTCTCCGACTATTGCCACCATCTCGGCGCTTTTTACCTTTAGTGACAAGTCACGCAGGACATTTAAGGTTCCGGCGCTGGTCTCGAAACTCTTGCAAAGTTTTGTTACTTGCAGGATGTTTTCTCTGGCGCTTATGGCTGTATTTGTATCTGGCATATTCAATTTGTTAGCGCCTTAAAGCTTCGATTACCGGTTGTCTTGCCGCAGTGTATGCCGGATAGATACCGGCCAGGAATGTCATTAGCATGGTTCCAGCTCCGATGTAGAGGAAATCTGCGAGATGTGGGTTGAATGGTAAATAGGAAATGAAGTACACATCAGCCGGTAGCTCCAGTACATGGAAAGTGTTCTGCACCCAGGTTAGCGCCAGGGCTAGCGCCCAGCCGCTTAGTGTTCCAACTATTCCTACTATCAGTCCATTGTAAACGAAGATTTTGCGGATTGAGGAGCTGGTGAGGCCGATGGTTTTTAGCGCGGCGATTTCGGAGCGTTTTTCGAGCGCTGTCATCACTAGTGTCGAGATGACTGAGAAGGCGGCGATTATTATCATCAGTGAGAACACTAAGTAGATTACCAGTTTTTCTAAATTCACCCAGGTGAATAGATTCGCATAGAGTTTGTTCCAGGGGACTACGTCGTATCCATAGCCGAGCTTTTCCTGGATAATTGGCGCCATTGTTTCTGCGTCAAAGATGTTGGCCACTTTCAAATGTACGCCTGTCACTACATCACCAAGGTTGAATAGCTTCTGCGCCGCCGGAATCGACAAGTATGCTAATTGTGCGTCATATTCGACAAAGCCGGTTCTACAGATACCTGTGACACGAAAAAAACCCTTCTTTGGCATCGCTGTTGGTGAGAGCGAGCGGTCGGTGATGGAGTACAAAATTATCGGGTCCCCTATTCCCGCTCCAAGACGATCTGCGAGATCTACGCCGAGCATTATTCCGTCGATGGGTTTGCCTTTGCTGGCGCTGTCATCACCGGATGAGGGTGGAACTGTGAAAGAGTATTCACCGCGCGTGATGCCATCTTTTAGTGAGCCGGTGGTGGCTTCAAGGTCGAGATCAATTCCGCGCACTACTATTCCGTCGCCGGTGGAGCGGCTTTGTATACCGGTTTTGTAGTATATAAATGGCGCGGCGCCGAGTACATCGGGAATAGTTAGCGAGAGAGCCATCACACTATCTGAATCGCGCATAAAACTGTCTTCGGTTCCTACTGCGAAGATAGTGATGTGCGAAGTAGCTCCGAGAATTCGGGTGCGGATTTCACGTTCGAATCCATTGTGCGCCGCCAGAAATAGGCAGACAGCGCCGACACCGATTCCGACACCTATCATGGTTATCATCGATGACATCGAGGTGAAGTATTTGCCCGAACGTAAGTAGCGTCGGGCTATGAAGAGTTCGAAATTGTATGCCACTGGTTTCCTTTGATTTGCGCAGGCGCCGGGTTCTGCGTAGGTCGGGTTCCGCCGTGAGCGCCAGCGAACTAGAAACCCGACACGGTAGTTTCAGCAGAAATGTCGGGTTTCTCCGTCCCTTGACGGGACTCCGGAACCCGACCTACATCTATGATAACTCACGCTTGAGCGCCTGCATCAGCGTGGGCGGAAGTATAGGTGATTTTTATGGGGGAGGGAATAGATAAAGGGAGGGCGCAGTGCGGGGTTTTGATTCAGGTTCGTAGTGGTCTATATTGAGATGTTAGCGTTGTTTTGGCTGAATGGTGTCAAGAGTCGTAATTATTTCCAACTGAACTTATGAAAAAGAGCATACCACACTCCCTAATCCTCGCGTGTAGCGCCTTTGCGGTTTTGGTTCTCGCTGGCTGTGGTATTTTCAACTCGGATGATTTACCCGGGCCGCCTCCCGGGGCTGGTGATATTGATCTTAATGGCGTTCCTTTTGAGCAGGCCGACTTTGATCGTTTCCTAGACTACTTCTTCTTCACTGTTCCGCTTCCCCAAGAAGAATTCGCCAAGGGCCTTGCCCGCACTGATGTGAACGGTGATGGTGAAACTGCAACGATTGAAGATCTCGTCTACTTCGAAACTGTCAGGAGAGGAACTGCCATTCCTCCTGAAAAGCTCGATCACTCCTCCACAAAAGTCAAACTTGAACGCAATGCAGGCTGGTACACAGCTGACAAACCTTTAGGAGGACTTCTATTCCGAGTTCAGTCCAACTCAAACTCATACCAGGACACGATAATCAGTGGTGTTCATTACTATGCCAGAGGTCGGAGGTCAGGTAAAAAAACCACGATTGCCCTTCCAGTAGACGACCTAATTCCTGAAGGAACACCTATTTACATACCCGGGCTATTCATTTCTTCAGAAGCATCATCGACTGAGGGCGCTAATGTCCAAAACTCGGTGTCTCTAGATTATCCTGGGATTAGGTTGCTCGGAATCGTCCCCAACCCTATTAAGTATAATACAGAGATCAGTTTCTTTGTCGCTCGACCATTCGGTCATACTTTGACGGTCCGAAATTCATTAGGTAGATTGGTAATGTCGACAGAAAACAAATCTACTGATATGGACGCGTTCACGGTCGAATGGTCTCCTTCTTCGCTTGCCCCAGGAACATACTTCTATGAGGTTCGCGTGGGTGACGAGTCTGCTACAGGGAAGGTGATATTGCAGAGGTAGTTTAGGGAGAAACCCGAATTGGAGTTAGGTTGTCTCGGCAGTCATTGCGAGCGTAACGCGGCAATCTCGTGGACTCACTGTTGTTCTATGAATCTACGGGATTGCCGCGTCGCTTCGCTCCTCGCAATGACATTTGGCGCCTGACTACGACGCTAGATTTCTGGAAACGGCAAAATGCTGGTGATGTTATGTTCGATATGCTGATGAAAAATACACTCCGAAACTCTCTAATCCTTGCGTGTAGCGCCTTTGCGGTTTTGGTTCTCGCTGGCTGTGGGATATTCAGCTCGGATGATTTCCCCGGGCCGCCTCCCGGGGCGGGTGATATTGATCTCAATGGCGTTCCGTTTGAGCAGGCGGACTATGACTTGTTCTTGGCATATCTTCGGGGGAAGTTGGATACATTGCCGAATGCGAATGTATCTGAATCTATTGCGCGTACAGATGTCAATGGCGACGGAGTCACCCTATCAATTGCTGACCTTGTGTATTTTGGATCAGTCAGGAGGGGCAATGCGATTCCTCCCGAACAACTTGATAATTCCTCAGTATTGATTCCTATTTCTCGCGGCCTTGACACTTACTCTGCAAGCGTCCCTCTTGGTGGGGCGCTATTCAGAATGCTAGGTGGCAGAGATTTTGACCGGGACACATTGATCAATGGCCTGCAATACCATATCACCGAAAGTAGCGCCCGTCGCGAGAGTATTGTCATTGTACTTCCGTTAGATGGCAAGCCGATACCCGCAAAAAGCTCTCTCTATGCAATTGGTCATCTCGTCTCAATGGAGGCGGCCACATCGGAAGGCATTGTTCTACATCCGTTGGTGTCTTTAATTCCTCCTGCTGTTGTCCTAATAGGCAACGCTCCAAACCCGTTCTATCCATACACGAGGATAAGTTTCGCAGTGACGATACGGAGCAAGTATACATTGGCGATACACAATTCACGCGGAAGCCTAGTTAGGTTGATCTCTGGAGAAGCAGGAGGTGAAATGGTTACAATAGGTTGGGATGCAAGGGATTTTCCAACAGGAACCTATTTCTATAGGGTTCGAGTAGGTGACGAGTCTGTTTCTGGTAAGATGATATTGCAGAGATGATTTGCAATTGGTTTTGCCGCTGGAGAAACACGAATTGTGGCCCGGGTTGCCCAAGCAGTCATTGCGAGCGTAGCGCGGCAATCTCGTGGTCTCAAGGTTGTTCTATGAATCTACGGGATTGCCGCGTCGCTTTGCTCCTCGCAATGACGGAAAGGGGAAGGCGGGGGAACCCCGCCCCTACGGGTAAGTTTTTGTTACTTCCTGGCGCCGCCTAGGTAGATGGCGCTTAGGGTTAGGGCGGCTCCGGTTAGTTGTAGCAGGGTCATTGATTCGGAGAATAGTAGGGCGCCCCAGATGGTGGCGAAGGTTGGTTGCAACAGGAGGATTAGCGCTGAACGTGAGGCCGGGAGTTTTGCCAGTGAGTTGTAGATTAGTAGCCAGCCGATTACCTGGGCTACTAGCGCCAGGGCAAAACTGTAGAGCCAGCTTAGAGTCGTTGGCGGTAGTGACGTTTCACCTTCGATGGCGCCGGCGATTAGTAATAGCGCCGCTGAGATGAAGGATATCCATCCCAATAGTGTTGCGGTGTCTGTCAGGGCGCTGTTTCTTTTTTGGTTTCTCAGTTTTGTTTCAGGTGTATCTGTATCCTGAGCTCTGTTGGATTTCGATGAGCTTTTCAGCGAGATTATGTAGAGCGCATAGACTACCGCTGTTGAAAGTCCGAGGCCAACACCCAGTAGGTATTCCGGGCTGAAGACAATATCCGAACCGACTCCGGTTAGGAGAATCACTCCGACTATTCCCAATGGCGCGGCGATTTTGAAAAGGGCGCTTAGGCGCTCTTTGAATATGGCGCGGCCTAGTAGTGAGGTTGCGAAGACCTGCATGTTACCGAGAATTGTGGCCATCCCGGCGCCAACTATTAGAATTGATTTGTGCCAAACAAAAAGGTCAATCGCAAAGAGAGCGCCTGCTATCAAGGCCCATTTGCTGACACCGAATCGGAGTTTCAATGAGCCGCCAAGCGCTAGTGACAGTGTGAAGAAAAGCGCTCCGCCGAATAGCAGACGCCAAAGAGCTATTGGGGTTGGGGCCATTCCCTCTTGCAAAAGCAGTTTGACAAAGACCGGGGCGAAGCTTATGCAGATTGCGCCGAGGGCCAGGAGCGCTGCGGGTTTTAGTGAGTTTTGGTGGGTGGTTGTCATAGGTGGACTCTAATCACTACGGCGTGCGCTTTCGACTTGGCTGTCATTGCGAGCGAAGCGCGGCAATCTCGTGGATTCGAAGTCGTTCTATCAATCAACGGGATTGCCGCGTCGCTTTGCTCCTCGCAATGACATGGAGGGAAAGGGCGGGGAAACCCCGCCCCTACGGGTCAGAACTGTCTGCTTTTACTTCGTTTCGGGGCGTAGTTGTGGGAATAGCAGTACGTCGCGGATGCTGTGTTGGTTCGCGAGAATCATCACCAGGCGGTCAATACCAAATCCCCAGCCGGATGTTGGTGGCATTCCGTATTGAAGCGCTGTTATATAATCATTATCGAAAGTATTCGGCGCTTCTTCATCACCGCCTTTGGCCAGTTCAACTTGCGAAAGGAATCTGTCACGTTGATCATCGGGATCGTTAAGCTCGGAGAAAGCGTTGCCGCATTCAAGTCCGGCGATGAATACTTCCCAGCGTTCGGTTAGGCGCGGGTTATCACGATGGCGCTTTGCCAATGGGGAGATGTCCACCGGGAAGTCCATCACAAATGTCGGTTGCTCAAGTTTCGGCTCAACAAATTTCTCAAAACATGCTTCTACTACCTTGCCCCAATTCGTCAGATTCTCAGTGTCCATAACCAGCCTTTCCGCCGCGGTAATTGCCTCCTCATAGGTCATCTCAGATAAATCCACGCCGGTTTCTTCGGCGACCGAGCCTACCATGGTGATACGCGCAAAAGGTTTTTCGAAATCTAATTCGATTTCTTCGAAGGTAACTTTGTTAGAGCCGCAGGCGGTTTTGGTGACGTGACGATATAGCTCTTCAGCGAGGTTCATCATGTCCTGATAGTCGGCATAAGCCCAATAGAGTTCTACCATAGAGAACTCAGGATTGTGCAAACGATCCATGCCTTCGTTACGGAAATCTTTGCAGTATTCCCACACTTTTTCAAAGCCGCCAACTATCAGACGTTTGAGATAGAGTTCGTCGGCGATTCTGAGGTATAGTGTTGCATCAAGGGCGTTGTGATGTGTCACAAAGGGACGCGCCGCAGCTCCGCCATAGAGCGGTTGCAAGACGGGAGTTTCTACTTCGAGAAAGTCTTTGCCGTTTAGGAAATCACGCACTGCACGGATGATACTTGAGCGTAGCTGGAAAACTTTGCGCACCTCGGGGTCCATTATCAGGTCGACATAGCGCTGACGATAGCGCATTTCTTTGTCGACCAGGCCTGCGTGTTTATCCGGTAGTGGATGTAGTGATTTGCACAGCAATTCAAAAGTTTTCACTTGCAGGGTGCGCTCGCCTTTACGGGTGACAAATAGCTCACCCTCTACTCCGATTATGTCACCGATGTCGAGTTTCTCGAACATGCGGAAGGCTTCTTCGCCTACGATATTGATTTTGACATAGATTTGGATTCGTTGATCCTGGTCGCGAATATCGGCGAAGATCGATTTCCCCATTATTCGTTTGAGCATCAATCTTCCGGCGAGAGTGACTTGGGCTTTCTCCTGACCCTCTTTTTCTTCACTTAGCGCATCGAAGTTTTCCAGAGTCTCGTTGATACTGTGGCTTCTGTCATAGCGATACGGATAGGGATGGACTCCGGCGCTTCGCAGGTCGGCGGTTTTTTGGCGACGGGTTTCTATTAGGTGCGAGGTTTCCTCAGCGCTAATTGGCGTAGGTTGCTGTTCTAATTCTTGTTCTTGGTTTGTAGTCATATTTCAGATTTTCTATGATTTCTATGATTGTGTGTTGAGCTCCGATATTTTTTTCTTGAGAGCCCGATTTACTACAGACGGGACGAGAGGTGCTACATCACCGCCGTTTTTAGCTACATCTTTTACCATTGTTGAAGACAGATAGACCCATGATAGCGAGGGCATCAGGAATACTGTTTCTATGTCACGTTCGAGTTTGCGATTCATTAGGGCCATTTGGAATTCATAGTCGAAATCGGAGATGGCTCGGATGCCGCGAATGATAGCGCAGGCGTTTACTCTTAGCGCATAGTGCGCAGTTAGGCCAGTTATTCTTTCTACTCTTACGTTCTCTAATTTACTTAGTGACTTTGTCGCCAGCGCCAAACGTTCCTCGGCTGAGAACATGCCGCGTTTGTCAATGTTTTCAGCGATGCCAACAATCACTTCATCGAAAAGCCGCGCGGCGCGCTCTATTAGCGATACATGCCCATTAGTAAGCGGGTCAAAAGCGCCGGGATATACGCCGATACGTCTTTTGGATTTGGATTTTTTGTTTGTCGGTTTTGCAGTCATATTTGTAGCTCTTTTGTTTTGCGCAGGCGCTATTGGCAATAGCAGCGCTATTTGCAATAGAAACTAATTCTTGTGGTGTCAAAGATGCGCTCTTTGAGAAGTTTCATTTTTGTCACCGCCGCATCACTGGCGCTACTTTCGATGATAAGGATTCCTTCGGGGGCAAGCAAGGTTGAGTCGGGGGCTTGATTTGCCGAAGTCTGGCCCAGCAAGGCCTCGGCGATGCTATCCCCGGTAATTTGCCCGTAAGGCGGGTCGGCGAAAATCAGGTCAAATTGCTGGTTTTCTAGCGTCAGAGTCTTTATTCCAGCGAGCCAGTCGGCCTCGATTACTCGCGGCTCAAGAGGGATATTTGAGAGATTGGTATGCAAGGCTTTCAAGGGCTGGCGATGTTTCTCGATGAATACAGCGCTTTTTGCTCCGCGAGAAAGGGCCTCGATTCCAAGAGCTCCTGAACCTGCGAAAAGGTCAAGCGCTCTGGCGTCATCGATTTCATGCACCAGAATATTGAAAATCGCCTGCCGTACTTTGTCGGTAGTGGGTCTGACTTCTTTTCCGGGGGGGACTGTTAACCGTCGACCCCGGAATGAGCCGCCGGTGATTCGCATCCCTATTTCACCTCCGCCGCCAGATAACGCAAGCCGGCGGCGCTCAGGTCTGAGCCGGAGGACGGGAGAGTTTCTACCATTATCTCCAGCGAATCTGATAGTTCTTCGAATTTGCGATTGCGCGATGATTCATCGAGGTTCAGTGGCTCATGGTCAATATAGAGGGCTTCGATAATTCTTTCGGGGGCAACTGAACTCGGGATTGCGGCCTTTAACTTCTTTGAGAACAAGGACGATTGAGCGCTATCAGCGGAAGTATCGGCGTTGAGAAGGTCGATGTCTATTGTTGAGCGTCCGTAGATTCCAAGAGAATCAAAGAGTGTCAGGTAATTGCAAGCGGCGTCTTTCTCTCCGGGAATTAGCAGGCCGCATAGCCACCCGTCGGGGACATAGCCATGCGCAATTAGCCCCGCTGAGAGAGTCAGCGAACGCGGCAATGCGGCTTTATTGTCGGTATTCGAGGTTTGGATTGCCAGCGAGAATCTAGCAGTGGGAGTCGATAGCGCCAAAGTTGGCGTTGCGGCGCTCTGGAGATTCAGCGACAGCAAAGAAATCTCGAATGCCGCTTGTTTGCTGTTCAGGTTTTTACCGTGAATCAATGATACACAACATGCGCTATCTGAAATCGCTTTCAATGTCGGCGCAATCGCTACCGAGGCGGCTGAATCTGAATCAATAGTTGTTTGGTTCATGGTGTCACTTTCAGATACGGTTTGATTTTTTGCAGTAGCGCCGGTCCGATGCCACGCACTTTGACTACGTCTTCCACAAATGCGAATCCACCGGTTGAATCCCGGTAGGCTACTATTCTCTCCGAGAACACCGGACCTATTCCGGGAATCAATTCTAGTGAATCGACCGGGCTGTGGTTCAAGTCTATGGTGAAAACCGGGCTATAGGTTTGATCGGAGCCGCCTACATAGATGGTCAACCCTTCGGAACCTGCGGTATCAGCGCCGTAGTCCGCTATTACCCAATATACAGACATCACAATCGCCAGGGCCGATAGCGCCCACAGGGCTTTTATTTGAGTCTTGGAAAAACCGAAGAATTCTTGCTGTATCGACATTTCTCAGGTCTATTTGCGATTTCGTGTTTCATTAGTCAGGAGTGCGAAGCGCTTTGCTTTCAATATCCCGCTGGTTCTACTGCAGGATACATCAGCAGAGGAAATAGCGCCACAGTAGAAGAACTATTCACAACAAAGAGGAGGCAAAATTATGATAAACTATGGGAATTGTCTGCGCCGCAGAAAGCGACAAGGTTATTATGCGCGACGGCGACGATACGCAGCCAAGCCAAGCAGACCTGCGCCTAGCAGGACAAATGTCGAAGGCTCCGGTACAGCCGGAGCAACACGACCGACGATGGTGAGATTGTCGGAATCGAAACCGTCACCGGCATAACCTTCCAGCAAGAAGTCGTTTTGACCTTCGACTATGTCGTGGTTGACACAGAATTGACCGAAAGCATTAAGCTCGGAGGTTATGTTTACACCATTTAGGAATGCGGAGTCAACTCCAACAAAGCCACCCGGCGCGGTGAAGATACCGTCGAGGTTCGCCAGATTGGTAGCGTCGAAGTATTGTCCACCACCTGCGGCGGCCATTTCCTGCAACTTGGCGGCATCCTGGTCGGCGGAGATTCCAACTGTGTGGACAACCTGTCCGAAGTCATTGAATGCTGAACTCGCGACCCGAGTTGGATCTACGCCGAGATTCCAGTAACCATCAGAGGCTACTACCTGAAACTTCGCAGCGCCCGGCGGAGAATAACGCTCAAGCTGAGACACGGCGAGATTCATGCCACGTCCGGTAGGTGTCAGCCCGGCGGCGAACATGCCGTCGATTGCGGTTTCCAGTGACGAAAAGTCTCCGGTTAGTTCAGAGACAACCGAGGCATCAGCGATGGCGTCCAAATCTCCGGCTACATCATGTCCAAATTGAACGATACCTACTTTTGTGCGAGTGGGATCCAAATCAGCGAGCATGCTCTTTACAGCTACTTTTAGTTGGTCAAGTCTGCTGGCTCCAGTTGAAACTCCGGTTCCCATCGATCCGGAGACATCCAAGACTAGCATAATGCTCAAATCACCAGCGGGGGCATTGGCGCTGACTGTGCCACAGATTTCCTGGGAAACCGGGAAAGCATCGGATGTGATTACGGTTCCATTCCCCGGTGAGGTGAACATAGCGTTGACAGCTGGCGGCGGAGGTGTATCAGATTGAATAACAATCGGCTCAAGAATCAGTTGCGCATTGGCGTTCGCAGACAAGGACACAATTCCCAATACTACAGCGCCTACAAACATAGCGGAAGTTGTAAGAGGCCTGAGAAGAGACTGTTTTGATAGTCTTGATAATGAGGTGACGTTGCGCATAATGTTACCTGTCTGACCGGTTCTTAGTTGTTAGTGTTCGATTGTAACAAAAGGACCATGATTAACAGTCCCGGAAGTACTTTTGAAAGCTAGCATTATCTGCAAAGCCTAGCTGAGCAGAAGCTGGATACGCTTACCCAGCTTTATTATATAGTATAATCGCAAATTGTCAATGGGTTTTCCGCGATATTCAAGCTGGATTTGAGGAATTCAACTGAATTGCGTTATCACGACGCAAATCAGGCGTTTATCGCTTAACCAATTGGATTGCAAAAGATTGCAACCTCGGAAACGTGTTCCGCAATTGGCCAACAACTCCTATTCATCGTCGCTGAGCGTCCCACTGACTTGATGGAGAATCTTCACTTTGCGCATTGAGCGGTCTGTTCTGAGGCCGGTTCCCTGGATGGTGTCGTTGTCGCTGATGAAAGTCACGAATGAGTCCGAGGTTATCATCTCTGTGAGGCCATTCCAAACGAGTTCCTCCGTCAGCAGAATCGACGAGTCGGCGTTGGTTACGATTACATTTCCAATAGCGGTCATCAGACGCCGGGTTTCCAAAATCACCCCCGAATCTGCTATTAGGTGCGTAGTTATGGTCTTGGCTGAGTCATAGAAATCTACTTGCAATCCAAGGACGACAGAGGAATCACGGAGTGAGAATTTCCAAATTTTGTCGGCATAGATATCGGTGGTTTTGATTTCGCCGCTGTATAGGGAGATTATCGCTCCTTCGCTTTCCTGATCGGGGACCGAGGAGGTCTTTATGCTATCGCCTAGATGCGACTCGCTTCGGATAGCGGGTTGCTCGGCTTCTTCGCAGGCGAAAGTAATGAGCGAAACTGCAAATAGCATCAGGGCTAGAAGGGTTCTGACTGGTGGCTTGGTTTTCTGATTCATATCTTTTTTTGTACTTATCAAGTCTTCGGAGATGGATTGCGAGAAATCTGGTTGTTATTGATTTGCCTGGATTCCTTCGCGGGAATGACTATGGAGCGCTATGGCCCATTTGGTTTTTGTGGTCTAGTTTTGTTGTCTGGTCTTGTGGCTTGGTTTTCTGGTGTTGCTCTTGTTTTCTCGTTGGTCTCGGTTTCTTTGATGCGCTATTTGATATATAACACAATAACCTGTAACAGGCGCATCCTCTGCAAAGTTCTCTTGCTTACTTTATCGGCTTTTTGTCTCCTGGCAATCAGGGCGAGTGCGCCAGCGGTTGTGCACCCAAATCCATTGCGAGGGGTCTTTGTCTACTTCGGTATCGAGTATTCGACGAATCTGTTGTGTGACTTCCAACGCTTTCTGCTCTCTTTGCTCTTTTGACGAGCGAATGTCACTGTTGGCGCCTTCGGTTTCAATAATCGGGAAGAATCTAATCAGATAGCGCTTGCCTACTCGTCTGCAGGTTACCGGAACAAACGGTATCCCGAGTCGCAATCCTATTAGGGTCAGGCCAATAGGAGAATTGGCGAGACGGCCATAAGATTCTACAAAGGCGCTTTTTACTCTATGCGAGTCATTGTCAATCAAGGCGCCCACAATGTAGCCCTCTTTGAGTTTGGCGAGCAATTGGCGGAGTTTCGTGGTGGGGATGTTTTCGATATTGTTGGCCTGGCGATTTTTCACTAGCAGGCGGTTGAGGCGGATGTCATATATTTCACGTCCGATTACCGCGGTTTTGAATCCATTGCGTCCCATGTAGGCAGCTAGTAGTTCAAAGTTTCCGATATGGCCGGTTGGGCAAATCACGCCTTTGCCTTGTTGGTAGGCTTTTAGAATATGCTCTTTGCCGATTACATCTACTAGCGGCTCTATTTCGGATTTGAATTTGGTTTCTAGTCTGAATGTGTCACATAGGTTGTAACCGGTGTTGATGAAGGCTTTTCGGGCTAGATACTTATTGTAGTTTAGTGAGTTTGTATCACCATAGGCGCGTAGTAAATGGCGAGTGGCGCGGAACTTGTCTTTGCGCTGAGTGAACCACAGTGTCAGACCTACGGCGGCGCCCAAAGTTAGAGCTAGCTCCCGGGGAGTATTGATAAATACCCAGCGAGTGATTTGTACTAACCTGTATATGAGCGTGCGTTTCACTGCTTGTTACTCGCCCGCTGATGAGCGTCGGGTGATTACCTCAAGTTCTCGGCGCCGAATGTTGCAAGAGGCTTCAGGCTTTACCTAAGCGGGTTGAACCTGATGAGCTGAGGATATCATGCAAGTGCAGGATTCCGCCAACTTGGTTCTTACTATCTGTCACCGGCAGGACAGTGATTGAGCTTTTTTCCATCAATGAAAGCGCTTCATCTAAAAGCGCATCGGCGCTAATAGATTTGGGAGAGACTGTCATGCCATCTTTGACATTAAAATTGAGAAAGTCTTCGTTGCTGAGTGTCAGTCGTCTTAGGTCTCCGTCGGTGAAGATTCCCAGCAGGGTTTGTTCACTGTCACATACCAATGCGCACCCCAGGCGTTTTCCGGTGATTTCGAATATGGCATCGCGCACTTTGCAATCAGGGCTTACTTGAGGTATAGCTGAACCAGTGTGCATGATGTCACGAACTCGCATAAGTAGGCGCCTTCCGAGTGAGCCACCGGGATGAAGACGTGCGAATTCTTCGCTGGAGAAATTTCTAGCTTTTAGGGCCGCTATCGCCAGCGCATGTCCCATCACCATCGCACAGGTTGAGCTGGTGGTTGGCGCGAGGTTATGTGGACAGGCTTCGGCTTCTACCGAGCAATCCAAAGCGACATCTGCGAGATTCGCCAACGGCGAGTCGAGTTTGCCGGTCAGAAGAATTGATTGCAGGCCCAAACGTTTGATGGTGGGGAAAATCGTTTCTAGCTCTGAAGTTGAGCCTGAGTTGGAAATGGCGATTACTATGTCAGTGTCTTGCAGGGCGCCGAGGTCTCCATGGGCGCCTTCGGCGGGATGCAGGAAAAACGCCGGGGCTCCGGTGGAGGTGAAAGTTGAAGCGAGTTTACGGGCTACATGGCCGGATTTGCCTATGCCAGTGAATACTGCGCGACCGGTGCAACTCAGTATCAGTTGCACTGCAGTCTCGAAGGATTTATCAAGACGTTCGGCAAGTTTTGCCACTGCCGCTGATTCTTGCAGAATTGCGGCGCGTCCATGTTCTATGGCTTTTCTGATTGTGTCTTCCACTTTATCTCTTGCAACGCTTCCAGCTTTTTCTCTATGTGACACTGTTTCCATTGTATTCGATTCTTTGCGAGTTAATTATTTGCGGGCTATTTCTTCGGCGCGTTCGCGTTGGAGGATTTCGGGATTGATGTTATGCGCTACAAAGTATGCCTCGATGACTTCTTTGACTGCGCCATGCCCTCCGGGTGAGGCAGTCAGGTAGTCCACTTCATCCATGTATAGTGTCGACGAATCCAGCACGCCAATCGGCAGTCCAACTTTGCGAGCCAGGGGCAAGTCCAGTATTTCATTGCCGATGAATGCAACTTCTTCGAAGGTAACGCCTAGTTCAACGAGTACTGGCTCTATTAGTTTGGCTTTGTTGATTGGCGCCTGAAGCACATGCTTTACACCCAGGTCATTCATACGACTGGAAGTGGCTTCGGAGAAACGTCCGCTGATGACAACGAATTCCAATCCGGCGCGCATAGCCAGTGATATATAGAAGCCATCAGAGACATTGAATTGCTTTAGTTCGAGTCCTTCCGGGCCAAAATAAATAGTGTCATCGGTAAGCACTCCGTCTACATCGCAGGCGAGTAACTTGACTGAGCTCATGCGCTCTACTAGTCCATCCCAGTCGAGATAAGTTTTCACCTGCGGGGTTATATCTTGGTTTCGGTTTTGGCTCACACTCTCTCGCTTTCGTTTTTCGTTTCGTGTGATAATTCTTTTGATGAAGTCGCGGCTTGCGCTTTTGTTAGCGTGTTATCGAACTCTATTACTTGATGCAAGAGATTCTCCATTTCATCCAGCGGCAACATGGCTTTGGCGTCGGATTTTGCTTGTGACGGTTCGGGATGAGTTTCGATGAATAGTCCGTCGATTCCGATAGCGGTAGCCGCTCGCGCGAAGGGTAATATATATTGCGGCTGACCGGAAGATACGCCACCGCCTGCGCCGGGGAGTTGTAGCGAATGGGTCGCGTCGAAAACCACGGGCGCTCCCGATGATTTCATAATCATCAGTGACCGGAAATCTACTACTAACGAGCGATAGCCGAAAGTTGAGCCGCGCTCGGTTACCATTACTTTATCTGACTCTGCTTTGGCTACCAATGGCTCTATATCTTCGGGAGCCAGGAATTGGCCTTTTTTGATATTGACCCATTTGCCACTGGCTCCGGCCTGGCGCACCAGCTCGGTCTGACGACAAAGGAAGGCGGGGATTTGGAGAATATCAGCTACTTGCGCCACGGCTTTGATGTCCTGTGTTTCATGTACATCTGTTAGAATCGGAAGATTGAAACGCGTCTTAACATTCTCCAGCATCCGAAGTCCGGCATCTATTCCCGGCCCCGAATATGAATTCCCTGATAGGCGGTTGGCTTTGGTGTAGGAGGCTTTGAATATCAATTTGATATTTAGCCGTTCACAGAGAGACGCAAGGTATTCGGCGATTCTGAACACCAAGTCCTCTGATTCGGCTACACACGGCCCGGCAATCAGGAATGGTGGGATCAGACGCTTTCGACGTTGAGCGACTATTTCGCCGATTGCATCGCCTGAGGCTCCACTTTCTTTCTGTTTCTCTGACATAATCTTCTTTAGGACGATTAGTATAATACTGTAAGCGCCGGAGAGTGAATATATAGTGTCTACTTCCCCGCCGCCAGCGCCAGGAGCCTTTCGGAGTTAACCGACTTACTCGGCGACTTCATTGCCGGGCGCTTCAAACTTATGTCGCTCATCAGGCAACTTTCGATTGACTCTTACGTAATTAGTTTTCGAGGGATGTCCTGTTCAGCTTTTCTGTGGCTCACGTCACAAGTTTCACTTTGATTTTCACTTTGATGAGCAACTTTCCTCGAATGACCCTTTTCATAATTTATAGTCCGAAAAAAAAACAATTACATACCTCACGGTAATCAGGAGAATACACAATGTTTAAGAAGATAGCGCTGATAGTTTTCGTATTGGCTCTTGTTGGCTCCTCGGCGTTTTTCCTTGTTCGTAATGGCTCCGCGAAGCAGGAAGAAGTCAAGACAGTTGTTGCTGAGAAGGGTTCGATAATTGATAAGGCGCTGGCGGTGGGCAAGATAGAGCCTCGCCAAGAGATTTCGGTAAAGTCGAAAATATCAGGTATTGTAAAGAAAATCTACAAGGATGTTGGAGACACTGTTAGTATCGGAGACCCGCTTTTCGAGGTGGCCCCCGATCCGACACCGGTTGAGCTGGCTGAGGCCAAGCGTCAGGTTGAGATTTATGAGGTGACATTCGCGAATTCCAAGCGCGACGCCGACCGACTCAAATCTTTGGTTGCCAAAAATCTAGAGCCTAATAGTAAGTATGAATCCGCTCAGGCTACCTGCGATGAGAACAGACTCCGTTTGAGTTTGGCGGGAGAAAAACTGGCGTTGCTGGTGTCTGGATCTACCATGGTAGCCGGTAAGAAGGTTGAGTCAATAATCCGTTCGCCGATTGACGGAGTGGTACTTTCTCGCATGGTGGACAGGGGTGACCCGATTACTCCACTTTCGTCTTTTCAGGATGGCACCGAATTGATGACAGTAGCCTGGATGAAAGATTTGCTATTCAAAGGCACAGTTGATGAGATCGACGTTGGCAAGTTGCTAATTGATATGCCGGTGGAGTTGAGTATCGGAGCGCTTCCGTCTGACACTATCACTGGCACACTCACACGAGTTTCACCCAAGGCCAGAATCAACGAGGGCTCCACAGTCTTTGATGTACAAATTGAGCTGGGGGCTTTGAAAGAGGGCACGATTTTGCGCGCCGGTTATAGCGCCACCGCCGATGTGATTATCCGCAAAAAAGTGGACATCATTCTCATACCCGAGAGACTGGTAAAAATGTCTGATTCAGTCAGCACAGTTGAAATTCAGGACAGCGCCGGAGTTATCACGATGGTCGAAGTCACTACCGGGCTTTCGGACGGACTCAATATTGAGATTAAAGAAGGCGTATCTGAAGGCGACAAATTGGTAGAGCGTCCACCGAAAAAAGTCGGTGATGAGACAGAAGAAGAGTAGCAGGTAGAGTTGATCTGTACTCAGGCTAGACAGAAAACGGCAATATAGAAAACACAGTATGCCATTATTCAGACTCATATCATTCAGACAATTCTTTCGGGATATTACTCGTCAAAAAATGCGCACCATCTTGACTGTGGTTGGGATTTTCTGGGGGACGGTATCGGTTGTGCTTCTTTTCTCGGTGGGCAAAGGACTGGAGGAAATGATGCTCAACAATTCCAAAGGGTTAGGTGACAGGATTTCTATTGTCTGGCCAGGTGTGACAGCCAAAGCGTGGAATGGTATGCCCGCAGGTAGACGAATTCGCTACACCGAAGCGGACGTAGCCGAGATAAAGATGCGGACTACTGACAAAATCTCTGCGATATCACCGGAGTATCGTAGTAGTGACTTTAACATGAAGTACAATCGCAACACAGCCTCCGCTTCAATATCTGGTATATGGCCTGAGTTCGGAGAGATGCGCAGTATTCTTCCACAAGAGGGCGGACGATTCCTAAATCAAAGGGATCTTGATGAGAAACGTCGCGTGGTTTTCCTGGGCGATGAAATCGCGGAGAAACTATTCGGTAAGACAGGCGATATTGTCGGTGAAACTATCAAGATTAATAAAATCCCCTACCTAGTCATTGGAGTAATGCAGAAAAAGAATCAAAACAGCTCTTATTCAGGACGTGACAAGAACAAGGGATTCATCCCTTCAACCACGTTCAATTCAATAATGAGTCGTCGCTATCCGAGTAACTTTGTGTTTCAGGCTAAAGCCGGTGTTGAAATGAAAGACGCTATAAACGAAGTACATAGAGTTCTGGCGCCCAAATATGGATATGACCCCACTGACACCAGAGCGCTCTCTATATGGGATACTACTAGACAGAGCAAGTTTTGGAGTGATTTTTTCAAGGTTTTCCGAACTTTTCTAGTTGTTATCGGATGTTTCACTCTCATCACCGGCGGTATCGGGGTTGCCAATATCATGCATGTAGTAGTCCAGGAACGCACTAAGGAAATCGGGATTAAGATCGCCCTTGGGGCTCACAGGAGCATGATCCTAATGCAATTCTTGACAGAAGGCACATTACTAACTGCTCTAGGTGGAGCGCTGGGCTTCGCCCTGGCATACTCGCTGATTACATTTGTACCTCCGTTTCTACTGCAAACGCTGGACTTTGACCTGGCGGAATATATTGGCACACCTAACATAGACACTTTCGGAACTTTGTTAACTGTTTCTATTTTGGGCTTAACAGCAATGTTCGCAGGATATTTTCCTGCAAAAAAGGCCTCTAACCTACAACCGGTTCAAGCAATCAAGTTGTTCTAATAACCTGCTCCAATAACCAAGAGACAAACCTATGAAATCACTGTCGATACTTTGGAATGTTTTCTTACGTGACTTCCGTAAACAATCCGGCCGGATGACACTGACGATTGTCGGACTGCTTTGGGGCACCGTTTCAATCATGCTACTATTGTCATTTGGCGAAGGACTTTACCAGCAAATGTCTCTCAACGAAAAAGGCATGGGCGAAGGTTTTTCGGTTATTTGGGGCGGACGAACTAACAAGGAATTTAAGGGGCTCCCGCGTGGTCGAAGGATCTGGTTCTTAGCCGATGACTTGCCGTACTTCAGCAAGAAAATACCCGATGCGAAACTTATCACCGGTGAGATGATGCGCTGGGGACAGAGAATAAGTTACAAAGGTAAGTATGTCAGTCACATGGTCAACGGGTTATATCCTGAGTATGAATCTCTCAGAGCTATGTATCCTCAGATGGGTGGACGCTTTGTGAATAAGAAAGACATCGAACTCAAACGACGAGTGGTGTTTCTTGGTGATGAGGTAAAGAAAGAGCTTATGCCGGAAGTGGAGAATCCAGTTGGCGAAATGGTTTTCATTAACAGCGTGCCTTTTACTGTTATAGGTATCCTATCTCCGAAACAGCAAATGAACAGCTACGCCAGCCAGGACGCATACAACGTGTTTATCCCTCTCTCTACTTATCGAACAATTTGGAATGAACCGTATTACGACAATCTTATTCTAGCGGTAGACAAAAAGGACTACGGCCGAATGAAAGAATTCACTGACCGTCTTAATCTAGCCGCGGCCGCAAAATATAAGTATGACCCGGATGATAAAGTCTTAGGAATATGGGACACTATTGAATCCCAAAAACTTATGGGTAACATCTTGCTGGGTTTGAAATACTTCCTGGGATTTGTCGGGTTCATGACCCTGGCCATCGCTGGAGTTGGTGTGGCTAATATCATGTATGTGTCAGTGAAGGAGCGAACGCGTGAAATCGGGGTAAAGATGGCAATGGGCGCAAGGCGCGCGACAATTCAATTGCAGTTTATCACCGAGGCGCTGTTTATCACATTCATGGGAGGCGGGATTGGAATCGCCCTAATCTATAGCGCTACCGAAGCTTTCAAGATGATCCCACTTGATATTCCGGTTTTGGATATTATGGGCCGACCAACAGTCTCCTTGGTTGACGGTTTGATTGTCACACTGATTCTCGGAACCATGGGTGTCGTTGCCGGATACTTCCCGTCACGTAAAGCCTCATCAGTCAACCCGGTTGATTCACTGCGATATGAGTAAGAGTTACGAGTAAGAACTACAAATAGGAGCGCTCACATAATGATAAGAATGACCAATGTCTCAAAAGTATACAATACCGGCTCAATCAAATTTGAAGCTCTGCGAGAAGTCAATATCGAAATCAAAGAGAGAGAATTCTGCGCAGTGGTAGGTCCTTCCGGATCCGGCAAATCAACTTTGATGAATATCATCGGTTGTCTTGATGACTGCACCACTGGTGAATACTTCTTGCGCGGTACATCGGTTGCAAATATGACCCAAAATCAACTGGCGGATGTTCGCAATCAGACAATCGGTTTCGTATTTCAATCATTCAACTTATTGCCCTATGCGACCGCTGAAGAGAATGTGGAAGTGCCGCTCCTATTTGCCGGTAAGTCTCGTAAACTACGACTGGAGCGTTGTCGTCATTTACTGGAGCGGGTTGGACTCGCTGATAAGATGAAGAACCGCCCCACCGAAATGTCCGGTGGTGAAATGCAACGGGTGGCGATTGCGCGATCATTGGCCAATGACCCTCCGTTGATTCTAGCTGATGAGCCGACAGGCAATCTGGATACTCGTACAGGCGGAGCTATTGTCGATTTGTTCAATGAACTACATGATGAGGGCCGCACTATTATCATGATAACTCACGACCCAAATATCGCGGCGAAACTACCGCGACAAATCTATATGCAGGATGGCGCTCTGGTTGATAAGCTCAGAATCGCCTCGTAGGATATTTCAGCTTGCTTAACGAGAATTAACAAAAAAGCAGGGCGGGGCTACCCAACTTTTCATTGCTGACCCTCGTAAAGAATATGTGCGCAGGATTAACATCTTTTTGTCGCACAACCCTCCCTATGAATCAGGCCGGTCGCCACTACAATTCATCGCATGGGTCATCACACCGATGAGCCGTCAGACCGACCTGATTTTTTGGTTTTGGAGCAATTTCTCATTCTATCCCTAATTCTCTTGCCATATGCGACGTAAGTCTTGTATGTTCGGCTTTATGCAGAGAGCAAAAAAGACATACGTATATGGCCGATTGAAAAAATCGTTGATTCCTAGTAAATATGGCATCGGCGCCTGGCTCTTGATGGGAATTGTGGTGTCATGGTTGTCACCCAGCTCTGCTGAGGCTCGCAGGCGAGTTGAACTGCCATTTGATACCTCATCGACCATTGAATTCCACGGGAACGTAGATAGCCTCCCGCACGTGAGCTTTGTTACCGGCAATGCTGATTATTTGCTGGCTCTGAATGCTGACCTGTACCCTACTCCAGCTGACCTCCGGGCGGAGACCCGCTGGGTTCGTCGTCATAGTAAAAATCTGAAATTGTTCTGGGCACAATACGGTGACTCGGCTCTGGCGAGTATGGCTACCTATGCGGGGATTCCCTGGCGTAAGAATGCTATTCGTATAGACCTGGTGCGTTATCTGAGCGCCTGGGAATTACCATCTCCGGCCACTATCCCTATTGGGGGTCGTAGAGTAGCAGGTATCATGTCCGCGGGGCCTAGCGGGGCTGAACAGATCCTACAGCTATTGCATTTACTGGCGCATCAACTAATCAGCGGAGCCTCGCGACTTGAGTATCCGCAGATAAATCACAAGCTGATGAAAAAGTCACCTTATCATCTTGAAAATATTATCGAATTGTTGGCTTTGTCGGTGGCCGCTGATTTATTGAATCATGACAAGCTACTTGCGGCAATCAATTCTGCGAATTACGCCAGCCGTCATCCGGGGTCGGATTTGTTTTTCTCTGACTTATGGGAAATTTGGACACTTTCCGCTGATTATCCGCTAACTAAGTATCTCTCAGAGGAGCCTTTCTCTGGAGCGGTGCGTTATCGCGCGGATTCGACTCTCGCGGCAAATACGATAAGGAAATCTGTTAAACAAACTGTTCATCAACGTGATATTCCCCCCGGCGGGCAACTGGGAATTGCTTTGGAGCAGACGCCATCGGGGTTGAAAGTTATCGACTCCGATCCGGAACGTCTGGCATTTGCTTATGGGATAAGCGAGGGTGATGTCATTCGCAGCATCAATGGTGTATCTGCTAAGAACCTGCGTGAATTCTACTCTGAATTGCTTTCGACCTATGAGACAACCGGAGCGAAGTTGCGTGTCCGTCGCGGCTCCGAGGAATTCAAAGTCACTATACTAGTAGCTCCCAATGTACTTGATGTCTCAACTGAATAATTCAGTGAGATAGGCGCGGTTTTAGAAGGTGTATACTGAGGCGCCGACAATCATTGAGCCTTCAATAAAATAGAAACTCTGTGAAGCGCGATCACCTGTGTCACCACTCCTGGTGAGAATACTCGATAAATTGATATAGCCGAAGTTGGCGAACCCTTTGACGAAGAAGCGGTCCAGGAATTCGAATCTGAGTCCTAGTTTGCCGTTGATTCCATAACCGGCGAGATGCAGGACGTTCTTGTTGCGGTCGTTGAAGAGGGTCACATCGGATTTGGGAATGATGATTCCAAAGCCGGCGGCAGTAGTGAGGTAGAGCCCTGTGGTTTTGCTTTGGCTTTCTCTTAGCGGAACGAGCGTTTCTATTTCTACTGACTCATAGTTCAGTCCGTTGGTGTGTTCAAATCGCACGAAACTACTAGCAAGGGCGATGGGGTCGAAATCATGGTTACCACCTAGACCAATCGAGAGAGAAGGATCTATGAATCCTGAGATGTTTGTGCCTTGGTTTTGGGTGGCCACATATTTGAGATGTGATATTCCGAATGAGAGATTTGTTTTGTCGCTGATGAAATAGCTGATTCTGAATTCATATTGGGGGATTGTTGCTCTTGTGGGATTGAGATATGTATCGAAGCTGAATTCGGTAGGCCTGTCTTTCGCGGTTATTCCGTGGAGAGTGAAATCATATTTCGGGCCGGTGAAGCGGATGTCGCTAGCTGTATAGGCCGAACGATTGTAGCCCCATGAAAGATAGAGACGACCTTTGCGAGTTCTAGAGGAGGTTTGCCCTTGGCCTGCATGAGCAGTTGGCGAAGTTGCAAATGAGCATAGCGCTACTATAGTTATGGCAAGGGGCCGCAAGGCGTGAGTAACGGTTTTCAATGCTATTAACTCCTGAATCACCTAATCGACGGTACTTACGTTTCGGCAATCCTAAACGGGTGTTTTTGGGGGTTGAGACAACCAATCGGGCTTTCCTCACGTTGAGCAATAACTCAACTATCGCAGTCTATATACATCCGCTATGACTTTTGAGCAAATACAGAGCTATTGGACAGATAATATCTAGGGCTAGGCCGGGGCTGTCTTGTTGATTTCTTCACCATTTTCAACCGAAATTAGAGTTGTGACAGTTTCAGAATTAGAAGGCTTCTGAGAGTTACTGAGGAACATGGAATTGATAGAAAAATATTTGACAGGATACGAGCTAGATTTTCTTATCAAGTTGGGATTATCTTTGTTTGGTGGGATTGTACTCGGAGTAGAACGCGAGGCGCGAGGCAAGTTTGCCGGGATTAGCACTCAGACACTGGTAATCTCCGGGGCGATGATGTTTACTTTCATCTCTCAGGTGATTTCGCCGGAATCGCCCGGTAGAGTCGCAGCTCAAATAGTCTCGGGTATCGGATTTCTAGGAGGTGGGATAATCCTTAAGGGTGAGGGCGGTGTTATCTCGAATGTGACCTCGGCGGCTACTATTTGGTTCGCGGCTTCAATTGGCATGGCAATCGGGTTCGGTTGGTATATAATAGCGGTGATTGCGATTCTGTATGCCGCGGCTATTCCGCGACTGCCCAGTATTCGTGAGAGACGACGCAATCGAGAAGAGAATAACAATCAAAATGGCGCCTAAGAGAGTATAAATGAGTGAAATAATTCTGGAGTCCTTCAATGTAAACGGAATTCGCGCCGTCGAGCGTAAGGGCTTTATTGACTGGGTGAAGAGCTCAAAGACAAACATACTGTGCCTGCAGGAAACTAAGGCGCACCGTGAACAACTCTCTGATGAGCTTCTTAATATTGAGGGGTATAAGAGCTATTTCAATTCCGGAGAGCGCAAAGGCTATAGTGGAGTGGCGGTCTATAGCTCGATTGAACCCAAGACTGTAGTGACAAAATTCCCCAGGATACTCAATGATGAGGGCAGGCTTATCCGGCTGGACTATGCGGATTTTGTGCTATTGAATGTGTATTTCCCCAATGGGAAGAAAAACGCCGAACGCTTGGCATATAAGATGGAGTTCTATCGCGCTTTTCGTACGTATGTCGCTGGGATTCGAGGCGCAGGGCTTGAGGTTCTGGTTTGCGGTGATGTAAACACCGCTCACAAGGAAATTGATTTGGCGCGTCCGAAGGCCAATGAGAAAACCTCGGGGTTTCTGCCACAGGAACGAGAGTGGATAGACGAGTTACTCGCCGATGGTTTTGTGGACACATTTCGGGTGTTCGACAGACGCCCCGATCAATACAGTTGGTGGGATATGAAGTCTCGCGCGAGAGAGCGGAATGTTGGCTGGCGGATAGATTACTGGTTTTGTTCTGCAGGACTCGCGAAGGGTTTGCGGGGGGCGTATATAAAACCGGAAGTGGTTTTCTCTGACCATTCGCCGGTGGGTTTGATTTTGGAAGTCTGATGTTGTTATTGAGAGTGTCATTTTGAGATTATAGTCAACCTTTGAGAGGAAGTATGAATATGTATTTATCGAAAATCCGGGAAGCGCTGTTGGTTCTTGCCGCGCTAGTTATGATTGCAGGTTGCGGTCAGCAGTCTGATACTAGTGATGCGAAGGCTAAGAATTCAGAAGTAAGTAATGAAGCGCAAGAAGGCTCTGCCACGAGTGAACAAGCTTCAACCGCCAAAGAAGAAGTCGGTGAAGAAACTAACGAACACGCAGAGGAGCATGCAAAAAAAGCGGCTCATGAGAAAGAGCACGAAAAAGAAGCGCGCGCTGCGACCAAACAGTCACAAAAAGAGACTCTGACGAAGAAGCCTTCCAAGCCAACTAAACCTAGTACAGTTACCATTGCGATTCCAGCTGGTATGAATGTTGTGATTTCATTGACTGAGACTATTGAAACCGGGCAAAACAATACTGGTGATAGATTCAGCGGGACTCTAGTTGATCCTATTGTTATTAACGGCCGGACTGTCTTTGCTAAAGGAACTATGGTCAACGGCACGATTCTGAACGCGGTCGGATCCGGGCGCTTGAAGACTGACGCTGAATTGTCACTGACTTTGCAGAGTATAGCTGAGATGGAAATCCAAACCGATGTTATCGAGGACAAAGCCTCCTCCCATGCAGACCGAAACAAGAAACTGATTGGTGGCGGAGCGCTAATCGGAGGAGTTCTTGGGGCGTTAAAGGGTAAGAATGTCAAAGGAGCGATTAAAGGAGCTGTAGCCGGAGCCGCGGCGGGAACCGGAGCGGCGGCTTTGACAGGGAAGAAAAACTTGCGTTATGACGCAGGGACACTACTTCAATTCACCCTGGCTGAACCAGCAAAGGCAACTGTTCTCAAATAAGTTTGCTTACTGATTATTAGATAGTCTGCATTTAGCACATAAAAAAGCCGGACAGTTTGACTGTCCGGCTTTCTTTTGTACTAAACTGTATGTACAGGACCTGAGCGCAAACTCAGATCACATCTCGCAGAGACTAGCTCTAGCGACGACGTGTAGTTTTACGTTTAGTTGTCTTGCGCTTCGCGGTTTTGCGTTTCGGCGCAGTGCGACGTTTCACTGTACGCTTGGCAGTAGTCTTGCGACGGACTGTCTTACGAGCAGCTACTTTTTTGCGACCAGTCGCTTTTTTCTTGGCGACCTTTTTGGTGGCGGCTTTTCTCAGACCCAGAATCGCGGCTTTAGCGCGAATTGAACCTGAGGTGCGTTTCAATTTCCGCGCAATCTGTACATTGGTCAGGCCTTTGTACATTTTCTTCAGCGATGAAATCTCAGCAGCTGTCCACTCTTTGACCTTCACACCCGCTTTGGTTCTGCGAGCGCGTGGAGCCGTTGCGCTCTTACGCGCAGTCTTCTTCTTCGCTACTTTTTTTGCTGCGCGCTTGACAGTCTTACGGACTGGCTTTCTTGCTGTTTTTTTGCGCGCGGCAGGTTTGCGCGCCGCTGTCTTGCGTCGCGTGGTTTTCTTCTTTGCGGTCTTACGTTTGGCAGCCATGACTGGCTCCTCCTCTGTTAGTTTTGATCTCCGAAACCAATGAGTCTGTTTTCTTTCTTATTCAGATTCATTGCGTGATTGTAGCTTGACACTTTGAAATCAATTGTCGAAATCTAGCGTCTCACTTGTTGTCACTAGAGTCTTCTTGTTTGTGTCATTGGTGTTGTGACAACAAACCGGTGACACCAAAATGCGTGTAATACGCAACAATCAGAACACATAATTCCAACTACAATCACAACGGAGATCATAAAAAGTCCTCCGAAGTAAAAAAACACTAAGTGTTTAACACATGTCAAGAAAAAATGAATAAAACTTTCAATTATTTTCACTATTTTTTTCTGTTACGAATGTGTCAAAGCGCTGCTTGTAGTCTCTTTTATGAAAGTTTTCGCGCGATATTTGAAATGTCACATCACTAAAAGCGCTGTGGCGTGACACCCACAGCGCCGTAGCAGGACTCATATCATTGCTAGCTTCTCGTACTTATGTAGCTGTAAACTGTTCGCAAACATCAAATAGTTATACGAATATCGAATCGGAACATATTTCCGACCTCGTAGTGATACACTGTTAAGAAAGACATACAGATAATGTGGCGCTATCACGCACTTGTTGTATTCTATCAAGCTATCTATATTAGCTGCGGTACGAGCAACTCGGGGCAAGTATGCGCCATAGTAGTTGCAGTTACGCAAATGCAGGAACAAAACCGCAGTATTCAAAGTTACAGGCCGAAGAAAGGCAAGATGCGATGAGTAACTTAATGAACAACGAAAACAGCATGAAGAATGGCGGTATGGCGATGCCAGGATCAGTGGAATTGAACTCATTGGACACACTCTGGTTTCAATTAGCCGGGACAATTTGCAATCTGTCCTGTTCGCATTGTTTTATTAGCTGTTCACCAGAAAACGATTCATTCAAGTTTTTGAACCGGGAGACTGTCAGCGCGCAGGTAAACGAATCGAAAAAACATGGCGTGAAAGAGTTTTATTTTACCGGTGGAGAGACTTTCCTGAACAAGGAAATTTATGATATTTTGGAAGATACGCTAAGAGTTGGGCCGGTTTCGGTTTTGACCAATGGAACAGTGATTCGTCATCGTGTGGCCGAGAAACTCAAACGTATATCCGATAATACTATTTATTCGCTGGAGCTGCGAGTGTCACTGGATGGATTCAACGCCGAATCCAACGACAACATTCGCGGCGCCGGCTCGTTTGACTCTGCTATCAAAGGCATCACAGCATTGGTGGAAGCGGGTTTCATGCCGATAATCACCGCCGTGCAAACCTGGCCCGAAAGCGAGAGCCACAAGACACTTGAGGCCTTCAAGACTTTGCTCAATGGAATAGGATATAAGCGACCGAGGATAAAGATTCTCCCGGCTTTGAATTTAGGTGAGTATCGTAAGTCCGAGTTTAGCAGCCCTGATGAGTATTTGGTGACTGAGGATATGCTCAAGGATTATGATAGCGGCCGATTGTTGTGTTCCAACTCTAGAATTGTAACCGACAAAGGTGTCTATGTCTGCCCTATCTTGATTGATGCGCCTGATGCGCGTTTGGGTGATTCGGTGGATGATTCGCTGGGATCGTACAAACTGGGCCACAAGGCCTGTTATACCTGCTACCAATTCGGCGCCATTTGCTCAAATTTCTCAACTTCGGCTTCTGAAACTTCTGAAACATCGCGCTCAGCATTTTAGTGACGACAACAGAAGTGAGTTTTTCAGACCTCACTAAACCATGAACACAACAACACAAAGAATTGCATGTTTTGGCGGAGTCTATAATAACTATCTGGCCCTGGAGGCTGTCTGTGAGGATGCCAGAGGTCGCGGTGTTGAGGACTTGTATTGTCTCGGGGATATGGGAGCTTTTGGGCCTAATCCTGATAAGGTATTCCCGCTTCTTCGGCGCTTCGGAGTAAAGTGCCTGAAGGGGAACTATGACGACTCGGTTTCTAGAGACCTTCCGGATTGTCAATGCGGCTATACCGATCCTCAGGACAATCACTTTGCCCGGCTCAGCTATGATTACACTTTGAAGAACACCAGTGAGGACAACAAGCGTTTCCTTGCGAGTCTCCCGGATAGTATCAGTTTGGAAATTGCGGGAGTTAAGACTCTTTTGTGTCATGGGTCTCCACGCCGGACTAACGAATTCCTTTGGGAATCAAGCTCTCCGACACATCTGCTGGAAATGTTCTGCGAACAAGCTAAAGTAGATGTTGTGCTGGCTACTCATACCGGGATTCACTGGAAGCGCGAGCTACCATCGGGAAGGCTTTTCGCCAATGTGGGTGTGATAGGCAGGCCGGCAAATGACGGACAGACCAATGTTTGGTATACAATACTGTCTGTTGATGATAACGGCGGTGTTCAAGTTGAATCTGTTCCTGTGATATATGACTATCAGCGATTAGCTGATGAAATGAAAAGCGAACGCATCTCCGGGGAGTTTATCGAGTCAATCACCAGTGGCTGGTGGACAACTTGCCTTGAGATTTTACCTTACAAAGAGCGAGTCAGAGGGAAGTTCTGACTCCTTGTTTGATGCTGGTTACAACAAAGCGGTCCACCTGTTTTCCACGTTGGGAACAACAGGCAGACCGCGTGTATTACAGGTTAATAGATATTGATGTATGTTACACTTTGAACTCACTAACTATGCGCGAGAGACCCTCGGCCTGTTTGTTGAGATCTTCCGAGGCAAAGGCAGATTCTGATGCTCCCTTGGCAGTGTCCTGGGTTACACCTGCTATTTGCTCCACGCTTCTTGAGATTTGCTCGGCGGCGGCGGATTGTTGTTCTGCGGCGGTGGCTATCTGCTGGATCATGCTGTTGACTCTTTGGCTCATAGAGAGAATCTCATTGAGAGAGTCGCCTGCCTTATCTGCAAGTTCACGACCGGTATTGACTTCAATAGCGCCTTCTTCCATTGATTTTACAGCATCACCTGTGTCACGTTGAATGCCTTTTATCATACCGGTGATTTCAGCAGTGGCCTTGGTAGTTCGCTCGGCCAATTTACGGACCTCATCAGCTACAACCGCAAAACCACGCCCTTGCTCGCCTGCGCGAGCTGCTTCAATAGCCGCATTTAGAGCCAACAGATTTGTCTGATCGGCGATATCATCGATTACGCTGATGATTTCGCCTATTTCGTCCGCTGACTTGGCCAACTCACCAATAGTGTTAGCCGAGCTTGTAACAACATCAGCTATGCGCTGCATTCCAGCTATTGTCTCCGTGACAACTTCCGCTCCGGCGGTGGCCATTTCAGAAGACTGGGTGGCTACAACTGACGCCTCCGAGGCATTCTTGGAAGTTTCAATCACAGTTGCAGTCATTTCTTCAACTGCAGTGGAAACTTGAGTAGTTTGTTCGGTTTGTTGTTTGGCGCCGCTGGCCATTTGTTCGGCATTGGAACTGATTTCTGTTGAGGCTGATAACAATGACTCTGATGTCTTAGTAACATTCACTATCATCTCACGCAACGATTGGGACATTTTGCTGAAAGAGTTCCCTAGCGCGTCATCCTGAGATTTGGGTTGCACATCCACGTTTAGGTCACCATCAGCCATTTGATCAGCGGCCGCGGCCATCTCAGATAGGTACTCAGTCATTTTTCCGAAAGAGATTGCCACATCACCAATTTCATCATTGGATTTGTAGTCAATCTGTTGTCTAATATCACCAACAGCAATTGCTTCCATTTTGGCTCCAACTTCAGCCAAAGGACTAGTGACCATCTTTCGAATCGCCCAAAAGATGCCTGCGCACACTAGAAGCATGATAGTCAAAGTTGACCATAGCATAAACTGAGTATTGCTGGCCTCATTGGCCACCAACGTCGCGGCATTGGCCTTGAGAACAAAAGCCGCGCGAAGGTCGCCTTCGCTCATCCCTTCTTTGGCATATCCATAGGGATCCAATTCGCCTTTGGGGAAGCCGTGACACTCAAGACAATCCTTGCCCAGATACACCGGCACCGCAAAGTGAACATATTCTTGCCCATCGGAATCTTCGCTACGCACAACGTATTCTTTCAATGCATGATCTTTCTGGAAGGCCAACAATGCTTCTCTCTCAAAACCTACTGCTTCATTGTCAGGATTTCGCGGCGCCAATGATGGTGTCCTGAATTCTATGTTCATAGAATTAGCATATTCTTTGGTTATCTGCCAAGCTTGCACAACCGGCACAGCCATGATACTTCTTTTGCCGTCTTTGGACTGCTTGGCGGAGCGATAAATATCTTGATGTTCTGACGCCCAGTCGCGCACAGTTAACGCCATGCCTGTTATTTGACGAAGTTTGTCGGTGAACGCCTCATTGGCGTGTTCATTTACTCTCTTGCTAGTCATTATCAAGTTTGCCAGCATGGTCACCGCTAATATGGCCACCACACCAAGCATGAACTTGGATGTTAGACGCATCTTGAATGAACTCATGAATTGATTCCTTTCCTTACTTTAGGCTGATTTATGATTCTCGACTCAAATAGTCTACTTTGGGTTACTAGCAGAACAATTTCTTATGGCCTACTTGACGTATTTGCGTCAGTTGTGCACTGGGCGTAACGTCACAATCGTTTGCGTTCACTGTAGTCCTATACTCGGGAGTTTTACTTGTGCGCTTGAGCTAATGCAGTGTGCAATTATTGAATAAACTTGTCAGCGACCTTGATGCTTGTGGCGATTTGAACATCATGCTCGCTGTTGAATCAAAAGCGCATCCAGTATGTCGGCGAGGAACCTGGCTCAAGGTTCTGAAACAACTATTACACATTGAAGCGCCATAAAGTGGACATGTTCCTTTCCTGGAAGATGTTTCCACTGTGTAACATGATTGCTTCAAATTGCAGCTTTCCAGAAAGCTACGTAGCTGTTCCTTTGAAACACAGACACTGTTCGCTCGCGTGGTTGGTTTAGCTTGGGACAGGAGATGAAAACCACGTTTCAAATACGCAGTCTTGAGTTATGGCCCAATTGGCCAATACTGAATCAGTCTTGTTTTTTGGTTTCAACTAGGAAACTCTATCCCCTGTGTTGAAACAAGACCTGCTAGTGAATTAGAACGCTATAACGAACCAATGTGATTTTGAGGGCAAAGCAGAATTCGAAAAAGGTGTCCATTGGCGCTATGAAACCGAAGGTAAAACAAAAAACCGGCCTGCTCGCAGACCCCCTGGAAGAGGCGCGAACAGACCGGCTTGGACTCTATATCAAGTTTCGTAATCGACGCTTACACTTTGAATTCACTGACGATTCGTGTTAACCCTTCGGCTTGCTTACTCAAGTCCTCAGAGGCAAAAGCAGACTCAGAGGCTCCCTTGGCGGTTTCTTGAGTGACATTGGCAATTTGATCTACATTGCGTGAGATCTCCTCTGCCGCTGCTGATTGCTCCTCGGCGGCGGTGGCGATTTGTTGAATCATATTGTTCACACGTTGGCTCATATTGAGAATCTCATTGAGTGAGTCCCCGGCTTTATCAGCAAGCTCACGACCGGTGTTTACCTCTATTGTTCCTTCTTCCATCGACTTTACTGCGTCACTGGTGTCGCGCTGGATACCTTTAATCATACCGGTTATTTCAGCTGTAGCTTTAGTCGTGCGCTCTGCAAGTTTGCGAACTTCATCAGCAACCACGGCGAATCCACGTCCTTGCTCACCGGCTCTTGCGGCTTCAATAGCGGCATTTAGCGCCAGCAGATTAGTCTGGTCCGCGATATCATCAATTACGCCGATAATCTCACCGATATGATCTGCGGACTTTGCCAATTCACCAATTGTGGCCGCGGAGTTCGAAACCACACTAGCAATACGTTGCATTCCGGCTATGGTTTCTGTCACAACTTCGGCGCCTACTGACGCCATTTCTGAGGCTTGCCTGGAAATAGTCGAGGCCTCTTCTGCATTCTTTGAAGTCTCTATTACAGTAGCTGTCATTTCTTCAACTGCTGTAGAGACCTGTGTGGTTTGATCTGTCTGTTGTTTTGCGCCATTGGCCATTTGCTCAGCGCTGGAACTAATTTCGGTGGCCGCCGAAAGTAGCGACTCGGATGTCTTTGACACGTTGCCAATTGTGTTTCTAAGCGATGAAGTCATCTGATTCATTGAGGCGCCAATCTTGCGCTTTGAATTCATCATACGCTCGACGGACCTTGCCATATCGCCGATTTCATCTTCGGTATTGATATTAAGCGCTTCAAGCTCTGTTTCCTCAAAGCTACGCGTTAGGTCATTGTTGGCTATACCATCAACCACAAGCGCTAGTTTGTCAAAATCATCGGTCATCTTGTCTGTAACTCCCACAACCTTGCCAATCGGACCGACAACCATCTTGCGAGTGAACCAGTAGATAACTCCACAAACTAAAGTCATGATTATCAATGTTGACCAGATCATGAACTGAGTATTCGCCGCCTCGTTCGCCAAAAGAGTCGCAGCATTCGCTTTCAATACAAATGCGGCGCGCAAATCTCCCTCACTCATGCCCTCTTTTGCGAAGCCAAACGGATCAAGCTCGCCTTTGGGAAAGCCGTGACATTCCAAGCAGCTTTTGCCCAGATAAACAGGAACGGCAAAGTGAACATATTCCTGACCGTTGGATTCTTCTTCGCGCTTTACGAACTCCTTCAATGAATGATCGCTCTGGAAAGCCAGGAGAGCCTCGCGCTCAAATCCCACGGCCATGTTATCAGGGTTACGCGGGGATAATGAAGGAGTGCGGAACTCAATGTTCATCGAGTTTGCGTAGTCCTGAGTGATTTGCCATGCCTGTACAACTGGAACAGAAGCAATGTCACGCTTTCCGCCTTCGGATTGCTCATCACTGCGATAGATCTTCTGATGCTCGGCGGACCAATCACGGACAGTCAATGCCATGCCAGTAATCTGGCGGAGCTTATCGGTAAAGGCTTCGTTTGCCTGCTCATTTACATGGCTGTTGGTAATTATCAAGTTTGCAGTCAAAGTCACTGCCAGAATAGCAGCTACTCCTAGCATAAACTTGGCTGTCAAACGTATTTTTGATAGATTCATGTAATTTGCACTTCTCCTTTTGTTAAACTGGAGTGCGATTTATTGTTTATTGTTTGTTATTCTTGAGTTTCTACTGTCGTACTATTCTAGTTTAAGAAAGATTATGGCGACACCTTGCCTTCAAGCCTCAATCCCTTGTAAGCAACAGATTTGTTCTTGACAACAATTCCGAGCGCACCCCCCAATTTCCTGTACCTGTATGGCTTACCTTATCTAATAATTCGGAGTATGTAAGTGTTCCATTAGCGCAAACTCTGAACACTCTGAACCCATCGTTTACAAATGAACACCTTTACGGTCTATGATTGGAAAACGTGCCAATAGTAGCAAGTTCGACTCCCCTTGTGAACGGAATTTCCTGTTGATGCTTGATATCAGAATGAAACGATTGGTGGAAATGGAGCAAATTCGATATCGGCTTGTGAGAATCGAATTGATAGGAGCCTGGCTTGTTTGCAGAGCACAATTTGCGCATATTGCATTCGGAGCATCAAATGGAATAGTTGTAAGGCAATAAATCGAAGGAGAGTCGTAGGTATGGCAAGGCAAGCAAGCGCTTCAAAGAGAGCAATCCACCACAGCAGGACTCGTAACAAGAGTTTCGTCGTCAAGATGTATCTATTGGGAACTCTCCTATCATTAGCCGGCATCTCATCAGTTGTCGAGGCGGTTGAATTTGATTCTACGGTGATTCGGGAACATATCGCTGTGCTTTCCGCTGATAGCCTGGAAGGTCGCAAAGTCGGCTCAGAGGGCGAGGCCAAAGCCGCTGAGTATATCATTGAGCAGTTTCAGCAAATCGGGTTGAAACCTGCAGGTGATGACAAATCCTTCAAACAAGCTTTTGAGTTCACTTCAGAGATTAGGTTTGGTCCTTCGAATTCATTGAAAATTGATTCGCGCGAATTGAAAATCGGTGATGATTTTGTGCCGCTGAAAATTTCGCATGTGGGTGATTTTTCTTTTACAAGTCTTGTCTATGTAGGATTCGGGATTGAGTTGGATAGTGTGGAGCATCACGACTACGAGGGCATAGATGTCGAAGGCAAGGCTGTGCTTATTTCGCGTTTTGCCCCAGATGGTAATGAGCCGCATTCGGCTTATTATGACGCGGCAACTATTGACGCAAAAATCGCCGAGGCTACCAAACATGGTGTGAGTGGAATTTTCTTTTTCACTCCTGAAGATCAGGACGATTCGCTATCTCAGCGCAAGCGCTCTCATCCCACCGAAAGAGATATTCCAATTTTCTATTTGAAGCGAACTGTTTTCGACGATAAACACTCAACACCGGAAGCCTTAGCTAGCTCTTCATTCTCTGGCGAAGCAGATCTGCAGAGGATTAAATCAACCGGTCACAATGTACTAGGATTTTTGGCCGGCAAGAAAGCAACTGACAACCGCACTGTAGTTGTGGGGGCGCATTATGATCATCTGGGCTGGGGTGGACCTGGTTCAGGATCACTATATACTGGCAAGGAACCACAGATTCACAACGGCGCAGACGACAATGCAAGTGGCACAGCTGGAGTGATAGAGTTGGCGCGCTATTTTGCATCTAAGGCTGATGAACTTGATTACTCGATATTATTTATGACATTCTCCGGTGAGGAATCTGGCCTGTTGGGTTCTAACTATTTTGTCAAGAACCCCACTATCGAGCTTGATGATGTAACGTTTATGATCAACATGGACATGATTGGGCGTTTGAAAGAAGAAAAGGGATTGCCGGTTCAGGGCGTTGGAACCTCACCGGCGTTCAAGGAGTATTTTGAGAAATATGACGGTGATTTCAAGATTACAACTAGTGAATCAGGCGTCGGTCCATCGGATCATACGGCTTTCTATAACGGAGGAGTTCCGACTTTGTTCTTTTTCACTGGAGCGCACAAGCAATATCACAGGCCGACAGATGATGTCGGCATGATAAATGCCAGCGGTGAGGCCAGTGTGCTTACTTTTGTAAGTTCCTGTATCGAGCGATTTGCCGCCTCAACTCCAAAACTTGAGTTCACTAAAACCAAGGATGACGCCCCGGGTAAATCACCACGTTTCACAGTTACACTTGGTGTGATGCCTGATTATACCTGGGAGGAAAAAGGGTTACATATTGACGGGGTTACCGAAGAAAGAGCCGCTGATATAGCTGGTATTCTTTCAGGGGATATAGTTGTGAAGATAGGCGAGTATGAGATTGCAGATATATACGCCTATATGGCGGCTCTCTCGAAATTCCGCAAGGGCGACACCACGCAAGTTGTTGTTGATCGTGACGGCACAGAGCTTACCATGACTCTAATTTTCTAAGCTAAGAATGCTTTGGATAGTATTTGAACTTACTGCGTTTATCTGAAAGGAAGTATGAATGACCGAACAGAGTATGGCTCAACAACCACCGGCAGGTAATTCTTATTCTACAACGTCTATCAAGTATCGTAGTATGGGCATGCAGATTCTCCTGATGATTGTCACACTCGGATTTTATTCAGTCTATTGGTTCCTGGTAACCTCACGTGAGCTTCAGTATTTGGCTCAGGATAGTGATGCTTCACCAGAGCTATGGACGGTATTGCTGTTCATCCCGTTTGCGAATTTCTATTCATATTACAAGCATTCTCAGCTGTATGACAAATGGAATCAGGGTAGGTATGAAATCTGGTTGGTTTTCATTCTTTGGATTTTCTTTTCGCCTGCGGTATGGTTTCTGGTACAGAGCGACTTAAACAAAGTTGCTACTGTCGGCAGGCCGAACTAGTTGTAACGAATTAGATGTAGGTCTTAGAATAGACTATTACAGAGCGCCAGTTTTGTGTCACCCCAGACTCAAATCTGGCGCTCTTTCTATTTTGCTTTTCTATTTGTCTCTCTCTATTTGATGGCGTCCCCTGCCAAATCATGAATGATTTTCCATTCAGCTTCTGTAACAGGTTGGATTGACAGACGTGATCCTTTTTGCGCAACTACCATTGTTTCCAGACCAGCCGATTCTTTGATTTCATTGAGTGTCACTACGCGTTTGAATATTTTCTTGAGCTTCACATCCACCAAAAACCAACGCGGAGCGCTGGAGTCACTCTTGGGGTCGTAGTGTTTGGCTTTTGGGTCAAAAGCAGTGGTATCCGGATATCCGGACTTAGTGACAATGCACGCCCCCACAACCGCCGGCTCTGGAATTCTTGAATGATAAAACAGCACACCGTCACCCACCTGGATGTCATCGCGTAGAAAATTACGCGCTTGATAGTTTCGCACACCGTCCCAGGGCTCAGTCTTGTTGGGACAGGCTTTTAGGTCTTCTATCGAAAAACCGGATGGTTCAGATTTGAATAGCCAATATCGTTTTGTCTTTGCTTTCATGTAGTTATCTCTACCCTTTTTGTAAGTAACACTTTTGCCATTAACTTAGGATGATGTCATTCCGCCTCTTGTGCGAATTAGCAACCAAAGGAAAAACGGTCCGCCAATCAAGGCTGTGATTATTCCAACCGGGAGTTCCGCAGGAGATAGGATAGTTCGCGCTAATGTATCGCAAACAACCAGAAATGCTCCGCCTAAAACAAAGCAAACAGGCGTCAAGACCCGGTTGTCAGCGCCAAGAAGCAGGCGTGCGGTGTGGGGAACCATGATTCCTACAAAACCAATCGGCCCGACCAGCGCCACTGCGGCGCCTATTGCTAGTGTCAGAGTTATGTAGAACATCCGAATTGTGACTTTGACATCCACACCCCGGCTAAGCGCTATATCATCACCGGTGGCAATTAGGTTAAGCTCTGGTGACTTCCACACTGCAACTATCAAAGCCAACGCCGCAAATGGTGTTAACGTGTACACTTCGTCATAACCCACTACACTCAGCCCACCCATAACCCAGCGAATCATTTTGAAAACCGCAGTGAAGTCAGCGGCGTATTGCGCAAAAAGTATTACACTGGAAAAGAAGAATGTCACTGCGACACCTGCCAACAGAAGTGTAACATTATTCCTGCGCCCTACCGCATTGCTGATTGCAAACACAATTGCAGTAGCTAGCGCCGCTCCGGCAAACGCCAGAAAAGTGGCCCCGGAAAGACCGAATATCGACCAGATTATTCCTATATGGAAATACATCGCTGAGCCTAGTGAGGCTCCCGATGATATTCCTAAAGTAAACGGAGTCGCAAGCGGATTTCGTAGTAGCGACTGAAACACTAATCCGCCAAGCGCCAGCGCACCGCCGGCTAGAAAACCCAGAACAACACGCGGCAGACGGACAGAGTATAGAATTGTTCTTTGACTGTCACTTAGATTGCCTTGCAGGATAGCAGATAGCGAGATGTCAGTTGCGCCCAGCAAAGGGGCAATCCCCAGCGCGAGCCCGGCGACTAACATAATAATGATGATTCTAATGGTTCTACTTCTCTCTATCATTTGGATGGTCCCTTGCGCTCCACACTTGGTGTTGCATCCAATAGGGCTGGAACAATTAGCCGCTTGGTGGTGATGGGATCTGTAACAAATCGCATTGTGGTTTGATAAATCTCTCGTAGACGTTCCTCGTTACAAAACTCCTCGGGTGAGCCGTCGAAGACCAATTCGCCATCCTTAAGCGCGAGAATTCTATCGGCGAATGAAATCGCGAGGTTTAAGTCATGTGTCACTATCAAGGCGCTGGCGCTTTGTTTCTCCAGACGAATCTGCGATAGAATTGAGACCATTTCTCTTTGATGCGCCGGGTCGAGAAAAGTTGTCGGTTCGTCCAGTAGCATTATGCGTGCATCCTGCGCCAGCGCCGCCGCGAGATATACACGTTGCAACTCACCTCCCGACAGGGTTTCGAGAAAACGTTCTGCTACTTCTGTGAGACTGGTTTGATTTAATGTTTTCTGAATCAAGCTGCTAGTCGTAGTAGTTTGTTTGAAACGATGACCTCTCGCATAGAAACCCATTTCTACAAATTCGCGCACACTGAACCCGACTGGCACATCACGAGCCTGAGGGACATAACTCAGGAATTCTGCGCGTTCGAGGCTTGAATAGCTCTCGGCGCTCTTACCCGATAGGCTGATGGACGTAGCTGGAGCCGAAACAGCTCCTAGCAGGGCTCGCAATAGTGTGGTCTTACCTGCGCCATTTGGGCCGACTATTGCTACATACTCTCCATCGGTCAAGTCGAAGGAAACATCCTTTAGAATTGTGACTCCACCGAAAGCTACAGATAGATTTGTAGCGCTTAGTAGTTTTGGACTCTTGCTGTCGCTTGACCGGGCTAATTGGGATGCAGAATCGGACATGTTGCAGAAGATACGAGATAATCACCGCTGAGCAAGGCACAGTTAAACAAGAACAGTAGAGCGAAGCAGGCGGCAAAACTAACGGGTTAGAAGCGAGACATTGATTTCCGGGTGCAGAGCCACAACAAATTTATCCAGAATTTCAATAAATCTTGGGCCGGGTATTACCAGGAAACTTCCCTCCAGGACCACCACACGGCTGTTGTGCACCGCGGGAATATCCGATAGCGAGCGCCATTGCTCTTGCACAAAGCGTTTGTCAAGCGCCGCTCCCTCTTGCGAATCAGGAAAAATATCCAATATGATTTCCGGGGCCAAAGTCCGTAGCGCCTCGGGACCAAGAATCGGATATCGCACATTGTCTTCCTTTACAACGTTCACCCCACCGGCAATGCGCACCAACTCGGAGTAGAATCCTTCATCACCGGCGGCATAGACACTGCGGATAACTCCGGGCTTATCACTATGACCAATTGAAACCAGGGTCTTCGGGTGATTCAGAGTGGAGGTGAGTTTTTGTACTTTCGCGATATGGGCTTGATGAGAGGCAAGCAGGCTATCGGCTTTCGCTTTGGCTCCTAGTCGCGCGCCTAGTTGAGTGTAAGACGCTAACACTCCTGCAATAGTCTGATGGTCTACTGTGAAAACCGGTATGTTCAATTTGCGGAGTTTGCCGCTAAGCTCGTTGTATTCTTTTAGCAAAACTACCAAATCAGGATCCAGTGAGACAATCAATTCCAAATTCGGATCTAGAAACCCTCCTACATCCGGCAGAGTGTCTGCCTGTGGAGGATGTTTACAATAGCGGGTGTCTGCAATCAGTATTGAGTCAACGCCTAGTGTGTAAATCAGCTCGGTAATTGACGGCGCTAAAGAAATCACTCTTTTGGGCGCCTCGGCGCTATAGCTGTTTTGTTCTTCTGAGTCACTTGAAAATCCGGCCCAAGGGAAGGATAAGCTGAGTATGAAAGCTCCTGCAAACAATACAACGAAAGTAACAGTTACGCTCAATGAGTGTCGCCGAAGGAAGCTTGCGCGCTTGCCTTTGGTGTATGTTCTGTGATATGCTTTACGTTTGCGGGACATTAGATAGAAGATAGAATGTTTTGTGCGGTTAGTGAAGCGAGGGTGCAGAGTCAGTGATGCTTTATGACACTAGGGGCGCCGTCTTCATCAAGCGCCACCATTACGAATTTACCTGTGGTGGCAAATTTTTGTTTTCCGGTGAGAGGATTCTCGCAATAGGTTTCGACGACAGCGGTAATAGAAGTTTTTCCCACCCGTTCAATTCTGGCGCGCAGTTCGACCATGCTCCCCAGTGGTATCGGCTCCTTGAAGTCGATTTGATCTACAGCAACAGTCACCATTATCCGGCGCGCATAGCGAGTGCAAATCACCCAGGCGGCTTTATCCATCCACTGCAGGGCGATGCCACCAAAGAGAGTCCCATAGTGGTTGACCATCGACGGAAAAACCTGATCGATGAATATCGTTTTGCACTCGCCGAAATCTTGGTCAATAGCATTTTGGTTAGTCATAAGAAATCAATGCCTAGTATGATACTTCTTCCCCTGTAGGGGCGCCGTTTCGGCGCCCGTCTCTTAATCAGAGGCTATATTTGAAATAGGAAAATTACCGATGAAAGAGCAGGCGGGGAAACCCCGCCCCTACAATCTGTGTCTATTCCTTAGTGAAGGCACAGCGCGCTGTGCCCCTACTCCTTCAAACATCAATCATGAACAACCCGAAGTTGAGCCGCAGGTTTCGCATTTCAGACATGAACCATTGCGCACCAAGGTGAATGAACCGCATTCACGGCATACATCTCCTTCGTAGCCTTTCAAGCGCGCAATTTGCGCCTGAACCGCCATACGTGAGCGCTCATGCCGCACAGTTTGCATAATACCAGTTTGCATAGTACCGGTTTGCATAGTGTCAGTTATCTCAGTGACTGAAACAGATTCAGGAACCACATCAGTGGCGGCGGCAGGAGCTACTGAGCTAATTGTCGAATTCGTATCGTCATTATCATCAGCGCTTACCGGCAAGTCTTTGAAAGAAGCCCCGTCACTAGTAACGTCACCTGCCGGACTATCTGCGGGCTTTTCAGCTGGCGCCTCTTTGGCCGGAGCCAACGCATCCATGCGAATATCCTCTTGTGAAACATGCGCCAAGTCTGTTCTATCGAGATATGTGATGGCCAGTTCACGGAAAATGTAATCAATGATAGAGGTTGTCATCTTGATCTTGTCATTACCTTTGACCATGCCGTTCGGTTCGAAGCGAGTAAAGGTGAAGGCATCGACAAATTCATCCAGCGGCACACCATGCTGGAGACCCAATGAAACTGAAATTGCAAAACAGTTCATAATGCTACGGAAGGCGGCTCCTTCACGATGCATATCGAGAAAAATTTCTCCCAGTGTTCCGTCATCATATTCACCGGTGCGCAAATAAATTTTATGCGCGCCGACAACCGCCTTTTGGGTGTAACCTTTGCGACGATATGGAAGTTTCTTGCGAAGGACTTTTGCATCCAGCGCACTGTCAGAGACAATCCGAGCTACCTCAACAGGTGCGGCAGGTTTCTCGATAACAGTAGCTACTGCATCGACCGGAGGCGCGACTTCAGGAATTACAACTGGCTCTTCATCTTCCATCTCCATTTCGAGATCAAAAGTGGAACTCAGCGGTTGCGAGAGTTTTGAACCGTCACGATATAATGCAACTGCTTTGATTGAAAGTTCCCAAGCCTCTAGGTAAGAGTCCGAAACATCTGCCAATGTGCTCTCTGCCGGCATGTTGATGGTCTTGCTGATGGCTCCGGAAATAAACGGCTGGGCGCCGGCCATCATACCGATATGCGCGCGATGCTGAATGAAGCGCTGACCGATATGACCGCATTTGTTGGCGCAATCGAAAACCGCCAGGTCCTCGTTTTTCAAGTATGGAGCGCCTTCGAGAGTCATGGTGCCGCAACAGTGATTGTTTGCCGCACGGATTTCTCTTTCGGAGAATCCTAGTGTGACGAGCATATCAAATGCCGGATCATCAAGTTGCTCATCGCTAAGCCCCAGGCCGTCACGACAGAACTCCTCGCCGAGAGTGTATTTGTTGAACGCAAAACGTAACTCAAATGCATTATCCAGCGCTTTTTCCAATTGCGTCAAAGAATCAGGAGTGAAACCTTTGGCGCTGAGAGTTTCGTGGTTGATGTAAGGAGCTTCTTTCAGCGACTGTGTCCCGAGGCAATAGTCAATGATGCCCTTAATCTCAGCGCCAGTGTAACCCAACTTACGCAAGGCTAACGGCACCGATTGATTCACAATTTTGAAATGACCACCACCGGCGAGTTTTTTGAATTTCACCAGTGAGAAGTCCGGCTCGATACCGGTAGTGTCACAATCCATCAACAGACCGATAGTGCCGGTCGGGGCTATTACTGTAGTTTGGGCATTGCGATAACCATGTTTCACACCCAACTCCAAGGCCTCATCCCAACGAGAGCGCGCGGCCTCGACCAAATACTGTGGACAAATTGCAGGATCCAAACCTACCGGAGTATTGAGCAATCCCTCATAATCCTTCTTGGCGGCATTGTATGCTGCGCGGCGATGATTACGAATGACACGTAGCATCGGCTCTTTGTTAGCTTCATAGCGCGCGAACGGCCCCAGCTCTGCGGACATCTCCGCTGAGACAGCATAGGCTTCGCCGGTCATGATGGCGGTAATAGCTCCACAAATCGAGCGTCCTTTGGGGCTGTCATAGGGAATACCCATGCGCATCAAAATCGTGCCCAGGTTTGCATAGCCGAGTCCGAGTGTGCGATAGTCATAACTTTTTTGAGCGATTTCTTTGCTGGGGAATGACGCCATCAGCACTGAGATTTCCAGTGTAATAGTCCACAAGCGACAGGCATGACGAAATTCAGCTACATCCAGTTCACCATCCTCGCGCAGGAACTTAGTCAGGTTCACTGACGCCAAGTTACAAGCAGTGTCATCGAGGAACATGTACTCCGAGCAGGGATTACTAGCGTTGATCCGTCCGTCATTCGGGCAGGTGTGCCATTCATTGATGGTAGAATCAAACTGAACACCCGGGTCAGCGCAGGCCCATGCAGCATAGGTCACCTGATCCCAGAGTTTTTGGGCTGGCAAAGTTTTCGCGACTCCGCGGTCGGAGCGCCTTATCAATTCCCAGTCACCGTCATTCTTAAGCGCAGTCACAAACTCATTGGGAATGCGAACTGAGTTGTTTGAATTCTGACCTGATACCGTCAGGTACGCGTCGGAGTCCCAGTCTGTGGTGTAGGTTTGGAAGTCGAGCTTTGTGATTCCTTGAGATGCCAACTCCAGCGTCTTCTTGATATACCCCTCAGGGACGCCCATCCTGAGTGATTGGCTGACAAGTTTCGCGAGCGGTTTGTTCTTCTTAAGATCTGTTTCATATGTTCTCTGACCTTCCTTTGTCGACACCTGTGTGGCGTCAAACATCTGATCTAATCTCTTACGAATCATTTGTGAGCCGGCAACCAGCGCGGCTACTTTTTGTTCTTCAACTACTTTCCAGTTGATGAACTCCTCGATATCCGGATGGTCTAAATCCAAACAGACCATTTTTGCCGCACGACGAGTTGTTCCACCGGACTTGATGGCTCCTGCGGCGCGATCACCGATTTTCAAGAATGACATCAGCCCCGATGAAACACCACCGCCGGAGAGACGCTCACCGGCGCCGCGAACCGCGCTGAAATTTGAGCCGGTGCCGGAGCCGAATTTGAATAACCGGGCCTCACGCGTCCAGAGATCCATTATCCCGCCCTCGTTTACCAGGTCATCTTCGACACGCTGAATAAAACAGGCGTGCGGTTGCGGACGTTCATAGGCGTTCTTGGCTCTATCGAGTTTATCAGTTTTGGGATCAACAAAGAAATGCCCCTGCGGAACACCAGTAATACCGTAGGCGTGGTGCAATCCTGTGTTGAACCATTGCGGAGAGTTCGGCGCGCCTATTTGATGCGCCAACATATAGCGCATTTCATCTTCGTAGGCGTCTGCATCTTCGGAGGAATCGAAGTAATTGTGCTTTTCACCCCATTCTCTCCAGCAACCAGCCAGACGGTCGAAAACTTGACGTGAATCCTGCTCCCCACCTAGTACCGGCTTGCCTTTGTCATCAAGAATTGGCGCTCCATCGGCGTTTTTTTGCGGCACACCAGCGCGGCGGAAATACTTTTGGGCCAGAATATCGACAGCCACCTGCGACCAATTCTCAGGGGCTTGAATATCGGATTGTTCGAATACCACTGAACCATCCGGATTGCGGATTTCAGATCGTCGCGGGACAAAATTTAGTGATTCATATGGGGATTTCCCGGGTGAGGTATATCTACGATCAATGCGCATTTGGTGTCACACTCCTTTGCTGTAATATGCTCTAACTTCTTTTCACTCGCTAGTGAGATTAACTAGTAAGACTCTAATGGTTCGGACGTTGGCAATTGAATACGAGGTCGTATAAAATAGGTGACTGTCTGTCTCTCCGGCTATTCCCTGCCAGATACTACGACTGTCTTGTTTCAGTCTTGCCTTAGCTTTGTCCCTGTTTACTAGCTCTCAACCTTCTCGTGAAAAACACTCTTAGTTTCCTGTTGTTCTAAGGCTTAATTCGGAAGTCAGTCCTGCGTGAATATCGGAGCTAGAATCAGCCAGAGTCTCAGAAGCGCCGCCGCTGTTGAAACGATATTCTCGCCTCTATATCAACTGCAGTATTCCTGAGATACGAGCCCCTAGACTAGAATCCTGTGCAGGGGAGAAACACTCTCCATTAAGCTTTTTTGAAGCATTGACCGGTTGGGGAGGGCTCTCAGTACCTACTCTCAAGTCCGCATCGTCGATGCTGTAAGAACACATTATATAGTTGAAATTGTCTCAGTCAATACAAAAGGTGGTATATATTGCATAATTTCCGTAAGTCTATGAGGATTGGAGAATTACAAAAAACACAATTATCTCCTTCCCTATCTAGTATTGTCTAAGATAGTTGTGTGGATAACTTGTTAAGAGTCTAATCTGTTATCTGTTAAACGATTATACCTGGTCTCTGAGGAAGAAAGCGCTGGGTTTTGACCTATCTCGTTGCGCTTGTCGGGGTTTGCGGGTTTGGACTAACATTCGTGTCAAAAACGAAACATTTAGTTGTAGAATCCGTCAAAAGAACTAGAACGCAGGTTCGTAAAACTCTTGGGAATAAGTATCTCAAGCTCAGAAACAGAATCCAATAATTGATAAAGAATATAAACCAGAAAGGGATACCATGAACGCTAATCTAAGTCTGAATTCGAAATCTATAAGACCAAATCGAGCGCGGCTGGGAGTTTTTGTCGGTTTGCTGTCGGTTCTTTTGCTTTCGATGGCGGGTACAGCCAATGCCGATTTTTGGAATTGGGGCAAGGGTAAACGAATCAAAGGCTCGGGAACATTGGCAACCGAATCCAGAGACCTTAAAGATTTCAACGGTATCCACACCAGCGGCAGTACTGACATAGATATTACTATTGGGGAGTCTTTTAGCGTCGAGGTGGAAGCTGACGACAATCTATTGGAGTTACTGGAGACTGAAGTGCGTCACGGAACTTTGTATGTGTCGTTCGCCGAAGGGTATTCAATCAATTCTCGTCACAACAGCCGTCTCACTATCACTATGCCCAGCCTCGAAGAGCTGGATATTCGCGGCTCATCTGATGTTCGCGCAGAAGGACTAGATGGAGAAGAATTGATACTGTCAATTGCCGGCTCAGGTGATGTTACCCTTGTCGGTGAAATGAAAATCTTTGAAGTTGATATACGTGGGTCTGGTGATGTAGACGCCAGGAAACTGCTGACCAAAGAGGCGCATGTATCAATCAAGGGTAGCGGTGATGTGGACGTGGCCGTGGAAGATTATATCAACGCTCGTATTAGCGGCTCTGGTGATATTACCTATTACGGAGATCCGAGAGTCAAAAAGCGCGTTCACGGCTCAGGCGACATCAATCATCGCCGACACAGATAATACAAACAATGTAGACAAACCTTACGCAGGCTCGGCGATATTCAACGCCTTGCGAACTGATTGCATAATCTCTGCGTTGCGAAACGGCTTGGTGAGAAAATCACTGGCTCCAGCTTCGGTTGCTTTGCGGGCCGTGTATTGTTTGGCATAGCCGGTAATCAGGATTATCGGAAGATTCGGTTGGGCGTCCTTGATTTTTTCCATCATAGTGATTCCGTCCATCTCTGGCATCAGAATATCTGAAATCACCAAATCGAATCCGTTACTGGCGCATTTTTCCAATCCCAAAAGACCATTGCCTGCAGTCTCTACAGTGAATCCCTCAATAGTAAGCGAACGGTTCAATAGATCGCAAATCATCGCTTCGTCATCAACTACCAATATCTTCGCCATCTGGCGCCCCTTTCGAATCTTGCAAGCGCTGAGAACATCCAGCGCCTAAGGAAGACTATTCACACCTCTAAAGGTCGAAATAGCAAAACTACTTGTTCTTATAGCTATGATTCGGCGAAAGCGCCTTATGATTGAGTGTCTTCGATTAGATATTTGACTACTACTTAGTCCACTCTCACAATAATCTTTCCAACCTGTTGATTACTTTGCATATATTCATGCGCCTGCGAGATTTTTTCAAATGGAAACACTTTTGCGATTAGCGGCTTGAAGGCGCCTGAGGATGCGCCCTCATGGACATAGCGCACACCCCGCGCTCTAATCTCTGGATCTGCCAGTGAGTGGAAAATGATAAACGAGAGAATGCTGATTCGTTTTCCCATCAGGGACATGGGAATTAAGTCCATAGGCCGACTATCGAGCATTCCGTAGAGCAGAACTTTGCCGTTGTAGGCAAGGGATTTGATGAGGGTTTTGACTTCCGGGCCTCCGATGCAATCATAGGCAAAATTCGCTCCAGCTTTGTTAGTAATCTCTTTGACTCGCTGAACCAAATCCTCGGTTGATGTGTCGATGACAAAGTCAGCGCCTGATAGTTTGATTCGTTTCACCTTATCACTGGAGCGCGTTGTCGCGATGGATGTCATTTGCTCGCGAGCGAGGGTTTGGAAAGTCGGCGCTCCAAGTGATGAACTCGCGGCAGTCACAATAATAGAATCACCTTTGGCGGCGCCAGCATAGTCAATCAAAGCCGCCCAGGATGTCAAATAGGCCATCCATAGCGCCGCTGATTCTTCATCGCTGAGATTCTCAGGAGTTGATGTCAGCCACTCTTCGGCGATATTGCAATACTCAGCATAAGTTCCCTCAGTGACATGACTACTCCCATCGGGAATAACCGATACCCGCTGTCCAACCTTGAAACCTCTGACATCAGCGCCAATAGCCTCAACCACTCCGGCGCCCTCAAACCCCAACCGAATCGGCGGTTGCTTCGGCAAAGGATACTTACCAACCCTGGCGGCTACTTCTGCGCGGTTCAAACCGATGGCATTGATTTTGACACTAACTTCATGCGCCTTTGGGGCACGTTTTTCTACATCCTCAATGACCAGCTTCTCCGGCCCACCAAATTCTCTGATTATGACTGCTTTCATATAACAGCGTCCCTTTCTGGTGATATTCATTGAAACACCCACAGCAAGCAAGCGCAAAACTTTACCGTTTGTCAATATCTTGGTTGGGGAGTATGTTATAGTAAATGGGGGTTGGGACCGTTCACATAGGTAACAGTCTCGTAGGTCGGATTCCGGAGTCACATTCATGTGACGCAGAAATCCGACATGCTTGATGCCAGAGAAATGTCGGGTTTCTCCACGTCTACGACGTTCCGGAACCCGACCTACGTCACTACGTCACCGAGAGTTCCTGCCATATTCACGAAAAAACAGATACATCTTCAAACACGCTCCTGGAAAACAAAACAATCGCGTGTTTTTTATTCGTACAATTATACGATTGACACATTGTGTTTGATAAACACATATTAGAGATAACAACCGCCTGTTGTTTCAAGAAGGATATTCAGATGAGTGTCCACCAGTTCAATCTGCCTAGAAAATCAAACTTGAGGAAGTGAGTATGAAGAACTATGCCATTATGAGTGCGGTCGCGCTTCTTTCGTGTCTCAATCTCACAAGTTGTGATTCAAGCTTCTGTATTAGCGAAGGAACAGCAATAGCTACACCGGGCGGCGAGATACTAGTTGAGAATCTGCACGTTGGAGACATTGTTGTTTCTCCTGATCCGCTTACCAAACGTTGGTACACGGGTCGTGTGACATCTATCAGAACGGCTCTCCGAAAGTGTTTGGTTTTCTCGCTTGAGGACGGTGGCGCCTTGCAGGTGACACCTGAGCATCCATTGTGGGAGCCCGCGAGTTTAAGATTCAAACCCGCAGGAGAGTTTACGTCCTTCAGTGAAGTGGCTTATTCAAATAGTAAATCCAACGATTTCACAGCCGCGCGGATTGTTGCTATTTCAGATGCAGTAACAATGACTCGCGTTTTCGACCTTACTATAGACTCGAAATCACACACATTTATTGCCAACGGAGTCATAGTCCACAATAAGCCTCCATTGCCGGACCCTCCCCCACTCGCGGTAACCGATTTGCGAATCGAGTTGACGAGTGACACAACAGCGCTAGCGATTTGGACCGAGCCATTGCCGCAAAACCAAATATTAGTATCGGCTCAATTCCTTCTTGATACGGTTGCGGTGACTGATTCCACACTGGATTTGGCCCGGCTGATTCTTGTCGATTTGATGGAATCAAACGGCGGCTCGGTGGATTCGGCGATGTTGTCCGGGCTCGCGCCATCAACTAACTACTTTGTCCGCATGCGTGTATCCAGAGGTGGCGAAGCCTCTGCTCTTTCCAACCAGGTGAGCTTCACCACCGGACCTTGAAGTTCAAATGGGAAACCATATCGTCAACGACTTAGAAATCCCCCGCAACCTCAACAAATTAGCTCTAAAACGGTTTTGGTTGCTACGGTTGCATTGTTCCGGACCATGCGGGTACATGAGCTGAAGTGTCACTTAGGAACAATGTCTCCTGCATTGTGTTTAGGTCAAACATATATAGAGGCGCGGGTCTTTTGTTTCTGTCGTAAACGAGCTTTGTTCCATCAGGTGAGGAGCTTATCGCGATAAAACTATTCTGCACGCCGGTGATGTTTTGTAGATTACCGCCAAAGTCCAAGGTGTAAAGTTCGTACACTAAATTATTATTCCCGGGGTTGGAAATTGTATTGAAGGCAAGAGCGTTCCTGGTTTTGAGGAACGTGAAACTACCGAATCCTCCAGTGACCGTCCCTATGAGTCTGTCGCTGGAGCCATTCTTGTCAACCATTCTGATTGCGGTAGTCTTGCTTGCGGATACCGAGGCGTCTGTTCTAGCGTATAGTATTGCAGTTCCATCTTCTGTCCAACCTATTATGTTGGGGTGTATACGTGCCGTTCCATCGAATGGGCCGGCAACTTGATTCGGAGTTCCTGTTGCCATATTATTGGCATTTAGAGTGTTAATGCAAGTTATGTTTGGACCGCAGGGTGCGATGTATGCAACAGTCTGCTCATCAGGAGAGATAAACATCGCCGCGCGAGAGATAAGCTCTGTTCCAGTGATGAGAGTCCTGAAACCTGCCGCAGTACAAAGGAACTGGCCTCGAATAGAGCTACTAGAACGCTTTCCATCCGCGCTAATCAGGAATTCGTTCGGATTCGTAGTGAACCAAGACTGACTGTTTGGCGCCTGAATCTCATAGTTTCGCGGGTCAAGTATTGTTCTTTGGAAATTGAGCGCTCTTGCGCCTGTGGTATAAATACCTGTGCCAAAAAAACCACCCATTGAATAGAGAAGCCACTGGGAGTCTTTAGACCAAAAAATCCTGCGAACTGGAAATGGGTTCGATTCTATCGGAACGACTGTGCAAAGCTTCAGGTTATCGCTTGTATCATTTGGATTGACCGACCAAATCCCAGGACGGCCATCTCTGAATGAGACATAAGCAATTCTGCTGGTACCTGATTGCGTTGCGGCGCTTACTGTGTCTTTGGCTGTTGTACTGCTTGCGGTGTTACTAGCTGTGACTTGCACAATCACTGTGTCAGTCATCGGGTTTAGAGTGATTACACTACTAAACTGTCCGGTTGCATCAGTTAGTCCGGAGGCCGGGTTTGCCACACCACCGGTTGTCACCAAATCAATCCTTATACCGCCTTCGGGAACTAGCTTGCCGGCGCCATCGAGGCTACCGGCGGTTACACCAAGCACATTGGCGCCGCCTGCTGTGATAATCGGCGCAAAATCTATGGCCATCGCCATTTTCTTGAATGACCAAACTGACACTGCCGGAGCGCCAGCTACGTCTTCACCGAAGGCGCCGCCGGAATATGCAAACCCGGTTGGTTCCGGTATCACCGTCGCTCCACTGGCAACTGTTGCGGCAAATATTCTGCCTTCACCGGTTGTTGATGGGTCGGATTTCCAATTCACCAGACCGGGGATGGGGTTGATGATGGTGGGAGTATGGGTTTTTAGATCTATGAACTTGGTGTCTACTATTTGCGCTTTCCACCTTAACTGCGGCATGGTAAACAGTGTAAAGTCCAGATTCAGCGCTGGGTGAGCGCTGGCGTAGTTGCTGAATCCTGCTTGTAGAAGCCCCGCCATGTAATTCGCTACGTTTTCGAACAGGTCAACGAGCCTATTGAGTTCGCGAGGTGAAGTGATTGATGAACCGTAACCCAGACCATTAAGGATTTGACCTACAAAATCATTGAACGTGATGGCCTGCGGATCGTTGGCAGCATAGATCATCACAGTTGAATTCGTCTGCTCACCTACAAAGATTGTGTCCTCTGCAAGCTCTATTCGCAAAGAGTCTATTTTTGCCGGCATCATAGAAATAACAAACTTGTTAACCACAAAATCTATGATAGTCAGCGAAGTAGTGATGATGGTCGCCAGCGGGATGTTACCTATCACACCAAGCGCTCCGGTTACAACTGCGTAAGTCTGTGCAGTGGGGGTGATTACCGTCCGTCCGAATTCGCGAACAATTACATAGAATTGCATACTGAATGCCAAATACTGATCAGTGATAACCATCGGTGACACAGCTCTACGGTTTTGTGTGGCTCCGGTGAGTATTGCCGCGGAATCAGCCATCGCCTGGAACATCACAGCGTACTTCTGAGATTGTTCGACTATTCCACTGGAGCCGAACAGCGCATCCAACAGGGCTAGTTCTTGAGGATTACCGGCAGTTAGTCTTGCGGTTACTGATTTCAGTGACAAGGAATCTGAACTGTTTACGAGAGAGTCCAATGCCGAAAGTAGCGCCGAGCTGATTTGCTCCTGAACTCCGGGGACTCCACCGAACATTTGTGAGATAGTTTGCAATGATGTGGAAATCGTAGTCCAGTCAGTTAGCATTTGGGTAACTGAGCCCGGAGCGGGAAGTAGCGCCTCTAAGGTGAATATGTCCTTACCTAGAGCAACTGTATCACCGGTAATGGATCTAACTATCACCAACGACATAGTTGTGATAGAAGTGTCAATCCACATTGTTGCGCTATCAACTATCGCCGGAACAGTGACACTAACCTTGCCACTATCCGAGATAAAAAGCGGCGTCAGAACGCCGTTGAAATAGGCAAAGGTGTTGGAGAAATCGACATTCATCGAATCTAGGCCCAGCACTCTAACTGATGTCAGTGGCGGACCCGAAATCGGCGTGACTGTGACGGGAACATTCACCACCGGGCCGCTTTGGACAGGGCTATCGCCCGAACAGCTAAGCCCAAAACTTAGCGTAGCTAATAACAGAGTAGCCAGCAGAAATTGTGTTACGCCCAGTCGATTGATTCGATTCTTTGGATAAGAGTGATTTGCTTTTCTTGCTGAAAACTCTGACGGTAGTGAGATAATGTGAGACATAATTCTCCCTGATGTTTGTAGCTTTAGGTCTCCAATACAGTGATACTTAGCTTAAGCCATACAAGACATCAAGAATACATACTGTTGAACTTGATCTTGGCCCAAGTGATTGTCTAACCTAGTGATATGGTGTGGCAACAGCCAAAAGAATATACTAATTCAGTCCAGGTTGTCAAGGACAAGCTCTCTGCTCGCCAATTCGGTTCGGCAAGCAGTAACCAGTATCAACAGCTACCGTTTCAACTTGAACGACTATGTTTGAACGACTATGCGATTGACAAGTAATGTTGAACCAGTTATATATGCTGAAGTAAAGCAACCGCTGGTTGTAATTGTGTTGAGTGTCACTTAAGAGGGATACATGAGTGTAATTCTGATCCTATTGTTGTTGTTAGTTGGTGTTTCCTGTGGCTCCTCGCCATCAAAGTCATCAAGGATTCCTGTCTGCAATCTTCCGCCGTTTGAACCTGCAAGCAGCATTCATTCACCTAGTTGGTCAACTGATGGAACCAGAATCGCCTTCCACAGCGCTTGGGATAGCCTCGGTAATTTATCCTTTGGCTGGTATGAAACAGATACGCTAGGCTCATTCAAGAAACCACTTGGAATTGATGGAGCAACCATGCATTGGATGCCCGGTGATTCTCAAATCGTCACCAATGCGGGAGCAGACTTCGTTCTCTTCAACCTCAACACCAAACAATCAACACTTTTGGGCCTAACTTCTCGCCAGCCTATATTCGACATTTCACCATCCGGAAAATATCTCTATTTTACACAAACAATCCCAAATTCAGGTGACACAACAGGTATATATCGCTATGATTTTCAATCAAAAGAAACCGTGATGATTGTAGGCGGCTTTGCGTTGGTGCCCAGTATTTCCGATGGAGATTCGCTATTGGCATTCATCAAGCCGGGACCAATACCATACTTGCTAAACCTGAATACTGGGGAAGTAGGAATTATCAACACCGGCCTGCCTTCCGACGATGATTTTCTCAAAATGGATTGGATCGATGGTAGCTCGTTGTCGGTCCAAACTTTCTTAAGGAGAGTGGGAATAGTGACCTTTGATGGGCGATTTGAATTTGTCACTTGCGGTTTGGGGTGGGTGAGCGTCTCAAGCTTCGATTCAAGCATTTTGCACGTCTGGAGTGACGACCAACATGGCTGGCAAGTTTGGCGGATTAACAGAGACGGAACTGATAAGAGAAGAGTAACAGGTTTTAGATAAGAAAACTTCGTTCAGGAAAGGATTCATCAATGCACAACTTCACTATCAAGAACGCGTTGCAAGAAACAAATTGGAGAGTACAACTTTCGACCATCATTTTCTGCTTTCTTGGATTCGCAACAACTGCTTTTGGTCAAGACGACCCACGCGGTGCAATCATCAAAGACTTGTCCTCATCAATATATCTCAACGGAGCTGTCGTTGTGCCACTGGATTCACAATATATTTCACCTGAGCTATACCATTACCTCGATAGCTGTGGAGCAGACTCTATTAAGCAAGTTGTCCCGGATTTCGATCGCGCTGATACGCTCTTCTTGCGCCCAGATGGGGTACAGGTTCGGCTTCATGATCTTTCGCTCTACTACAAAGTTTATTTCGCAGATTCCCTAAACCTTGACAGCTTTGCGATAGGCTTCAGCGCAATCGATTCGATTTCAACTACCACCCCTGATGCTGAGCTTAACCTCATAACTCATAGCGCTAATGACTCTCTTTTTGCTGAACAAACCTATTTGTAAGCCGAGAATTCAGTCAATAGAGGCGCCATTGATGCTGTGGGCGCATGGAATGTGACAAAAGGGGATTCATCCCAGATCATCGCGCTAATTGACACAGGAGTTGACGGTGATCACCCAGACATTGACAGCAAGATTGCAGGCGGAAGTTTTGCAGCCCCTCTGACAAGGTTTGATACCGACTTGGGCAATCACGGAATCTCAGTTGCGGGAATTCTTGCGGCTGAAACTAATAATGGTATTGGCATAGCTGGAATTAACTGGGCCGCAAAACTATTCGTCGGGGCAATAAGAACAAACGGACCAGAAAGCGCTTTTAATTCTGACATAGCATCAATGGTACAACAAGTATCGAATTCTGGCGCAAAACAATTAAATATGAGCATTGGAACTGACAAAGCGCTAACGCTCTCAACTCTTGATGCGCTAGAGAATGCTTGGAAAATGGACATTAGCATTGTGGCTTCCAAAGGCAATGATGGTAACTCAAATTCAAATTACCCTTCAGACTATGATTTCGTGGTTGGAGTAAGCGCCGTAGAAAAGGATGGATCCTTGCGAATTGACTCCAATTGGGGTAATGGCGTAAAGTTGGCCACTCAAGGGAGAGACATAAAAACCTTGAGCGATGGTGGAGGTTATCGGGATTTCCAGCAAACTTCAGGGGCAACACCGATGGTAACAGCAGCTATTTCCTTAGTCCGCGCTGCAAATCCATCGCTTACAGCAGACGAAGCCGAAGAGATTCTATATCTAACAGCAACTGACAATACAACAACAGGGGTAGGATACGATGACAAGACCGGCTGGGGAACTCCAAATGTCGCCGCCGCAGTTGCTTATGCGACTGAAAGGTTTTTCAGTCGGCCTGATGAGTCGTTCGATTCTTTTACGAAAATCCTGGACAACCAGACATGGTCCATGTTAAGTGGCGATGGGCTTGCAGCCGGTCTTTATTTATTAGTTGATGTCTGGGAAGCGAAGAAATATATTGATTTTTCTGAATACGGATTCACATCGCCACCTGATGTCATCGCGAGAATGAGGAGTATTTCTGGATACAGTGGAGACAAACCTACCCATGGTGGCCCTTACATGTTTATCGATTCAAGCACGCTAACAACGGAAGGAGTATGGGTTAAGACATTTGCTTTCTTTGTCGGCTACGACGTAAGCGGTTCGGCCGTAAATAAATGGTTTCCAAGCGATCTGTCAGACCATAGCTCACCTACAATCCGACTTGCAACGACGATTGCTGGCGTTCCGGGGCTTTCTGCCCCAACAAGTTTGTCCACTGAAAGCTACTCAAACTTTCAGCAACGTACGAGGATCAGTTGGCTAGACGGCAATTTCTTTGAAACTGGTTGGGTTGTTGAACGACGGCTTTCAGGCGTAACCGTTTGGAATATCATTGCAACTTTGCCAGGAAATACGTCAGGCTCCATAATCTATGAGGATTTTTCTACAGCAGGAAGCGCCACCTACGAATACAGAGTGAAACCAATCGGCGTTCCTAACTTTGACGATTTGTACTCACCAATAGCCACAGTCGCCACCCCGCCGCGTTGGCCGGAGAGTATGGACGTTTCTGTTACTGCTATTTTGGGAAGCTGCATATCGGGATTGCAGGGTGGTGGCGGAAGTGGTAGTCTCCAATTCGGAGGCGAGAGTTTTGGTCTCGGAGGCGGAACCACGCAGAGCCTTGGGGGCCCCCCAGGGGAAGCGGAGCCAAATCTACTTGAATTCACCGACCAAATAATCACCACATGGGACCCGCCGGGTAACCAAGCTGTACCGATTGACCACTACAAAATCATGAGAGTTGACGGTGTCGATGGAGGTGGGAATGAGTATGGCCTGGTAATTGACAACATCCAAATCCTGACAGACACTCTTTGCAATAACTTGAATAACACATTCTATCCACTGAAAATCTGGGCAATCGACAACAATGGAAACACTTCGTTGAGTTTCAAAGCTCCTTCTGTCAAAACCGGGTGTCTTGATATTTGTATTCAAAACCCGGGAGCTAGAATTGGATTCAGGGCAGAATCAACTCTGCCTACAACCACAGAACTGCTGGGCAACTATCCGAATCCATTCAACCCAACAACTGTTATCGCCTACCGATTGCCGGCAACTGCCAAAGTGTCAGTTTCGATTTACAATCTCCTAGGACAAATAGTAAGGACATACTATCAGGGAGAGCAATCAGCCGGGGAACACAGAGTAACGTGGGACTCGCGCGATGAAAACGGTCAGAATGTAGCCAGTGGCATGTATTTCTACAAACTGGTTGCCGGTGATTTCATCGCCACCCGCAAGATGGTGTTGTTGAAATAGAATTAGTAGCTGAACCAGACTCGTGAATTCGTCTTCTGAGAAAGCGCCTGTTCTGACTATAGCAGGCGCTTTCTTTGTACGAATTGTTGCAATTTGGAACAATTCATAGTGAAACAAATATGCAGTATTTGGTCATTTGTTATTAAGCATTGACTGACGCTGGCCGATACTGGGCCTATGAGTGATGACTTTTTAATACGCGATCATAAGGCCAAAGAAACAGCCAAACATCTACAGCAGTATTACAAAACCGCGCAACGCAAGCCGGTTTGGCGAGAGTATGTTGAGGTTATTGCCTTGGCGTTGATAGCGGCGGCGATATTGCGTGTGTTTGTGGTTTCGGCATACCGGGTTTCTTCCAGCTCTATGGAAGATACATTGCTTACCGGTGATTATATATTCGTCAACAAGCTAGCCTACAAATATCGCGAGCCACAAGTCAGCGACATTATTGTCTTTGAATACCCGCTAAGCCGCGACAAAGACTATATCAAACGCGTGATTGCAGTTGGCGGACAAACTGTCGAGGTCATCGACAAAATCCTCTATGTTGACGGAGAACTTGCCGAGCTCTATCCCGATAGCAAGAATATAGACCCGAATACCCTGGCGGCGCAGTTATCGAATCGTGATAATTACGGCCCGGTTCAGGTGCCCGCTGGCAATTTGTTTGTCATGGGTGATAATCGTGACGATAGTCGTGATAGTCGTTTCTGGGGATTTGTGCCGCTGGAGAATCTCAAAGGTAAGGCGCTGTTTGTGTATTGGTCATGGACTCCTGATCCTTCTCCCACCGAGTGGACATTCCCTTACATTCACACTGCCCTTTTTGAATTAGGTAGCTCTATTATCGGATTTCCCTCAAGAACCCGTTGGGATAGAATCGCTCATGCGCTATAATGCGTCCTATGAGCGAAGCTTCAAATACTAATCGGTCTAATCTCGACTCCATCAATAAGAAATCTCGCCGGAAGTCCAATGTCTCCAATGGCGTAGATGATACGCTTTCTCTGTATGTGCACTTTCCGTTTTGCTCACGGATTTGCGGCTATTGTGATTTCCACAAGGAGCTTTTTGATAGACGCAAGGAAATGTTGTATTTCCAGGCGCTCGCTGTTGATACCGAGATAGCAGCCCGGGAGGTCACTGCCAAGCGAAAAAAAGCCGCCAAGATTGTATTAGAGAGTATCTACATCGGAGGTGGAACACCCTCGCTTGCCTCTCCGAAATTGTTCAGCGCCTGGGTGGCCCAACTCAAAGAGCTATTTGAGTTCGCTGATGACTTGGAATTCACAGTGGAAGTCAATCCCGAAAGCGCCAATGCTGAGAATCTGGCAGTTTTTCAACAGAACGGCGTCAACCGTCTCTCAGTGGGTGTGCAGTCGTTTAATACTGCGTCATTGAAAACGCTGGACAGAAGGCACAAGGTTGAGGACACCTTGCGGGTTTTCTATACTGCGCGCGCCTCGGGGATTGATAATATCTCGGCGGATTTGATTTTCGGTTTGCCGGATCAAACATTGCATCAACTGCATCACGATATAACAGAGTTACTGGACCTTGAACCGTCGCATATTTCCTATTACCAACTCACAGTCAAAGACAATACACCATTGGCAAGAGATGTTGAAACCGGAAAGCTGAGACTGCCGGACAATGACACAATGGCAGTTTTCTATCGCGCTGGTAGTGACTGTTTTGCTGATAATGGTTTTGAGCGTTACGAAGTCAGCTCATTTGCTAAAGACGGAGCACGGAGCCGTCACAACAAACGCTATTGGAGCAATCAGCCATACTTGGCTCTCGGCCCGGGAGCGCATGGATATAATGGAGAGCATCGCTATTCTCTAGTCTCTGATACTGAGAAGTATGTGTCTTCATTGCTCAATGACAATCGTCGGCCCTTGATGTGGGATAGACTGACCGAGCATGACCGAATGCTGGAAGACATCATGTTGGCTCTGCGCACCACTGATGGATTAGAGATATCGCGTTTTCGTAAGTTGCACTCTCGTTCACCCGAAGAGATTTTCAACTCCGATGAATATCACAACTTGCTCGATAACGGCCACTTAGAGATTAGCAAGGGCCGGTTGCGGCTATCCGATGATGGCTTGGCTCTTGCCGACGAAATCATTGCGCGTTTGACTCTGTGAGTCGCTCACCGGGGTGATAGTTTCGCCCTCGAATAACTCGTTGACTCTGACTGATTTCCTGTTATATTTGTTTAGCGATAGGATTCAGAGATAATCTCGCTATCCGCCTTTTTCATCCGTCAGATTTTCGCCGTTTTTTTCAGATTATTTCCCTAATTCCGTCAGCTATCTCTACCGCCTGGGAACCTAGTTACTTGTTACTGCTATAAGTTATTTGGGCGTTTCACGTAAGAACATCAGAGCCATAATCGGCTGATATTCATTGACTTGAGAGCCTCTGCCAGCAAGCAAGCTAGGCAATTAGCCCGAAACTGTCGATGCAGTAAGTAACAGGTAACCACCAAGGAAGAACATTGATCAAAGAAAACAAAGCGCTCGTATTTCTGAGAAAAAACGACTCAAGAAAGTGGCTAGTCGGAGTTGCCATATCTGTATTGGTAGCGGCTCTTGGCTTCACAGGCTTGGCTTTTTCAAACCAGTCGGATAAGATTACCAAACTAACGGCAGAATACGCTGTGCCATTGGAATCAGAAAGTTTGTTTCCGTCGTTTTCTGGCATTTCCACTCATGGACTCGGTAACTGTGACACTCTTCAAGATACCCTAACAGTCCTAACCGATACGATTGCCATACTTTCGGCATTCGCTATGCCAGGTGACACTGTTGATATTCCATTCTACTTCAAGAACGACTCCGTCCTGTCTGCGTTTTCTTTGCTCTACGAGTTTGACACATCATTGCTCGATCCGGTTTTGTTTCATGATACTATCATTTCCTGCAATGGCCCTACTTGCGATACTACCATTAAGCTTTTCATTTGGACTTCCCAATTCGCAAGAGCGATTGAGGGTGGGCTAACAACTCAGGGGCTTTACCAAAACGACATTCCAAATCTGGCTCGAATAGTTGCTGTGCCCCTTGGAATTGAGATCGACTCAGTGCAACCCGGGGCTGATGTACTCTGTATTCAAAGGTTTATAGTAAAACCCAATGCGCCTATTGGGTGTTTCGGGACTTTCAAGTTCGTGACTTTCACCTCATCAGGAATTGATTCATCGGTGATACCTCCGGATACATTCACAATATTCTGCAAAATCAACGAATGGGCGGTGATTCACGAGGACTTTCCGGTGGAGTGGATTCCCTCACGCGCGACAGGAATATTCAGAGTCGGGTCCACTGCGCAAATCGCCTGCGGTGACGCCAGTGGTGATGGCTCGTTCAATATCGCCGATGTGACGTTTCTTATTGATCGCATTTTTTCAGGCGGTCCCGCTCCCTGCCCTGTGCCAGGTCTCGGGGATGTGAATTGCGATAACAAAGTCAATATCAACGATGTGACCTACGCTATTGCCGCGATTTTCGCTGGCGGCCCTGTTCCTTGCTGTCCTGCGGGCATGCCTTAGGTTTGGCCTGTTTGTTTGACTTTCCCTGCGTGGCATGGGATACTGGAAACAGTATGAATGCGCGCAGATGCAAACACAATCCCCAAAAATGTCCCAAACACCATCCTAGACATCACTACCTGTCATTTCTCTTGACACTTATGGTGACTCTGCTAGTGTCAGTGTCCGCCTATTCCTCTACCCCCAAACAGACTACTCGTAAATCATTCACCGGTTGGGATGCGCCTTATCTTTCTCCTAAGACAGAACTGAATTCGCTCTCGGAGACTTTGCGCGCCTATGGCGCTCTCGCGGATATTATGCGAATCAATATCGCGCGAATGAGGGCGCAATTACGCGAGAAACTTGCCGAAGACCCAAGCGACTCGCTGGCTTGCATCATGCTCGGCGATATCCTCATTGAGGACGGTGTCTTGCAAATGGCTCTAGTGATGTTTGACTCTGCGGTGTCTCTGGCGCCTACTTATCCTGCGGGACGACTGGCGCTGGGACGCGCCTATTACAAGCTCAAAGACTTCCCGGCGGCTATCGCTCAGTTTGACACTTCAATTATCTTTGATTCTACCAATGCCACAGGTTGGTCACTGCGCGCTATTGCGCATTCTATGAATGACAATTGGCCTGCCGCGCGCAGGGACTTTGAAGAGGCAAATGAGATTCGCATACTATCTCGTGAAGAGCGCTATCGCTATGCGCTTTGTCTTTGGGCAACCGGGGACCTTGATAGCGCTATCGGCGAATTCGAAAATTCAATTCAGGGCCGGGCTTCAGACTACCGGATCTATGTAAGCTGGGGGATGGCTGAAGCCTCACGCGGGAATCTAAATGAAGCTCGGCGCGGGTTGTCGCATGCAATGGACATTCGCAGACCAGATGAGAGCTTATTTGAGGCTCTGGCAGACATAAATGCGCTCGATGGCCTGGCGGATTCAACGGCGTATTACCTGGAAAAGGCAGTTGAACTTGCGCCCTATCTGACACGACTTCGAAATCGACTGGGATTGGTTTATGCCTTTTTGGAGGAGTTTGAGCGCGCCGATGAGATGTTTGAAATCTCAACATCGCTGGAATCAGAAAACGCAAACGGCTACGCCAGCTGGGCGCGCTCCAAAGCCCTGCAAGGAGATTTTACCACAGCGGCGAAATTGATAGATAAGGCTCTGCGGCTTGCTCCGCTGGATGAGACGATTTTGCGCCTGCGCAAGGAAATCCTCCCCGGATTGCCCTTGATGGAGAAATAGCTCATCAGTACAACTAGCCCAATTAAGTCAGGTATTTCCTCGTAATTATCCCTACATTAGTTGCGAATCGAGCGCTCAACATCGCTCAAGATTCAACGCCTTTTGGGCGACAACATAAACAGGAACAAGCTCCTAATCAGGTTACACGAGCAGAAATATTCAGACAGAACAAATCGGACAGAAATGCCAAACACACAGCCAGTAGCTAACCAGACCATCAACGGGGCCTTCGACATCAAGGACTGCTCACTGATAACTATCTCCACCGGATTGCGCGCGCTGAATCTGCGTGAGTTTCGCAATGGAATTGAACAGTGCCCGGCAGAATGCTTTGAATACCACTTTTTTGCAACCAAGCTTAGACCGGCGTTCGATGATCCGGAATACCCAAATGATTTCGCCGCCTGGGCCAGCCACAGTCTTGGAGACCGGGCGCTGGCTGAACGCCTCGGAACACTGAATCCTCTTGAGTACAGTGATGAGGAACTATTGCGCGGAACAATTCTTGATATACTTGAGGAGGATTTATGCAAATCGGAAAGTCTGGTTTGGGCCAAGCCGGCGCATGAATTCACATTCCTTCGCTCCCAAATGGTTATCTATGACACCGGTCTGGCTCCTGAAACACCTGAGCAACTCGCAAAGTTGATATCTCAACTTTCAACCGGTAGTGTCTACTATCATTTCATCGAGTCACGCAGGCGCCTGGAAAGCCAGGGAGGCGAAGGATTGTCTTATGAGCGAAATGACTATTGCGCCTGGCTTGAATCATTCGGTTCCGAGTATTCTTCTTTGACTGAGAAACTCTCACAAATCGATTTCTATTTTTGTTCGCTATCGGAACTCAAAGACAGGATTAGCAATGCCTTCCTCAATATCTAAAGCCACTCAGAGAAACATAGCCGAAAACACACCTGCGCCCGCCTCCCGTCTGGCGGCCTATGCTGAGGTTGTTGGCGCTGAAGTGGTTGATCAGTTGCGAATGTTGGCCCGACCACTCGAAGGCAAAAAGATCGTACATGTCAATTCCACCCGCACCGGGGGTGGAGTCGCTGAGATTCTTGAACAAATGATCCCAGTCATGGGAGAATTAGGGCTTGAGGCCAGTTGGGAGGTCATTGAAGGCAATGATGATTTTTTTCAGGCCACCAAAGGATTTCACAACGGACTGCAAGGCAACGCAGTTGATGTTCCGAAAGCTCTACTTGATGCGCATTATCAAGTCAACAAAACGAATTTCGCACGATTAGCCGATACTCTTGCTGAAGCGGACTATGTAATCATTCATGACCCCCAACCGGCTCCGCTGTTGGCTCTGATGTCTGAAGCCGATGGTAAATCGGCAAAGACAAACGCCAAATGGATATGGCGCTGTCACATAGACGCAAGTCGTCCCCATCGACCGATTTGGCGCTATTTGCGTCAATACCTTGAGCCCTATGACGCGAGCATTTTCTCGCTGGCGAATTTCGCTCAGCCATTGCCACATCCACAGTATCTGATCCCGCCCAGCATTGATCCTCTTAGCCCTAAGAATATCGACTTGCCGGATGATGAAGTGACGAAAATTCGGATGTGTTTCGGAATTGATCCGCAAAGACCGATGATATTGCAGGTCTCGCGTTTTGACTGGTTCAAAGACCCGGTCGGTGTAATCGAGGCCTATCGTCTGGCGAAGAAACATTTGCCACTGCAACTGGTTTTAGCCGGAGGAACCGCCTCTGATGACCCGGAAGGCGCTGAGGTGTTGGCGGCTGTGCATAACGCCGCAGATGGGGACCCGGATATTCATATTTTGTCTCTGCCACCGGATGCGCACGGGACAATCAACGCTTTGCAAAGAGCCGCTGATATTGTCCTGCAAAAATCCACCAAAGAGGGTTTCGGGCTGACAGTTACCGAAGCTATGTGGAAGGGCAAGCCGGTTATTGGCGGGAATACCGGCGGTATTACTCTGCAAATCGTTGATTACCACACAGGATTTCTGGTGGATACTCCAGAAGGCGCCGCTTTTCGTTTGCGTTATTTGCTCACACGTCCCAAATTAGCCTTGGAGATGGGCGCAACCGCGCGAAATTTTGTGCGCGAACATTTCTTGATTACTCGTCATCTCCGTGACTATTTGACTCTGATGCTCGGCCTCCGGAAAGGTGACAGCTCACGCATTGAACTATAGCTCTACCAGCGCAAAGGAAAACAGGATGTTATCAAGTCTCCCTGATGGATTCTGGGAGCGCGCGCATTCCGCTAGTGAGCGAATGCTAATGCTTGATTATGACGGCACACTAGCTCCGTTTCATGTGCTTCGTATGCAGGCGCGCCCTCCTGAGTCTACTGTCAAAATTCTCACAGAAATTTTAGAGGCCGGTCACACACGCATAGTGTTGGTTTCCGGTCGTCCTACTCAGCAGGTCCGCACTTTACTTGATGATTTGAATGTGGAAGTTTTCGGCGCTCATGGATTCGAGCGCTCAACTGTGGACGGCGTATTGACACGTCAGGAGCTTTCCGAAAAAGAAATCGCAGGTCTTGAGGCGGCCAAGAATGCCGCTACATCTGTGGGGCTTGAGGAATTTCTGGAGTTGAAACCTGCGAGCATAGCGGTGCACGTGCGCGGACTGGAGCCAGACAAGAGCCTTGAAGTCGAAGAACTCTCCTGGAATATTTACACGCCAATTGCGGAAAAATTTGACCTAGAATGCCGCGCGTTCAATGGTGGAGTCGAGTTACGCTCGCGGCGCTATCACAAGGGCACAGCGGTGGATATTCTTCTGGCGGAATCCTCTCCTGATGTATTCGCGGTTTATCTTGGCGATGATGACACCGATGAGGACGCTTTCAAGACAATTTCCGGACGCGGGGTCGGTGTCAAAGTTGGCAGTGACGCCTCGGATTCTGCCGCACAGGGTTATCTTGAAACTCAAGAAGAAGTTGAAGTGTTCTTGCGACGCTGGCATCAGGCGGTAACACACGGTCGAAGCAGATTCACTGCTTCTCGCAGAAAATCTCGTCTGGTTGTTATTTCCAATCGTCTACCTGCTCTGGAAAAAGACGCACAGGGAGGCCGCCGTAAACCAGTTGGCGGATTGGCAACGGCCCTGGAAGCTGCTCTTTCTCAAAGTGAAGCCGGTGGTCTATGGATGGGCTGGAGCGGCAAGACTTTGAAGACTCGTCGCGCGCCAAATATTCAAGACGCTCCCGAAGGTAATTTGCGCCTGATGGGAGTGGATTTGACGAGTCGTGAATACGAGGCATATTACAATGGTTTTTGCAATAACACTATTTGGCCGCTATTCCACAATTTCCCTACTCTAGCAAAAATGTCAGGCTGGCAATTGGAGGTGTATCGTTCGGTCAATGCTATGTTCGCCAATCAATTGATTCCACAGCTACAAGAGAACGATTTGGTTTGGGCGCATGATTATCACCTGATGTTGCTAGGCGACGAACTACGTCAGGCAGGCTGGGGCGGACGTTTGGGTTTCTTCCTGCATATTCCTTTTCCTTCGCTGGACAATTTGGCGATTTTGCCGGACTTCATGCGCTTCCTGCTGGCGATGCAGGAATTTGATTTGATTGGTTTTCAGACGCGCACTTATATGGATAATTACGTACAGGCCTGCAAGCGTGCGCTAGGCTCGGAGTGGGACGGATATGTATTGCGCACAGGCGAAAGGTTCCAACGTGTGGGCGCATATCCGATTGGCATTGATGTGAATCGTTTCCTGCCGGATTCCACTTTTGCGGACAGAAACCCACGCAAGAAATCACTACGCGATTCATTCGGAGGACGCGAAATAATTATCGGGGTGGACAGACTCGATTACACCAAGGGAATGCCCGAAAGAATCCTGGCTTTCGAAAAACTGCTGAGCACCAATCCCAAATTGCGCAAGAAGATTTCATTTATGCAAATCAGTTCGCCGTCACGGACTCAAGTCCCGGAGTACATTGAGCAAAAGCAACGTATGGACTCGCTGGTGGGTCGTATCAATGGAGAAATGGGCGAACATGACTGGGAGCCGATTCGTTACTTGTACCGCACCTACACTCAAGACAAATTGACCGAGTTCTATCGCGATTCGCGCGTAGGGCTGGTGACACCGTTGCGGGACGGAATGAATTTGGTCGCGAAAGAATATATCGCCGCTCAGTATCCGGATAATCCGGGGACTTTGGTTCTGTCACGTTTCGCAGGGGCCGTCGAGGAACTTGAGGAGGCCGTAATCGTGAACCCATATCTACCAGAAGACACCGCTCAGGGAATCGCGCTGGCGCTGGAAATGTCTCTGGAGGAGCGGATTGACCGGCACCAGGCCATGCTCAAGAAAATCTCGCACCAAACAGTTAATAAATGGGCCCGGGACTTCCTCTTTGACCTGCAAAGCATTTGATTCGTAACTACGCACACTCATGTAAGTTATTGCCACGTCTCTACTTCTTGAGACTCTCCGTCCTACACCCTATCCAATTACCGTATCTCCTCTCTTGACCAATGCTTGTACTTTGGGTATTTTGGTATATGCGATCAACGAAATCTATTTTCATATTGGCGCTATCAGCGGAGAGCGACTTGTGCGGAAAATGATTTCTGCAAAGGCGACATTGCTACCTATTTGTTGTACTAGTTCTGCGCCAGGCCGGCTTAGAGTCGGTAGCGCTTGGATATTGGCCTGCTTGTTATCGCTGTTTTCTGTTGCTGAATCCACTTATGCTGTCTCGGTTTATCCCGGACACTCACACCCAAAACCATCGACAGTTCAACTTCGCACTACTGCCAGCGAGGCGCCATTTGTTGATATAATCACCCATAACATCAACAACTATGTTGTCACGCTCAAGAACAATGGCATAATCGGGCCGGACGTATACGGCGCCGGTGGTTTGAATGCTGTGGAGTTTATGTCATTCCCGCGCAACACTGGTCGCATTTATCCTACTCCGCATTTGTGGGTAGGAGGAGTTGTTGGCCGTGACACATTGGTCACTAATGTAATCGAGTTTTGGCCGGCGACTCTTGAAAGTCAAATCACCAACAAGGAGGGCTTCAGTGTCAAGAGCATCTTAGATACTGGGGTACTAGGTGAAAGCGCCTCATCTGAGCAAGACATCAGTTTTGTATACTATGACACTTTGGTTGATCCGTTCTTTACCGGAACCGATGATTTCGACAGCCGACCACATGTTCCGTTGAACCTGCGGGTTAAGCAAACAAGCTACGCCTGGAGTTTCGAGTTTGCCGAAGATTTCATTATTATCGACTACCTCATAACAAACATAGGCTCAAGAACAATCGACGCCGCATACATAGGGCTGGAAGTCCGCGGCGGCTTCGATTTGGACTTGATAGCCGGCTACAAAGCCACAGCGCCTGCATTTTCATTGAAACCGACTTCATGCGAATACATCGATAGCATAGCGTTGTGGTGGGCCGCTGATAATGACGGAAATCCGACGACCGGTCAGACTACTTTTGGTGAAGGAGACCCTACTTCGGTAACCGCGATTAAGCTCCTGCAACTTCCGTCGGACACTTTGACTATTTCCTATAACTGGTGGGATGACAGCGACCGCGGCCCGAGAGACTGGGGACCAAGGCTAAGAGGGACAGCAGAAAAACCATTCCGTAATATGGCCGGAATCTTCGGCACTCCCAGTGGGGATAAGAACCGGTACTATGTGATGTCCAGCGGAGAGTTTGATTATGACCAGATTTTCAGCGCCATAGACCACAGCTCTGAAGGCTGGTTTCCTCCGAGTGATAATTCCCTGGCTATAGCGCTGGGACCGGGTTTTGGAAATCACAATCATCATTATGACCTGATATCATTCGGCCCAATCCAACTGCAACCTCAGGCAAAAGCGCATTTTGCAATAGCGCTTGTCGGCGGTGAGAATTTCCATGTCGATGTTGAAAATGCCATTGACCCATTCAATCCCCAGGAATTCATGGACAAACTCAACTGGGATGACCTCCTCAAGAACGTAAATTGGGCAAAATGGATATACGACAACCCGGGAGTGGACACTGACGATGACGGTTATAGTGGCGAGTTTCGTATCTGCGTAAATGCCACTGGCGTGATTATTGACACTACGATTCTGGTAGACACAACCGTATCACCTCCAGAGACTACTACTGTAATCGACACCTTCGAAGGCGCTCTTTCGGCAGATACAATTTTCTACACTGGTGACGGTGTGCCAGACCTCCGAGCCGCATCCCCACCTCCATCACCTGATGTTCGTTTCGAACCCACGTTGGGGCAAATTGTTATTGAATGGAATGGTATTCGTTCGGAGACAACACCGGATGTATTTAGTGGGGAAGTGGATTTTGAGGGCTATAGGGTGTATCTCGGCCTGGAAAGATCTGCAGTGGGCTTGGTGTTGCAAGCGTCCTATGATTTTGAAGATTTTACGCAATTCTATTTCAATCCTCTGTTGGGCGCCAGCGGACGCTGGGTGATTTTACACAAGCCGTTTTCCAAAACCGAAGTGCAGGACATTTATGCGAATGGAAATCGTGACTACGAGCCAACAGCAAATGGAATAGACCACCCTTTGCAGATAGGTGACTCTACATTCTATTTTGCCAAACAAGACTTCAATCAAAGTGATCTATCTGACCTTAACGGAATTCATAAAATCTATCCCAACGCTCCCTTTCCACATACGCTCAACCTCGATTCTGCTTTCACTGACGATTCACTCTATACGAATCCATTGACTGGCGCCACTACTTTCTACAAGGGCGGTGAGCTTACTCCCGATGGTGAACGTTTCAAATATTTTGAGTATCGTTTTATCGCTCGTAATCTATTGGCTTCGCAACTGTACTATGCCTCGGTAACGGCTTTTGATTTCGGCTCTCAAGGCGCGAATCTTCCGTTCCTGGAAACGAACCCTGTGCGTACCGCGGTGGAGATGTTTGCCTTCGACAGGGTGACACAGAAACCCGCCGAGGAGCTCAATGTTATTGTCTACCCTAATCCGTATCGCATTGACGGCAATTATCGTGACGACGGATTTGAAGGACGCGGCAGAGAGGATTTCCTGCCGGAGAGAACACGCGCTCTTAATTTTATTAACCTCCCACCTGAATGCACTATCTTGATTTATTCCCTTGATGGAGATTTACTCAAGCAAATCCAACACAATGAGCCTGCCAGAGGTGCAACAGCAATGCATGAATCGTGGGACTTGATTACGCGCAACTTGCAGATAGCCGTATCAGGTATTTACTATTTTGTAATTGAAACTCCTGATGGCTCCACGCAATTGGGTAAATTCGTATTGATTATGTGATAATCTTCTATTCAGGAATAACTGACACATGGCAAAGAAAATTGACTTTCGTTACCATCGCCCCGGCTGAACCAGTTGTGGAAAAACCCAGGAGTTCCTGGATTCGAATAATATCTCCGGCGGAGAGATAACCCCCGCTAGCAAAAAACTACAACTCGCCGATGCGCTTGAGTTACTTGTGGGCATGAAAACTTTGCATGTGTGCAAGGGGAAAGTTGTCACTACAATAGACCTGCCGAACGCCAAACCGGATGACAAGACGCTGGCAGAACTGATGCTTGGCCCTACTGGTAACCTGCGGGCGCCTACCCTGAAAATCGGCAAGACTTTGGTGGTGGGTTTCAATGAAGAAATCTACTCCAAATCTCTGCTGTAAGTAAGATGGCTGTTAGTGATTCATACCGCTCGTTTATTCTTGAACGCCTGGAAGTTGCAGGCGAGATAACTTCACGTAGCATGTTCGGCGGCGTGGGGATTTATTGTGACGGTTTCTTTTTTGCTTTGATTGCTGATGACACTTTGTATTTCAAAGTAGATGACAGCAATCGCTCAGACTTTGAATCGCAAGGAATGGGACCATTCATGCCGTTTAAGGACTCATCAAACAAAGAAGATATGCGGGCGATGCAATACTACGAGGCGCCTGCGGATATTCTTGAGGATGACGCACTATTGCGGAATTGGGGACAGAAGGCTCTTAGTGTGGCCCAAGCCGCGAAGCGGAAGAAGAAACGTTCTCCTAAGAAATAGTGAGAGCGCCATACTATTGATTTATTCTTCGAGAGAGAAATCTCGGTGTGCGTATCCCTGAAACAACTAAGGCAATCACTATCAACAACCCTCCCAGGGCTCGGTGCGTCTCAAAATTCTCTCCGCCAATTGTCCAGGCAAAAAGCGCGGCAAATACTGGTTCCAAAGCGAAAATCAAAGTGACCTTTACCGGTGTTGTGATTCGTTGCGCCAACATCTGAATGACGAAGGCCGATAGTGTCGGTCCCAAAGCCAGAAAAAGTATTACCCAACCGGCCTTAGCGGTTGTCACTGCAAAGGGCAAATCAAGAAGCCAGCCGGTGAGTATGCTGAAAAAACCCACAAACAAAAACTGCTGAGCGCTAATGACATATGGATCTACTCCGGCTTTGATATACTTATCGGAGTACAACACGTGTAGTGCGTAGGTAAGAGCGGCTATTAGTGTCAGGGCATCACCAAAGTTCAACTCATGCAACCCGCCAGTTAAGACCAGCAAGCCAGCAACAGAGATGGCCGAACCGACCCATTCCATCAGGGTAGGTTTTTTCTTGAAAATCCAGCGCAAGAACAGAGGTGTGAAGAAGACAAATAGTCCGGTGATGAAGCCGGAATTAGAAGCGGTTGTGTATTTTAGTCCAACAGTTTGCGGTATGTATAGCAGGAACAAAATAATTGAGAGAAAGAAAGCGCGGCCTGCTCCAATGAATAGACTTCTGCCAGTAGCTAGCAAATATACCAGCATCACCGCCCCGGCAAGCAAGAAACGATAGCCGACCATGACAACCGGGTCTACATCCGATAGCACATCCTTGACGATGAAAAAAGTAGACCCCCAAATCGCCGCGGCATAGAATAGGCCGAGATCCGAGAGTAAAACTTTCTTACGATTTGCGGCAGGTAGATTCATTGCCCAGCAATTATCGATAATGCGTCCTCAAAGCGCAATGCCGAATGGGGGAATCGCCTATTTCCTTCAGACGATTTCGCAGAACATCCTCACAGTCAGTCAAATCGTATAAATGTCGATAATATATGGGAGGATTGAGATTGAACATGGTGTAAGATTTTCGAGACTAATAATGAAACAGAATCCAAGTGGCGCAGTAGAACAATCCGAGCTAGAAGCGTCAACACTATTGCGGCGGATTATTCGCTCCCGACCGATTCGCGCTCTACGCTACAGGCTGGATATACTGCGCAATCGCTACGCGCTCAGATTTGCCTCTCGCCCGCCGCTTGAGGCTTTCACTCGTTTCTATCGTAATCCACACCAAATGGAGGCTTTGATCGGGCCGGCGCTTAAATTCTTGCAACCTGATAAGTTAGGCAGGCCATTGCACATCGTAGTACTGGCCTGCTCGACTGGAGCCGAACCTTATTCGTTCGCCGCTGAACTTGTGACCAAAAGACCGGAGATAGATTTCCAGATGGTTGCCGGTGATATAAACGAGGAGCTGGTTACCAAATGCCAAGCCGGGGAATACTCCTCTGAAGAAGTGTTCAGCAATAAACTCGTTACCGATGAAATCGTCGCTGGTATTTTTGATCCGCTAAGTGGTAGCGAATTGGATGAACATTATTGTGTGCGTTCAGAAATCAAAGAGCGCATTAATTTCAAGGTTCTTGATGCGCTAGACCCAAACCTAGCTGAAGCCACCGGAAAAGCGGATATCCTCCTGCTTCAAAATGTATTGTTTAACTTACAGCCTGAAGTTTCAACTAAGATGTTTGAAAATGCTCTTCAGCTATTGCATGATAAGACAGTGGTTTTTCTCGATGGCATGGATGTGCATCAACGCAAAAAACTAACGGCGCGCCACGGATTGAAGCCATTGGATTTCGAAGTTGAAACAATTCATAGTGAAGTCAGACGTATCCGCGAAAACGGCTGGCCGGGATTGTATTGGGGAATCGAACCCTACTGGCCCTATAGAAAAGACACTCTTCGTCGCTATGCCACAGTCTATTTCTACGAAAAATCTTCCTAGCCGATTTAACCCCTTACTGCTTGACTAACTTTTACATCTCCTTACATTCCCCTCGGGTGGCAGTAATACAGTTTATAATCGAATCACGTATCAGATAGAGTGTGACCGGGTTTCCGGCGCCTTCCCTATTCTAACGCCTCTTAAGATTGTGAAGCCCATGAAGGCAGTTCTAGAAACTATTTCACTCCTGGCCATTCTCTCATCTCTTACCCTTTTCTCAGCGCCCTCTATGGCAAGTGACAAAACAGATTTCAAAGTCAGGAAGATTCTTGATGTAGGCGCGGCGCCACATCAGATTACTTTTTCGCATGACGGCTCACGCGCATTCATCGCCGCGGCAGGTTCCGATAAGATAACTATTGTTGATTGCCAGAGCTTGGAAGTCGCTGAGTCAATTACAGTAGCAGGTGTTCCACTGGGTGTGATTGAACTGCCGTCACGCCAGGGCTTGGCCGTCAGCGCATTTCGTTCTGACCATATTATAGAGGTGTCACTGGCGAATGGGACTACAGGAAGGAAACTCACTACGGGTGTCGGCTCATCATTGTTTGCCGGGCCTTTCTCTGATGATTTGTATTTGATTCCCACTGAAACTGCCAATAAGGTTTGGGTTTTTGATGCGCAAGCATTTTCTATGCAGGCCGAGTATCCGACCGGGGCGCGTCCGTTCCCTCCCGGTGTGACTTCAGATGGCCGTAAGGCATTTGTGCCGAACTATGATGACGGAACACTAACGGTGATTGACCTTTGGAACAAACGAGTTCTTGAGACAGTTGCAGTCGGAACTAATCCTAGTGGCGCTACAGTGATGCAAGATGACATTGACATAGCGGTTGTTGTACGCGGGGAGAATAAAATTGTATTTGTTAATAGCGCCTCACATATGATTGTTGATTCAATCACCGAGGGAATAGGAGTGAGTCCTTTTTCTTTTGTGCTTTCTCCAAACGGGCAAATCGCCTATGTGAACAATACTGCAGACAATGACGTATCGGTAATTGAATTGGCCACACGAACTGTCACCACTAGAATTCCGACCGGTGAGATTCCAATTGTTATGGCGGTTCATCCACAGACACTTGATTTGTGGGTCGGGTGCGAAGGTAGTGACGAATTGTATGTCATCAGCGCTGCCAGAGCTTATTCGGAGTATCCACCAGCTACGGCGACTTCCAGCTTAGAAAAGCCAACAGAAGTTGCAGTGATGGGTATGATACACGGAAGTCATCGTACCAGTGAAACCTGGGGACTCAAAGAAGTCGAAGCCGCAATTAGAAAGTACAAGCCGGATGTAATTTTCGCAGAAATCCCTCCGGATCGCTGGGAGCGCGCCTGGAAGGATTGGTCGGAGCGTCGAGTGATTGAAGAGCCGAGAATCAAACGCTTTCCGGAGTACACTGACGTGCTCCTGCCGCTGAAATCTGAGCTGGATTTTGCAGTTGAACCTTGCGCGGCCTGGACTAAGGAAATGTCAGACTTGCGGAATGCGCGCATCAAGGAGTTTCAAGAGAATCCGAAATATGCCGGGCAAAACAGCGCTTATGAACACGATGAGAAAATCATAGAAGCTGAACATGCGGCAAACCCTATCTCCGACGAAGACCCGCTGGTGATTCACTCCGATCTATACGACCAAAGAATCCGCGAGGAACTGGAGCCGTATGAAAAATATCTCAACGATTTTATTGGTCCCGGTGGATGGACAAATATCAATGACGCGCACTTACAACTGATTGAAGACGCCCTGCTACGTCATCAGGGACAACGAATACTGATTACCTTCGGCGCTGGACACAAATACAAATTTCTGGAGCGACTCGCACAGCGGAGTGACATCGAATTGCTGGATTTGAAACCCTTCTTAACAGACTAGCATTCATGAATCATTGACACCTCCTCAATTGATATAATACAAACACTCCCGTTGATAGTCCCGCTTCGAGACTACTACTTCAAAGCTTCTCACTACTGGGCGGTTGTCGCAATGTTGCGCTGACCAATCAGGCACGAGAATTGCTAAACTCTAAGTTAGGGAAGATCCTATGCAGACTACATTGGTGTGTATAATCGCAAACATTTGCGGATATATACTGATGTTTGGCGCAGGGGTAGGTCTTTTATGTATTGTTGGTGAATAGAACTAGCGATACTCTTTGTGGCGCGAGCCTATCAATCCAATTAACGGGTACTATTAACCACTGACCAGCAGTTTTCCTGTGAGCAAAGGTAGAATAGACCAAAGAGGTCTTGTAACAGTTGAGGGTGGAGGTAAATATGAGCGAGATGTTGAAATCTGTAATGAAAAGGGCTCCACTAATGCGGCTCTTTATCGAGTCACGTCTTTGCCGGGCGATGCGCTATTGGATGAATGTTTGGCGTTACAAGATGGTCTTAAGAACCAGCGACCGCGCTCCTCATGAAGCTTTTACTCGCTTTTGTCGCACCCCTAGCCAGCTTCCGGCGTTGCTTGGCCCGACCTTTGAGTTTCTTGATCCTTCAAATCTCGGACGACCACTCAACATTGTCGTATTGGCCTGCTCAACGGGAGCCGAGCCGTACTCAATTGCTTCGTCAATTGTAAATGAACGTTCGGATGTGGCGTTCAAGATTGTTGCCGGTGATATCAACCCCGAGCTTGTCGAAAGATGCCAACAGGGTCTATACACTAAAGAAGAAGTCTTCAGCAATGAATCATTATCTGAAAAATTCATTTCTCAGACTTTTGTTTCTGAGAACGAATCGGGATATCGAGTCCGTCCAAATATAAAAGAGCATGTAACATTTTCGCATCTCGATGCGCTCGACCCAAATCTCGTTGAAAAGACCGGCAAGGCTGACATCCTCTTTCTGCAAAATGTTTTGCTAAATATCGAGCCTAAATTGTCCTCAAAGATGTTTGCCAATATGCTTCCTCTGCTAAATGAAAAAGCGGTGGTCTTCATTGACGGAGTAGACCTGGAACAGCGCACAGAGCTGACAAAACGTCATGGATTGAGACCACTTGACTATCAGGTACAGCAAATCCACGATGAAGTTTGGCGAATTCGCAAAGACGGCTGGCCGGGCCTGTATTGGGGAGTTGAACCTTACTGGCCCCATCGAAAAGACGCCCTCCGGCGCTACGCCACGATTTACTTGCGCTGATTACTTGCGCCAATTACTTAATTCAAGATTCTAATCGCTATTTGGGTTATGGTTATTTCCAAATGCGACATGAAAGAGCGCGCTGCTTCTTCATTGGGAGCCAGGTGTATTCAATTTCTATTGTCGATAAATAGTAATACTTGGGGCGATTGGGTAAATAGGGGTTCCCAAAAACAAAATACGCCCAGGAGGAGTTGAACCCCCAACCTTCTGATCCGTAGTCAGACGCTCTATCCAATTGAGCTATGGGCGCATAAATGCTTGTGAAATATGAGCCGATAGACGGCCTTTTTGATGCGCGGTATTCTCAACAAAATCTTAACGCGCGGGGCAAAATATAGGATACTTCCAGCGAAAGTCAACTTGATTCGCCGCAAATTTGAGCCCTGGAATCCCCAAAGGACGAAGTAGCTATAACAATTCGCCAAAGTAGTAATATGCGGCGGCGGTCAATCCCAGTAGAATCAACAGAACTATTATCATGAAGGTCCGTGAGCCGCTACTCTCGTCGTCTTGGTTGTCATCGGCGCTTTCGGCTTCCAATGAATTGCGAGTCATCTCCGCTAGTGTTTCGAGCCATTCGTCCTCACGCTCGCCAGTGACAATTGACTCAACCGGAATGGTTACTACCGGTTTTGGACGGTAGGTGGCTAATTCGTCACAGGAATCTACTCGCACGCAAATCACAGTTACATTATCAGACCCGCCATGATCATTGGCCAGACGAATCAGGCTATCGACTGTTCGTTTCGGGTCCTTCTTGCAGTCGGTCACCACACTTTGAATTTCATCATCGGTCGCATACCCGCAAAGTCCATCGGAGCATAGGACAAACATATCGCCGGTGATGAACTCTTCGAGGCGAATATCAACCTCAACCGACTCTTTTATTCCTAATGCGCGGGTGATGATATTCTTGTTCACTAACGTGCTGGCGGTCTCTTCGGTCATATTGCCGGCGGCCTGAACCTCTGCTACCCAGGAATGGTCGGTGGTCAGGGGAGTTAGCCTGGACCCGCGATAGACATAGATTCTGCTATCTCCAACATGGGCCAGTGACACCAATTTGTTTCCAAAACACATTCCGACAACTGTGGTGCCCATCCCTTGCAGGTTTTGGTCTATCACGCCACGGTTGTAAATACGGCGATTTGCAAGACGTATGGATTTGACTAACAAGTCAGACTGCGGCGGCAAGTCTTCTTCGAGATTCAGCAGTGGGTCATCGCGTAGCTCTGGGCTATCGACTGAGAAAGTAGCCGAGATAGTGCCGACTGCGGTTCGTGACGCTACTTCTCCTGCGCTGTGTCCGCCCATGCCATCGCAGATGACAAACAGATTTTTCTCCGGTAGCAACAGAAGGGAATCCTCGTTGCCGGGGCGTACTAATCCTGTGTCGGTGCGACCGTAATGACTAAGCTTTAGGGACATCTAGTTCGTTATGTTTCTTTTCGGGTTGGGGAAATGGCGCCAGAGGTTCGGAGTGAATACAATTCCATTTGTTCATTTCCTGAAATCTGCTTATTGCCTTCAGTGATGAGCTCCTGCTCATAACTTGGTTAAGCTAACACTCTCAACAATTTTGCGCAAATAATAGATGGCGAGGGTGGCTAAGAAAAAACCCGCCCGGCGAGGTCGCTGGGCGGGTCGAAAGTCTGGTACTTATAGGGTAACTATTAAGCTATTTTAGCAGAATCATCCTGCGGGTAGCGGTGAAGTCGCCGGCTACAATCTTGTAGAAATACACTCCACTAGACTGAGTTGAGGGCTGGTACTCGATGGTGTGAGCGCCGGAGGACATAACTCCGAGATTCAGCGCGTCCACTTTTTGTCCGAGGACGTTGTAGACGCTGAGTGTGACCTCTGAGCTGACGCGCAGAGTAAATGGAATCTTGGTGGTCGGGTTAAACGGATTCGGATAGTTTTGACCGAGATCAAAAGTCGCGGGCAAAGCAACTTCGTCATCATCACCCACATCGGTAATCAAAACTAGAGCATTCACAACTCCAGAGACACCATTATTGGAGTCAAGACCCGAGGTTAACGAGAAAGACAACTGGTCACTGACATTGCCGAGAACAAATGGCGGAACCACCACTGAGAACGTTACAGTGGATGAGGTCAGTCCGGCTGGGACATAGATGAAATCAGCGGGGAAAATCAACTCCCAACCGAGATTTGAAGTAACTTCCAGTTTGTAGAAGTCTGTTACATCACCGCTATTGCGAAACACGATATCAAAGCTGACAGTATCCAATGGCGCGGCGAATTTATCTGAGGGCAATTGAATAGACTCAAATCCTAGAGCGCCCGTGGCAAAGATATTCACCAATTTAGGGCTTGCCGGACCGCTAACCCAAATCGGGTCGCTTATGCTACTGATAGTCCCGGGTCTACCGTTGAGGGTGAAGGTGATTTCATCGCCTGACTCGGCGCCTTCGTCAACTCCGGGGGTGCGAGAATCATCCCCGTAGGTTGGCATAAAGCCATATTTGCCGGCAGTGGCGACTACGAACTTGCCGCATAGCACTCCCTGAGGATCGAAGGCCTCCACGAGAGAGCCTACCGGAACCGGCTGGCCGTTGAATTCTACTACTGTTCCGAAAAAGTCTGTCCATACCGGAGTCGGAATGGGATCACCTGCCTGAGCGGAACTGGCTGTGAACAGACCAGCGCCAAATAGGGCGAACGCAATTGCACAACTGCAAGCGAGAGTTGCAATGCGTGGGTGTTTTCGGTTCGCTGTTGTTGCTCTTTTCAATCTATACTCCACCAGAATCCTCCGGCATATATGGATGGGCCAACTTGTTACGCCATCGCGGCGTCTCTTTAAGGTGATGTATGGCAAGAACTTACTCTATTGTCCGCTGATTGTCTCGGGCTGATTTGATTCCATTCAGGCTCCCGGAACACATCTGGCGCTACTAACTGAGTGATTTCCTCCCGCATAACCTGTTACAACTATAACTTCCAATACATTCAATTGCAAAAGTGGCGCCGACCAGAGCTGTTTTTGGGTCTTCTCCGGTCGGCGGCCATTTGCATTGAGTTTCTTACTTCAGCAGAACCATCTTGCGAGTCTGAGTGAAGCTTCCGGCTTTGAGACGATAGAAGTACATTCCAGAGGCCACTGGCTCTCCGGTATCGGTCCTCGCCTCCCAGGTTACAGTTGACTGACCGGCTTCGAATGAGCCGCTCACCAAGGTTGCAACCTTCTTACCGAGCACATTGAACACCTCAATTGTAACTTCTGACGCCTTAGGCAGTGAGAAGCTGATTTTCGTTGAGGGGTTAAACGGATTCGGGAAGTTCTGAGCTAAGTTAAAGTCAGTCGGCAGTATTGTGCCGTCTGTTCCTTCGCGCAATGACAGAGCGCCGATTTCGAGGCGATCTCCACGTTGTCCGAAGGTGAAGGTTTCGTTGGTGGCTTTGCCATCGACGAGAATTGAGAATTGTCCGCCAGCTTGCAGGCCGTTCTCATTCTTGGTTGCTGAGCCGTAGACCGGAGTGAAGTTCAGTCTGCCACCGCTGGTGGTGCGACCAAATCCGACTAACTGCTGATTATTGTCAACAATACGGATTTCAGAGCCGGAGCTTACCGGCGCTCCATCGAGCGTTAGCTCTTTGGCGTAGATATCAATCCAGCTACCTGTCGGGGCCAGTTCATTGGCCACACCCAAGCGAGCGAGAACACCACCTTCGGTGTTTTCATCCTGCTCAATAAACGGAGCGCTATTGAAGCCCGGATAGACCAGAGTACTCGGCTCAAAAACTTTCAGCCAGTAACCGAAGCAGGGCGAGAGAGTGTTCAAGGTAGAGAAGTCCGGTAGTGTCGGCTCATAGGTCTGCGCTCCGCCGTCGAAGCCGAGAGCTACCCGCAAATTGCCTTCCTGTGACACTAAGGCCGAAGTTGTCGGCAATGACACTGGCGGCAAGTAGGAAATCAAGTTCCAGCCCGCTTCAAGGTTTATCGGAGTATTGACCAAAGCCGGTAGTCCGGTGATGTTCAACAGCACATCACCGGTGTCAACGGCAGGATCAATGCGCACCCAGAAACCGTGCTTGTGATCAGCGCTGGTCAAAGTTGAGAATTCAGGTAAATCAGGATCGTAGGTCAACCCGACTTCTTCAAAGCCGAGAATCACATCGATGCTGTTCATCATCGGTCCGAAGATTGACGCTACATCGTCAACATCGGTATCGATATTCCAGGAAACCAAATTCCATCCCGGTCTGAGTACCAACTCTTTGGTGACTGAGCCGTCGAAGTTCAAACAAACTTCGAAACGGTCGCCATTCTGAGTCCATACTCTATCTCCGGTTGTTTCCGCTGGCATACCATTGATATACAGGGTAATAGTGTCACCCGGATCGGCGCCGTCATCTACTTCGGTGAATGCGTCATCACGGTAGATGGGCATAAAGCCATACTTACCAGGCTCGGAGACAAACCAGGTTCCGACATGATCGCCATCGGGGTCGAAGGCGTCGATGACTGAGCCAACCGGTAGCGGCACACCTTTGTAGGTGTTAGCGTCGCAGTAGAACTCAACCCACTCGTTTGTCGGCTGAACCGGTGAGACCGGTGTCAGGACAACTTCGACTCCGAGAACTCCGAAGTTGATATCCTCTACGGTGTTGGGATAGTAGCCTTCGGCGAAACCGTACAGAGTGTATGGAACTACGAAGAGCTCATTGAATTTGAATGAACCGTCAAGCAAGGTTGTGTCTTCGGCGAAGAATGTACCGCCCGGGAAGTTATCCCAGACCTGCACTGTCGCGCCAGGGATTTCATTTCCGGCGGTGTCTACTACACGGCCGCAAATTACATTGCCGCTGGAGTCGATTACTATTCCACCCGGGAAGAACTCGGGCATTTGACCGGTCTTGATGCAATCACCTGAAGTGACTGCGCCGAAGCGGTCAATCGGAACCAAGCCGCCATCAGTGATACCCGAGAAGACATCAAAGAACATATAGGCGATTCGTCCTGAGCCAACCGGCAGGGCGATATTTACGGCATCGAAAGTGATAGTCACTTTGCGCGCGCCATTGTCGACGGTGTAATCAGTTTTCGCTATTCCATCGAGACGCGTTCCGGCGAAGGAAACCGAGTCCAGGAAGATTTGCGATGAGGCCCACATCAGCGGGATATCCAACTGACATACCGGACCGTTGTTAATCAAATTGACCGGCACTTTTACTTTACTGCCCGGGGTTGCCGGAACAGTTGAGATAAAGAGAGTGTCAGTTGACGGGCCGATTGGCGGCGGCAGGACAGTTAGATGTGCGCTGACTGTCTGCGGTGAATTATCGACATTACCAGAGTCAGCTACTACGTCGAAGAAGCACCAGTAGTCACCCGGCAGGAGTGTGTCTGTTGCAAAAGATGCAGTCAGAACACTCGGTGTGGTTCCGTTAACCGGACCTATACCTGCGAAATCAATTCCGCTGAAGCGAATTGTGTCACCACAGAACGGAATCTGTGGCGGGCAATTTGGCACGAACAGGCAATAGGCTGAATCAAGATTCAGGCTCCAGCTAAAATCTGGTCCGTCACCTACATTGGTGACTTCCAGAGTGTCAGTAATCACATTCGGCTCACCAGCGACGACTACATGTTCGAAGCGTGTTGGTGTGACGGACATGATGCTTGTTGGTTGTTGCGGAGTTGGTTTGACTATGAACTCGACATGGAATTGCTGGGGAGAATTTGCAACATTGGGTGAGCCTTCAACCTGGAACCAACAAGTGTAGGTTCCGGGAACAAGATTCTGATTATCGACATTGATAAACGCGTATGACGGTGTAGTTCCTGCAAGAGGAGCCACTGTTATGCCGCTGGAATCAGGGTCAATCGGCATACCAATAACCGTATCAGGACAAAGCAGGGGAGTTACACAATCAGTGTAAAAGCACTCAATCCCCGTGATCACCCAGCCAAAATCCGGTCCTGGGCCAAGATTGAATACTCTAATAGAATCCCCAGCGATAAATGGTGTGTCAACGCTGGCTATGAATTGGAACATTGAGTCCGAAAGCGCAAGGTTTGAAGTATCCACTTGCGCTGGCTCAACCACCAGGCAGTTGACGAAACTAACCGGATTATTGACAACTCCTCCAACGTTAATCGTCACAGTGTTGTAGTACTGTCCGGGTTGTATGCCTACACAATTGACTTGAAAACGAATCGAATCATCAGTGAAGCCACTGTCTGAGAGCAGAGCTGTAAAGAGCGGCGAACCAGATGCTGAGGCGGTATACGCCGCCGGGGCATTGGTCGAAGTCAAAAAGGCGCTACTGTCGAAAATGTCGCCTGAGCCTTCGATGGTTGTGAACCACAGTGTGTCAGGGGTCACAAAAGCGCTATCGAAAACAGCGGCTGGCTCAACTGTTAGTCGCGCTACGAGATTGACGGGGTTGTTATCAATACCGTTGATTGTAAAAGCAACAGTGTTGTAATACACACCCGGCGTCAATCCGGCTGCGCTTACAGTGACACATACTGAGTCATCGGTCAGGCCGGCAGTGTCTATTAGGGTTGTAAAGAGCGAGACTCCACCTGCAACGACTACACCGGTATAGGATTCCGGGGCATTCGACGATGTCAGGAACGCGCAACTTGTCTGAGTTGCTGCGTCACCCTGGACAATAGTGAATGATAGTGTATCGGGTGTGACGCTACCCAGTACAGGCGGCGCGGCGGATACAGTGATTGATGCGGCGGTTGAATCGCTCAAGTCGCCATCGCTAGCTGTCCAGCTAACACCTACCACTCCGACTTGGGAGGCATTCGGGGTGAAGCTGAATACACCTGTGCCATCGCCGTTATCGGTAAATGTTGAATTCAAGAGTAATGGAGAACCAAGTGTCAGACTGTCTCCATCCGGATCAGTCGCGCTGATATTCAGTGTCAATGTCTGGCCTACTTGAATGCTTGTGTCATTGACAGCGGCGAGAACCGGTGCGCGGTTTACATTGCTGACTGTCACTTGCACATCTAGTGTCACTACTACACGACTACCAAGCGCCAGAGTTGGCCCTGGAGCGTCATCAGCGGCGAAGGTGAAAGTAAAGTCACCGGCTTGAGTGAAATCAGGTGTAAAAGAAACTGAGCCGGTTCCATCGCCATTGTCGACGAAACTTGCGTTAGTCGGCAGACTCACATCTGATAGGGTTAGGGCATCGCCGTCAGGGTCGGTTGCCGTGACTGTGAACGAGAGCGAATCACCTTCGTTCACAGTTTGCAGGGCAACGGCTGTCCATTGCGGCGCACGGTTAACATTGTTTACCGTGACTGACACGTTGAGAGTGTCGGTTGCCAAGATACCAGCGGCAAGCGCCGGCCCGGGGGCGTCATCAGCTACAAAGCTGAAAGTGTATCCTCCGGCTTGAGTGAAGTCAGGAGCAAAAGTAGCTGAACCGGATCCATTGCCGCTATCTACAAAGCTTGCATTCGGCGGCAAATTGGTAGCGCTGAGTGTCAGGCCATCGCCATCAGGGTCGGTTGCTGTTACTCCGAAGGTGAGTGAGTCACCTTCGTTGACTACTTTGGCCGGAACGGCGGTCCATACTGGCGGACGATTTGTATTGGTGACGGTGATTGCGACTGTGATAGTGTCGCTGAATTCTCCGTCAGTGGCGATAAAGGTCACACTCTGTGGTCCGGCTTGAGTAAAGTCCGGATTGAAATCAAAAGCGCCTGTTCCGTCACCATTGTCTACGAAAGTAGCGTTAGTCAGAGCTGAGGCGCTGAGAGTCGGGATTGACTCTGCGTCGGTTGCTGTGACAGTAAAATTCAGATTGGCGCCTTCGGCGACAGTTTGCGGAGTGATGGCGGTCAGGACAGGAGGTGTGTTGCTTGAGGGGTTTCCTATTGTCACCGATCCTTGAACATACTCTGGTGGAAATGAAGCGTTAGTACCATCTACTAGCAGGAAGTCACCGGCTGGTCCGACTTTGATAGAATCAAGCGGGATTATTTTGTCGGTCGCGGTTGGACTTACTGTGAACCACAACGTGGTCCAAACTCCAGCGCTAGCGGGGACTGGCGGGACTCCGAACAAGAAGAAGCCAGTTAACACTTCAAAATTGGTGGCATTGTCGATTGTAGTTGGCCGGAATGAAGGCGGTAAGGCCTCCAAGATACTTCCGACATAACTTACCGAATCGAGAAACAAGTCGGGGTCTCCCCAACGCATTCCGATTGTGCCTCCATTGAGACCTTCGTCATTAAAAATGCGCACAGTCAAGGGGAAGTGATCCCCCGCGTTAACCTGTGCGTCTACGATTCTGATGGTATCTCGAATGCCTGGGTCTGCCTGGGCCTGGGCTGAAACGTCGAAGAACGCCAGCAGAGCCAAAGTGGCTAGCGGAACCAATAAAAGACGCTTAAATGACATATTTACTCCCTGTTGTTGAATGTTTATGAATTATGATATTTTTTTCGATATTCATGCTTGGTCTAAGGAGAATCTAGAGTCAGTAGAGACTACCTGCGTCAATGGTGCAATTCTTTGCATAGTTCTCGTTGCGAATTCTTCAGCTTTCGATGGGGGATTCTCACTTTACTAGAGTGCATTGAGGACTAACGAGTTACGGCAATCTTCTTTCCGGTCAGAATATATACTCCTGTTTGTTTACCCATAAAATGCTTAGGGTGGAATTGCTTATCAACCCACCTTGCAGACCAATCTATAGTCAGTTGGGCAAAATCCATTCCCAGCGCAACGGATGTTGCGAAATTCTTACAGATTCTCTTACCGAATTGTGTAAATTCAATTGTTCACTGTCAGTTTGAAATCAAGTGTATGCTAACAATTCACCAATTTTATAGTCCACCATAGGGCGGGTGAAGTTATTGAGAGAGTACTATAGCGCGAGTTTGGGCAAAGTCGCTGTGTAAAAACTATAACGGTTACGATGAAATCACCAGTAGCAGATTAGCTTTTGGTAACTCAGAGTAACGCTGAGAAAATATAGCTTCTAGCGGGGCGTTCGTCAAGAAATAGTTCGGTTTCGCAGACCGCTAAGGTCTTGCTTCTAGGCCTTTTCAGAGGCGGCTCTTGAGAATCAGTTTACCTGACCTGTCGATGAGGTTTCGGTGTTTATTTGACATGATTCGGTCGCGGATTCAGCGCCCGGGTTTGAAGCTGGCTGAGATGCGCTATCGTCACGATTTGTTGGTCTTAGCGCGTTGATTTTTGTGACGATTTTTTGGGCGCTTTCGCGGGCTTTTTCGGCGAAGTCCTGCCCTTTGCTGGCATAGAGGACTGAGCGCGAGACATTTAGAAGCGCGGTTTTGGTGAAATTGGCCGAGCCGCCTATCACGGCTTTTTCGAGAGCTCCGCCCTGGGCGCCGATACCGGGGATTAGCAGGGGCATATCTTCGGCGCTGCGCCGGATGTTGGTCATGCTATCGGGATGAGTGGCGCCGACTACCAGGCCGATGTTTTGATTGGTATTCCATTGGGCGGCTTTTTCGCAGACACGCATATATAGCGGCTGGCCGTCACAGTTTAGAGTTTGGAAGTCCATGCTTCCGGGGTTTGAGGTCAGGCAAAGGACGAAAACGCCGCGATCCTGATAATCCAGAAAAGGTTTGATTGAGTCGTGGCCCATGTAGGGATTCACAGTCACCCAGTCGGCTCCGAAGTTTTTGTAGAGAGCGGCGGCGTATTGGGCGGAGGTGTTGCCGATGTCTCCGCGTTTGGCATCGAGGATGATTGGGATATCTTCGGGGATGCGGCGACAGATTTGTTGTAAGAGAGAGATTCCATCGGAGCCCATGGCCTCGAAGAACGCCAGATTGGGTTTATAGGCCGAGACTAAGTCTGAGGTGGATTCGATTATTAGTCTGGCAAAGTCGAATAGTCCTTTGGAGGATGCGCCGAAGGGCTGGGGGACTCTTTTGGGGTCTAAGTCTAAGCCTACGCACAACATGGAGTTGTTTTTGACCTGGGCTTGCTTGAGTTTGTCTATGGCTTTCATATATCCACCTCGTGATGAGATTCCAGTTTATTGAGGCCCGTAACGCCGGGCTGAGAATGTTGAGCCTAAGAGCGGCTCGTAATTAGTATAGTGAAAAATACCGCTTGAGGACATAAGATGAACGATGCGAAATGGGTTCGTTTGGTTAATATGAGTACCTCGTGGAGGAATGTTGTAGTCTTTTTGTAATTCGTGTCATTATTGGCGCTTGCGAGTTGGGCGATGCATCTATAATAGGCCGATGCGGAAAATGGTGTGAGTTGGTGGTGATTTTGAGAAGGTGTTGTTTTGATTCTATTCCGTTTGATTCTATTCCGGCAGTGTGGCCGGGACGTTAGTCCCGGTTTCTTTCGAAACAGTTGCGCAACGAGCTGAAACCCGGACAAATGTCCGGGCCACGCCAGCTAAAGTGGTTACTGTGCGGGAGGTTATCCACCATGCCTCTTGCTTGACTGAATGGGAATTGCTTGCTACCTTACTAATCTATGGTCTCTAGGCCCGTAGCGTATTTGTTGTATCAATTGATTCATTTGACCATTCATGAATTATCCTGAATTGGGCGAAATAATCGATGTTCTACTCTAGTGGTCTGGGAGATATGAACTCTAGCTCAACTAAGGAAATTGCTAATGCACACAAGCATGGGTCTTCATTTTACGCAAGTTGCCAAGGAATATAGCAATCTTAGAACTACAGATACCGAGCCGATTCGTTTCATCACTTCAAATCTAAAAGGCCATAAAGGCCTAATTTGCGCTGATGTAGGATGCGGATCTGGCCGTTATTCTATGATGCTATCTGAAGCGTACGGAGAACAACTCTCGTTATTTTGTTGCGATAACAGTTCCGAAATGCTTCGGGAGCTCAAAGTACAATTTCAAATAAAAGACATTCATAGATTCACAATTGTCGATTCTCCATCAGAAAACATTCCTTTGGAAAATGCCGCTCTAGATGCAATTTTCACATTTAATGCGATACATCATTTCCAACTCAATGAGTTTTTCCTGGAGAGCGTTCGTCTCCTGGTTGACCACGGTCAACTATTCGTATATACGCGTTTGGCAGAGCAAAACAACAATAGCATTTGGGGAAAATATTTTCCTGGATTCCTCGAAAAAGAATCACGTCTCTATCATCAGGACGTCATCGAAAAAGAATTGTCGAAGCTAGAAACGCTTGAACTAAAATCTGTGACCAAATTCCCCTACAAACGCTCAATGTCACTAGAGCGACTCGCGTTGCTAGTTAAGCAGCGTCATTATTCCACATTTAGTCTTTACAGTGAAAAAGAACTTACATCGGCTCTAAGCCAGTTTGAAGATAATATCCGCAATGATTTTTCGGACACCTCAAATATTTATTGGGAAGACGAAAATATCATGTACCACATTGCTAACAACGAATAGTTTCGTAGGTCGGGTTCCGGAGTCACATTCATGTGACGCAGAAACCCGACATTATGATAGTTTCGGTAATCAGCAGAGATGTCGGGTTTCTGCGCGTCTGCGACGCTACGGAACCCGACCTACGAAACTGTCTTAATAATCTTATCAACGCCGTCGAGCAATTCCACGATCTCATCATCGCGGGGTTCTCGGTCTTTGTCATGATCGCACATATTTCGTATATCGGCCAATCTTTGGATGAACCTCCAGTCAGGGATGTCATATGTGCCGAAGTCTTTTAATCCGTCGTTGTAGTCCGCAATAGTTCGATTCTTCTTGCGAATCGGTACTTTGTGCTCCTCTACGACTAATGATAAGTGTCGTTCTAGCGTCACACCGGCAAGAGCTCCAGCGGCGCGGAGAAAACCTTTCTCACTAAGATGCCTCGCCGCAGAAAGTTCATCGTCAAAGAGTTCAGCTTGTAGGGTGCCCCGAATGCTCGATAGTTGGGAGTCTAACATGATATTAGCGGACTTCAGTATTTCTATTTGCCGCTCAAATTTGAAGTGGAACGCTTCCAGCGTGTCAAATAAGGGATCCCCTCCCCGGGTGATACTTAGACGAATCAGGTAATCTTCAATCGTGTAATTCTCATAAGTGATTTCTTTTCTCACCCGCTGATGCTTGAATTGCTTTACGAATTCATCCAGATGATCAGGGATAATCTGTCGTACAACTGCATGTGCTTGTGCATACCATCCCTGATAGTCACTGATCGTGGACTTTGGCTTGCGCTCAGACAAAGCCTTCTGAAAAGTTTGATCGATGCTCTTAAGAGCGTCGAGATATCTTTCGCTCTTTGAGGCTAGTTCGAGATACAGTATTGTTACTCCAGCTAGTTCTAACTTCTTAATTTCTTCTCTGATACTCTTCTTCGTCTTCATAAACTCAATTTCGCCTCCTAAAACTTAGCCCACCGCGGTGTTCTCGGAAACGGTATCACATCTCGGATATTACTCAGGCCACTAACATACATCAAAGTTCGCTCGAAGCCCAGGCCGAAGCCGGAGTGGGGGACGGTGCCGAAGCGGCGTAGGTCGAGGTACCATTGATAGGTTTCGTCTTCGGGGTTTAGGCCTTTCTTTTTCATGCGCTCTACTAGTACATCGAGGCGCTCTTCTCTTTGGGAGCCGCCGATGATTTCGCCGATTCCCGGGACCAGGACATCCATCGCGCCGACAGTTTTACCGTCGCCTGAGACTTTCATATAGAAGCTTTTGATTTCCTCGGGATAATCATAGAGAATCACAGGTTTCTTGACAACCTGCTCGGTCAAATAGCGCTCATGCTCGGACTGCAAATCTGTTCCCCAGCCAACGGGAAATTCGAACTTGTCGGAGTTCTTCTCCAGAATCTTGATCGCATCAGTATAGGAAAGCCGCTCGAATTGATTGTTGATCACGCCTTCGAGTTTTTCAATCGCGCCCTTTTCTATCCATTGATTGAAAAACTCCATTTCATCGGAGCATTCATTGAGCGTGAATTTGAAGATTTCCTTAAGGAAATCCTCAGCGAGGTCCATGTTATCCTCCAGCTCCGCCCAGGCCATTTCCGGCTCAATCATCCAAAACTCTGAGGCGTGACGTGAGGTATTCGAGTTTTCCGAGCGGAAAGTAGGTCCGAAAGTGTAAATATCACCCAACGCAGTAGCCAGCGCTTCGCCCTCCAATTGGCCCGAAACGGTCAAAAATGTCTGCTCGGCGAAGAAATCTTTGTCCCAATCAATACCGCCTTCTTTCGTTTTTGGCGGATTATCAGCTGGCAAAGTGGAGACCCGAAACATATCTCCTGCGCCCTCGCAGTCCGAGGCGGTGATAATCGGAGTATGGATATAATTGAAACCGCGCTCCTGATAGTATTTGTGAATACCGTACGCGAGTTTGGAGCGCAGACGGTTTATCGCGCCAAAGGTATTTGAGCGTGGACGCAAGTGGGCGATTTCACGCAGGAACTCCATGCTGTGACGTTTCTTCTGCAAGGGGAAATTATCCGGCGCGGCGCCTATCAATTCGATAGAGCTAATCTGCACTTCGTATTTTTGTCCTTTGCCCTCGGAAACCACCAAGGCGCCTTTCATGCGAACTGAGGCGCCGGTGGTGATAGTTTTCAACTCGGGATGTGACTCGGTTTCGGCGACTCCTTGAATGCCACTGCGGCAGGAGCCGTCATTGACTTCGACGAAACTCACGGCCTTACCGATGCGCACTGTGCGCACCCATCCAAGGAGGGTCACATCGGTCCCGGGGGTAACTTTTTCGTCAATTAGTATCGTAGAGATTCGAACTCGTGTTTTGTAATCCATATTAGTCTTTCCGCGATGCTCTATTTGAAGTGTTATTTTTCTTAATCTAACTGATGTCTGACTCTAATTATGAGACTATCGACAGCCATGCAAAAGTATTCACAACCGGGGCTCTTGGCAAATGTTATGCGAGCCAGGGGCAATACACCGATTTTACGAAGCTACGAACAGAAGCGCAAATTTTGCGTGAAACTATAAAGCCAATAACTCGTTTAACCAATAAGTCGGTTGCATAGCCTATCGAATAGATAGCTAGAGACTGATGGGGGACATAGAAGACAGGGATTCCCGGGTAGTGAATACCCGAAGTTGACCGGTCTTCTCACGCAGACTTCGCACGGCCGCTATGTGAACAGGTGCGGTGGGCCGCTGGGCCGTTCATAAATTAGCGCCCTGATCTGAGGAGAAATTACAGTGGTGGAACTGGACCTTTTCCTCAGAGAAAATTAGAAGTTTTTGAGAATACGATATTCTCGAATCAACTTTTTAAGGTCTGGTGTCACCGCAAGGTGGTAGAGATGCATTCTTCCCAAGCTAATCTACCTGCTATGAGGTCACTGTAACGGATTGCAGTGGCCTCTTTTTTTGGGCCTGTTTTCTTGGCCTGTTTTTTGGAGAGCTATTTCCAGTCAGCAAACATCGCTTTTCCAATATCTGCGAATGACTTGAATGCTGTGTGTGTGATATTTTCTGCTACACAGTATTTTTGTAGATCACCTGTGGCAAAGAGCAGATCAGTTTCCGCTATCGCGCAAATATCAGAATATCCATTGCCGACGAATACCACGGTTCCGTCGAAATTTTCCTGTGACTTGATGTCCCTAATGCGCGCGGCTTTGCAGGAGCCGCAGATTCCGCAACCCTTATCATAGGGGAATTCTACTGTGAGCTTGGTTCCGTTGAAGATGGCGTGGTTGGTGTGCACTGGCAGATGTTCCAAGCCGTATTTGCCTAGCAGATGTTCAATATAGAAGTCTAATCCATCCGAAAGGACAGTTATTCCTCTGCCTTGCTTTTCAGCGAATTCTACAAATTTCGCAAACGTTTTATCGAGAGCAAACTGGTCGACATAGGCCAGCATATCTTCACGGGTGGAGTTGATGCGCTCGGCTTCGAGTTTCAAACATTCCCTTGCGCCGATTTTGCGCGTGTTCCAGAGTTCTTCGAGGTCTTCGTTGCCGGTGACCGAAAACTCGCTGAGCATGCGATAGCCAACATCGACTTCGGCTATAGTGCCGTCGAAATCGCAGAATATCAGATAGTCTTCAACTCCTGATGAGAAGCTCATAGGAGATACCATTTCACCAAGACCCCGAGCGCCAGAATCACTATGAGCGAGAATGTCATCAGCGCAATATGTCGGTGTTGCTCTTTGGAAAACAATAGCGCCAAAGTCAGCAATCGGATAGGAGTTGCAACTAATGCCAGGGCTATGGCGGCGATAATTACTTCCTTAGCAAAACGGGGATCCAATCCGCTTCTATCTAAGAAAAAGCCGATAACCATCAGAACAAATAGTAGCGCCAATGCCGTGTCACTAACGCGCGTGAATATGCTTTTGCTTTTCTCAGAAAGAGTAATCATCACTTATTCGCCAATTCCGCCAGGCCCATACTTAGCATTCTATAGCTGAAATACACCAGCATCAAAGAAAACAACCCTTTAGTGACGCTGGACTTGATTTTGACACCAATCATCCCGCCGACTCTAGCCCCGACAATCATCCCCACAACTACCGGAGGAATAATCGAGAGGACCGGGTCGAGATCGCCACGCATAAAATATATAACTGCGCCGGCGGTGGCGGTGAGCCCGACTTTGAATGCCGAGGTGCCAATTGCAATCGGGAGCGGCATCTTCAGGCCGAGATACAGCAATGGGATAAAGATGATTCCGCCGCCAATCCCCAGCATCCCGGTGAGTATTCCGGTGAAATATGAAATCAGCAAGAAGACCCATAGCGTCTTCTTATTGTATTTGGACTCCGGAGCTTGCAGGTTCTCTTTTTTGATAGCAAAAGATATCGCAGAGTATATTAGAATCCCTGAGAATATGAACGCCAGGTGTTCGTTGCGAATATAAGCGCTGAGGATTCCACCGGATAGCCCGCCGGCAATAGCGCTTATCGCCAGCAATATCCCGATTTCCAAATCAACCAGGTCTTTCTTGAGATACACAGTTGATGACGACATCGAGGTTGCAATTACCGATGTCAACGAAATACCTACCGCTTGCTTAATCGGGATTCCCACAAATATGGTCAACGCTGGAATAATCAGGACCCCTCCACCAAGCCCCATCACCCCAGCTATCAACCCGGCGGCAATTGCGCCTCCAAAGACTGTTAACGTATCCATGTAATCAGGCGCCTACCTTGGTAGTGTCACTATCGAGCAAAATCTTCTCGCAAGTCAGGATATCAGGATCGTTTGGCAAAGTTACTTTCAGGAAAGCGGCCTTCTCATTGTCGCGCCGCTCAAATGCCAAACGCGCCAGTCGTCGAATGATTCGCTCTTTTTGCATTTCAAATATATTACCTTCCAGGGTCTCGGCTTTACTCAGAATTCTATCGCTAATCTGTTGTGACTTTTTCTCTGTTCCATACACTGACGCCCAAAGATATAAATCATTAGCGCGTTGCAATAACTCACTGCGATAAGTAAAACCTGATTCGGTTGCTGTGTGGTGGAATTCACTTACTATGTCGTCGTAGCTCTTGCTTTCATAGGCCTCTATGATTCTATCCTGATAGCGCGCTACGAATTTGGTGAACAACATCATCCGGCCCAATTCCTGCATCAAGGAGCCATCGGTTTTGAATTGATAGTGAATATCCGGCGGCAAACCCGAACCGGAATCAACTTTCTTTGCGCCGGGTTGATTTAGATATTGTTCGCCTGTGAAATAATATCTGCCAATTGTTAACTTGGAGGCTGAGCCGTCAGAGAATGAATTGTATTCCTGTATCAGACCTTTACCGAAAGTTGTATCACCCACCAGCGTTGCTCGTCCGGCGTACTTTAGCGCTCCGGAGAATACTTCCGATGCAGAAGCCGAAAAACGATTGACCATAATAACCACTGGTGCGCCGTCTGTCTGATCGTCACTCCATCCATGAAACTCGCGACGACTCCAGCGTGACTTGCCTTTTTCACCTAGTAGCAATGTCTCATCAGGCAGAAAGTAGTCCGCAAGTTTCAAAGACTCCGAGAGAAGGCCGCCAGGGTTGTAGCGGAGGTCAATCAGAATCCCGCGACTATCGGGCTTAGATTTTCGCAGTGAATCAAGCGCGCTTTTGAACTGTGCAAACGCACCGGAGCCAAAGTCATTGAGCTTAATATATAGCGCGCCGTTGGGTGTGACTCCGAATAGTGTTACATGGCGTAAAGGCACAGCCGCGCGAGCTATTGGCAAAAACGTAGTGTCATAGATTACTTGAATCGATAAACTGCCTTTACGATTGCGGGTCAGAGCTTTTTGCGCCCGTGGGCGAATCAAGCCAACAGTTACAGTGTCACCACTTTTGCCACGGAGAATCTCGCTGGCCTGTTGAGTTGATTTCCCAACCAGGTCAATTGAGTCGGCGCTGATAAGAATATCGCCTAGTTTGACTCCAGCGACTCTGGCGGGGCCATCAGGATTCACCGAAGCAATGAGTAATCCCTGTGATTGCGAAACAATTGACACGCCTAGTCCCGCATAGGATCCGGAGTATTCTTCAACAGTTTGGCTGTAGGCTTTCTTTGGGGCGTAGCGGCTGTATCTGTCTAGTGTGCCGTAGATTGCATCCGAAGAATTCTTGAAGAACTCATCGGCGTCAATGTCTTCAGGATACTCGGCCATTATTGCTCTAACAGTTCCTTCAAAGCGAGCAATTTTGCGCAACTGTGGCGAGGAAATTACATACAACGAGGCGCCAGTGAGTAAAGCGAAGATCATCGAAAGCAGAAAGAACGCCACTGCCGGTGTTCCGGCGGGTAATTCCTTGGATTGTTCTTGCGATGTATCATCCGGCAATGTCTGTGTCACAATAGTTTCTTCCTGCGCAATAGTTTTTTGCTGTGCAATAGTTTCTCAAGGTCGTCACATACATCGGCGCTAATCTCAGCCGGAGTCCGCATAGAGTTGATAAGCGCCACTCGCTTTGGTTCTTCACGAGCAATTTTTCTAAACCCGGCGCGCACACGTTTGAAAAATAGCTCTGATTCTTTTTCCAGTCTATCTGGTGTCTTTTTTCGTCGCGACAAAGACGTAGGGTAATCTACATCGAAAACATACGTCCTATGCGGCGATACCTTTCCAACGAGACTAAGCCGTAATTGTTCTATAAAATCTAAGTCCAGTTTTCGGCCATAACCTTGATATGCTACCGTAGAGTCATGAAACCTGTCACATAGCACAATCGCGCCCTCATCAAGCGCCGGAGCGATTATTTCATTCACTAACTGTCCTCGTGCGGCAAGATATAGAAGTAGCTCCGGATAATCGGCGACCTGCAGTTTGGGATCGAGAAGAATTTTGCGAATTCGCTCTGAGAGCGGCGCTGATCCCGGTTCACGCAAGACTAATGTCTCAAACCCTGCCTTGCGCAGGAATTTGTTCGCCATGCGCAATTGCGAGCTCTTACCGGAGCCGTCAATGCCTTCGAAGGTGACAAACAGTCCTGATTTCTTCTGGTTGTGTTTCTTATTTTTCATTGGCTCTGCTTCTTATAGATTCATATCTAATGATAGCCCCCAATATGATACAAATATATGATACAAAAAAGCCGACGGGGGATGTACCTCCGTCGGCTGTATTTGCATATCAAGCGATTCTATTATATCGAGTTTCTACGCGCCTTTGGCGCTTCGGAACCCGACCTACTAGCAAGATTACCTCACCAACCTATTTCGCAGTTGCCGCACGTTTGCGGGTTGTGCGTACAGGTGTGGTCTTGCCGGTTGTTCCTGCGGCCTTGATTGCCTTCTTGACCGAGGCGCGTCTGGTGGTGGACTTTGAAGTTCCATTAGATTTGGAACCGTTAGCTTTGGATTTAAGCTTCAAAGAACTACCAGCTTTCTTCTTGGTTTTCAGCGCATACTTTTTGATAAAGGCTTCTGTCATATCACGAGCAACATCGTCGTGATACTGCACTGGAGGTGATTTCTTGAAGTACGCCGACGGGCCCTTGAGAACACCTGAGATACCATTATCAAGAGCGAGTTTGCAACAGCGCACCGCATCAATTACCACGCCTGCAGAGTTTGGCGAATCCCAAACTTCCATTTTCATTTCGATATTCAACGGGACATTGCCGAAAGTTGTGCCCTCCAAACGGATATAGGCCCATTTTCTATCGGAAAGCCATTCGACATAGTCCGAAGGACCGATGTGAACATTACCAGCGCCAATATCATAATCCAACTGGCTGGTGACTGCATTGGTCTTGGAAATCTTCTTGGATTCAAGACGCTCACGTTCGAGCATATTGAGGAAGTCGGTGTTTCCGCCGACGTTGAGCTGACTGGTGCGCTCCAGTTTCACTCCGCGTTCAAGGAACAAACGAGTCAGGATTCTATGGGTGATAGTTGCGCCGACTTGAGATTTGATGTCATCACCGATAACCGGAACACCTTTCTCCTCGAAGCGCTTCTGCCAGTATCTTTCGCGACCGATAAACACCGGAATACAATTCACAAAACCACAACCGGCTTCAAGAATCTGCTCGACATACCACTTGGTGGCCTCTTCTGAGCCAACCGGCAAATAGTTCACGACTACATCAGCCTTTGAGCTTTTGAGAAGTTTGACAATATCAACTGTGTCACCCGGGGCTTTTTCGATAATCTGCGAGAGATATTTGCCCAAACCGTCATGGGTCATGCCGCGCTGAACAGTGACACCGGTTTTCGGGACATCCGAGAACTTTATGGTGTTATTCGGTTTGGTGAAAATCGCCTCGGAGAGATCTTTGCCGACTTTGTTTTTGTCGATGTCGATAGCGGCGACAAACTCGATATCCCGAATGTGATAGCCGCCAAGATTGACATGCATCAATCCCGGTACAAATTCATCATCTTTGGCGTTCTTGTAGAACTCCACGCCCTGTACAAATGAGGAGCAACAATTACCGACTCCGATAATAGCTACTTTCAACTTACCTTTGGCCATCTGGCTCATTTCCTTTCAATCAAGCCGCCTTCACAACAGCTGTGTTCTATAACAAGCGATTAGTTAATTTCAGCAAAATGCGCAAATCCACTACGCACAACAAAACCCCGCCCAACTCGAGCGGAAGATTCCCAATAAAGGGCAAAGACTGGCTTCTGGCAATAGCTTATCGGCTGAGAGCCGGTGTTTTTCGGCTGTTTTTGGACTGAAAAAGCAGGTGGACTGGTGGATATGGGCTCTTGAGTGGAATGTGATTGCCAACACTGTCGCCAAGCGTTATTCTTTCCAAACGCTTGCCAATACTCAAGCCATATAAAGTGAAACTTTACTAGAATTCAGATTCAAGAAACGGCAACAAATGCAGCAGTCCCTATTCGCAGGTTACAGTCAGCCACATTACGGAGACGACAAACAGAAACAGAACCTATTTCTGCCGAAATATCTGCAAAAGAAGGCGATGGACCATCTTTTGCGTGACGAGGATTGGGACCGCGCTCACAGAATAATTTGTCGATGGGCAGATCTCGAAAAATCCGGCAAGCTAGGCAAGCAGAAGGAAAAGAACCTCCAGGTTAGCTTTCTCAGCGAAGTCTTTGGCGAGGCTTTGGGATTTGCCTCTATGTCTAAGGGGCTGGATACTTGGAACCTAATACCGGATTATTCGGTAAACGGCGGATTTGCGGATGCGGCGCTAGGTGTTTTCGACGGTAACGAAATTGACCAGCCTTACGCAATGGTTGAGCTAAAAGGGCCGAGCACGAACCTTGATAGAGATAGGTCCAGAGGCAGGACACCAGTTCAACAGTGTTGGGGGTATCTAAATGATGCGCCTGGATGTCCCTGGGGAATTGTCACAAATTACGTGAGCTTTCGGCTCTATCACCGAAATAAGACGACGCGCGCTTATCAATTATTTCTCCTTCAGGAATTGCGTGATCCTGATATCTTTGCAGGTTTTTACTATGTGCTCCAGCGCGAGGGGTTGATTCCAAAGAGGCCCGGGGACAGTTCCAGAGCGCTCCTTTTGCTCGATCAGACCAGTGAACAACAGCGAAGAGTTGGCGACGACCTCTATAACGCATACTCTGAGAATAGAACCAAACTGATTCACCATCTAGTAAACTCTTCACACAAGAAACCTCTAGAGACCGCAATTCATATTGCTCAAAAACTCATCGACAGGATTGTATTCGTCGCCTTTTGTGAGGACCGGGGGCTACTCCCCGCGAGAACAATCAACAGCGCTTACACCCAGCTTCCTCCATTTAGCAAAGTTACGAATCCGCGTTGGCAAAATTTCAAAAACCTCTTTCGGAGCATTGACAAGGGGAATCCGCAACACCATATCAACGCCTACAATGGTGGTCTGTTTCGTGAGGACCCGGAAGTAGATGATCTTGACCTTGACGACGAGTGGACGCACTTCTTTGAATCTGTCGGTCGCTATGACTTTCGTGACGAAGTGAATGTTGATGTGCTCGGTCATTTGTTTGAGCGGTCAATAGGGGACATAGGAAAAATCAAAGCCGCAGGACTTTTGGAGCCAATTGAAAGCGAATCGGCGAGTCCCAAAATGGGAAAGTCCGCTGAGAGAAAACGTTCAGGGATATATTACACGCCACCAGAGTTTACCGCCTTCATTGCACACAATGTAATCGGCAATTTGGTTGATGAGCGTTTCAAGAAAATTCAGAAAAAAACTGGTCTGAGTGACAAAGACCTGTTTTCAGAAACTGCATCCAAGAAGGTTGGAGATTTCTACTCTGCTTGCATGGTTGAATTACGAAGTATCAGGGTCGTTGATCCAGCTTGCGGAAGCGGAGCCTTTCTGATTGCCGCTTATGATTTGCTGGAAGAGAAATACCGTGAATGTCTGGACCAGCTCGCCTTCCACAACATTGATGAAGCAAACAAACATTTGGATATGATCTCTGCGTATATCCTCAATGAGAACCTTTATGGCGTTGATCTGTCACCGGAGGCAGTTGAAATATCTCAGTTAGCCTTGTGGATTAGGTCGGCTCAGGAAGGACGCTCGTTATCTGACCTGTCAAAGAACATAATCTGTGGCAACAGTCTGGTAACTAGCGCCGACTTGGATATTCGTTCCATGCATTGGGAGAAGGCGTTCCCTAAAGCATTTGGCAAGAAGAACAGCGGTTTTGATTGCGTTATCGGGAATCCGCCCTGGGAGAGGATGAAATTGCAGGAGCGTGAGTTTTTCGATATTGTAGCCCCCGAAATTGCCGGGGCTGTCAGCGCCGCCGATAGACGGAAGAAAATAGAAAAACTCAAGAAGAAATCCCCGGAATTATATCAGCGCTATCAAAAAGCCAAGGACAATGCCGAGGCAACGCTTGACCATGTGCGAAGCGCCGGGTCTTTCCCGTTGACCGCGAAAGGGGATATTAACACCTATGCCTTGTTTGCCGAATTGGCCATGAACATCGTTTCTCCAAGAGGTAGGGTTGGATTGCTGGTGCCTTCGGGAATTGCAACTGACAAGACGACCAAAGACTTTTTTGGTTCATTACTAAATGAGAAAAGGCTAATCGCGCTCTACGATTTTGAGAACAGAAAAGGTATTTTCCCTGACATTGATGGCAGGATGAAGTTTTCTGTCCTTCTCTTCAGTGGCGTTGAATATACTTATGACAACAGCGACTATGTGTTCTTTGCCCATAGCATCGACGATCTAAAGCCGCTGACAAGGCATGTAACCCTGTCTACCGATGACATCAAACTCCTAAACCCCAACACTCATACCTGTCCTATATTTCGCTCTCAACGTGACGCAGAAATCACTAAGGCGATATACCGGCGAGTTCCAATTCTGATTGATCACAACCGCAAAGAGGGTGGAAATCCATGGGGCATCAATTTCTTCACGATGTTCCATCAAACCAATGACGCTGAACTTTTTCATACCGCCGAACAACTCAAGGAAAAGGGTTTTAGGCGCTATGGAGCTCTTTGGAAGAAAAAGAGCCAGGTGTTTCTGCCGCTCTATGAAGCCAAGATGATTCAAATGTATGACCATCGGGCGGCCGGTGTTGAGATAAAATCTGAGAATTGGATGCGACAGGGACAGACTACACCTGCTACTCAAACTGAGCATATGAATCCTGAATTTTCCGCGACACCCAGATGGTGGGTTCCGAAGAAAGCAGTACAAGATAAGTTGTCCATATCAGATGAGACTCCGCTTCTAGGGTTCAAAGACATCACTAGCGCCACGAACCGGAGAACAATGATTAGCTCAGTAATACCTTTTGCCGGTGTAACCAATCACTTTCCGATTATAAGAAGTGGAGCAGGAGTTCTTCGCCTGCAATGCTTGATTGCAAACCTGAATTCGTTCGCGCTCGATTTTGTAGCGCGTCAGAAAACCGGAGGAGTAACACTCAACTTTTTCATTGTCGAACAGTTACCAGTATTCTCACTGGAGTTCTACAACTCACCTTGTTTGTGGGACAAACGCATGTCTTTGGAAGAATGGATAACAGGGCGTGTTCTCAAACTCACCTGCACCAGTAATGATATGAAGCCTCTGGCCGAAGCCACCGGTTTTAAGCCGGGTGTTCACAAATGGGATGCTCGTGACCGCGCAGAGTTGATGGCTGAATTGGACGCGGCTTACTTTGTCCTCTATGAAATAGAGAGAGATGACGTTGAATACATTCTTTCAACATTCAGCAACGTTAGCAAAAAGGAAGACAACCTATTTGAAGGCCAAGGAACGGTCAATCGCATTCTTAAGCAATACGACAAGCTTCGTAAAGCTATCGCACAGTGACCACTTTTTTCAAGAACGCTACAAACCTGCCGCAGAATACTCTCCACAGGGTTTATGATGGTATGTACCAGTGGAAATGAAAGTTATCGGAGGTAAAAAGCGTTGCAAAATCACTACAACATTCCTACATCACATACCCTATTTTACCGAACGAACCCATTTTACCTGAAGCATCAATCGACGGAGGTCAACCAGTGGACGTGGGCATCTCTTAAGCCCCGACTTCTTCCAGGCGCCAACCGTTTTTGATCTTGGCGTACAGTTTTTCGGCTCGTTCGCGGACCATATCTTCGGTCATTTTGAAATCAGGGCCTACGTTTTCTATCATTATTGAGCTGGTGGCTCCGGCGAAACAGGCGCTTTTTACTATGTCTTTAGTGCGCAAGTATTCGAAGGTGAAACCGGCCATCGAGGTGTCACCGGCGCCGGTTGAGTCGATTAGATCTACTTCTACCGCAGGTATGTCTGCTGGTTGCTTGATTTCATCGGGCGGAATATCCACACACTCTGAACCGTCATAAATCACCGCGCCAAGCTCCGCTAGTGTCAGGAATACAATCTTTGGCCCCCAACTGTGAATAATCTTTGCGGCTTCATGCGCATGTTTTCTGCAGTCCAGCCCGGTTAGCACCTGTCCTTCTAGTTCATTGGGCTTCACCACGTCAAAGGCGCTTAGCGCCTCTTTGATTCCGTCTATGGCTGTGTGGTTGATTCGTCCGTCGTCATCGACACCGCGCAAAAGACCTTGCGGGTCACAAAAGAAAAGTCCGTCGAAGTTTTCACGGATGTTCTTGATTTCCTCAAATGACACTTCACCGAGTATCGGCCCAATCAACACCGCTTTGCTGTCGGTGTACCATTCGGGTTTGATGTTGGTGATATCCGATGCCTTGCCGAGTAAATCCAAGGTGCGATTACCGAAGTCGTCATAGTAGTGCAATGAGAATCCGCCGGAGGATTTCGAATCAATGATGACGCTCTCAATGCCTCGCGCGGCGAAATCAGTTTCGAACTGTTCGCGGAAATCCGGACCGATAGCGCCAATCAGGCGGGTGGCTTCTCCGAGTTTGTTCAGCGCCAATACGGCATTAGTGGAGCATCCTGAGAGGATGCGCTCTTTAGTGTCAACTTTTTGGGTTTTGATTAAATCAAAAACAGGATTGCCAATTGCGGTTATCACGGGTGGTTGTTCGCCTTTGTTGTATGGTTCTTCTGCCGTAGGGGCGTCGTTTCGGCGCCCTCTTTCCATCAAAGCTGTTGCTTGAATAGAAGACGGGCAGGGAGACCCTGCCCCTACGAGTCAATATATTATCTTTTGCGGGTTGTATTTTATGTAATTGCGAATGTCTGCCAGGTCTTCTTCGTTTCTGATGACATGTT
>JAJRPM010000007.1 GCA_024280775.1 Candidatus Zixiibacteriota bacterium | reverse complement strand
GTACGAGAGGACCAGGTTGGACAGACCGCCAGTGCACCAGTCGTCACGCCAGTGGCGCCGCTGGGTAGCTGCGTCTGGAACGGATAAGCGCTGAAAGCATCTAAGCGCCAAGCCGACTCCAAGACTAGATTTCCCTAATCGTAAGATTCTAAAGACTCCTGGAAGACTACCAGGTTGATAGGTCACAGGTGTAAGTGCGGTAACGCATTCAGCCGAGTGATACTAATAAGTCGTGAGACTTGATCGATTTTTATTTTTTCGCATAACGGATTCCCAATTTTTCTAGTATGCTAAGACTGAGAATACAAAACCTTCGTCTGTGCAATCTATTGAGGGATGTCTGCCAAATGACAAAGACACAAAAAAACAATTGACTTATGCAGTCATTGCGAGGAGCGTCAGCGACGCGGCAATCTCGCCGATTCATAACCGCAACAAAAGACTAATCCAGCTTTCACAAGCTACAAAATCACATGCCACGATATCGGTAGGTCAGGAGCCATGCGCTCCTGACAAACATAAAGATTATTCCGGTGGCGATAGCGTAGGGGTCACACCTGTTCCCATTCCGAACACAGAAGTTAAGCCCTACCGCGTCGATGGTACTGCACGGGGGACTGTGTGGGAGAGTAGATCACTGCCGGATTTTAATTAGAAAGCCCCATTCTCAATAGGAGAATGGGGCTTTTCTTATATACAACCCACATCCATGCAGTCATTGCGAGGAGCGCAGCGACGCGGCAATCCCGCATGTTCATAACCGAAGTCTCTAAGAAGTGTGGCCCGGACGCTTCAGAAACTAAGCGAGGGTGCTTTTGTGTTGATTCTGTGGAGATGGAAGTGTACTCTAGTTCAGAGCTTGAGTCTTGGTTTTTTTGGTTAGATAGAGTGTTTGTAATAGTACTCTTGAATTAATGTGAGGTGTTCGAATATGTTGAAGCCGTTAGAGCAGTGGATATGCGATGTATGTGGTGACATAATTGAAGGGAAGGAAGAAGGTTATGTATTGTGGCGATACGATGAGGACAGGAAGAAATGTGATTTCAAGGTAGTTCACAAGATGAAGTGCAATAACTGTGAGCTTCCGTCATCATGTGCAATCAGTGACCTTCTCGGTGAGAAGGGCGCAGTGCGGCTACAGAGTTTCATCAGCATAGGCCGAATCAAAGTTGATATGGGCGACTCTAGTTATGCAGGAGTGAAAGACAATGATGAGTTCATTGATTTGTATCGTCGAATGCAACTCCCATTCTATGAGGAAGCACGATTGAAATTTGGTTCGGAGGAGGTTATTGATGGGTTTTCTGACACCAACGAAGTATATCCATACTTACCTAAAGTCATCAGGCAAATCGCAGAGATTGAGTAGTCACGTAGGTTGAAACCCTTGCGGTCTTTCTGGAAGGATTAACTAAGCATTTGCCATTGAACGCATTACGCCGCAACGCCATATCCGTCATTAACTTATGTATTCCATCTAGTTCAGTTTAGTTCAGCCTGATACTGTTTGTTTTGTACCGTGATGGGCACAAAACACACGGCATGTTTCCACTGTCCGATACAGCAATCGATGAGCTATTGTTCGCCCCTATTTAGAAGGACAGTATTTATTACGATAGTTACCATTCGTTTGAAATGGTAACGCGCGGAGTCTATGGCTACCGCATCAATGGCGAAGACAAGGTAACGTACAATCACTTTGATAGCTATCCCGATGTGCTTGGCACTAGAATTTTGAAGTATGCCAGTAGATTCAGATATTCATCCATGTACGATGCTGCCGAGCGAATCAAACTGGTGGACAAAGATGACATCGCTGCGAAGGAACTGGTGAAACGCTATATGTTCTATGCTGATCTAAATGTGACTGACTGCGTATTCGATAGATGGTACTGTCTTCTACGAAATACTCAGGGTAGCCTCCACTTGTATCACAAAGATTTGGAACACATGATAGATGCACGTGTATTCTTGGCTGATAGTTTCCATTGTCGCTGGTCTTATATCATAAATCTTGATGACGGGAACTTCGAAATATATCGGGGTTCAAACAGTGACCCCGAAGCAGCAGGACACTACGCTAGCCTACAAAAAGAAAACTCCAACGGTTACCACGGTGTCAAGCTAATCAATGTGATTCCACTATCAGGGCTGAAAGAGAAGCTTATCCCACCGATAGTCAACTTTTTGAATGACTACGCGAAGGTAGAGAGTGACTAGAATTGTGAGTCCATTCGCCGTTCTGTCCCAAAACCTAGTCGAGCCTGGGTGTCTCACACCTAAAGTCAATTCATGTGAATCTATCATATGTTCTAATTTCCCGTGATAGGGTTGGAGATCACCTTGTGTGTTTCTCAATAGGCAATACCAGCTTTTGTAGGTTCCGTCAGCAACGCCAAGGTCGGCATATGACTTGTACCGCTCAATCAATTTCTTCTCAACATCTTCATTGCCATTTACCAAAACAATTGACTTAGCGACCTCACGCATCTTTTCTAACTCCATTTGACTGGCATAGCCAATGATGTTTGACCCAAGCTCATCAGGATAGCTATCGTAGTGATTGTACGTTACCTTGTCTTCGCCGTCTATTCGGTAGCCATAAGCGCCTCGTGTTCCCATCCAGAATCGAAGGCATGGGAGATATTAAATATTGGCCGCTTTTACAGGTCTAACGTGTATGCACATCAATTCCTAGGGGCCGTCAAGAGGAATGGTCTAGTTTTGTGCCCAATCTGTGCCCATCGGAGTACAAAACACACCGAATTATACCAAACTAGACTGAACTACACGGAATGCCTAAGTCCTTCGCATACTTACTGTTGAAACATAATCTACTGGCGCTCAATGGCTTACAAGAACAATCTCAAAAGACCACAGGGCTCCTGCCCTACCGGACTCTTTTGTACCGTCCATGAGACTGATTCCTTCTTGCATCAATTACCCCACCCGCCGCGATCAAGGTGACAGCCAGCCTGCCACCCAGCCAATCACTGAACTTCATGGGCATGTTGTGCTATCAAGAAAAGCGGCGTATTCGTAATTGAGGTCGACGATTTGAGCGAAAGATAACGGATGGTTGGTGGCGCCTATGACAGTCTGAAAAGTACTTTGTCCACATGGAATGAGTGAATCGGGTATCAGTGGATCAACACTATGGAAGTCATCAAATGGTGATTTGTTTGAAAGTGTCAGAAGAGTTGAGCCACTACTACCCAAAAACCCGTACTTGAGTGTAACGGAGGGGTTATACAATACTGAGTCAACTTTGGAGCGAACAAGAACCTGAACGGTATTAAAACCAATGACCTTAATGGAACTCTCTATTACATTTGAATTAATGAAATGTTCTTCAGTATTGTCTACATTTATGGGCTGAACAATTGTCTCCGTCTTGGTGCATGTTATAGCGAAGAGAGACAAGACAGTCAACATCATTGTAGGCACCGCTTTCATTGTTCTCATTGCTATTTCTCCTTGCCAATTACCGGGTACCCCACCCGCTTGCGGTGGGTTCACTCCATCAATTCTCTCAATCAAAAACCTACCACCCCAATCCTGACAAGTCAAGACGCCCTAGCGCTTCGCATCAAAGCCAATCTTCTCAGTCTTCCTGTTTGGAGTGGTAATCAATTGCCGGATCGCATTCAGAATCCCTTTGATGTCGGCCGGTTATCCCACCCGCCCGCGGCAGGTTTACTTCGTCTTACTGATATCTCTCAGTGCGGTGAGGCGTCCGCCTATTCACGAACGGCGGTCAAGTTGATAGTCGTAACCGTTCCGCTACCATCATCATAGCTTCCGGTTATTTGCTTGCCGTCTGCGGATAAATGTATTTTCCCCTCGGGCGCTTCCGTATTCGAGTTAAGAGAAATTATCCACAAAGGATTATCAAATGTGTCGTCGGGACACACAACATGCTCGCTAGCGGTGGCGGTCAAACCTGGTGTTAGGTCTCCGAAATCGATTCCGCGATGATATGGCCCGCCAAAAGCTCCCGGGTACACAAGCATGAGATTGGGCTCCGGGCCTAAAACTGGCCAGCTCTTGCTACCGCTAACCACACAATCTCCACAACCGCCCGAAACCTTCCAGGAAAAAACACCTGATGAAGGCGTGAAAGGGATACCTGTTTGAAGCATAGCGAATTCATCCAATGGCCCGAGACGCAAATTAAATATAGGTGACATCAGAGTGGTCCAATCAACATTGGCAGTCAAGGTGGTCACCTCACAGCCGTTCTCAACAACCTTAACTTCACCTGACCACTCCCAGCATCCAGTGTTGGACACATACAAAAGAGGATTCCGGTCAGCAGGTTTTATCGAGCGGTCTCGGTCAATACTGCTATTGGAAAAGATGAATACGAGCTCCTCTACGCGTCCGTCTAGCCGGTCGCGGCAAAATATGACATTGGCTTCATCGGTCACATCTCTTAGGGCCCAATCCTGACCCGACAATTTGTACAGCATCTGTATCTTGAGACCTTTGGTCTCAGCTGCAGGGCGAGCAACCGCTTTATAGTACCATACCCCATCAGAGGAGGTAGCAGTAGAAACATCGAACATTTGTCCATTGACAAATGACACAAAGCTGATATCGTCATCCACGAAATAGAAATGGGTATATCGTGCAGTCAGGTAATTCACTTCAGATTTCTCAATCTCAAAACGACCCTCTGAGGCGCCGTTCAGCGCTACATCTATGTTGTATTCGTAAGCTTTCTCTTTGATGTTATCCCACTGCTTGTATTGATCAAAAGGTGCGGTATTCCAGTTTCTCAAAGCGAATTCTGGCCAACGCTCTTCAAGGTTAGTGCCCCCTGCTGACTGCAAACCGGACTCAATCGCTGATAATGGATCGGGTGATGTAGAAGCATTCCAAATCGCCGGGATAAAGTTTGCGCTGATTTGCTGCAGGTAGAAGAAGAACAAGTAGGTGGAGTATTTGAAGAGACCTGCTTTCTTGCTTCCTTTCTCAGGATTCCAGTCCAGTGGCCAGTTCGTTTGATACATATACAACCAGGTATATTCATGCTCGCTGTTAAAGGCAGGATATACATAATGCTCAGACCAAGTCGCAGTAGCCTCGTGCATCCAGGCATACTGCTCAAAGTAACACCCCGCCGGAAAGGCAAATAGAATTGCATGCATTACCTCGTGCGTCACTGTTGCCAGCAAAATACCCCCGGTGAGCCCTCTATCGACTTTGATAAGTGGCGGGAAGTTTGTGCAAGTGGACAAGATTCCGGGGATTGAGGTAGTGTATCCATACACATCAGTAAGGCCAGGCATAAGCGTGATATCCATTCGTCCATTGCCGCCGTTGTTAATAAAACCGGCGTCACTAAGAGGAACTTTCCCCATAAGCCCAGTAAGTTTAGGATAGATGGCATTATCAATAGCCGCCGCAACTGCAATCGCCTTCGCCTCGTCCGTCGCCATAAATGCGCGGTTATACCAAACTCGGACTAGGCCGTTGTTACTGTCAATATAGTACCAGTCGGGGCTAATAGAACACGTGTCTTTCCATGGTTTGCACCACAGTGAATCAAGTGAGCGAGCGCCGGCGACACCCTGATTCAACCAGCTACCCTCATAAATCGGATTGACCACATACGGACCAACCAAATCCTGAGTAGCAACCGAGAGCTGATTCCAATTGCGTGAAATTTCAAGTTCAACATTGTTCTCTCTTATTCCAGAGTCATCTCCCCGATAAATAGCAGGCAGACGGCTGTCATTGTAGAGCGCATATACCCGGTATATAAGAGATGTTTCGTAATCTATTGTTCCATTTGTCAAAGCAGAGTCAATCAAAGCGTCACTGCTGGCCCCGCCGGTAGAAAACGTAGGACAAACCGGCGCCGGACCACCGGCAAATACATAGGTAACGATATACATAATGTCAGTGATATTCGAAGTGGAGTCACCGGTAACATCGGCGGCGTCAAAACAAGTCGGCGCCGGCCCCCCGCTAAATGTGTAGTAAACGAGGTACATAATGTCCTCAATGTTGACACGACCATCACCGGTAACATCGCCGCCAAGAGTACAGCAAGAAGACACCTGGTTTGAATCTGCCAAAGCTGAGCTGGTGGTTATGAAGAAGAAACTACCTGCGAGTATCAGGCCGAGGAATAGCCCTTTTGCTTGAAACATACAACACCTGGAATATAGATTTCGATCTGCCATTTTCCCTCCAAGTACTAAATGGTCGTCTAAATGGTCGGGTGGTGAACCCAGTGGATGACCTCAAAGTAAACTACTAGATTTGGCGTTATTGTCAAGAAGATACTTACTTAACAAACAGCGTCAACTAATGGGGAGCAGTATATGGGAGACATCTAGATTGTTCGCAGGGTCGTCTCGCTAGCAATTTCACTACTAATAAACGGCATGATTCGGAGCAGAACACTAATGAGTGAGGTTGTTATTGACAGAATCGCTACATCTTTCACTTCGCGACTACTTAATATGACCAAACGAACCCATATCTTCTTGGGCAAAAAAATACCCCAAATACCGAAGGCATTCAGGGCAAATAAAAACGCTATGCAGCGCCAAGAATTATGGGATTAGTTGTACTTAATTACATCACCAGAGATAGTAACAGTCCGAGTCACATACAAACCCAAAGTGCCAACCGCGATGAGAAAATCTCCGAAATTGCCCTGCGTTCGAATTCGCAAATTGATAACCGCGTCACCACCAACTTCTGCAATTTGCTCCTGCAGGAAGTCGGCGAAGTATTGGTGCTTGTCGCCAGCTGGTTTGTTGGCCGGGATAATCCCCAGCGCCCAGCCTGCTTTGTCGTTTACACTAAAAGTCTTCAGCACAGTATACGGCTTGCCAACCGAATCGTTAAGTTGCGCGGATTCCTGCAGTTTGGTCGCATCAAGCGCAATAGTGCCGCAAGAGGTGAGAAACAATAATCCGCAAATCGCCAAAACGCCAATTTTCTTTGTCATGCTAAAAGTTGATATGCTAAGAGCTGTCATGGTGAAGCCTTTCTGTGGATGTTAAGTTCGTCGAACAATAATTGTCTCAGGGCAACTATATGCCTTGCTCACCAGCTTGTCAAATACGCTACACCTTGTCCCAATCCCAAATCGCATAGGATAACTTTTGATCAAGCTTATGCCCGCTTTGCTTCAGCGTCAAAAGGGTACTACCGCGATGATGACTCTCATGAGCCACAAAGTAGGAGAGCGTAGTATAGATACCGCGTTTGAAACTGCGGGCTTTGCCGTCGCCTGTCAGGATTCGACTTAAAAACACCTCAATGCGGTCTGCTGATTCTTCCAAGGCTTGTTTCAACTCCTTCTTACTTGGCTCCTCTTTCGGGCCGAACTTGTAAAGTCCTTTGGAGAGGTCTTTAGCTCGCGCCTCTAGTTGCCATAAACGCACATTGTGCATATGCGTAAACTGGCGCGCAACACTCTTTCCGCCACGCGTGGAGAGCGAACACTGCATCCCCTCTCCGCTGATTTTGTCAATGAGAAAGAGGTTAATCCGATTGTTTGCTCGCCACGCTTCGATAAGCTCTTTTTGTAATACCGTAGAATCTTTCATGAACCGAATATGGACAGTGCAAGTCGGTTTGGCAAGAACACACTGCAGTTGCTTGCAAAACGTATTTGCGAACTTCCAGCGAGGCTGTATATTTCGCATAGAAGCTATCACAAGCGCCTCAGCGCTTGTGACCTCACAATGAAGCAGGGAGAAGTCATCATGCGTAGAAACGTATTATCACTAGCCTTAGTTGCAATAGTCTCATTGAGCGGTTGCATAGAGTACAAGGAAAAGGTGTCACTGAACAAAGACGGTTCAGGTACAGTTAACATCCACTTCGCTCTAAGCGCTGAGTATTTGAAACAAATGAATGAGCTAATGAAAATGACCGCGAAGTTCAGCGGCGAGGAAGCAGGGGAAATTGAACAGCCGACCATGATCGCCTCGGAAAACGCCATTGAAGAGTTTCTAGCATCCAGTAAGTCTAATGTGAAGTTGCTGGAATACAACAGTCCTGACTCAGGGGTCGGCGGTGCGGTCGATGCCAAATTCAGTTTTAGTTCACTTGCAGAGTTGGACATTGCCGCAGCGTCATTATTCCCGGATGACAACCCTTCGGAAGGGATGGAGGAGACCCCGGAGGGGATAGAGGAGACCTCGGCTAGCTATGTTAAACAAGATGACGGTACCTGGTTGTTCTCACGAGCTATGCAGAACGATGGCGGAGGCGCTGGTAGAATGACTGGCGGAATGGACGACGGTGAGGAATCTACCGGTGATGAAATTGGATATGAGGGCCAGTTTGATGGCGATGAGGGCGCCGAAGACGGTGATGACGATGATGGTAATATGAATTTGACAGCTGAGAATTTCGCAGGAACCGATTTGGAAGCGATGGCTCGTGAAATGGAAAGAGCCGCCACAGACACCGAGAACCCTGCAATCGTTTTTGCCATCACATTTCCCGGGAAAGTTCTTGAGTCAAACGCAACTTCAATCGATGGTTCCACAGCCACATGGAGTTTCACGCTTCAGCAGATTTCTGAAAGCCTGCTGACAATGACCGCAAGAGTAGCGGACTAACTCGCAAGCAAGACCGCTGAGGGCCGAAACAGTATTTCACCCGAGTCCACAGAACCGTGGACTCGAGTATTTTCTTAACCCTTGAATACTTTCTTAAAGAAAAGTTGCGACCAATTTGGCCCGAGTTTGTCTAATACCCGATGCCGACGAGAAGAGCGGCTCTTCAGGGAATCTTCTCAAGAGAAACAACAGAATAGTTCGCTCTAGGGGCCGTCGGCATTATTTTTTTGATGTATTATTTTTCAAGTGATATGCCGGTAACATCTGAACATGAAACAAACAGACAGGATGACTTAAAATGGACAAGAAGAAGCTTATCGAGGCGCTCAACCATGACCTTTCAGGCGAGCTCAGCGCGATTATTCAATACATCACCTATGCTGCCAAGGCCACTGGACCATATCGACCTCAACTAGCACAATTCTTTTTAACCGAAGTGGCTGATGAACAATTGCACGCGCAATACCTGGCGAACAAAATTGTGGCGCTAGGCGGAGAGCCTACTACAGAAGCAAGGCCAGTCCCAGTTGCAAAAGACAATCGCGCGATGCTGGAGGCTGTCCTAAAAGCGGAACTTCAGGCAGTCGCTGACTATTCCGAGCGCGCCAATCAGGCCGAGGAATTCGGAGACAAAGGGCTGGTAGTCCAGTTGGAGGATATGGTGCGAGACGAGAGCGGCCACAGCGAAGAAACTGAGCGCATGCTACGCGACTGGCCGTTGTAAATATCCAGAGCCGTTGTAGCAAAAGACTGATAATCGCTGAAAACGAGCGGTGAGGGGAGCGCACAAAGCGCGAAAAGCCCCGGTGGGATATTCCACCGGGGCTATTCCTTTTATCGAGTTGCAGTGGTCACTTGGGGGAGTGTGTTGCAGGACTATTTTGCACAGAATTCACACTAACCATAGCCAAGAAGAAAGCAGCTATAAAGCCAGTTTGGCTCCAGAGCCAACCCGCTTCAAGCAAAGTTGTCATAAACAAAATAGCCCCGGCTGAATAGAGACAAAGAGATACAATGAAATCATTGGAGTTGAAGCTTCGGGATTTCACGTGTATCCAACGGGATTTCGCCATACTGAATTGCTTCCAGAATAAAGCCAAAACAGCTGTCCCCCCGATAATTCCGGTCTCTGCCAGATATTGCAAAAAGAGATTGTGCGCCGAAAGACCCTGAATCCAGTACAAGGCGCCATCCATGTGAAGCGCTCCGTACAGTGTTCCAATCGACTTGAAATTCCCCGGCCCAATTCCAATCAGCGGGTTATCATAAAACGCCATCAAAGCGAACTTCCAAAGTGTTAACCGAAGCCGGAACGTCCCACCTGGATGCGTAGTCAACAGTCTCTCAAATCTCAGTGAAGCCGCTGTAAAAACCTCCGGCGCCACAAGCAACGTCACCAAAACCAATGCCCCGGCTACAAGAAGGATACTCTTGATGTGTCCTCGTATAGATTTCGAGATTCGTGTGTTTATGGCAAGTCTCTTGTCGCGCAAAAGCTGATTGTTTGACGAAAATCGTTGCGCGCTCCAAAAGGTGAATATCGCCCCGAAGGTGGCAAAAATTATCGGCGCCCTGGATTGTGTCGCGAATAACCCGCCGAGAACCATGAGAATCCCAACCCCATAGCGAGTGCGCTCTTTTTTGGACACTCCGAGAAAGAGCGCCAAACCTATCGGCAGAGCCAGCATTGTCAATTCATCCAGCGAGCGTCCGGTTAGGCCAAATGCTCGTATTGATCCGTACGAGATAATAAATGGAATCAGCGCAATAGCAGAATTCGCGACAGCCGCCCAGAAGTAGAACTTTAGCATTTGGATTATTGAAACACTATGCGAGAGTCTGATAACAGAAAGGAACGTGGCAAGTATGAAGCCTATTCGTAGGAAAGGTCGAATCGAGAGTGAGTGATCGTAGGCAAATATTCCGGCAATTCCTACTGCCGTCATTATGGCAAGATAGTATTTGGTTAAGGTGTATGATTGACCGGCGTTTCTGTGTTCGCGCCGGACTTTGGCGCCGACTAGTGTGTCAATCGCGGCTGAGGTAATCAAGATGAGAGCGCTGAGATCCACCAAAGTCAGCCCCGGGGAAACAATGAAGTGGATAAATACGCAGAATATGAATTGATAAATCGCTATGCGTGGTGAGCTGACAACCACCAGCGCCAGTGGAGTTGCTAAAACCAGCATCCCATACATATACTTGTCGCGGAAGAACAATGCGCTAGCCACTGCTGTTATTGCAGTCAATAGGCCAAAAACAGCCAGAAAGAGTTTCCTGCGGTCAGTGGAGAACGAGGAGAGGTTTGCAACAAGTGTCTTGTCCATATCCGAGAAACTATGCAAATCCTGCATTGAAGTAAAGCATCCTCTGAGTAGTAGTAGGCTGGAAACTATTGTCTGGAACTGCCGTATAGCGAAAAGTGCGTCGATGCTCAAGGTGGCTTTCGATAACGCTACATAGAGGAGATGTAGAATTGATATTCAAGCGAGAAATGTTGCTGGTTGGGGGCCATCGCCACTTTGCAGGAGAGCTGGTATCCCGACTATGGGTCGGGGTAACTTTGCTCATTTTGATAGGCATGATACCTCTGTGTATTGCGAATGCCGCAGCCGATAAAGACGATACAGTAGTCAAGGGAGTAGTTAATGATGAATCCTCGGGAGAGCCTATCCCCTTTGCCTCAATCAGTATTCTCAATACCGATCGAGGGACGGTGGCCAATGAGAATGGTGAATTCAAGATATACTTGCATCCGTCTGATTCTACCATAAAGGTTAGCGCCATAGGGTACAATAGTCAGAAACATACAATCCCGCGACAGCCCGAAGAGATATTCCATATCAAGGTCTCGCTCACTCCTGCGGCTCTCGAATTGACTGGCATAGTGGTATACGCAGATGGGTTGACTCCCGCAGAGCGAATCATCAAGCGCGCTATCGATAGAAAAAAAGAGATTCTCGCCGCCATTGATAACTACTCATTCAAGGCTTACACAAAGACGGTTGCCTCCTACAAAACCGAACACGACACCTCGTTTCTAGTGGCTCTGATAACCGAAACAGCTAGTGACGGTTATTGGAGACAACCCGATGACTACAAAGAGATAATAGTAGCGCGCAAGCAAGGCGCTACTATTCTGGCAGAGTGGAACACTATCGCAGTCGATCGAATTCCGAATTTCAACCGCAATTCAATCGAATGGGGCGGTGAAAAAGTGCCGACACCCACGGCAGAAGATGCCCTTGATATCTATCGCTACTGGATTCAGGATACGCTTTACATGGATAGTGTTGCGATATTTTATTTAGGATTCGAACCGAAGAAGGACTCATCCCTGTTGAGTGGAGTAATCGGGATTGCCAACAAAACCTACGAAGTGCGCGAAGTCAATATCTCGCGTAAGAGAGTCGTTTCCGGGGAAAGTGAGAAATCAGATGTAAGGTATAGCCAGCGCTTTCGGAGGTTTTCCGGCGATCACTGGATGCCGGTGGATTTGCATATAGATGGTGAGTATCCAGACGATAGCACAACCTGGAAGATAGAGCAGTTTACCGCGATTCAGGACTATGAGATCAATGCAGACCTACCAGGCGGGGTCTTTGATCGTTTTCGAACCGAGGTAGCGCAAGGCGTGGATGACTATGACTCCACCAAATGGGCGCAACGGCAAGCTATTCCGCTTTCGGCCAGAGATAGCGTCGGGTATGAACACACTGAGTTTCTAAAGGATAGTGTGCTCTCAAACAATCCCGCGATACGAATTGGATTTGGTATATATCAATTCAACCGAAAACTCGATCGTTTCTTCGAGCGATACTATATAAGCTCATTTGCCGATTGGTATCACTTCAATTCAGTTGAGGGTAACTATCTTGGGATGGGCTTTAAGAAGTCAGTATATGAGACAGGCGCCCTTGGAAGCGTGAGCGCTGGATATGGGGTTTCAAGCTCGCGTTGGAATTACAATGTGAGTGCCGGATATCAATTCGACAAATACCACGAAACAACTTTGCGCGCATCGTTTTTTGACAAAGTCCAGCCAGTAAACTATTCACCAGGTGTCGCGTCGCGTGGAGCCACTTTCCAAACTCTGGCAGTGCAACGTGACCCGGAGAACTATGTCATTAACAAGGGTTGGAGCGCCGAGCTGGGGTACCGCCCATTTGCAAAATGGGAAACCAGTGTTAGTTACACCGACATAACCCAAAGCGCGATTTCAACTGCTACAGATTTTACCTTGCGTGGTAGCCACACATTTCGTGAGAATCCTTCCGCCCAGCATGGCAATCTGCGAAAAATCGGTGTATATGCTCGTTTTGACAGCCGCGATTACCAGCGTGATGGAAACGAAATCTCCTTGGCGTTCAATCGCAACTCAACTTTGATTGTGTTGGCTCATGAGCGAGCCGGTGACCGCTCTATTGGGGGAGATTTCTCTTACAAGAGATACTATGCCGAGCTAGCAATCAACCGCTACTGGGCTCTTGGCCGCGGGCGATTTTCATTACAATTAGGTATTGTGAGAGGACTGGCGCCATCTCAAGCGTTATTCAGACTAGGAGCGCGTCGTGGTTTATCGGGGGCAACCCGACAGCTAAAAACAATTGGCTCAGCCGAATTCTTCGGAGATAGATACGCGCTAGCTGGTATGACCCAGGTAATAGACATCAACCCATTCCGTTACATTCCATTGCCGATTATCCACAGTTTCTCCTCTAACTTGGGACTGCATGGCGCGATTGGATGGGCCGACTTTGACTCTCGTAGATCGGAGTTCGACCAAACCTCCTTCCCTGACGCTTCGCAAGTGTATTACGAAGCAGGTTGCGGGCTGGCGAATTTTTTGCCGATCGGAACTCTGTGGTTTTCATGGAGATTGTCTGACTTTGACACAGACAAATTCCACATTTCAATTGATTTTTGATGCAGGTGTTAGAGACTTAGCAGTAAGCGGGTAATTGATTCAGAAACTATACGACGTATTGAACTACATACTATAGATTCGAAGACCTGCCAGGAAAAAGCCCAAATCCGGACGTGTCACACCGCTAAATGGATGACGGAACCCCGCTCGCGCAGTTAGAAACAGGCTACTTGCGATACGCCGTTCGATTTCTATCTCGCCACCAAATCCAAATCCAAAGTCTATGTGCTTGTTGGCCAACTTGCCTGAGGTCGTGGTTGTTCCGGTAGCGTCGCTTGAACTCTCTCCACTCTTAAATACCGCTAATGACGACACTGCGATATCCATCATTGCAATCAATGAAACACCAGCGGAGATATTGAGCGCCGACTTACCCGGCTCAAATGTATTGATGCGATAGGTGAAGGGCAAATCAAGATAGCCAACTGACAGAGAAGACAAATCAGTCAGTCCGAGTTCAGTTTTCAAATTACTGGAAGTGGTGATTCGGGTGTACTCAATGCCAAGCGCAAGAGTTGTCCTTTGACTGTGTTCAGCATATTCAAAAACCAAGTGTCTTGGATTGCTATATAGAGAATCAGCGCCCAATAAAGCCGTGAATTCATTGGCTCCAATTCCAACTCTATCACCTGAGACCATCGAAGAGCCAGCCGAAAATGAAACACTAGACCATTTTGTAGCCTGACCCAAACGATAACCATCTCGTGACGCGGCAGACCCTTGAGAGTATGATAATAGATTTAGAAAGACTGCCAGAGAAGCGATTTTGAGCGCAAGATAAGCAGTTTCGTATTGTTGGGAGCGGTTTCTTAGCGCCTTGATTGTTTCAGGGCGTCCTGTGTTTAGTGGGCAGGTCACACAATTGATATCGGCAGATTCTCAGACCTATCCATCGGAGAACAAAGCTGGAAATTCTGCTAGAATGAAAGCAGTTGGCAAAGATTTAGCTTTGAGCGGGCGATTAGCTGGGACTTGAAGAGACGCTAGCTGTTCGAGTAGATTGTTGACTAACACCGCCGAGCATCATGATAAAGTGATTCAGCATCCGCGAGTCAAATTGTCTTGAGTTGTTCTTCATCGACTTTAGCGCTGCGAAAGCGGTAAGCGACTTTCGTTTGTCTCCGGGAACTGTTAGTTCATCAAAGTGGTCGCATATAGCCACAATTCGCCCATGAGTTGAGATCGCGCCACCTTTTAGAGCATTGGGGAATCCTGAACCATCAAGTCGTTCCTGATGTTCAAGAACCAAGCGCAGACCCCTTTCGGGTAGCGCCTTTGAACTTTGCAATAGTTTCTTGCCGATGGCAGGGTAGTTGCGTAAGCGGTTGTTAGTAATACGATGTCCCCCATCCTTGCGCAGGTAGTATTTTTCATCCAAAATCGATTTACCGACCTCATGCAATAGTCCACCGGAGCCAAGGTCTCTTAGCTCCTCCTGGTCTTCAATACCACATCGAATTCCCAGCAAGATAGAGAGATTGCAAACGCTAATCGCATGCGCCAACGCATAAGGCGCAGTTGAATCGGTTTTTTGCATAGCGACCTGCGCTTCGCCACCGAGAAGCGCAAAAATCACATGGTTTTCACTTTGCTTGCAGGCGATCTTAATTTTGTCAGCTGACTCCGGCGAGCATACAACATCAGCCATAATTTGGGTTGACGCCTCTGTCAGGGCAGACATCTTATCCTCGACTGGAATCTTTGGATCCTTCAGCGTTTGGGTCAAATGAGAGCTTATATGGACATAAAACGCATCCCTTTGATTATTGGGGACATACAGTACATCACGACCGGCCTGCACTAGCTTTTCTATGTCCTCACGTAGGAATGGAATACTGCGATGACGATAGAGGCGATAGCTACCTTCTTCCAATTGGTAGAGATCAAAGCCCAAACTCTCTTCAATTGTCAACGCGCGAATACCGATTGGAATGAAATCGTCTGCATCTGTCACTATACTCCTGCCTCCCTAGAGCACATCCGGTCATAGAGTCTGCTTGCCAAGACGTGATCGTCATAGACGTCATAGGTAAAATATGATGTCAAAACCCGCTGTTAAAACCCGCTACTATAATTCGTTGTCAAAACGTAATTGTGTGTTTTGCGACTTCTTAGTTATGTTTTCGGCGATTCAGTCTGAACTTTTTAACTCAAAAGGCTATCATTCTGAAACTGTTCAAACATTAACAGAGATGTTCAACTTTGGTTACTTCAATGACTGATAATAGGGCCAATCTTGTATGGCCCCGGGTGGTGAGGAAATGACCACAAACGATTGAGTTTGCCAGCGGAAGTGAGCTAGCTTATATTCGCTTAGCATCTGAACCTGAGCCGTCATCGACAGATGAATCAGTACTCAGGACAAGTTGTCGTCACTACTATCAAGTATCAAGTCAATAGGCGCGGTGTAAATCCAGGGAGCGGAGAGGCTGTAAATGGGTGTTGAGTTTATTTTTCATGGTCTTTTGGCAACTGGCCTGGTTATCATTCTAGGCCTGTTTGCTGGCAAATTATCCAGTCGTCTTCATATTCCCAAAATTACAGGTTATTTGTTACTTGGTGTTGCTGTCGGACCCTCGGGACTCGATTTGGTGACACAGGATATGGCCCATAGTCTTGAGGTTGTCAAAGACCTTGCCCTGGGGATGTTGCTCTTTGCTATTGGGGCGGTTTTTGAAATGCACCGGTTTCGCACAATTGGCTCCAAAGTTGTTAAGCTGACATTTCTGGTTGCCGGAATAACTTTCTTACTGGTAACACTTGGCCTTTTCGCTATGGGTGAGGAATTGTACTTCGCCGCGGTAATGGGCGCCATCGCAATTACCACCTCCCCGGGAGCGGCGTTGCTGGTAACCCGAGAGTTCAATTCTTCGGGACCATTGACCGAGACCCTCATTCTGGTGGTTGGCATTTCAAATATCTTGAGCATTTTGACATATCAGTTGATAGTGTCGCTCGGCCAGGTTTCTCCTGACGCTACACTTCTCAATACTTTGGGGTGGCTGGGGACTGAAGTGGTTGCGTCAATCGTTATGGGGGCTGTGGTTGGAGCATTCATTTCATGGTGGGAGGGTATTGTCGAAGATCAGGCGGAGTTGATTTTGGCATTCATTGCCGGAGTGATTCTTGTCACTGGGCTGGCCAAATCTATGGGGATAAACCCATTGTTGCCTGCGTTGGTGATGGGCGCTGTTACCACCAATATGTCGATGATGCACAGGCTAATTTATGTCGAGATGCGGCAAACTGAACAACCGCTCTACATCGCTTTCTTTGTATTGAGCGGAGTAGCGCTTGATCTGCGTTTGCTTGGGACACTGGGTTTAGCCGGTTTGGGTTACATGATATTCAGCGGGCTGGGCAAGATTGGCAGTGTGCGTTTGTTTTGGAAGCAAATCAAACTTGAAGAGAATGTCGGCAAATATCTTGGGCCATCCCTACTGGCTCAGGGTGGTGTAGCTATCGGACTGGCAATGGGTCTCAAGGATGTGTTTCCAGATATGGCCGTCAGAGTAAGTTCTATAATCCTGACCACTGTTATTATCTTTGAAGTTATCGGTCCCTCTGCAATACGCTGGTCACTAGTAAAAGCCGGCGAGACTCGGTCTTAGGTAAGTCCACTACACAACCAAGTAGAGAAGTATGGCAGAACCCGAAGTGGTTCTGCCTCTTGGTGTTTAGGCAAGAATATTATTCGGTGGTAGAATCGCTTCGAAAGGGCGCCCTAGAGATTCTGGCTTGTTGAAAAAGTTGGCATTTGTTGTGTGAGGTCTTGATTTTTGCTTTTTGAAAATTGTAACCTCACACTTTTTCATAGAGAAAGATTTGGGATACACTCACTGGTGTCAGCGAGACGTCGGCCAAAAACACCGTCGCAAGACCCGACGAAACAGGATTAGAGTCTATCAACAAACTCGTTCGCCCGAGCTACACTCTTGGCGTTAAGGCGTCAATATGATTCGATGGCAGAACCGCTTCGGGTTCTGCCCTACTGCTGTCATGGCTGAGAGTAGTGAGGTTGTCCTCCAAATTTTCGCATCACTTCCATCCCCCACCCCCCAAAAAACAAAAGACCCCCTCACCAAGGGATTGGCGAGAGGGCCTTTTGAAAGAGCTCCTTAGGCATTGGTACGAATGCCTATTAGCTGTTGGACGAGCTTATTTCAGGAGCACCATCTTCTTAGTAGCTGTAAGACCAGCGACGTCGACCTTCATGAAGTAAATTCCTGAAGCGACTGCTGATGCATTCCAGTCTAATATGACAGTTTCATTACCGCCCTGACCAGTGAACTCCTTAACCTTCTGACCGGCGACATTGTAGATACTGACCGTATACTGGCCGGCATCCGCCATGTCAAACTTGATCTTGGTGTTAGGATTAAACGGGTTCGGGTAGTTCTGGTACACTGCGAAAGCTGTCGGACGAACAATCATGTCACCCGGGCTTAACAATGCGCCAAAGACATCTGAAGCTTCAATTGAAATCAAAGCGGCATCTGAAGAAATAACTTCTCCAGCGGCAATGGTGTTACCATCGAGACTGTAAACAATCGCGTGGGTATTACCATCAATGATTCCAGTTTCCATCTTCATGTTGGCGGCGCGCAATTCAACATTGGCGTTGCCATCAAAGACAAACACGGCTGCGCCGAGTTCGACATCAGATGAGATTACGTCTCCGCGTGTGATGAACTGTGCAGGAGCTCCGTGGGTCAACTTCGGCAACGGCAAAGCGTCTCCGACGATAACACGGACCATGTACACAAGGTCAGCCACTGATAACGGAATTCCGTCACCATTGACTTCTGATGCAGCAATCGAACCCTCAACGTGGGTACCGAAAGCGGCAAGACCACTTACGAAGTAGTTGGTGTATTGAACCGCATCGGCGATTTCGTTAGAAACACCGTTGAGGTTAACATCACCACGGGCATCGATAGAATCGGCACAAACGATAAATACTGCGCCATTCTGGAAGTCGATCTTACGGATCGGCTCAGGTTTGCCCGGACCGCCTGATGTTTCACAAACTATCGGAGCTCCCGTTTGTGTCGGGAAGGTACCGTCAGTTGCGATAGAAGCGGCTCCGCCGTCGCCAAAGTTATTAGCGGTATCGGCGGCGTAAACGTAACGAGAGATAAACAGCGAGTCACCGGAAACCGACGAAATCGCGTTATCGCCACAATCATACCAACAGAAATTGATGTTGGTCTGGTTACATTCTAGCGTACGGTCGTTCGTGACCTGGAAATGTAGGACGGCGAGCTCGTTTGAGCCACCGCTTACATTGGTGTATCCAGAAGGATGCGCCATTCCATTGTTGTACTCTGCTAATGCAACAATACGGAATTTGCCAGTCGGACAACCACTTCCGCAATTGCCATTAGGGCCGAAGCGGAAGGTGAAGTATTCCCATGCATTACCGGTGAACATCCCGCCTTCGCTCGCGCCTGTGATATTCAAGGCTGAAGCGTCGTACTGGACTAAGAAATCAAAACCGGCCATTTCATAGGACTCATAACTACCATCAAGGGTAATCGGCACATCAACTGGTCCGCCCTGGAGCACGCTCGGCACATAAGCGATCTCGACACGGAAGGTCGGGACGATAAGTACGTCAAATGAACAGGTATCGGAGTTTGATGGGCTACACGGATCACAGATATTGGCTCCATCGGAGACAGCAACTGTAATCGTGTGGGTGCCGATGTATGCCGGATCTTCTAGCGTAGGCCAGGAGACGACACCATTGGCGTCAACGGTTGGTGCAGGACCCGGACCCGGCCAGTCAATAACTGAATAGCTTGGGCTTACAGGACCGTTATCAGCGTCAGTTGCGTCAACATCACCGACGGCAGTCTGTCCCCAACAGATACGAATAAGATCTGTCGGGCAAATTGCCACAGGCGGAGTGTTTTCGACACATACATTAAATGTACAGTTGTCGGTAGCTCCACATTTATCGGTAACGATAACTTCAACTGAAGCTTCGCAGACATCTCCACCCAAAGGTGAAAGAGTGACTACACCAGATACGGCGTCAATTGACGCGTAGCTCGGCGCAGCGCCTAGCGAATAAGTAAGGTTTTCACAGCCATTGGGATCATCAAGATCTGCGGCGGTTGCTACTGGGAACGATGACGTGCCCCAATGCATGGTAACATCGGCAGGGCAAGTAATCGCAGGAACCGCATTGTCAATGCTGACAGCGCCAGCGGTGACAGTTGCGGCTACCAAGGAGCCAGTAGCGCAATCAACAAACTGACTTGAAGCGGTAACAGGGGTCGTGGGGCAATTGAAAGTACCGCCAACAAAGTCTAAGCTACCGCTACAGACGTCGTCGGTTGTGTATTCAATTGTGGCCACGGCAATACCGGTACCGGCTGCCAAGCAATCTGCATTATCCAGCGCATATATTCTGATTTGTCCGGGGACAGAAGTCCAGTCGGCGCCACGATCGCCAAGATTTACAAATCCGGCGTCAAATGTGACATTTGTGACTGTTCCATCTCCCGACCAATCCAAAACTATTTCTAAAGCAGAAACATCCTGAGATATGTCAACAGAAACGTTCACAGTGTTTGTGACACAACGAAGTGATGACTTTGACTCGACATTCACCGCATTCTGCGCAAACGAAGTTGCGAACGAAAACGTTGAGAGCAGAGACACCAACAGCAAAGATGAAAGAATCGATCTTCTTTGCATAATTACAATGCTCCCTTAATTAACTTAAGGTTTTCGAAAATAGCGAAACAATCCGCTACTTCTTGAATTCGCTCCATTTAGAAACTCCCGGATTCCATGTGAATTGGTATGGAAATAATGGGCGCTTCTCAGTTTTTCCGAACTTTGGCTACAGAGGCGTTCGGTGACCTCACAGCGCATAACTGCGAATCGACGACTTCCTGAAGACTGCCACTTAGTTAAAAGAGGCGCTCAAGGAAAATCGAGAAACCCACTCGTCCGGCCAACTCGAACTCTGCCGTATGAATTGCCTCGCAAGGCTAAACAAAACGGATTGGACAAGACCGAAAGGTCAAACGAAAATGCGCTTAGAGATTTGGGAAAGCTTCGCAATAATTCAAAATTACAATGATCCGTTAGATTAGTCCTACAGGTGACTTACAGGGCTCATAATCCCATGAAATCGGGGTAGAACATAAAAAACCATTGACCTTTTGGGGAAGCTTTTAGGCGAGTGTGATAAGCGAGTTCAAAGCTACGATCCTAACAGCGACTAAACTTTCAGAGCGAAGCTAAAGGTGCGGGGCAATCTTAACAGAGGCGTTTAATCTAAACACGACCATTCCCTAGACAAAGGCAAAGGTAATACACCCGGCTGACTTGTCAAGGATTATTTGCAAATACCTCGAAAAAAGATTGCTCTACGAAGCGTCGAAGTGAAAGTCCGAGGCCCGCGGGATTTGGAGGGAATAGCTCATATTGCTAGTTTTGAGGGATTTAGCCACGATTTGCCGGCAGATCAACCTCCAGGGGGGAAGGCGCGCCAATTGCGTTTGGCTTCCTAATCATGGGGTGTAGTAGCCCGGAAAGGGGGAGCGATATTCAGATGGATCGGGCTTGAATGTAAGGAATCCATTTGGATTTAGATTCTAGATAGGGGCGCTCGTGAGGGCCTTGCGGTGAGTTTCTGGCTCCCCGGGACAACGAGGGCCGGACTAGTTTAGGGCCTCGGTAGCGGCGGCGCAGTATGGTAAATACGATGGCTTGATTAGGCTTCCTGAAAACGCTATTGGGGGATGTGGAGATAGGGTGGTGTCTTCAGCTAGCATAGCGCAATGCGCCTGTTGCTTGTGAAAATTATCACAATCCTAGGCTGTGGTGGGGCTGGAGCTATAGGGCTATACCGCATGATATTGTGATTTATTTCACAATGTCCTCGCGATATCCGTAGCTAGGTGAGTATCCAAACGAGGTGTTTTTAGCGCTATTGCTGTCGATTCTGACTAGCTGCTGATGAAGAGATTCTGTGTGGTTTGGACTGGTTGGCCATCTGCTAGATCAAGTTCTGTTGGTGAAATCAGCGGAGAATGTGAAAAATATCACAATCTATGACCGTTACGATTGGATTTCTAGTGTCCAGGAGCTGGCTCTTTTATAGGCTAGCTGGCGCCTCCAGGCTGTTATTCTGATGTATAACCAAAAGCGTCGATAGGGCCTCTGAATCGATTGCGGGGGTGAAACCGGGCAATGAGGACTAAGATTTCACTTGGTCTATGGGCTAGAAAAGTGATGCGCTTACGGCTTCAGTGGAGCGGAGTCTAGAAGTTGCATAGGGGAGTATGCTTGACTGTATGTGAAAGTTTTCACAAAGAACGCTGTCGCAAGTGAGATTAGAGGAGCTGTTTGCGCTGGCGAGCATGAGAGTTTATGTGAAAAAAATCACAATGTTGTCCAGTGGCTATGAGAGCTGGGTTAGCTGAGTCTGCATCCGGTTGAGGTTTATCGGGCTTGCGGGGCGTGCAATCCGGGAACGCGGGCGATTGACAATAGGGTAGCCCTGAGCTAATATGAGTATCTGATTGGCCCTCCTGTTGAGGCCCTTTTCGCCTCTCTAATTGCAGGTCAACTCAGAGCAGCGTATGAAAAAGGCTATGATTTGCAAACGACATTTCCGTCGATTTTGACGGACAATATAAGCGATAAAGGAGCCCACCCATGAAAGTTTTCCAAACAAAGGATATTCGCAACCTTGGACTTGTAGGCCAACGCGGTACAGGGAAAACTACTCTAACAGACGCTTTGGCGTTTGCCGCTGGAGCCAATACCAGACAGGGGAGTGTTGACGACGGCACTTCTATATCGGATTTCACCCAAAAAGAAATCGACCACCGAGCATCACTGTCTGCCACTCCTGTCGCTCTTACCTGGAATGACGCCAAACTCAATCTGCTGGATATGCCCGGCCATCCTGACTTCGTGGGCGAAGTCATTACCGGGATGCAGGTGGTTGGCAACGTATGTATAGTAGTGGATGCTAGTTCTCTGCCTGATTCTGGCGCGGCGGCCAATTTCGAGATTGCACAGAAATTGGGCAAGCCGGTCATGTTATTTGTCAACAAGGTAGACCGTGAGAATGTCAACTGGGAGCAGGCGTTAGGCGAACTGAAGGAGCAATTCGGCGTAAAAGTGGCTCCGGTCAATATTCCCGTCTTTGTAGGTGAAAAATTTAAGGGCTTAATTGACCTCCTACATATGAAGGAAATTGAAATCGACCCCTCGGGTAAGCGAATCGAACATGACATCCCGGACGACCATAAGGAGCTAGCCCAAAAATGGCGTGAAAATCTAGTCGAACAGGTCGCTGAGACTGACGACAGTTATTTGGAGAAGTTTTTCGAAGAGGGGACTCTCTCAGATGATGAGGTTAAAGACGGTCTTAGGAAGGCCTCAATCAATGGCAAAGCTTTCCCGCTGTTATTCGGTTCAGCGAAAGAGGGAATAGGGGTGCGTTTGTTTGCGGATTTCATGGTTGAATATCTGCCTTCTCCCTGTGATTTCTCTCCGGTAACTCTGAATAAGGTTGGTTCAGATGAACAAGTTGAGGTTCCGGTTGATAGCTCCAGTAAAACGGTTATCTACGTATACAAGATATTCTCAGAGGGCCAGTCCGGGGATATGTTCTATTTTAGAGTTCTGGCTGGTAAATTGACATCAGGGATTGAATTGATGAATCAGGCGCATCATAGTTCTGAGCGTTTTGGCCAGCCCTATGTAGTTACCGGAAAAGAACGCTCAGATGTGTCCGAATTGATTGCAGGTGATCTGGGAGCGGTTGCCAAATTGAAGGATACCAAAGTTGGGGATACTCTTTCTCCCAAAGATTTCTCAGTCGCGCTAGACAGGCCGGACTATCCTGAGCCGGTTATGGATGTGGCGATTAGCCCCGTCAAGAAGGGTGAGGACGAAAAAGTCGGCGAAGGTCTGAACCGCCTGCACATATATGACCCGAGTTTCAAAGTTGTTTTGGATTCAAAACTGAAGCAAACATTGCTTTTTGGACAGGGGAATACCCAAATAGATATAATTGTCGACAGGCTTAAGACTGAGTACAACGTTGAGGTAGAGTTAAGCAAGCCCAGGATTCCGTATCGCGAAACTATTCGCGGCAAGGCGGAGGTGCAACACAAATACAAAAAACAAAGTGGTGGCCGCGGTCAATATGGTGATGTGCATTTACGTTTGGAGCCGATGCCTCGCGGCGAAGGATTCGAGTTTGCCAATGCTGTTACTGGTGGAGTTATCCCGACCAAGTTCATTCCTTCGGTTGAAAAGGGCGTGCGTGAGGCTTTAGACGAGGGTCCGATGTCCGGCTCTACTGTGGTGGATTTGAAAGCTACGGTTTTCTATGGATCGTTCCATGCCGTTGATTCCTCGGATATGGCGTTCAAGATGGCGGCGCTGATGGGGTTCCGCGAGGCGTTCGCGCAATGCAAGCCAACTATTCTGGAACCGATTTTCAATGTTACGATTACGACCCCCGATACTTCCACCGGTGATGTCATGGGCGATGTTTCGTCGCGTAGGGGTAAGATTCTGGGAATGGAGCCTAAAGGACATTTGCAGATTATCAAGGCCCAGTTGCCACAGTCGGAGATGCATAATTATACCGTTGACCTCCGCTCAATGACTGGCGGCCAGGGAAGGTTCACTCGTGAGCTGTCCCATTACGAGGATGCGCCGCCGGATGTTCAGGCGAAGATTAAGGCCGAATTTGCCGCCTCTAAGAGTGAGAGTTAAAGAGTGGCGTAAAAGGAGGTTAGTCCAAAGGTTGACTTCCTGCGGGTCACTCGTTTTATTCGTGAAATCTGTCGGCTTCTAGTTAGTCTAGCTGGTCGCCGACCCGGTTGTTCCTCTCCCCGGCTCCCCGGTGAAAAACCTTTAGACGCATAATGGACGTGATGTCCTTGCGTATTGAGACGTCTGAAAATGAGGAAAGCAGACAACGCACATTTTTTTCTACGAGATTTGTGTTGTGGCAATCGATAGGTGAAAATTTACAACGAATGATAGTCGAGGACAACAGCAGTGAACCAGCGGAACAAACGTATTCAAAGCAGTAATCTACCGAATGAGAACCTGTCAATTGACAGTCAGCTTGAGGCAGTCTCAGTTAGCTCCGGCAGACAAGAGGCAAGTAAGCGGGCAAGTAAGCGGGCTGGTGTAGTCAGGAGTTACTTGTTGGCGATTTTTTGCGCGAGTTGTCTGGTTGCATTAGGCGCAACTCCGTCACAAGCCGGAGTCGCTGAGGATGCTATCTTTGAAGTGAGTCTGGGCGGTGGTTTGGCAATACCGACTGGCGGTTTTAGTAATTACTGGGATAGTCTTGGAGCGAAGTCCGGTTATGAGCTGGACCTTTCGGGTGGATACTTTCTGACGCCTAACCTCTCTATTGGTCTTGCCTTTGAGCTGGCGCAGTTTACCATTGATAATCCCATAAACCCACAGCACTATCGTCTTTATACCTTGGGTCTCTACGGTAAATATTTTTCCGGTCTAGATTCAAAGGTGTCACCCTATCTCCGTGTTCAGAGCGGCATAACTATTCCTAATTTCTCCGCTCCTTTGGCGGCCAATCCCGGTAAAGCTTTCCATGAAAGTCAATTTAGTCCGGCATTCGACGCTTTGATAGGTTTGGGAGCGAGGATCTCAACCAGTGATGGCGGGGGCATATTCTTGGAGGCGTCTTACCGCTTTACCAAACTCGGCGGCAATACCTCAAGTTTTGAGAGCGAGACTTTAGTATTGCCGGGAGATGTATCACATATTCAATTGACAATCGGTTTCGGATTTGATTTCGGTCCCAAGCAATAGGCTATTCGGTAAGAGCTCTTACCACTGATAAAGAATAGCTCCCCGATGAATTTTTCATCGGGGAGTTTTTTGTTAGTTTCGTAATTAAGATTTGATGCGTATAATTCGCTATGGCACAGGAAAAGACTACTACAGCTTGCACAGCCTCCAAAGGCCCTGCGAACAAGGCTGATACAAAGTTGCTGATTGTTGACGACGAATCGTCACAACGTGAATTGGTGGGCGGGTATTTTGCCAAGCGGGGTTATGAAGTTACGCAAGCCGGTTCTGGCGCAGAGGCGGTGGAGCTTTTCAAGTCGTTTCGTGCGCCGGTGGCGTGTGTCGATATGAAGATGCCGGGAATGAACGGCATTGAGTTGATAAGGAAGCTACTTGAGATAGAGCCGTCTACTCAGATAATAGTTCTTACGGCTTTCGGCACAGTTGAGACTGCTGTGGTCGCTATGCGCGCCGGGGCGTTTCATTATCAAACCAAGCCAGTTGACTTGCAAGAGCTAACGGTCAATATCGAGAAAGCGCAGGGGCAGTATAATCTGTTGCGCGAGGCGGGACGGACTCACCAGGCATTACAGGCAACACTGGGTAACACAGATATCCTTGGTAGCTCACCGGCTATACAAAAAGTTCTTGAGCTAATAAAGGTCGCAGGGCCGTCTGAGAGTTCGACGCTGATTACCGGTCCGTCAGGAAGCGGCAAGGAGCTGATAGCGCGGGCGATACATAATACTTCTTCACGCGCTGAGGGAAGGTTTGTAGCGGTCAATTGTGGCGCCTTCCCCGAAAGCCTGCTAGAGTCCGAGCTTTTCGGTCATGAGAAGGGCGCATTCACCGGGGCCGATAAGAAAAAAATTGGGCGTTTTGAATTGGCCGACGGTGGTTCGCTTTTTCTGGATGAAATCGGCGAGGCTCCATTGACACTTCAAGTCAAGCTGTTGCGTGCGCTGGAGACCAAGCAGATAGAGCCGCTGGGTTCCGAGAATTCTGTTCAAGTTGATTTTCGTTTGATAACCGCCACAAACAAAGACCTGGAGTCAGCAATTTCTGATGGGTCGTTTCGTGAGGACTTGTATTACCGGTTGAATGTTCTGCGAATTGCTACGCCTGCGCTTGCGGATCGTGGCGAGGATATCGAAGAGTTGGCGCAAGCATTCTTAAAGCGCTTTGCCGCCAGGTCTGCTCGCGGGGGAATGACGTTCTCTGATGACGCATTGCAGGCGCTTCGGGAATACCACTGGCCGGGAAACGTTCGCGAGTTGCAGAATATGATAGAACGTGCGGTGGTTCTTACTCCCGGTTCCGAAATCGGCGCTGAGGCATTCGCCGGACTTGCGACTACCCGGATTCAACAAGGACTCCCTAAAACACTGGCTGAGTTAGAGAGATTTCATATTCGCGAGACGCTGAATGAACGCCAATGGAGCATAGGCCAAACCGCCGAAGTTTTGGGGATTCATCGCAACACACTCACCCAGAAAATCAAAGATTATCAGCTCAAGCGCGATTCCTAGGCCGCCAAAGTCTTTCTTCTCACCCATTGATTCCTTCTTAATTCCAATCTTTGCACCGATACAGTGCAGCCATTACTGGCGTATGCCCGATAATTGTGCAGTATGGCAGAGGGACGCTCGTCGCGAAGCCTGATGTCTCGCGTAAGTGATACGTAGTCAGTAGCTTAGGTGGCTGACGGGTTTCTTGGCGCTGTTTTGGCATACACTTGAGGTAGTCGCGACACATGATTTGCGGCTGGGGATCATGAAGATAATGAATAACAAGAGACAAGAAATAGAGTTTATGCAGGACATCCGCGTGTCACTTTGCCAAATTGCTTTTTGTGGGACAGAACTCTCACTGAGTCGTATCAAAACCGATGAAGCCGACAAGAGCAACCAGTAAACAAGAATGGAATCAAAGCGATGAAGAACATGAACAACAGAAGAATCCAGCTCAATAAGAATAATGTCAGCAGTCACTATGGCGCTTCCAAACTGTTCTCACTAGTGGGCGTGATTCTACTAGCCCTCTCGACTATGACCTTTACTTCAGGGTGCGAGGATAAGATTGTGGCATTCGATGAAGCGCCACCGGCGCCGCAGGGTGTGTATACAGTTCGCGGGGACAATGCAGTTACTGTGTACTGGCTCCAGGTAGAGGCGAATGATTTCGATCATTACAATGTGTACAGCGCTTTGGATTCCAGCAATGGTACAGTCTTCACTTTGATAGGCTCCACGACTACAGAGCAGTTCATAGACCCAGACGTGGTAAACGGAACACGTTATTACTACGCTATTACCGCAGTTGATTTCGCTGGGAATGAATCTCTGGAGTCTGCAGAGTATGGTGGCGCAACTCCTCGTGAGGAAGGTGTGCGAACTCTGCAGACTAATGACGTGGACCCCGGTGGTTCGGGCTTTAACTTTGCCAGCGGGCTGATTGTGGCCTTTGACAGTCCTGACGCTGATATCTGGATTGATAGAGATTTGGCGACAGGAGTTCTATTCATTAACGCTGATTCGATACCTGATCCTGATCTGGGAGACATACAGGACATGGGATTCACTGAAAATCTTGACGAAATCGGTCGCGCGCCGATGGATGGATGGTCTGCTCTTGGTTATTCTGAGTTGATAGAGGGGCATACGTATATCGTTTGGACTGAAGATGACAGATACGCTAAGGTGCGTGTGGTGATTGCAGGCTCTGCCTTTGTACGCTTTGATTATGCATATCAATCTGGTACAGCTATCACAGGTGGCGGTGGTGAGCCGGAGTTAGTCGCTCCTAATGGCGATGTAATAGATGCATCCGAGTTTGATCGCTCTACTGGAGCGCATCGCACGGATTATTCAGTGCGCCGCAAGACGGCGAAAGTGAGTGTTGTCCAATAGTTGGCAATACTAAGAGGCGGAAGCGATGAATGTTGTTCGCCAGGAAAGAAGAGGTACGGTTATGTATAGAGAGAAACACACCCGCAAGAGTTGGAGCCTGTTACGAGCGCTCCCAGTAGCATTACTGGCGCTTTTTGTTAGCTCGATTACTGCATCTGTCGCGATGGCGCAATCAGGTTCGGTGCGCCTGGAGCACGATGACGATAATTATACCGGCTCATCATATCGTGGTGGTTTTATCGAAAATGACCGAACTCTTGATGTCGAGATCTGGACGGACAATGAGTCCGGTGAGTATTATGAAGGTGACGAGATTCAAGTGTATTTCCGGGCTAATCGTGACGCCTATGTTGCAGTTTACAATATCGATACTGATGGTCGCGTGAACTTGATATACCCGTTCGACCAACGTGACGATCCGTATATCGAAGGCGGACGTATATATCGTATCCCAGGTCCTGATGCAGATTATGACCTATTAGTGGATGGTCCCGCTGGTATTGAGAACATTCAGATTGTCGCATCACGTCGACCGTTTGCTATTCCTAATTGGTATGAAGGATCAGGATTAGTTGCAGACCGTGATCGTTATGAGTTCATGGACTATCTTAACAATATGTATTTCGGTTGTCGCAGTGGTTGTCCGAGAGCGTTGGATAATATCTCCTATGTAGTAAAAGAGTGGGACAATTATTATTACCGTCCGGTGTATTCTCAGCCCTGGCCTGTTTGGGGTTCTTACGGTGGACTGTATGTTGACTATTATTGGGGTTCGTCAATTTATGTGGACGGATATTATTACGGAATAGCTCCGTTGTATTTGCCGAGAATTGGTTACGGACATCATGTTGTCACTGTTTACGACAGCTATGGTTATGGCTGGGAAAACTCTGTGAATGTGCACAATTCAACCGCGATTTATTTGGACAATAGCATCATCCGCACTACAGCTGGAACACGTTCCAGGTATACTTCGGTGCGCAAAACCGGTTATCGAAACCCGGGCAGAAGTGGTTATGCCGGTGTCAAAATCACTTCGAAGTATCGCCCGCGCGCGACAGCCGGAAAGTCAATTACCCGCACTAGAGCGGCAACTTCGCGCACTGTGACCAATAAGAATGGCACAACCAGTCGCACTAAGATTACCAATACCAAAGGTAAGTCAGCTGGTGTACGTGGATTCGGTTACAAGAAGAATGATCGCTCTGCTGTTTCGACAAAGACAACCACCAGGACCAGGACAACAGTGACCAATAGCAGGTCAAAGTCTTCCAAGTCATCGACTAGTGGTAAGCGTTTGAAGTCATATAAGAATTCTCCCAATAATGGAACCGGTGCGCGAGTGAGCAAGACGCGATCTTCAAGCAAATCGAGTTCGTCACGGAAGAGTTCAGTTTCGAGTTCAAGAAAGACCTCTACGAATAATAAATCTTCGGTTCGTTCCAGGTCAGGTTCTAAATCCAGCTCCAGGTCAAGCGCCAAATCCAGTAGCGCCAAGCGCTCATCGGGGAAGAGCTCCAGAGGCAGTTCGACTTACAATCGTAAGGGAAGCAAGTCTTCATCGCATGGCAATTCGAAAGCTGGCCGTTCGAAGTCCTCGCGCAAATCCAGCGGCTCCAGCTCCGTACGGAAAACTCGTTCGGGCAAGAAGTCCAGCGGCGGGAGGTCATCGGCGCGCAGTGGTCGCTCATCAGGGCGTTCGGGTACATCAGCGCGCGCAACACGCTCCTCGGGCTCACGCTCAGGCAAGTCCAGTGGCGCCTCACGTGGTGGTCGTTCAAAAGGGAAGTCGAAGAAGAAGTAGCAGTGATAATAGTGATTTGTAACAACGAGTTTCTTGTGATTATGAGGCGTGAAAATGTTTGATAGTCAAATGAATAACAGAGAAGTTGATAAAACGACAGTCGGAGCTCGCTCAGGGCGCGGGTTCCGACGTTTTGTCGTGTATGTGATGGTTTTTGCATTGGGAGTTACATCACTAAGCTCTACAGTTCACGCGGTAGAGAAGAAGAAGAAAAGCAAGGCTCGATCAAGCTCCGTCCAGAAGAAGAGCTCAAGGAAAGCCGCCGTTTCAAAAAGAAGCGCCAAGAGAAAAACCAAGAGCCGAACTACAACTCGAAAGACAAAATCAAGAACGGTTCAGAAGAAGAGCGCCAAACCTCGAGCGGGGCGCTACCACAATTTCATCGACAAAGACCGCAACGGCATAGACGACCGAACCCAGCGCAAGGTCAACAAACTCAGCAAGCCACGCGCAAGAGCAAAAGCATCAGCCAAGGCGAAAAAAACACACAAGGCGTCGGCAAAATCTACCGTCAAGAAGAAATCCAAAGCCAAAAAGAAATCCCCGGCCAAAAAGTCTCGCAACTATAAGAAGAAAAAGTCAAGCTGATAGCAAAGCGACTCCCCACGCAGGGCGCGGAGGTGTGTACAACTTTTGCCGCACAATCGTAGTGGCGTCCCTTGGGGCGCCTTGGTTGTTTTGGCTGGGTGGTTGATTCCTGCGAACAAGGCGGGGCAAGCCCCGCCACTACTTTGCTATGTTGTTGTGATGAATCGAAAATGCACAGCGCACTGTTCCCGATTGTTACAGAGCAATCGTAGTGGCGTCCCTTGGGGCGCCTTGATTGTTATGGCTGGGTGGCCGATTCCTGCGAACAAGGCAGGGCAAGCCCTGCCACTACGATTGAGGTGGTTGGTTTATACGGCCTCTACCAGTTTGTCGTGTTGGTACAGATCCGCGTATAAGGCTCCTTCGGCCATTAGTTGGTTGTGTGTTCCGTCGGCTACTATTCTTCCGTTGTCGAATACCAGAATTCTGTCCACTGCACGCAAGGTTGCGGTGCGATGGGTGATTACGATATTCGTTGTTGCATACGGCAAACTATTCAGCGCTTCCCATAGTTGATCTTCAGTGCGCGCATCAAGCGCCGAAGTGCAATCATCGAGAATCAAGATTCTCGGTTTTGTGACCAAGGCTCGGGCCATTGCGACACGTTGTTTCTGGCCGCCTGAAATCGTTAGGCCGCGAGTTCCGACGCCGGTTTGAAGTCCCTGCGGGAAGCGGTCAAGTTCTGATTTCAACTGTGATACCTCGATGGCCCATTTGATGTCATCAGGCGCTATGTTCTCCCGTCCGAATAGGATGTTGTTTTCAATAGTATCTGAAAACAGCGCCGGTTCCTGTGAAACGAATCCGATTATCCCGCGAAGTTTGTCCAATTGCAACTCGGTAACTGGAATATCGTCAATCTTAACCATACCGGTATCCGGGTCAATCAAACGTGGAATCAGGTTTGCAGTCCATGACTTTCCCGAGCCGACTTTTCCGACTAGGGCAACAGTTTGTCCCGCTGCAATAGTGAAGCTCACATCATCGAGCACAGTTCGTTCATCGCTCAGTGATAGTGACACCGAGTCGAACTTAACTTCGCCGCGAATGTCTGCGGGAATGTCTTTGGCTCCGGTTTTCACTTTGGTTTCTCGATAACTCTGCAATTCCATAAGCCTGTCAATAGAGACCGCTGACTGCAGGCCCTTGACTAGAAACTGCCCGATATCCAACATAGGGAAGACCAGTAGCATCACGAAGTAGTCAAAAGCCAGAAAGCCGCCCAAAGTTATTTCACCCTGAATAACCATGTAGCCGCCAGCCAATAGCGCCAGCGCTATGCCGAATTCCGGGACATAGGTGTAGAATGACTCAATGACCGTCTGCGCGCGCACCGCTGAGATTTCTGCGCAACGACGATCCTCTACAACTTCGGCGAAGCGCTCCTTCTGCGCGGCTTCCTGACGATAGGCTTTTATCACCCGAATACCAGAGAAGCAGGCGTCCATCAAGTCGTTGAGCTTCGAGATTCTTGACTGCAAATAGTCATAACGCTTATCCAGCCTTGTTGAACTAAAGCCATACAGGACTATCAACAGCGGCAGTGGCGCTATTGTTATCAAAGTTAGCTGTACGTGTAAGGTTAGCATAACCGCTATGCCGAATCCAACCAGCAACAGCGCTTCATAGAATCGGAATATCCCCGAACAAGCAAACCATGACAGTTTCTCCGCCACATCATCGGTCAAGCGCGTCACCAAATCGCCGGTGTTGAATTTCCCATAGAAACGCGGGCTCAGCTCGGTGATATCGGCAAAAACCTCCTGGCGAAACTCCATCTCCAGTCTGGTGTTCATCCAGGCGCGATGGTTTTGCACTATCAGGTAGATCAAGAACGAAAGTGTCGCGAAGCCCAGGAATACCCAGGTAAGATCTCCGGCGGAAGTCCAGCCTTGTTCAAGCAACAATCTGGTGACCAGATCATCATAGTTTGCCAGAGAGCCAGGGCCTTCGCGGAGACTGTCTATGACATTCCGAAAGATTATCGGTTGTACAACCATGGACACCGCATGCAAGATTGTGAAAAACAGCAGGACAAAAAGCACATAGGGAAAGCGCGCATAGAACCCCGCCATCCATTTGATTTTCGCCCACCATCCAAATCTCATCTGCCGCTGGGTGACTTCGTTTTCTTTGGCGCCGTCAGGTTTCGGCTCTTCTATTTTTGTATGATTCACATTATCAATTTCGTTAACAATTTCAGGCATTCGCCGCCTCCTTATGTTTTTGCTGTTCTGATGCGAATTGCAATCTGAACAGCGAATGGTAGTAACCATTCTGTGCGACTAGCTCAGTGTGCGAGCCGCTTTCGATAATCTGGCCGTCCTTGATGACCAGAATTCTATCGCAGGTCAAAATCGTAGAAAGTCGATGCGCCACAACCAATGAGGTGCGGTTCTCCAGCAAGTGTGACAGCGCTCCCTGGATGCGACGCTCGGTTTCAGGGTCAACTGAACTGGTGGCTTCATCAAGAATCAAGACCTGCGGGTCAAAAGCCAACGCTCTTGCAAATGATAGCAACTGTCTTTCACCGCGAGAGAGGTTCGCGCCACGTTCGGAGACTTCGGCATGATAGGTATCAGGTAAAGTCTCTATGAAAGCATCAGCTCCGACAGTTTTTGCGGCGCTTTTAATGTCACTCAAAGAAATACTTGGGGCCCCCAGTGAGATATTGGAGTGTATGTCACCCGGGAACAAGTATATATCCTGCAAAACCAAACCGAACATCCGTCTTAGTTCGTCTTTGCGAAGTTTTCGAATATCAACCCCATCGATTGTGATGGCGCCTTTTTGTGGGTCATAGAATCTAAGTAGCAGATTTATGACCGAGCTTTTGCCGCCACCAGTGACACCCACCAGAGCTATTCGCTCACCGGGTTTTATCTCGAATGAAACATCCCTCAACGCATAGTTGTCATCATTGGTGTAAGAGAAACTCACATTCTCAAAACGAATCGTTTTCTCAATTTTCTTGAGTCCGTGTTGCTTCTCCACCTCTGGAATCATCTCATCAGTTTCCAGCAAGAGATAAATGCGCTTGAGTCCCGATAGAGCTTTCTGAACTACATAGAGCTCATCCGAGAAACGATAAATAGGCTCGAACATCTTGCGCAGGAATTGTATGAACATGATTATCAGTCCAATAGTAATTGCCGCCTGTCCCAGCCATTGTCCACCGAAATACAGAATCGCGGCAATTAGCGCCGCCTCTGTGAAGAAAATGATATTGAAATAGGTAGTGGCTCCGATGTGCGCGAACTTATCCAAGTTAAACTTCTCGCGATTCACCTCCAGCACTCGGTTTTGTGCGTACTTCATTCGGTGAAACACCTGCACAATGGCAATTGACTGCAGAAACTCCGCGACTCGCGCAGTGATATCACCCATGCGCTTGCGTGATTGCAAAAACTTATCGCTGGTGAGTTTCTCATAGACAAATGTCAGAGCCAAAACCAACGGCACGGCTGTGGAGACCACCAAAGTCAGCCTCGGTGAGGCAATCACCATAGCCGTGAAAATGCCTCCTAGTAGCAAAAAATCTCCGACAATAACTGTTACCGCAAAAGTGAAAAACATGCGCAAGCTGTCAGTGTCAGACTCCACCCGCGCCATAAGTTTACCAGATGGATTCTTGTCGAAATACGACAGAGACAATCCGAGAATCTTGTCAAACAGCTTCTCTTTGAGTCCTGCAATAATTGTCTGACCGATTTTTTCCAACCTGATACGTTGCGCGTAGCTCAAAAGAAGCAGAGCGCCTTGAGCTAACAAATACAGACCAACGACAGCAAGCAGATCATGCCAGTCCTTGTTGGCCATGCTCTCGTCAATAGCATGACGAATAAGCAAACCTTTGAAGACCGTCAGCGCGCTGATGACGGTCAAAAGGGATATACAAAATCCCACGCCCCACTTATAGGGCGCGAACAGAGGAATGAGCTTCTTCAGAGCTTCAAATGAGCTCATTTCCTTTTCTGGATGTTGGTTGTTTTCAGACATTATGCTTTATCAATCTTTTTTTCGTTATGAAATGTTCATTCTTGGTCAACTTCTTGTCGGCCAATTGGACATAAAAAAACCGCATCCGAAGTATCTCGGGTGCGGGGGGCGCTAACGGCAAAAAATGTATTTCTTGCTTAAACGATAGACGTCTCCCGCGATTTGTCGGTATTGCCTGAGTCAGGGCTTACACTGCCAAATGAACATACTGTCGCCGAGGCGAGAATATCCTGACGGCGCAAAGTGGCCATGAGCCTGCTTGTCAGCGCTGTGGTACACATATTGTTCATCAGTATATTCCTACAACTTCAGTTTCTATTCATTTGAGCTTTATAGCGGCTCAAATACGGACTTATTTATGAACTAAATATTCATCGCCCACGAGTATAGACAAAATTGTCGATGTTGTCAACAATTGTTTTTCTCGTACGATTTTCTCGAATTGATTGCCACTATTTCTCCTTTGAATAGCAAGAACCAAAGTATAAAGATGTGTGGCGAACCGATGATATTCGCTTGTTATAGGTGATTGCCTAAGATTGTTGATTGCATGAGCTAATGACCGAGCCCATATTAGGGAACGCATCAGCGGGGTGGATGCTCCGCGTGCGTTTTTCGGAATTCATAACAAGCTTCCTCGAATATAAAGAAGAAAATGGACTCATTTACAATCAATGGCGGTAAGCCGCTCGCAGGGAAAATCAAAACCGATGGCTCAAAAAATGCGGCCCTGCCGATTCTAGCGGCAACTTTGTTGGTCGACTCAGGGATAACCACTATCAAGAATGTCCCGGCGCTACGTGATATCAATGTTATGGTGCGCTTGTTGAAGTCTTTCGGCGCCGAAGTTGAATTCGACAAAAAGGCCGGGACAATCACAGTCGACGCGAGCAAGCTGACCAGTCATGTGGCTGATTACGAATTGGTCAGCCAGATGCGTGGCGCATTTGTGGTGCTTGGTCCATTGTTGGCCCGCCTGGGTGAAGCAAAAGTCTCTCTGCCAGGTGGTTGTTCGCTCGGAGCGCGTCCGGTTGATTATCATATTCGCGGACTCAAATCCATGGGAGCCGAGGTTCGTGAAAAAGAAGGCTATGTCCTGGCAAAGCTAAAAACCGATAGTGATTCGGTGGTCTGTTTTGATAAGCAGAGCCATACCGGAACCGAGAATATCCTTTTCGCTGCGGTCTTGGGTTCGGGTAAAACTACGATAATAAACGCAGCTTGTGACCCCGAAGTAGTGGATGTAGCAGAGTTTCTAAATGCCGCCGGAGCCAAAGTCAGCGGGGCCGGGACCGGGCAAATCGAAATTGAAGCGGTTAAGTCACTCAAACCCAGTGCGTTCTCAATCCCCGGTGATCGTCTGGTTGCAGGGACTTATTTGATTGCCGCGGCGGCTACCGGGGGAGATGTGACTGTCACCGGGGTGGCGCCAAACTCGCTCACTATGGTATTGGAGAAGCTTGGCGAGATGGGTTGTGAAGTGACATCCAGGCGAACCTCAGTTTCTGTGAAAGCTACCTCGCGTCTGAAGGCCTGTTTGGCTGTGACCTATCCGTTTCCGGGATTTCCGACAGATTTGCAGGCTTGCCTGATGGCGGCTATGACAGTCGCCGATGGCGTAAGCCGTTTACGCGAAACAATTTTTGAAGACCGTTTCGGGCATGCGATGGAAATGCGTCGACTGGGAGCCGATATTACCATATCTTCAGATGAGGCCATAATTCGCGGTGTTTCAAAACTAAGCGGTACGACGGTAATGGCGGGAGATATTCGGGCTGGAGCCGGATTAGTAATAGCCTCTTTGGCGGCCCGGAAACAATCTGTGGTAAATAGGGTTTATCATATAGACAGAGGTTATGACCGGCTTGAGGTCAAGCTCGGTGAGATAGGGGCGGATATTTCCAGAACCTCATCCTGAAGAGGCATGAGCAAAGATTGAACAGCATCACATCAAGGACGACAATTGTGAATGCCACTTGCTGTTTCTGTCGAAATATAACCTAGAGGATTGACCTTGAAGCACACTTCAAGAAAAGTACGTCTCAACCAGATGCATATATCAAAAGTTAAGGGATTTCAGATGGCGCCAGTGAGGACAAAAGCACAATTACCTGCAAACGAACCTGCAAACGAAATAGCCACCAATATATTCCCTCGAATTATCAAGAAACTATTCGTAGCAAACACAATTAAGGTGATAGCTCTGGCGCTCGTTGGTATCTTCGTCTCTTCGCTGATTCCTAATGCAGTGGCCAATGCGCAAGAGACTGTGTTTGGTAAGAACAAAGTCGCCTATCGGAAATTTAAGTGGGAGTATATCCAAACAGACCATTTCGATATTTACTACTACGATTCTCAATATGATATCGCAAAATTTTCCGCGAGCGTGCTCGAGACTGCTTACAAAACTATAGTTGGTCAGCTAGGATACGAACTGCAAAACCGTATACCGGTATTTATATATCTCTCACCCAATGACTTTCAGACAACCAGCATAACCTCAGGTATCCTGCCTGAAGGCGTCAATGGGTTTACCGAGGCCTTTAAGAAGCGAATAGTGGTTCACTTCAATGGTTCCTATGCGGATTATCGCCATCTGCTGCATCATGAGTTGACCCATGCGGTTGTCTACGACATCATGTTTGGCAATTCTCTGAGTTCTCTGATATCACGCCAGCGTTTGTTCAACCTGCCTCTATGGTTCGCTGAGGGCTATGCGGAATATAGCGCTCGTGATCATTGGCACTATCAATCAGATATGATTGTGCGTGACGCAACAATCAATAACTATCTTCGCCCGCCGGGCTTTATGGGGATTTTGGCCTATACCGAGGGAGCGATGCTAATCGGGTATATTGCTGATAAGTATGGTGAGGACAAGTTGGGGGAGATTCTCCGTAAGGGTAAGGTCATGCTATCGATGGACCGCGCAATCAAAGCGGCTCTCGGGGTCAGCATGGAGAAACTCTTTGGTGATTACACCTTGATGCTAAAAGAGCGCTATTGGCCCTCAATCGCTCGTCGCAACACTACCAAGAAAATTGCCAAGCCACTGACTAAACATGGGCGTGACGGAAGTTTTTATAATGAGAAGCCGATGTTTTCACCCACCGGTGATGAGATAGCATTCTTCTCTGACCGTTCTGACTATGAAGAAATCTATATGATTTCAGCTACCGATGGCTCAAAGAAACGCAAGATTACCAAGGCCTCGCGCACTGGTGATCTTGAATCACTGCATTCATACTTTTCCGGTTTGACCTTCTCTCCTGATGGAGAGAATATCTGTTTTGTGGCTAAGTCAAATGGCTATGATGCGTTGTTTTTTATCAATACTTCCAAGCGCAAAATTTATCGCAAGAAGGTTGTTGACGCCAATGGGCTTCGAACACCGAGTTGGTCTCCCGATGGCAAGAAAGTGGCTTTTAGCGCTTTGCTGAATGGTCAGAGGGATGTCTTTATTCTGGATCTCGATACCGACGAATTGCAACAAGTGACAAATGACTTACATGACGACCGTGACGCAGTTTGGATGATGGATTCCAAAACTCTGGTTCTTTCTTCAGATAGACCGCATCCGGACAATGATGTTGATCGGATTGAAATAGACCCAACTGGTGTTTACAAAGATGATGACGGCTCGGCTCTAAGGTTTGGCGCATACAATCTGTTTGAACTGGATGCGGAGACCGGCGCTACTGAGCCGATGTCGGTCGGAGTCGGTAACAATGGTCATCCATCTGTCTCACCGGACGGCAAGAAAATCTGTTTCATCTCAAATCGTAACGGAATAGACAATATCTACTTGCACTACTTTGATTCAAGTGGCGCAATAGCAATAACCGATTTGTTGACCGGCGCCGGATCACCTTCATGGGCGCCTGATGGCAAACAAATTGCCTTTAGCTCATTTAATCAGGGCGGATTTGATATCTTCTTACTGGATGAGATTCTTCCTGTTGGGGATAATGGTGTCTTGACTCAGTCAGACTTTTTTGCCGGCAAATTCGAAAAGGGTTATGTAGAGCCATCGTTGGCCGCCAGCACAATTGACACCACGGCTTTGATTTGGTCGCCGAAAACTCTTGGCTGGGAAGTTGATGACTCTGCGGCTGCTGAGGCGCATCTGGCTCTCTCAGAAGGCGCTATTGATTCAACCGATCGCGAATCAGTAGACACCAGCGGAATTACCGAAGACGGTGACTATGTATTTGTCTCAGATAGGCCCAAGACTACATCGACCACAGACGTTGACTCAGGCGATGACAATGGCGGGACTGAAAACGGTGCGGCTGGCGATGATGATTCTGGTGAGGATGGCGCGGGCGAGGGAGATGATTTCCCTGATCCGGAGGATGACCCGTATTCGCCGCGCTATAAAGGTGGCGGTGATCCGCTCGCCGGGTTGCTTTCTGATGTGCCCGATGATAGTTCGGGGGTGAGTGGTGGATTTGGAGGGCCTCCGCGAGACATATCTATTGCGGGTAATAAGGTTGGTGATGAGTATGTAGTGAAGCCTTACAAAGTTCGCTTTACTCCTGACTTGGTAACTGGCGGTCTTAACTATGACACATTCTTTGGCGTGCGTGGCAGGTCGTTCTTTGTGCTCAGTGATTACTTAGGCGAGCACCAGATTTTTCTGGCGACAGATATTGTAAACTCGATTGATCAATCAAATCTTCAGGCTTTCTATTTCAACAATACTCGCAGGACTCGGTTGGGTACAGGGTTGTTCCACAGTAAGAATTTCTACGTTGAGAACTTCGCCGGTTCGAGAAACGATAGGGTATTCTCAGATAGAATCTATGGCTGGACCGGATCTGCGTCGTATCCTTTCTCAACTTTTGCCCGAGTTGACCTTAGCGCTTCACTGACTGTCATCGATAGGAAATACCACTCTTCGGTGTTTGCTTCAGGTGTGGGGACATTCCTTGACCCGCGTCCGTCACGTTCAACCAAAGCGACAACTTTGGCTCTGTCTTACACTCATGACAATGTTCTTTGGGGAATAACCGGCCCTATCAACGGCAGTCGTTCAAAGCTTACACTATCAGTTGCGAAGGATTTCTTCTCAGGAGAAACTCAGCGCTTGCTGGTTGATGATGATGGTAGTTTTATCATCAACGGAATCAATTATGGCTCTGATACGACTATCAATTTTGCCTCTACGACCAGGCAAAACCTTTCATATATATCAGCTGAGTTGGACCATCGTAAATACTGGCATCTCTTCAGGTCTTTCTCGGCGGCGTTCAGAGTTTCAGGTGGGGCCTCATTTGGCGGCACCCCCAAGCAGTATTTCCTTGGCGGCACGACCAATGTCATCACCAATCGAATAAATAACGCCGATGTCTATGAAGTTGAGAATCTGTATTTCTCAGATGTTGTGACCCCGCTGCGTGGTTATGACTACTACGAGCTCTCCGGATCACGATATTTTCTAACAAACCTGGAGTTCAGGTATCCGTTCATAGATTATCTGCAATTGCATTTCCCGCTTCCGATAGCCCTCGCCAGAGTTCAGGGTGTGACTTTCTTTGATTTCGGAGCCACCTGGTCAGGCAACGATTTCCGTTTCACCACCACAACCGGCGGAGTCAGGCACTTGGCCGACCCCAAAGGCGGTTTCGGTTGGGGGCTTAGAGCGAATCTTGGCTTCTTGCTCCTGCGCTACGATATGGCCTGGGCTACTGACTTCAATTCAGTGGTTCCGAGGCCTAAAAGCTACTTCTCATTTGGGGCTGATTTTTAATTCTTGCTGTTGTTAAGAAGCTGGTTCTACAAGATTATCCTCAAGAAGCCATCGTCCCCGAAGAGTGGATGGTGGCTTTTTGCGTTTTGGGTTCGAGGCTCGTTGCAATTGCCGATTGGAATCATTTCGTGGCCTAATCGCATCGATAAAGTTGGCCAATAGAGGGCTTCCTAAATCGTTGCTATAGCTAGAGAATCGTAATAATCAGAAAAAAGATGGCGAAATCTAGCGAATGTGATGGTCATTGTCTGCCAGCGGTTTAGGGGATTTACTTCGCCACGTCTTAAATGTCAGACTTTCAAAGATGCTCTTAATGCTTTGTGGCACAGTCAAGTACGCTAAGCTACCAGCTCTGTCCAGTAATTGTCAAGCTTCTGAAATGGCTTGACAATCGGTATTGTGCAGGCTTACAATTGCCTCAGCGGTTTTCTTAGCGCTGTGCGGAAAACTGGCGATATCGTCTAACGGTTAGGACACGGGATTCTCATTCCTGAAATCGGGGTTCGATTCCCCGTATCGCTAAAAACTCTCAGCAGAGCGACAAAAACCTCCTCGAAAGAGGTCTTCCAGACGACGGGTCGGTATGAAAATACTGGCCCGTCTTCTTTTGTGTTATTCCGAAATTCCGCACAGTACCCCACACAAGAAAACCGACTCCAGAAGAATTGGAGCCGGTCTCGTATGGTTTCGGGGATGTATCCTAATGCTTTGAGTACTTGATACTACAGCCGTAGGAGTCGTTAGCGAAGGGTTTCACCTTGTTGCCCTCGCTCCAGGCGGTTAGGATGCCGTCGATGTAATTATGGCGCATTTCAGGCTTCTTGTTGCCATAGGGGTCATCGTCCATCGCGCCGCTGAATATCAACTTGCCGGACTTGTCGATTACAAATACATTCGGAGTCGACTTCGCGCCGTATAGATGGCCAACTTTGCCATCTGAATCATCGAGAACCGGTCCGGTGACTCCGTTTTTCTTTGCCCAGCTTTGAGTCTCCTTGGCGGACATGAAGTCTCTGTGGTCGGCGCTGGTGCTGTTTATTCGTAACCAGACCAGGTCATTGCCTTTGCTGATCTTGCCGTTGAAGCGTTTTTCGATGTTGACTGTTGTGCCGGTCTTGTAATGGCGAACCACAAACGGGCAGTTGGGATTGACCCATTCCAAAACGACGGTCTTACCCCGATAGTCTTTTAGCTGATGTTTTTTCCCGAACTGATCGACAAGTTTGAAATTCGGGGCCTTTTTCCCGACTCGCGCTTTGAAGGCATGACTATTTGACTGAGATTTGCCGCGTGCATGCAATGAGTCGTGTTGGGCGTGCGAGACTTCCATCGCAGTAAAAGTTCCGATAAGGAGCGCCGCAGCGCTGAGAAGATATAGAATGGTCTTTCTTTGTTTCACAGATGAGTTCCTTGAAGTGTGTGTGTTCTCTTACAATTCCGAAAACGCCCGGTTTTTTTCGACTGCGGAGTTCAGCGCATCGGTTAAACTGCCCTTGGTTATTGTAACCGGCAAAGTGATGAATTTGTTCATGTCACCGCCGTAAAAAACTATATAGAAAGGGATTCCAGAACGACCGTAGCGAGCAAGGAATTCTCCGATTTCTTTACTGCGATTGGTCCAATCCGCCTGAAGGGCCACGATATCGTTTTCACCGATTATCGCTCTGACATCATCAGTCTCCAGAAACAGTTTTTCATTGAGCTTGCAGGTCCAGCACCAGTCAGCGGTTACATCCACGAACACTACTTTACCGGCGTTTAGGTTTTGCTGTACTGCTTCATCCGAAAACGCGGTCCATTGTATGCCGTCATGTGAAGTAATCTCTTTGGTCTGTCCGGCGCTTCGTCCATCAACCGCCCATTGGATAGTCAGCGCAGAGGCGCCAATTACCAGCGCAACGGTTACCAGACCTGCGGCGCTGGAAAAGAAAGGTGAATAAGGCGAGAGAGCCTGTTTGCCCCAAATAACCAAAGCCACCAACAACAATCCTATCCAAACGAATGCCTGCGAAATTGAATCAATTTGGCCGGAGAGAACGAACATCAACCAGATTACTGTGGCCATCAACAAGAAGCCAAAGAAGCCTTTGGCCTTTTCCATCCAAGCGCCGGGTTTTGGTAAAAAACGCACAGCCTTGGGGAATATAGCCAGAGTCAAATATGGAGCAGACATCCCCAATCCCAACGCAAAGAAAATCGAGAAAACGATTGGAGCCGGGCTGGCGAAAGCGAATCCCACCGCTGAGCCTAAGAAAGGCGCCGAGCAGGGAGTCGCCAGAAGTGTAGCCAACATTCCTTGAGTGAAATGGCCGCGTTGACTGGCTTTGACTGCGCCAGTAGAAACCGACGCCGGAAGTGTAACCTCAAATACGCCCCATAGATTCAAGCCAAAAAGGAATACAACCAAAGCCAGGAATGTCACAAAAGCCGGCTCCTGGAATTGCACTCCCCAGCCAACTGCCGCTCCGGCGCTTTTGGCGATGACTGCGGCTGTTGCCAGTAGAAGGAAGGAGGTAATAATCCCGCCGGATGAAAGCAACATTCCGCGAGTTACTACCGAACGTGAGTCGCCGCTATGCGAGAGTACGCTCATTAGTTTTATCGAAAGCACAGGTAAAACACAGGGCATTATGTTTAATATCAATCCCCCCAGGAAAGCAAAAAAAAGCATTTCCAGTAGTGATATATTTGATTCTTCGGGAATAGCGGCGCTCTGGGCGCCAACAGGCGAGGCTAGTTTGACACCAACTTTCAGGTTTGAAACCTTCTCAATCGAAATCTCTCCGTCTTGTGACGGGATATGTGTTAGCAAATAACCGATTGTCACTGTGTCCAGTAACTCTCCGGCGACTTTGGTCTGGACGGGTGTAGTTACTACTGTGATGATTACATCACGCTTGTCTTTACCTACTTTGAATTCTGGTGTCCCAAGCTTTAGGGTCGGGGTTTGATGAAAAAATATTGAGGGGAATTTCTCTGCGCCAACTGGAGTTCGGAAAGCAATGGTCAGAACATAGTCTTCGCCATTTTGAATCAGAGATTCGCGCAACTGCGCTTCAGGGACTTCCGACGGGTTCTTGGGAAGAAGAGCCAGAGCTTTGCGAAGTTTGTCTGAGTATGGAGCGCTTGATTCAGTCGAACCCGGGCGATTCAATATCAGTTCGCCATCGAAGGACTCGTCATGCGGAATACACAAATCTTTGCAAACCAAATAAAATAAGCCAAGATTCAGCGGGATTCTGTCAGCGGCGAGGGCTTTGTCTGTCAGAGTCAGTTTTACCGGATAGATAACGCCGTTGGCATATCCATTAGCATCAAGGCCGCCACCAAACGGGTAGAATTGGGGCGGCGTGAAATAGACTTCCAAATCACTGATTAGTTCCTCGTCAAATTCTGGAAATGCCGGAGGAAGACCTGCGTCGCCGGGATTCTTCCAATAAGAATGCCATTCCGGCTCCAGGTCTATTTCCAGGCCAATCCAAACAGTCCGTCCGTCACTTTCAAGTCCGAATGGGCTAAGAATCCTGGTTCGCGCCTCTTCATTGGCTTTCCAGCCACTGGCATTATTGTCAGCTTTGGCTGTATCTACAGTGAATACAAGAGCCGATACAATTGATAGGGTCAGGGCCAGCGGAGAGGCTCCCAGGAAGAGCTTTCTTAGTCCTCTTTCAAGGAGAGTGAGGTTGTTTGAGTTCATTTACGGTTTATCCACTCTTTGTTTGTCTTTTTCTTCGAGTTGTGAGCCTGCTGAGATGGCGCTTGGTTGGTAGAGATTTCAATATAGTAGTTATTACTCGGTCGATTCGGTACTTTCTTTGCTCAAGAGTATCAAGGGTATTATACAAAAACGAGAGAGAGTCGCTAGCTAATAACCGCCGCAATACAGTACATAGTACACAATTTAGCTATGTAGTGTTCCGATAGTATAAAGGTGACAGCCAATAGTGGTGATTTATTGAGCATATTAGGTCAATCTCCTTCTGAGGCAGGGTTCCACAATTACCGCCTGACCGCAAGAGATTTGGCTGCAGGGCTTTATTCAACAGTCGGCTGAGTATATATTCACCGTCGATTCATTGTCGTTGAGACAAGCGATGAAAATGCAAGTACATTGAACCAGCGTAACAAATACGCAGATAGCCATCGATTAAGCAGGTTCGACTAAAGAAGATCGCATTATGGGCAGCCAATCTCCAATATTCTATTTTCTGATTCCAGCGTTCAATGAGGAAGACAATTTGGTCTTTCTCTTTGCAAATCTGCGCAGAATCTCCGCATATATGGAGAGTGACTATAGGATTATCATAGTTGACGACTGCTCTACTGATGGCACTGCCGCAAAAGTTGCGGAGTTTTCTGGCATAATGCCGGTTACATTGGTTTCGTTCCCTGAGAACCGAGGCCCGGGAGCGGCATTCGATGCGGCTTTTCGGAAGGCGCTCGAAACGGCCAATGAGGACGACATTTTTGTTACTCTGGAAGCAGATAATACCAGCGACCTTTGTATCCTGGGGCGAATGCGTGAGCAGATAAATCGGGGAGCCGATGTCGTTCTTGCTTCGGTATATGGCTCAGGCAAAATTGTCGGCGCTCCTTTGCTTCGCAAGACATTAAGCCTATTTGCAAATTTCATGCTCAAATATGCGCTCGGTTTTAGCAAACTCAACACCTTCAGTTCGTTTTTCCGCATGTATCGTCGCTCGGTGATATCAGATTTGTACGAAAGATATGGCGCCAGCGTTATTACCGAGCCGGGGTTTGTGTGTATGGTCGAATTGCTTATCAAATTCAAATTGATAAACGCGAAAATTGTTGAGACGCCCATGTTGCTGGATTCAAATATCCGGGTTGGTGACTCAAAGATGAAGATTGTTCGAACCGCGATGAGTTACTTCCGTGTGATTCGCAAGAAAATGTTTTCGTCTGCCTACCGTCCGAAGCTGGACGAAAGAAATACACTTGATTCTTCATCAGCGCCCGCTACTCCAAGCGCCACCGAAAAGCGGCCCAGTTAAAGTTTCTTATGTCTCACTCGGATTCCCCTAAGCGTATCGCAATTATTGGCGCTGGCATGACAGGATTGTCCTGCGCGTTGGAGCTGGCCAAAAAGTCCAATGGCTCGGCAACCCAGATTACCGTATTTGAAAAAGATGAATACTTAGGCGGTCTTAGTTCAGCTTATAGCTGGGAGGATGTCAGCTGGGACAGGTATTACCACGTGGTGTTGTCTACCGACGCTCCCTTGCAGGAATTCCTCAAAGAGATAGGTGTTGTCGACCAGCTGTTCTGGCGTGAAACCAAGACCGGGTTCTATGGCAAAGGGAAGCTGGTGTCGTTTTCGTCAACCTGGGACTTCATCAAATTCCCTTTTATCAGTCTATGGGGCAAGTTCCGTTTGGGGCTGGGGATTATTCGCAGTTCGAGAATTTCGGATCCGGCTAAGCTCGATAAGATTTTTGTACGTGAATGGCTCACTACCATGTTTGGTCGCCGTCTCTATGAGCAACTATGGGAGCCGCTACTGCGCAGTAAACTAGGCGCGGCTCGCGAGAGAACCTCAGCGGCGTTTATTTGGGCTACTATCAATCGCCTCTTCGGGGCAAGAGAAAGCGGCGCGCAAAAAGAAAAAATGGGTCATGTTCGCGGAGGATACAAAACCATACTGGACGCCGCAGAGAGGACTCTGAATGGATTGGGAGTGGAATTGATAACTCAGGCAAAAGTTGTCTCAGTTGGTTCAACGGCCAACGGAAAAGTGGTTGTGGCATTTGATAGGACAAATCAAAAGGATGCTTCCACCGGCCAGAGCGCTAAGGTCCATGAAGAGACCTTTGATGAGGTAATCTTCACTACGCCCTGCCAGACTATTTTGAATACGCTTGACGCTCACATCAAGACCAATCCACACTCATACTGGGAAAACCTGGGAGCAGTAGAATATCTGGCAATAGCCTGTGTTTTTCTTGTACTTAGGCGTCCATTGTCCCCATACTATGTGACCAATCTGCTGGATAAGCGCCTGCCGTTTACCGGTGTGATTGAGGCGACCAATATCGTTGCGCCAGCGGAAGTGGGAGGGAAGCATTTGGTGTATTTACCGAAATATATGCCCGGTGATGATCCGGCGCTAAAGTGGAGCGATGAGAAGGTTCTTGATGAGTTTATCAGCGCACTCAAATTGGTTCACCCTGATTTAGAAGATGAGGACATATTGCATCGAAATGTATTTCGCGAGTTGTATGTCCAGCCGCTTCAGGAAGTCAATTACTTGCAACGTCTCGGCGGGTTCGTTACGCCGATGCCCAATGTATATGTCGTGAATACTTCAATGATTTACAATTCCACGCTAAACAACAACGCCGCTGTGAATCTCGGAAAGCAATGCGCTCAGGAAGTAGCAAGCGCAAGCTCCGGTTGAAACAGTAACTAGAACATTTGTCTACAGCACAATAGTTCATCGCAATGAATTCGGTAAAGCACAAAGCAGGTAGTCGCCGAGGAAGTTTTCTCTATGGTGTGATTGGAGCGCTATTGATTGGCGTTTCGGGCGCATATTTCTTGCATAGATACCCAATTAGGATTCCAGTTTCGGCAGACGCCGAGAAGGCCGCTAGTTTTGTCCTCAAGAATGATGGCGCTCAGGTAACGCTTCTGGTTGACACTAGTGTCATACGACAGAATTGGGCGCATAAGACTCTGAGCAGGGCGGACTTCAGCTACGGTTGGACGAATGTTCTTCAGCAGGAATTTGGATATTTCGATATCAGAGAAATCAGCGCTGTTGATAGCGCCTCCCTCGCTGAATACCGGATAGTTGTGTATAGCGAATCAGCCCTGAAAGGGCTAGCAGAGACTCCGGCTATGACGAAACAACTAGTTGAATATGTTTCCGCTGGCGGTATGGCAGTTTTGGATTATCCCTCAAATGAAATCATTGATTGGTTTGGATTAGCTAGTAAGAAAAATAGAGATGAGCGACAAAGACTTTCTCGATTGGAATTGGGGCTTTTTCTGGGGAAAGACTTAAACGCGAGGGCAGACGGCGGGATACCGGATTCACTTCCAGTTTTTTCGACAATACGAAACTATGGTTCTGTAGCTTCCGGGGCTTCAATTGAGATTCAGAGCAACTCTTGCTTTGAGTATTTCAACTATGGTGCAGGTGGAATGTTGTTGACCAAATGGGACTTTGGCCGTTGGGTTACCCTGACTCAACAGGGCCTGCCTGATGAGAACCTCAATACTGTAAATCGCTATGCTGATCTAGGGCATTCGGACAAATTGGAAGCCAACGATTTGGTCGCCGACTCCTCTTATTTGAATAGCGTCTACCCCTGGGTGGACATAGTCGAAAAGACTCTGGGAAATCTTATTGCCGCAAAAACTTTCGCGCCACGATGGCACACAACGCCCGGGGCTAGTTCCGGGATATTTATGATGACACATGATGATGAGGCGCTTGGTGATGTCGGCGCCTGGATGAATGTCTATGAAAGTCAATTTGGCTACACTTCTACTTCCTTCTTGATGCCTTCTGAGAAACTCAGCTCTGCCGGAGTTTCGGCTGTAACATCTAACGGCGGGGAGGTTGGTTTACATTGGAATAGATTTGATCGTGATGACAAAGCCTCGCTTGAGACACTAGGTATTGGGCGCTGGAGACCACTTGTCCGAAGGAGAAACCTTAGTTCTCAAATCGCCTGGCTTGATTCGCTTGATGTTAAGACTTCCTACAATCGCAATCACTATTTCCTGTGGGATAAGGATCCTTACAGGTTGTTTCGTAACCTGAATGCTGCAGGGTTCACAATGGACTACAGCTATGGGCCGGATTTGAATGACAAAGGATACTTGTTCGGAAGCGCGTTTCCGTTTTATCCGCTTGATGATAACGGCGCAAGTTTTGAACTTACCGAAACGCCAGTCACCTGGGGAGAGAACTTCAATGGCGCAGATAGCGCATGGATTGCTCGGCTATTGGAGAATAATGCTAGTGATTATCATGGAGTGATAAATGCGCTCTACCACAATAACACATTTGCCTGGGCGCCGGATTATTCAATTTATGAAAGCTGGAGATTGTCATACGAGTTAGCGCAAGGGTCCAGGCATGTGATGTACACTGCCAGCCAACTGGAGCAATTCATAACGGCGCGCTCAACCAGTCCTATTAACTGGGAAATAGATTCTGAGAGTGTTGAAGTGTATTGTGACGCTACTCAACCTGACTTAGCGTTAATTGTTCCGATGTTGGATTTGTATAGACCTACAATTTCTATTCATGATGCCGGGATGAGTCTCAGCGAGGTCTCTGTAATAGTCGACAGTGTTAGTGTTATGGATTCCGCATACTGGCGAATTGTTTTTCCTAAGGGGAAATATCTGCTTAGTTTTGAGCGCAGTTCTACTAGTAGAGAAGAGGGTGGATGAAGACCAGCGCCTTTTCCTTTAGTACTGCCGCCAAGCTCTCGGTTATCTTCGGTGCGATGTTGTTGACGCTCGCGGCTGTGAATTACTTTAGCTTCTACCCGATTTTGCAGTCGGTTGAAGAGCAAGAGAGATTTGGTGAGCCATTTCTTTCAAACTCCGGAGAAAGCATAACGCTGGTAGTGGACACTACTATGATTCGCGCCTTGGGAAAGTCAGGGAGTTTCTCACAGACAGATTGGAGCTACGGCTGGATAAATCTGCTGTTACAGGAAGCGCGCCGCTATGATGTAATTGATATCTCGGCTCTCAACTCAGCAGGAGACATTAACCACGGCAAGATTTGGATATTCACTCGTTCTGCTATCTCCGGTGACACCGACCAACAGGTAAAAACCTTTCTTGATAAGTTAGAGCAAAGCAATGTCGAGGAAGCTGTTGTGTATCTGGAGGCGCCTGATACATTGGCCGCCGGTAACGAGGTTATCCAGCAATTGATTGGAGCGGGGTATCATGCGCGACACTATTCTCGTTTGACACAGACTCCACTCGCTGAATTCAATCTGTCTTGTGATGGGCTGGCGGCGGTAACTGCGCCTAGCGGGTTCCAGCCGATGTTAAAATTCAATGACACTCCGGTTTTGTGGCAAGGTCAGCGTAAGGGTATTCGTTTGTTGCTTGGTGTATTCAATTTCGGAGAGCTTGCTGTGACGATTCAACAGGGGAGACCCAATGACGATTTTAGTGTCACGCCTAGAATTACCAAACGAACCGGACTGCTACCAATAGTTAGCTCAGATTTATGCGCCGATAGCTCATACTATATGCAGTTAACGCCATTCTTCGATAACTTTGAACATTTACTTTTTGAGATTATCTTTGGGGCGCCATCTTATGCGCCTTTGTTTGCAGGTTCGCCAGATGGCGCATTCATCATGTCGCATGACGAAGAAGGGATGGGCGATAAGTCCGCCTGGATGGCTCGTCAGGAGCGCCTTTGGGGCGTTACATCGGCAACGCTGGTGACGCCTGCGGCAATTACCTCAAAAGGAATAGAGGAGATACTGAAAGCCGGCGGCGAGTTGGCTTTGCACACGGATCAATACTCTTACTTTAAGCGTCCCGGTCTGCCGGGACTTCGGCCAATCAAAAAGAATCATTCACTCGCTGATCAAAAACGCTCATTGGAGCAATTAGCCCCAAGGGGCCTGGTTGATTCACTAAGTTCCTCAATTAACAGAAATCATTGGCTTATCTGGTCGGGGAATTACACCGGGATGATGCGGAAACTCGCTGGAGCTGGTATAAATCTGGATTTGACCTATGGGCCAATCGGGGAGGGAATCGCCGGATACCTTTTCGGAACTTGTTTTCCTTTTGTTCCGCTGGACACCAATGGTTTTCCACTGCCGATTCTTGAATTGCCCTTTCTGTTTCAGGATGATGAGGACTTTGCCGCTGAGTATCTCGACTCGATTTTTGACACCTCCAGCTTTCAGAATGAAATAGTGAATGTGGTCTTTCACACTAACACTATGGGTCACTCGCCGGATACGCTGTTGCTGTGGGGCTGGAGGGAGTCATTCAAGCGGGCGAAGAACGCAAATTTGCCGATACTTCACTACAGTGATATTGTCGATTCGCTTAGAGCGCAAAGAGCGACAATGCCCGCGGACATATTGAATCAAAACTAACATCAAAAGCTCATCATGACCGACATAGCGCAGAAAACCTCACCCAAACCCCGACAGTCAGCAACTGCAACGGGAAGGGATCCAGTCGCCGGGTCATCTAGTTCAAGCAGTTTGCAATCTGCATTGTGGTTGGGTTTGACTTGGTTAACGCTTGGACTGCCAACTTTGATATATCCGATTGGTCGGGATCAGGGTGTGTTTTCCTATATTGGACAGCGTCTGTTCGATGGGTCACGGCTCTATGTGGATTTGTGGGATGTAAAGTCTCCGCTTATTTACTGGATGTATGGATTGGCGTTGAATTTCTCCGGCTCCCATATAATAGGTGTCCGCATAATGGACATGCTCTTCGCCGCAGTGAGCGCGTATTTGGTGTATACGATAACTATGCGTTTGCGAATTATCCACGGCCAAAGAGCGGGAGTAGTTGCCGGAATTCTGTACTTGGCATGGTACTATTTGCCGAATGACTATCGCGTCTTAGCAAATTGCGAGTCGTTTATGACTCCTTTCCTATTGCTGGGAATACTTTTCATAATCAAGGCAAGTCTTGTACGAGACAACTCATCGCACGCAACGACATTGACTCTTTGGTTTTGGGGAGGCGCCGCTCTCGGAGCAACAATGCTTTTCAAAACCACTGGCGCCGTGTTTCTTGGGCCAGCTGTTATTGCCGCTTACCTAATCCCCGCGAATCGCCAGACGCGAGATCGTCTATTATCTGTTTGCGCCGTCGGATTCGGTTTTGCCCTGCCATTGCTATTGGGTTGGATATATCTGGTTCGCACCGGAGCTATGGAAGATTGGCTATTTTTGAACCTGACCTACCTGCCGTCATATACGAGTGTTTCGCATGCGCATGGAATTCTGACAGAATTGTCGAAAGTCCTGTACATTATCCGCGACTTGGCTCTAATCTATCCCGCGATGGTAGCAGGGGTGGCATTGCTTGGAATGCTGGCTGTGAAAAGGTGGTTAAGTGAGAGAGCCGGCGCTGGTCAATCAGGAAGAGGCCAGTATGCGTTACTCTATCTGGTTCTCTCCTTTGGAGTAGTCTACGCCTCAATAATCGCTGTCCAGGGCAAGTATTTGCACTATCATTTTCTCCCGCTTCTTGGGCCATTCGCAGTTGTAGTGGCTGTTGCAACTTTGAGGGCCATCGAAGACTTCCGAATATCTCCCTGGGTGAAGACTTTAGCCTTTTTGACATTGGCGATTGGGCTAGCGCATTCCTGGAAATTGCCTCAGCGATACCTTGCGCTAGGGAAAATGGCGCTGGATTCGGACTATCATGAACAGTATTGTGAGGAGCTATCGACCGGGAATTTCCCTTGTGGTGTTAGCCACAGAATAGGCAAGTTTTTACGCGAAAAGTCCGAGCCGGGTGACAAATTGTTTATCTGGAGTTTTGAGCCGGAGATTTATTTTCTCTCGGGCCTTGAACCTGCATCACGTTTCCTGTTTAATACGCCTTTCCTGGCCGGAGAAGTCGCTTCGACTTGGAAAGTAGAGCTGATGATAGACTTGATGTTGGCGCCACCGGAGTTCATTGTCTTGGGCGACAAAGATGGATTGCCGCTAATTACCGGTGAGCGCTACAGCTCGAAGGAGCAGTTGAAGGCCGTGCGCGGCCTGGCTGAATTCATTGATTCAAATTATACGCCTATTGAAACCATAGGGAATTTTACTATCCTGAAGCGTAATGTCTTTGGACAAATCAATCGCAACAATACTGGAAAAAGGTTATAGTACTAGCTATGAAAATTCTCATTACCGGCGCCGCCGGCTTCATTGGCTCTCATCTTACTGACGCTTTACTTGCGGCAGGCCATGAAATTGTCGCAGTTGACAATCTCTCTATGGGCAGGATGGAGAACCTTGCCAGCGCCCAGGAAAATGACAAATTCTCTTTCCATAAGCTCGATGTCCTCGATTACCAGAACCTGTTGTCGTGCTCATCGGGAGTCGACTGCATTGTTCATCTTGCCGCATTCAAAATTCCTCGCTACGGCAAGGCCATTGACACTTTGGTTATCAATAACCTTGGAACAGTCAATATTCTCAAAGTAGCGAAGGAGCTGGACTGCAAAACAGTAATTGCCTCAACTTCTGATGTCTATGGCAAAAGCTCCGCTTTGCCATTCAACGAAGAGGGAGACTTGCTCATAGGAGCGCCTTCCAAGCCTCGCTGGAGCTATGCGGTTTCAAAGATGTATGACGAACATTTGGCGCTTGCGAGTATGGATGCGTATGGATTTCCAGTTACCCTATTGCGCTTCTTTGGTTCCTATGGTCCGCGACATCACCTAAGCTGGTGGGGGGGGCCGCAGTCGGTGTTTATTGATAAAATCCTTCGTGATGAGGTGATTCCGATTCACGGTGACGGTCAGCAGACTCGTAGCTTTACTTACATTGCCGATACCGTGCGTGGAATTGTGGCCGCGACATTGAAAGACAGCGCCAACGGACAGGTAATAAATATCGGTTCGACACGAGAAATCACTATCGAAGGACTGGCGCGAATGATTCACTCGTTAATTCCTGATGCTCCTGAGCTTCGTTTGGAGTTTGTCGCTTACGAGGACGTTGCTAAGAATTACGAGGATGTCCTGCGGCGCATACCTGATGATAGCAAGTGTTTTGAGTTGTTGGGAGTTCGCTCGCAAGTTTCAATGGAAGAGGGACTGAAAACCACGATTGAATGGCAGCGCAAAGAGCTTAAGCTGTAAGTCACGTTACATTAGACAGTCCACAGGCGCTGAGAAGGATACTTGCCTGAACATATTTGATTGAAGTCAATTGTTATGTCACTTAAAGAGATTCTCGCTCCGGCAAATCTTCTCTCATTATCGCGCATTCTATTTGCAATCTGGATTGTGACACTCCTGCCATATGACTCTTCAACATCCGAATCATTAACATCAATGCGCCTGGCGGTTCTGCTTTTGGCGCTCGCCGGGTTGACAGATTTCCTGGATGGTATATTCGCTCGCTGGGCGGAAGTTTCATCCGGCAAGAAAAACCCCTACGGAATCATATTCGATCCGGTGGCAGATAAAATATTTGCGATTGTGCTGATTTTTGGATTGATAGCGCATGGCATGTTTCCGTTATGGTTGGCCATAGTTGTGCTTGGCAGAGATCTGGTGATAATGGGCGCAGGGGCTGTGTTGGCGCGTAAATACAAGCTGGTTTTACCGTCAAACTTGCCCGGGAAGTATTATTTTGCTTCGCTGGCGTTTCTGATTGCCGCTTATTTGGCGAGGTTTGAAGCGGCGATACTTTTCCTGGAGCCTTTGACATTGGCGCTTTGGGTTGCCTCCAGTTGGTTCTATGTGCGCGTGTTGAGGGCTGCGCTGATGGGACAACAAGATAGTTCGCCCCAGGAACAAACACCTCAGGAACATACGGCAAGTTCGCTGGGCGCAAGATTGCGAATTGTCGCTATTGTCTTGTTCTTTGTGACGCTGATTGCCTTGTTTGCAAGGGAGAATCCCCTGCAACTATGGTAGTGTGATTGTGGTAACGTGGAGCTTCGCGGGGACGCCGGACGACCTTAGCGTTGACTGGCTTGATATCTTCGGAGCCGCTCTAGAGTCGCCTGATAGTCACTCCCGCTACGATCGCCATAGAGATATCCAACATCACGCCAGAGTTTTAACTGCGCGGCGAAGAAATCATATCGAGCATAAATGGCGTCGGCGTTGCTTCGTAGCTCTCCTTCAAGTCCGCGAAAGAGTTCGTCACTAGAATTCACATCATTTTCATAATCAGTGAAATTCGCCTCCAGCGCCTCAGATGCGAATTTCCTTGAACGCATTGCAAAACGCGCTCGGTCGAGAGCTCCGACCATTTTGGCAAAGTCACGTCGCACTGATTCTGCGACCTGGAGGGTGGCGTCATCGAGTCGATAGCCCAATTCACTAATGCGCGCCTTGATTCGCGAGCGTTTTTTCAAACGTTTGCCGCCATCAAATAGCGGCGCTGTAATTCGAGTCTGTACGATTAGTCCGTTGTCATCAACACCTAGAGGCGGGTTGATGTCGAAATAGTTATCCTGAAAATACCCGACGCTCGCTGATACTCTTGGCAAAGCTCGACCGGTGTTGACACTAAGCTCGGCGGCAGAATGGTCCAGCGCCGCATGCGCGGCTTTTAACAGAGGGGAGCGCTTTATAGCTTCCAAAACCCAATAATCCTCAGCGCTGTTGCGCAGTCCTTCACTATTCATAGAGCTGTCACTACGCCGAATATAGTTGAATTCCAATTCAGAAAACTCGCCCCGGTCTATGGTGAATTTCTCTCTGGTGGGGCGCCCGAGTCTTGCCAAAAATGAGGAGCTTGCGATTTCTATGTCACTACGTTTCTTCAACAATTCAACTGTAGCGCTCTCCTTGCGGCCTTCCCAGCGCACCAATTCAGGCCTCTCGGCGGTTTTCAATTCGAAATGTGTGAGAGCTATTTGCAAAGCGTGATGTGTTCTCTCGCGGAACTCTTCGAACACCTCACGAACATCGTAGGCTCTCGCGAGACTTAGATAGGCCATCGCTACAGAATACTCAAAATCCGCTTTTTGTATCTCACGTAAGGCCTCAGAGGTTTGGTAATCCTTTTGGGCGAGCGTAATAGATTTGAAAGTTCCCAAATCGAAAAGTGTTTGCTGCAAAGTAATTTCATAGCCGTTTTTGCCCAATGCGTCCCTGGGAAACGCATTTGCGGGTGGATCATCGCTATATCCTCGCGCATAGGCGCTGGCGAATAGTTTAGGGAAAATACCGGCGCGTTTTTCACCGATTTGGGCTTTGGCCACACCCAGCGCTTCGTCGTCGCCGAGATAGGCCGGGTTTACCAATGACGCTTCGTTGATTGCGTCTTTAACGGTAAAGAGTCTCGCGGATGGATTGCTGGGCGCATCCAGCAACCGCGCCTCAGCGACTAACGCCGAGGGAGGGTCTATGCCCAATTCTTTACATACTGCCAGGTTAATTATCAATCTGCGGCCGTCTCTGAAAACAGTCGGTAATGATTGCGGCGAAGCGCCTTGCAGAATCTTAAAAGTCTTTTCCGCATGATACCTTGCGAGTCCATATACATTATATGCGGTGTTCGAGCCAAAGGCCCCGCGTTCAACTTGCGCCAGTCCCTCTGAGCTGAAAGCCGGAATGCGACTAATCTTGAGTTGTTGAAAGAAGCCGTTGATTTGGTCAAGCGGCATTCCGTATAGAGGTGTTAAGTATAGAGCGTCAACCTTGTTGGTAATCTCGGCGAGCTTTTTGAAGAAGTGATACTTGTCTTCGCCTGGTTTAAGCGGCGCGGTAATTATTCTTGAACCATGTTTCTCTGCAATGCGACTTACATAGTTTTCAACCACCGCTGATTCTTTTCCGGCAGGAAAGTAGAGCAGGCCGATGCGCTTCGATGGATATAGAGATGTCAGCGCCGCTAAATCTGATTGGATTTTCCCCGGTCGGATACGAACTGTGAGGTTCTTATACAGAGGCCGTCCGTCACTTTCAGCGAGTCCTTCCAGAATGGGGTCGAAACGACCCATTGCCACGATTGGTTTTTTGCAGCCAGCGTCGAGCAAGTCCTCAACCGCCCACGGGCCCATAGTAACTATCAAATCCACATTTCGATTGCGAGCTAGCTCTTTGGCCATCTGTCGTGACTTTTGGCGGTCCCATTCGGCGGTCTTGTACCCATCAGGCGGGAATATGATTTTGACACCCTTGGGGGCCTTCTCCAAGAGCATCTTACGATACTCACCCTGAAGCGTTCGGTAGAATGCATAGTCGCCGGGTTCGAAATACGCGATTCGGTAGGAGCGAGCTGAGACGGTTTGGGCGAGAGCCGGAACTAGTCCTGCGCAAATTATCAGCGCGCCCATGAAAGTTACCAGCGCTTTGTTATGTCGATGTGATTTGCGGAAAAGTTTCATTTATTCGTTGACCGTATTTTTGGGTAGAAGTTAGAACAATCAGAATCATTGACTTCTTGTAGCCGGGCAGGAATCGAAAAGCGCCTGCATAGCGATAACGATTCCTAATAAAAGCATAACCGCCGACAAAGTCAGCAGGTTCGCAACAATATATACTACATTTCGATACGGGTTGTGATGGCTGTCAGTTAGAACATATTCATTGAAATATGTTTGGCGAATTCTGAGGGGAAAGTCTCTATCCCGGCAAGGGTGTATTCAAGGAACTCTTGAACATCCGGCTCCATATAGTCCGGGTGCGTCCAGGGGAAGGGCATAAATTTCCGGCCTACCAGGGCGAGGGTTTTTTCGGCGTAGATTTCTTTGCCTATACAAATCCGGTATGTGGCGTCTTTTTTGGTAGCCAAAGTCAAACCGGTAGAGCCGAGCATAATCGGGTCGATGTTCACCTTGCGGAAGTCAAGATTCGAGACACGGTCTGCCAGTTTTGTCTCTATTTTGGAAGTTAGCTCCTTGGCGCCAGCAAGGTTTGCCGGATTTATGGGTTTTACGAATGAGAAAAAGCGGCGTTTGAGGCCCTCACCCATCTCTTCTACATAGGCGCGAGTATGCAGGAATTCTGATTCTTCGGTCTCTGCGTCAATCCGCCCGAATTGCTTTTCGAGGGCATCTAGAGCTTTCTCGAGGATTGTTCGGTCATTATATATGGCGGAAACCAGTAGTCGCGCCGTTGAGCTTTTTGCCAGTAACTTCATGCTGACATTGATATGCGATGTTGAGAGTTATTACGCCAGCTTTTTTTGCTGATATACGTCAAGAAAATTTTGTGGACTTAAGAAAACCTGGATTTCAAGAGTAGAGCCTCTCAAAAGTCTCCGTTAGGCCCTCTTCCGGAGCCGTGCGGGCGAAACATTTCCATTTGCTCTTCCCGATATTCCTTGAATTCTTTTTTCTGAGCCTTGGTCAGGACTTTTTCGATTGCCTCATGGGATTTTATCAATTTCGACCTCCTGCGTAGCATGGAGCTACGTTCATCCACCGAGCCTAGTCCATTAGCGAACCCACCTGCTTTACGTTTGGCTTCATGCTGAATTCTCTTGATGTCCTGTTCAGAATAGGAGAGAATTGCATCGACAATGCGAGTCTGGGAGCTATCTAGAAGTAGACGACGGGCCAATACCTCTGTCTTGCGCGAAGAATATCTGACTGGCTGCTCTTTTTGCAGTGAGTGATATTGTTTTCTCTGCCGTGGAGCCAGCAGAGCGTCCACTTGCGCTCGCATGGTGTCCATTTCCTTGAGATTCTCCAGCGCCAAGTTGTAGTAGTCATCGTCATAGCGCTCTTTGTGCAGTTCGCCTTGCTCAAAGGTTTGGCGAAGAATAATTTCCAGTGAGTCGGTTTGTATTTGGTCAAGTTTGAGCATAGCCTGCAAAGCCTCCGCTCGTCCACGGATGGCCCTTATTTTCTTTTCGCTAATCCCAAAAACGTTTGTGAGCATGCCACAAAGCAAAACTGTGGCGAGAATTGAGATTGCGCCTATTCTGCTACGGCTGGGATATATTGATTTGGGCAATTTCATGTGAGATTCTCTTGATAGTGTTGATACAGGTAATGCTGGATATTTTGCGCTTCGTCAAGCGCGCTGGTCAATGATACACGCATCTAGTCTCTAAAGCCAAAGATTTTTGTCTGCCCACGTATGAGCTTGCGCAATACATGCGCTCACATTGCGTGACAGGCGCGACATCATTATATTCAAAGCCGCTTTCCAGGGGACAAATGAAAAGCCAACTTGGAATTATCTTTCGGGGGACAATGGAATTATCTGATACTACATACAAGCCGGTAAAGCCCGCTCATGGCTCCAAGCTCTCTTGTCAGGGATGGGCTCAGGAAGCCGCTTTGCGCATGTTGCAAAACAACCTTAGCGAGGAAGTGGCGGAAAAACCGCAAGACTTAATTGTCTACGGCGGCTCAGGCAAGGCCGCGCGCAATTGGCAAGCTTATGCCGATATTGTGAAGTCGCTCAAGAAGCTCAAGAACGATGAAACTCTATTGATTCAATCCGGCAAGCCAGTCGGCGTTTTTCAAACTCACCCATATTCACCAAGAGTCATTCTTGCGAATTCACACTTGGTCCCGGCCTATGCGACCTGGGAGAAATTCCGTGAATTGGAGAAGCTCGGCCTGACAATGTACGCCCAAATGACCGCCGGTAGTTGGATATATATCGGGGCCCAGGGGATTCTGCAGGGGACATTCGAAACTTTCGCCGCGGCCGCTGAGAAACATTTTGGCGGAAACCTTTCGGGCAAGTGGATTCTCACTGGCGGCATGGGCGGCATGGGGGGAGCGCAACCATTGGCTGGCACTCTCAATGGCGCTACGGTTCTTTGTGTTGAGATTGACGAGTCACGAATCAATCGTCGGGTCAAGGATGGCTATTGCGATATTAAAGTCAAAGAACTCGATAGGGCCATTAAGCTGGTCAAAGATTCGATTAAGAGCAAAAAGCCGATTTCAATAGGTTTGGTTGGCAATTGTGGCGAGATATTTCCAGAGATATTCCGTCGTGGGCTCTTGCCGAGTATTGTAACTGACCAAACCAGCGCTCATGATGAACTCAACGGCTATGTGCCGCAGGAGATGACACTAAAAGAAGCCGAGGCTCTGCGCGAGAAATCTCCGAAGGAATATATACGACGTTCGTATGAGACAATGGTGCGTCACTGCGAGGCTATGGTTCGTTTCAAGAAGGCCGGCAGTGTTGTTTTCGACTATGGTAACAACTTGCGCGGACAGGCCGAAGTAGGCGGTTATCGTGAGGCATTTGCGTTTGCCGGTTTTGTGCCGGAATACATTCGCCCCCTGTTTTGTACCGGCCGCGGCCCGTTTCGCTGGGTGGCTCTCTCTGGTAATCCGAAAGATATTCATTTCACCGACGATATTATTCTCTCAGAATTCAAAGAAAACAAATCACTTTGTCGGTGGATTAAGATGGCTCGGGAGAAGATTCCTTTTCAGGGATTGCCAGCTAGAATCTGCTGGCTTGGTTATGGAGATCGCGCCAAGTTCGGCGAGCTGATTAACAATGCTGTTGCCAAAGGCGATATTTCTGCGCCGATAGTTATTGGACGCGACCATCTCGATTGCGGCTCAGTGGCCAGCCCGAATCGTGAAACCGAGAGCATGAAAGACGGCTCCGATGCAATTGCCGATTGGCCGTTGCTCAATGCCATGCTCAATACTGCCTCGGGGGCTAGTTGGGTGTCGATTCACCACGGCGGCGGAGTGGGGATTGGTAACTCAATCCATTCCGGTATGGTAATAGTCGCCGATGGCGCTAAGGAGACGGGTGTTCGGTTACAGCGCACCCTGACCAATGACCCGGGAACCGGAGTGATGCGTCATGCTGACGCCGGGTATTCCGAGGCCATTGATTTCGCCAAAAAGAAAAAGATACAATTACCTTCGATTTAAGTGCATATTCAGATAGTTCTTAGCGATAGGGTTGATTCGCTTTCGAATGTTAGCTGATTACAATTTCTTCATAGCTCTCGAAGAAACCATATGGGAAATACGGTAATACAATGGCGTTGACATCGGCATCTGATAGTAGTGACGGATTCCTTCCCGAGTCGGAAGTAAGATTTATCCACGGTAAGCCTGTTGGCCCGCCTTCGCGGGCGACTTTGATGGTTAAGCACATCGGCCAGCTGGTGACTATGCGTGGCCCGGCTCCTCGTATTGGGCCGGCGCTCAATGACTTGGGCATACTTGAAAATGCAGGGATTGCCGTCGCCGGGGACCGTATTTTGGCTATTGGCCCGAGTGACGAAGTTGAAGGTCGCGTTCCGGTGGCGCCGCAGTGTGAGTTGATTGACGCACAGGGCGGACTGGTGACGCCGGGGTTTGTGGATAGTCATACACATCCGGTTTTCAATATGACTCGCGAAAAGGAATTCGAACTGCGCTTGCAGGGGAAATCCTATATGGATATCGCTGGGGCAGAGGGCGGAATCCGCGCATCGGTGCGCGACTTGCGCGCTTCCGGTGAGGAGACTCTACGAAGCGAATTGCGCAAGCGTCTCGATAGGATGTTGTCATTGGGCACCACCACCGTCGAGGCTAAGTCGGGCTATGGTCTTTCGACTCGCTCTGAATTGATGTCGCTGGAGACAATTCGTTATTGGAATGAGCGACATCCGATAGAGATTATTCCCACTTTTCTTGGGGCTCATGAAGTTCCTGATGAATTCCGCTCCAATCGTGAAGAGTATATAAAGATTCTCATCGAAGAGATGATTCCCGAGGTTGCCAAGCAGAATCTGGCGCGGTTTTGTGATGTGTTCTGCGAGGAGGGAGTCTTTACTGTTGAAGAGACCGGCAGGATTCTCGAAGCGGCTGGAAAGTATGGCTTGCGGTTCAAGTTGCATGCCGATGAATTGAAATCCAGCGGTGGCGCAGAGTTGGCTGTTAAGCTTGGCGCGGTATCCGCGGACCATTTGATTGCGGTTTCCAAACCGGGAATCAAGGCGCTGTCCTCCTCGAATACTGTTGCGACATTGTTGCCGGGCACCAGTTATAGCCTGGGGTTGGGCAAATACGCTCCGGCTCGTGATTTGATTAGCAAGGGTGGTATCGTGGCTCTTGCTACTGACTGTAATCCCGGTTCGAATTATTCTGAGTCGATGGCTATGATGGTCTCTTTGGGATGTTTGCATTACCGCATGAGTCCCGCCGAGGCGCTTTCTGCGGCGACTGTCAATGGCGCTGTGGCGCTTGGTCTTGCCGGTGAGCGCGGCCAGCTCGAAGAAGGCCGTCATGCTGACTTTGTGGTATGGGATGCGAAGGACTATCGTGAGATTCCTTATCATTATGGTGTGAATCTGGTAACAAATGTAGTAAAGTCTGGTAAGTTAGTTGTCTCCGATAAAGAGTGATGATATGGGTAATGGCGCTCTCAGAGTTTCAAGAATCCATAGCAAAGTAGTGGCGCTACGCGCTGTGCCTGTCACTATCACTCTCCTGCTTTTTTCTTTTTTGCTGTCTTCCTGCGTTTATAGTTTCAAGAGCTCAGGTGGCGCTCTTGTTGAGAGTATCGCTATTGAACAACTCGAGAATAATTCCAATCAAGCTGGTATAGCTGATCGTATCACTGAGTTGGTTGTTGAGGCTATGATATCTGACGGCACAATAGAGGTTGTCAGTTCGTCAAGCGCCGAGGCGATTCTCAGCGGGGCTTTGACTGCTTACAGCCGCCGGCCAAATGCCTTTGACGAATCAGATCAGGTTACCGAATACAAAGTGACATTGACCGTTGAGCTGACCCTGCGCAAGAGAGAATCTGAGCAGGAAATCTGGAAAGAGACTTTCACTCAAGAAGGAATCTATGACGCCGCCACTCAAACCGAAGAAGACGGCCAACTCCGCGCCACCGACTTGATTGTAACAGATATCCTCAATAAGACTACCCGTAGCGATTGGTAGAGTTGCTACTTTCCATCTCCTTCTTTTCACATCCTTCCACATCAACTCTTTTCTCTTCATCCCTTGGGTTTTGGCATGAGCAAAAATGGGTTCGTTTGGTAATATATGGGTGTCGATGTAGTGATTTGCCTGTTTTCTTGCTTTTACTCACAGGGAGAAGCCGTCACTAGTGTGTCGTTGCTGATTCTGCGTTAGGTTGATAGTGATATTGGAGTAGTTGAGGTGAATGGTCTGGGGCTTTGACGTTTCATGGACGCTCACTGAGTAACAGTAGTCTAGTGGATATATCCTCTCCAATTTCACTGGCGAGAGTCATACAATTTGCTTATTATGGCTTGTGCGGTTGCTTTGTGTTTGTTACGACAGATAAACTTATGGACTAATAATTCTATTACAAATTCTCTTATTTGGTGGATTCTGATGAGATTCTCAAAAGTTTTGGTGTTTTCCCTAATTGGCGGGCTGTCATTAAGTTTGGTTTCCGGTTTGGTTTTGGCGGATGAAACCAATAGTAGAGTCGGGACGCGTAATTTCAATTTTCTCAAGAGTGATGTCGGGGCTAGGGCAGTTGGGTTGGGCGGGGCGTTTACCGGGTTATCTGATGATGCATCGGCGCTTTTCTATAATCCCGCCGGAATCGCCGCGCTTGATGGTCGTCGTTTGACTACTGGCTATCAGAATTTTGTTGCAGGAATCAATACAGGATTTCTGGGTTACATACATCCTCTTAATCGAGATGATGTAACCGATAAGAGTGGCCAGAAAGTCGGCGTATTTATGCGCTATAGAAACTTCGGGAATTTTGTGCGCACTGATATAGCAGGAGCGGAGTTAGGTGATTTCGGGGCGGCCACTTTGGTTTTTGGTGGTCACTACTCACGCAGGCTGGGGAAAAAACTGCAGGCGGGGGCTAATGCCAAGATTGTATATTCAAACTTTGATTCGTTTACTTCTACTGGTGGAGCAGTCGATTTGGGATTGCGCTATACAATCCGGAAAAGAAATCATGAGCTTCGTAAGCGTGGCTTTGGTTCAGTGGGGCTGGTTGTCCAGAATTTGGGGGCGACATTTTCGGCCTTTACCAATGGAGGAACTAAAGAGCCTCTACCTGCGGTTGTGAGAGTTGGGGCCGCTGGTCGACCACGCGGTGTGCCGGTTACGTTATCTGCCGATGCTATCAAGCCTTTTGATAACGATGTCTATTTTGCGGTCGGGGCCGAATATGATGAAATTGAGAAACTGGTAATTCGAGCCGGCTGGACTAGCTTTGGTGAGAATTTCAAGACTCTGGCTGATAAGTCATCAATTGCAGGCTTTTCGTTTGGCCTCGGATTTAAGCTGGAACGCTATGAAATCGGCTATGCCTTTACTCCTATGAACAACCTTGGCGAATCGCATCGCATTACTATCTCGCACAATTTTGATCCGTTTTTCTATTAGTTATTAGGCGACTACCTCGCGGGTTTGCGAGTTTTATCCCGAGGGTTGTTATTGTTGCCAGTAGGGCTTCCGGGCTGTTATTTGATCGCGAGCGCTTTTGGCGTTACGTTGTCATTCTCCTTAGTGAGTTTATGGCGATTACGGTAGAAAAGAGATCTTGCATAAGAGCGGGGATGGTCAGTATGTCAGTGAATGTACTAAGCAGTGAGAGCGGGAAAAGAGGAAGCGTCAAAAAAGCTAGAAGGCAAGTGAGTTCTTTGCGCCTCGGGTTGCGGTTCTTCATCCTATGGGTCGGCGTTTTTGGCGCATATTTGCCAATTGCAGGTTGCTCCAGCGATGTTTCCCAATCTCCTCGTCGTGTGGTGATTGAGCTTTTCGGGGCGATGGAGCGTGATGAGGTGCCAGTGTTGGCGAATGTGCTGGACTTGCAGGCTTTGATGGAATCCCGGCAACTCGATTATGCCTTGAATCTGGATACACCACGGGTGTTTACTTCACCGAAGCAGATTTTTGATGATCTTACCAATGATGGTTTGACTAAGCTGACTTGGTTTAAGTTTCAGCGCGTGGTAGGTGATGAAGAGATTCTGGGCGACACTGCATACGTTGATGTTTCATTTGTGGATAAGGATACAGGTAAGCAAACTTTTAACAAATTTGGCGTGCGGAAGATTGGTCAGCGTTGGCGGATTTTCAGTTTTAGGACTCTTGTGGCGCCGCAAGTAGAATCAGAGTGATAAACGCAATCACAAACACAAACACACTTGGGTGGAGTGAGGCAGTGATATTATGAGTATGTTAGATAGGCACAGTTACAACAGTTACAATAGTGTTGCAGGTTTAATTCAATCGCTGAGGACTGTGATGGCGGCGCTTTTTGTGACTGTCCTTACACTTGGCGCTTGTACGGACAATAAGGAATCGAAAGTGAAAACAGATACAGATGTGGCTATCAAGGAAGCCAGTTCCGAAGGGTTAGATGGGGGAGTCGCTACCAAGGTGGCGGTTACGCCTCCAGCGCTTGAGATGGAGGTTACGGTAGCGGAGTTGAAATCGGCTTTGGAAAAGGGCGAAAATATTTTCTTATTGGATGTCCGTAGCGAGGCGGAGTTCAACGCGGGGCATGTTGCTCAAGCCGACACAGTAATTCCACATACTAAGTTCGTCGGTGAAGGTGTGAAAATGCCAGTTGATAAAGATCAGTACATATATGTGATATGTCGTTCCGGCCGTCGCTCGGGCATTGCGCTAAAGTGGTTGAGAGAAAATGGATATAATCACAGTTACAACGTGATAGGCGGAATGCTTGCCTGGGCGGATAGCGGGTATCCTGTGGCAGGGGCCGGATCTGAGCGTTGATTGCGCCCAGATTTTCTTTGTTGAAACCAAAACCGTAGCCCCCAATAAAAAGGAGTCCACCACCGGTTTTGCCCGAGTGCAGAGATAGAGGGGGTAATCCCCGCAGGGCAAACGCAGAAAGTAGTAGACTCCCTTTTTAATGATAGCTATCCTGACGAATCTGTCAAGCGGATTCTCCTGAGTTAGTTGGGTTTGATGTCACAGAATTCAGGATATTTGGCTTTTGTGAGATGTAGTAGTCCTACGAAATTCAGACAGTGAGGCGCAGTTTCTGCGCCTAATCTCATAACTCCCACAACCATTTTTGATACTTGCAGGCGGGCGAGGTGTATTCGGAATAGTTATCGCCTTTGGTTAAGGCGCTGTGATTAAAAGAGTTGTGTTGGTTACTCGAATTGACTCTCAGATGTGTCTCACTGTTGACTTTGGCAGTATAATGAGGTGGAGGGATGGGGGGCGTCTTGGCCCCTTATTCGCTTAACTTATTGCTGGAGAGTGTTTCTAGTCCGCCGGGTTGATGTGGAGTGGCCGATTTTCATGCCGGGCAGAGTTGATTCGGAGCGATAGAGACCGTATATTCGCTGGCTCGGCGGATGGACTGATTTCTGTCTGCGGGTTGAGTTTTGAGATGTTCGCTTATCGGATTTGAATTCAGATGTCATTGCAAAATATATTGAAAGGGATACCTCAGTGAAGCTTGGATTTCTTCGGGGAATTGTTCTACTAATTCTGGGATCAGTGGTTGGTGGATTGATTCTAACAGGTTGCAAAGCCGACATTATTCTTCCCAAAGATCGCGGTCTGGATGGAGATTATGCGGGGTTGCTTATTATAATTACAAACCAAAACAATAACGTTCCGGTTGAGACTGATACAGATCACGTAGTGGTGACGTTGCGTTTGGATGACGAAAACGATCTTACAGTCGGCACCTATTCTCACAGATTTGACACCCTTAACACAGACACAACAGACACTCCTAACTTTTGCGATATGCCTAGAGGGGCCTGGTTGATTAAGAACTTGAAGCTTCGCTTGGATCCGGGCCCACCTGCTGTCAGTGAGACATGCAATGATAAGTTGATTCCGAATTCTATTTTTGAGGGAGCCGGCGGAACGCAGGAAGAAATCAATTTCTCCATTAGAACCAGCAATAACCCCCCGTTTGATGATGATATTGGGGATAGCCTGATATTAAAGCAAGAGCGAAATGTGGAAGGTATCACTACCGTTTTTGAATTGGTTTTGACCAATATACCTTAGTTACCTTAGTTGACAATCTACAGGGAGGGGGTGTGTTTGCTGGCGCTTCGGAATGTAAACACCGGGCGATTTTCTGTTGCCTGCTGTATAGTTGCCCTGTTGATTCTTAGCGCTGCTTGTGAAGATCCGGTGCGTCCCTCTCGATTTCATCATCGAGGCATTGAGGGGCGGTACACTGGTTTGATAACTATAACTCGTGGGGAGTTGACTCTTACAGAGTATGTAGTTTTTGACCTGCGTTTGCCGGATCCCAATGACCTCTCTCAGGGAGTCTATTCGCATAGACTAGATACTCTCAACCCGGCTTCTGTTGTGAACAATGACATGTGTGATGTACCACTGGGAGAGTGGTACATTCAGAATCTTGGTATTGTCTTGAGTCCGCAGTTCTTCACAGTAGCAACCGAATGTGATCCAAGGCTGGTCCCGGATTCCAGGTTGCCTGATGATTCAGTCAATGTGGTTTCGTTTGCAATCAGAACAGTGAATGTTCAGCCACTAGACGTTCCCATCGGTGATAGCCTTATTCTTTATCAGGCAAGTCGGCCGGACGGAGCGAGTACTATGATAGAATTGACCCTCACAGAATTGTTTTAAGCGGTGGAGAGGTTACTATGAGGAAGTCATTTGCTTGTTGCGCTATTGCCTGTTGTGCTATTGTGTTTGTTGGATTGGTTGTCGGGTGTCAAGATACGATTCAAACAACTCCGAATTGTGCAACCCCGAGTCCGTCCTCAACCGACACTTTGCATGGCCAATACACCTGGACTGACAATACCGGCTTGACGCCTTTCACTCTGACTCAATTCAGCACATTCCAGTTCCGTGTTGATGGGGCGGGTAACCCATCAGTTTTCACTCTTCGAGTAGATACCACCGTGCTAACTCCTGATCGTAAGTTTAATGATTTGACTGCGACTTATCGTCTGATAAAAGATACTTTGTACGTTGATTCGATTGTTTTCCTCGGTAACAACGGCAGAAATTCAAATGTGCCTTTCGGGACATTTGAGTTTATTTGTACAGACGATAGCTTCTTGTTCCTGGGGGGCTCTGCCTCCGGAAACAGTTTTGCTGATACTGTGATGCGGATTTCTATGCGCCGTTAGTTCAAGACTTTTCTCTCTCCCGACTCCAAATGTAGCTTAACTTCCTATTTATCTACGCTTCGCGATATTGTTTAATTCTTCATGTTTTATTTTTTTCACTGACGTGTCCTGTCAGCGCTATTCCCGATACTACACCCGAGACAAATGTGCGGCGCAATTTCAGCTTGCCGGCTGAATTATCGCCGGACGAAGTTGTTTGAGACTAGTTGTTTGAAGTGGGTTGTTATGAAATGGGTTGTAGCCTATTGAAGCGATTGAGGCGATGGTAGCGCTTGGAGCGAGCGTTGCGAATTCGAAATTGTTAGTGGCGCGCCCGGTCTCTGAGGCGGCGCATTGGCGTGTGGCGTTACTAAGTTTCATTCAGGGGGCGGGTGCGCACAAATTTTGAACTACTCTTCAGAATTGCTTGAACTATCAGAAGTACCAAAGGGAAGTGAGCGAGAATCATGCATTCCAGGATTGTGTCATCAGCAACTGAGGGTGTCGACGCCTATACTGTAGAGGTGGAGACAGATATACAGCAGCAACTTCCGGCGTTTTGCACGGTAGGTCTGCCTGACGGCGCTGTGCGTGAATCAAAAGAGCGAGTGACTGCGGCAATTAAGAACTCGGATTTTGTTTTTCCGAGCAAGCGGATCACTATCAATTTGGCTCCGGCTGATATTCGCAAAGAGGGGGCGGCGTTTGATTTGCCGATTGCCGTTGGGATATTGGCGGCGACCGGTCAAATACTTCGGGATAGTTTTTCGGAATATGTGCTTCTAGGTGAGCTTTCTCTTGATGGTCAGGTGCGTCCTATTCCCGGCGCTTTGCCTATGGCTTTGCATTTCGGGCCGAAGGAGAATGGCGATGGGGTTGCTAAAAGTAACGGTATCAAGGGGGTTTTGGTGCCAAAAGAGAATGCTCGCGAGGCGGCGATGGCGCAAGGGGCTCCGGTTTATCCTGTGGGGTCATTGCGTGAGGTTGTCTCATTCCTGGAGGACACTTCGACTATTTCGCCGTTTGAGATTGATATTGAGCAGATTTTTGCCAAGCGACAGGAGTATCCGGTAGATTTTTCGGAGGTCAAAGGTCAGGAATCCGCCAAGCGGGCTTTGGAAGTTGCGGCGGCGGGAGGACACAATATCATCTTGATAGGTCCCCCGGGATCTGGGAAGACGATGCTGGCTAGACGTCTGCCAACTATTCTGCCGGATATGTCTCTTGAGGAGGCGATAGAGACTACGAAGATTCACTCAGTGGCGGGATTGTTGCCGGATGATGCGGCGCTGATTGCCACTCGTCCCTTTCGGTCTCCACACCATACTATCTCTAATGCAGGGCTGATTGGCGGTGGTTCTATTCCCAAGCCGGGGGATGTTTCTTTGGCGCATAACGGAGTATTGTTTCTCGATGAGGTGGGAGAATTTCGTAGAGATGTACTGGAAGTTTTGCGTCAGCCGATGGAGGACGGAACAGTTACGCTCTCTCGAGCGCTTACTACTTTGACTTATCCCTGCCGGGTCATGTTGGCGGCGGCGATGAACCCTTGTCCTTGCGGATTTTTCGGTGACCAAAACAACTCCTGCAATTGCACTTCGGGGCAGATTCAGAAGTATATGTCACGGATTTCGGGGCCATTGTTGGACAGGATTGATATTCATGTGACTGTACCTGCAGTGAAGTTCAAAGATATTGCTTCGACTCGCGCAGAGGAGTCGTCAGAGAGTGTTCGCGAAAGGGTCAACAAGGCGCGTAAGCGGCAACTGAAGCGTTTTGAAAACGAGAAATCACTGTATTGTAATGCCAGTATGGCTTCAAAAGCGATTCGCACCTATTGCCCGGTTGACGATCAATGTCAGGCTCTTTTGAAGACCGCGATTCAACGTCAGGGGCTCTCGGCAAGGGCTTATGATAGGATACTAAAAGTCTCTCGTACGATTGCGGATTTGGGAGATTGCGAGAGTATTGAACTTGAGCATGTAGCCGAGGCGGTGCATTATCGCACTCTCGATAGGAGTCTGTGGCTGTAGGGATTATCAGGGGACGATGAATCCGACGCTTTTTTCTATTGGAAGTGTGAGGTCACAATTTTCAAAAAGCGAAAATCAAGACCTCACACAACAACCCCCGACATTGTCGTCAAGTCCGGGGGGGCAAGCGCCGGGAATCCTGTCTGATTCTGCTCAAATATGGCTCTTGCCTTTCTGTTGAATTCGTCTGATATTAGCCTTGTTGATGGAGCAGTAATTCGCACAGATCGGAGAGCAAATAGGAATGAAGATATCGGAACGAACCCAGGACGGGGTCAAGGTTTATGAGTTGCGTGGCAAGATTATGGGCGGTGAGCCAGCTACTATGTTGCGTGGCAAGGTTGTCGAAGCAATAGAGGCTGGTGAGCGGAAGTTTGTGCTGGACCTTTCCGATGTGGACTGGATGAACTCTATCGGTTTGGGAATGTTGGTTGCTCTTTTGAATACTATTTCCAAAAGCGGTGGACAGTTGCAATTGGCGAATATTGATAAGATAGAGAAGGTTTTGCTTATCACACGATTGGTGACGATTTTCCAGATTTCGGATAATGCTGATGACGCAGTTGCGGCATTGACTAAGTAGCTTAGTAAGCAAGTAGATAAGCAAGCAAGTAATAGAGAGGGCCGCTGGCGAATTGTCAGCGGCCCTTTTTGTTTGCTGGTTGTCTGCAATGGTTTGGTTATCGGGTGTAGATTGAGAGTACGGCTTTTATGTCCCAGGTGTTGTACCACTCGCCCAAGCCCTGGGTTTGGGGAATGTTTTGGTCCAGAGAGACGAAATGGTAATTTGCAATGGCGCCGATTGAAAGATGGGGGGCTATTAGATAGTCTAAGCCGAATCCGAAAAACATACCGAATTTGTTATCGTCAATTGACAAGAGCTGGACTCGTGTTAACCTGTCGAACTCGTCTATGTTGAGGTTGTAATAACCGAACCCCGCTTGTAGATGAGGAATGAATGCGCTTCGGGTAGGGGCTCTTACATGTACGGTGGCTGTGACATAGGTGTATTGGAAATCGAGTAGTGTACCGACGCTTGTGAACACGTCTGATTCGGGGGCATTGTTGCCTACGGTGACGCCTAGACCCAGTACATTGTCTGCATGATATGTCCAGCCGGCTGACCATGAGAAACCCTGGTCACCGGCGAAATCTTCAAAACTGCCTGTTCCACCCGCATCGAGTTGGAATACGTGGCGTCCCACTTCGGGGGCGACTTTAACGCGTACGATTGCATCTGATGTTTTCGGTGTTAAAAAGACGATTGATAGAATCAGGGCCGTGGCGCCCAGTACAGAGCTACTTAGGGTTTTATCATTCTTAGTAGTAGTTTTTGTCATTATGGGAGGCCCTTGGCGTTATGTCGTTGACTGTATTCTGTCCTGTATTCTATATAGAACAGGGTTGCAATCCTCTTGGTTCCGCTTGCGAAATATTATACGGATTTTAGGCTGTCATAGTTGAAATTCAAGTCACAATTTCATCTATGAGCCGTTCGTTACTAGTATAAGGTTTCTCTACCTCAAATGCTAAGGTAGAAATGTCGAGGGGCGAGGCGATGAAAACAGTAAGCTATTCTGGCGAGAAGAAGGTCTTTAGAATCGCAAGAAAACTTTGTAGTACAGCGAGAATGCGTTATCCTGTTTTCCGGTTGGAGTGAGGTTCTAATGAACGAGCAAGTGAAGAAGGAACAATTGAAAGAATCTGGATTGAAAGACGCCGCCCCTAACGGGGGAGGGCATAGCCGCTTGGAAAAACTGCTGTTGCAGACATCACGTCTGTTGAACTCGACTGTTGAGTATGAAGATTTGATTAGGCTGGCGTTACAGCTTGTCTGTCAGGCGGTAAATTCCGAGGCGGCATTTATTTTCCGAATCGACGAACATATTGATCATCGACGGGTTCGCCTTTGGGCGCAGGGGGATGATGATATCAGGCTGTTGCGCAAAGAGCAGGGCAGTGGTGTTGCCGGCTGGGCGTTGGATAATGAAGCTCCGTTGATTTTGAACGATCCACAGAACGATCCTCGGTTTTCTACCGAAATTGCTGATCAGCTGGATTTTGAGATTAATAATTTGATAGTGATACCTTTAGTCTCAAGAGGCAAAGCTTTTGGCGCGCTGGAGGTAATCAACAAGCGTGACGGAGAGTTCGACGAATTAGACCGAGATACATTGGTAGGTCTCTCGGATCAAATTGCTATAAGCATCGATAACAGTCAACTCTTGCGTGAAGCGCGCAGACGTGTGCAGGAGATGGAGAAGCTCTTTGAAGTCGGCGCTAAGCTGTCAGGGACTTTGGACTTGGAGAAGGCTTTGAAGTTGATTTTGAATTCAACTCGCGAGCTGGTGGGTTTTGACGCCGGTGGAATATTTTTGATTGACAGTGATAAGAAAGAATTCGACGCTGTGTATCATCAGGGTTATGATCCTCAGACTGAAAAAGATCTACATCTAAAATTGGATTCCGGTTTGATTGGGTGGGTGGCTCGCAATGGAGAGACGGCGATTGTAACTGATGTTACAACAGATGAACGCTATTTTGCCGCTCGCGGGGAGACTCGCTCGGAAATTGTCGCGCCGGTTGCGGTGGATGACCAATTGGTAGGAGTTTTCAATCTTGAGTCAAATATTGAGGGGGCCTATGATGGTCATAGCGCTGATGTATTGCGGGCATTCGGAGCTCAGGCCGCTACTGTAATTGAGCGAACTCGATTGCATGGCAGAATTGTGAGCGCGCAGGCTTTGGAGAAGCAACTTGAGATTGCTCATCAGATTCAGACTGAGTTTTTGCCTGATGAAGATCCGGTGATTGAGGGTTATGATGTTTCCGGTATTAACATCCCTTCAGGTGAAGTTGGCGGGGATTATTATGGGTTTATTGAAATAGGAAACGGTCAAATGGGATTGGCTATAGCGGATGTTTCCGGTAAGGGAGTTCCTGCGGCGTTGATTATGGCTTCGTTTCGGGCTTCGCTGATAGCGGAGATTCGCAATCATTTTTCATTGAGCAGTATTTGTCGAAAAGTTAACAAGCTATTACATGATTCAGTTGAGCCTGGTGATTATGTTACCGGCGTGTATGGCGCTTTGAATTCGCTTGATCATGTTATTACCTACAGCAATGCGGGGCACAATCCACCTATTACGCTCCGGCAGGATGACTCTATTACCTTCCTTGATAAAGGCGGGCCGCCGTTTGGGATTATTCGTGGCGCGGAATTTGAAGAGCGCTCGGTTAGTCTGTCTGTTGGGGACATTGTGTTTTTCTACACTGATGGAGTGACAGAGGCAGAAAACAAAGCCGGGGATCATTTTGGCGAGGAGCGATTGATCGAATTGCTCAAGCAGAATCGCAATGAAACTGCCCGGCGGATTTGTGAAGTAATACGTGATGCAGTGTATAGATATACGCTGGGTGAAACATTGCTGGATGATATTACGATGTTAGTTGTTAAGCGCCAGTAGGCACAGGTATCCGCGCCGCTTGATTTTTGAGATACATGACTCGCACAAGAATCTACATACTCGCGACCTTCGGGGCCTTACTAATTGGCGCCGGTTTTCGAGTTTATCATTTGACTGCTGACAGTCCGAATTATTTTGCGGGGCTGGGGCAGGCGTTGATGACGGATCCTTATCACATTACCATTTATGCGCGCAACAAAGTTCTCTTTGGTTCATGGGAGATATTCGACTATAACCGTTGGGTGGCATTCAAGGTGTCACTGGTTTCGGGTTTCGCCTGGTTGATGTTTAGCCTCGGGGGAGTGTCACGACTCACGGCGAATCTGACTTCGGTTCTGTTGAATCTTTCGGCTACCGGGCTACTGGTTGCCGGGGTGTTTGTCGGGCATTTTCGTCGCGACTTAAAAGATGCAGACCGTGAGGCGCTGTGGTTGGGTGCCGCAGTTTCGGCCTTCTTGTTGTCATTTTCGCATGTGCTGGTGGTGTATGGCCGTGCGCCATTTCTTGAGAATGGACTGTTGCTAATTGCGGCGGCTTGTTTCTTTGTGGTGGCGCGCTCGGGAGCGGAGCCTAAGAGGTGGAAACTTGGGAGTCTGGCGCTTGTTGGAGTTTTGCTGGCTATGACGCCCTTGGCAGGGAAGTTGTTCGGATTGATTTTGCTGGCGCCGGTGGCTGTTACAGTTTTTCTGTCATCTGATAAACGCTGGAAGGATTTGGGGGTAATTGCCGCAAGTGGGATTGTGACTGTGGCTCTATGGTATGTGTTTGTGCTGGGTGATGATGTCACCGCGTATCATGCCTACTTGCAGGAGCAGTCAATGGGCCTGTATGGAACTCCACCGGGGTTGTTGTCGCTCAAGTTTTTCTTCATTCAACTCTTTAGTTACGGTGGTGAGCTACGTCTGTTTCAGTTTAGCTTCTTCATGCCCTTGATATTGCTAATCGGGTATGCCGGATTGCTTACTTTGCGTATTGAAAAGGAGTCTCCCTGGACCCTTGAGTTTTGGCGCAGGCGACCGGCTTTGACTTTCCTGACAGTTTGGTTTTTCAGCGCCTGGTTGTCGCTGATGATTTTCCAGTATCGTCCTTTGCGTTACGCGCTGTTTGTATTGTTTCCTGGTTTGGGTGTAGTTGGATGTATCGTAAGAGAGGTATTTGCTGACGGAGCGCGCTGGGCCAAAGGAGCTTCGGCGGTTGAGTTGTGGCAGAAGGGCTTGGCCGCGATACTTTTGTATGTTGGAATCACAATTATTATGACTCAAACCGCTCTTGCAACTTATGGCTCTGCAATGACCAGCGGGAATATGATCACTGTCGTCAAGTTTTCTTCTATCTTCGCCGCTCCAGCGTTGATTGTGATTTGGTTGATAGCTCGGAGCATGAAAAGATTTGCCCAGCCTGTATTCCGCATCGGGATGCTTGTGACTGTGGCTTTTTCATTGGCGCTAAATGGTTATTGGTATTATCGTATGGCAAGTAATTTCACTTATGACACAGTTACAGCATCGAGAGACATGGAGAGCTCTCTTCCTGCAGATGCGGTTCTTACCGGTCCCTACGCTCCGAATCTTACAATGGATAATAGTCACAAGAACCTCATCTATACGTTTGGGCTGAAGGTTGATGACAGGGATTTGTTTGAAAGATTTCCTATAACGCACTTGGTTGGCGACTATGGCAATCTCGATGAGGCGGCTAGAAAATTTCCGCGCACCAAAGATAATGTGGAAGTTTCGATTTGGATGTTTCGTGATGCCGGAGTGCGTATACTTCGGCTTGGCGAGTCTTTTGCGCATATGCAAGGACTTCCGGAGACTGCTTTGGAGAAGAGTGACCGGTTTTTGCGCTCAACGTCTCCGGGCGCGCAGGATAGCGCCGTTTATTATGGCGAGATTTTCCTGACAAACAATCCGGGTAATCGCGCGGCCAAGAGGCAACTATTTCAGGCGCTACTTGCACAAGAAAGTTACACTCGGGCGTTGGAAGTTGGCAAGCAGTTGGTCGATGAGAACCCCAGTGATTGTCTTGCGAATTATTCGCTGGCGCGCTCCTATTTTTATTTAGCGAAATATTTGAAGCGTGAAGATTTCAATCGTGAAGGCGAAAAGTATTTGAACCGAGCTTGTGAGCTAAATCCTGCCGGTAGTGAGCATCTGATAAAGAATTCTCGCAGATTCTGATTGCGATAGGGGAACGTTTCTTGGGGCTAAGTTTTTCGAGCTGGCGCTAGCGAGTGATTTAGCGAAACAGCCAGCAACAACAAGATGCTCGCTCCGACCTGATGAGCTGTGGCTAGTTCGATTGGGACTACGTAGATGATTGTCAGGGCGCCCAGGGTGAATTGAGTGACAGTCATGGCAAGCAGAAGTTGAATGGCTCTATTTTGTACTGCGCTTAATTGGTTTTTTAGAGGTGAGAGCCAGGCTGAAAGTCCGAGGGCGCCTATCCCAAATAGCAGTAACCAGCCGAGAGTGCGGTGGATGAATTGTATTCCAAAGTGATTCTCGACCAGATTATGCCAGAAGGGTGTCATGCTGTAAGCCAGCGACGGAATCCATTCTCCATTCATTTTCGGAAAAGTATTCATCATAAAGCCGGCTTTTAGCCCGGCGGTGAAAGCTCCATAGACTATTTGTAGTACGATTATTCCAGTGATGAAGTATGAAAGCGCCAGGAGTTTCTTTGGTGGGTTTAGCGCTCGCTCACGGTTGCTGAGGCGGAAGATCAGCAGTAGTGAGAACACCATCACTGAGAAAGCCAGCATTAGGTGGGCGGCGAGTCGGTAGTGACTTACAGCGGGGTTATCTACTAAGCCGCTTTTGACCATGTACCAGCCCATCAGGCCCTGCAATCCGCCAAGGACGAACAAGCCTGCGAGTTTTGGATTTATTCCTTTGGGGATTTGTTTTCGGATGATGAACCAAATCCAGGGGACTAAGAAAACAACTCCTATGAGTCTGCCGAAAAGACGGTGGAGATATTCCCAGAAGAAGATTTGCTTAAATTCTCCTAGGGTCATACCGGCATTGAGCTTTTGATATTGCGGGAAATTTCTATACTTTTGGAAAGTTTCTTGCCACTCTTGTTCGTCAAGCGGGGGGATAGCGCCGAGTAATGGACGCCATTCAACCATGGAAAGTCCGGAATGAGTCAGTCGTGTCACTCCACCTATCAGGACCATCGCGCCAGTTAGTCCTAGAATTATCCATAACCATACTATCAACTGTATGTTGGACTTTTCTGGTCGGTCTATTTTTTCCATCGCGAAGTCACCCGGAAACATTTGCCCCGAAGTCATAGTTGCCATAGTATAAGAAAGGCTGTCTGTAGACAAGGGCTTGGTTTTATGTGTTTCAGTTCGGCGCTGTTAATGCGAGGTTTGAGTACGGAGATTTGGCCAACTTGCGGACAGTTTCGCCTTTGTCCTGCCGTCCCAAAGTGTACCACTGATTTGTCGATGTATTGGATAGACCCAATTGTTTTTCAGTCGTGATGAGTCAATCGGCCAAATCAACCCATGCTATATACATAATTGAATGAATGCAGAGTTTCGCAGATTAGATATTCCGCGGCGAATTGTCGGTGGGATTAGAAGATCGATTCGCCGAGTGCGAATTGAGAGTCTCTTTCGTGCGAGAAGGAACGGCAGTTCTTCATCAAGCGGTTCGGCGTTGGAATTCGGTTCGCAGAAGTCGGAAGTGATAGTCGTCGGTGGCGGAATCGCCGGTCTTGCGGCCGCTCACAAGCTGATTTGCTGTGGTCATAAGGTAACTGTGCTTGAGGCTGGAGCTCAAGTTGGTGGTCGCGCCAGCTCAGTGCGTCGTCCGTTTAGAGAAGGACTTTGCGCGGATGCTGGCGGATTTCGGTTCCCGGCTGACCACTTTCGTGTGCGCGAGTCTTTGCGAGAGCTGGGTTTAGGTTGCGCTCCGTTCTACAACAAGAGCGGTGATATGTTGGCTTATGTTAACGGACAATTGATACGTCGAAAATTTGGCGAGCGCTTGCGGCCCAACTGGTTTAGCCGTCCTCTTACCGAGGAAGAGTCCTGGATGTTTGATCAGGAAAACGAAGCTGAGATGTTTCGGGTCGAAGGGGGTGTTGATACTTTTGCTAATGCATTGGGCGAGAGAGTCTCTGAACATGTCATTCTTCATGCCGAGGTTCGTCGGATTACTCAGACTGAGTCTGGTGTCTTGGTTGAGTATGTTTCCGACGGGGCCACCAAGACACAGTTCGCTGATTCGGTTGTCTGCGCTATTCCGTATAGCGTCTTGAAGGACGTTGAATTCATTCCCGGGCTTTCGCAGGAAAAAGCAGGAATCATAACAGAGCTTGAATATCGACCGGGTGTCCTGGTCTATTTTGAAGTCCCTACTGAGTACTGGCAGACTCTAGGATTGAGCGGTTTTGGTGTGACAGATACTGTGGGCGAAATTTGGAGTCCGGGGATAGATTTTTCGCGCGATACTGCTATTACGATTTCTTATACGAAAGATGACGCCGCCAAGGAGTTGATGTGGATGTCGCAGGAGGGACGTATTGCTACGATTGCCAAGCGGATGGAGGAGTTTCTGCCGGATTTCCGGGAGTTCGTTTTGCGTAGCGTTTCGCTTTGCTGGGACGAGGATAGGCTGATTCGCGGCTCCCGTTCGGTGGCCAAGTTTTTGGGCCCTGAGAAAATGGAATTGGTGCGTCGATCTGAGGGACGTATTCACTTTGCCGGGGAGCACACTGCGTCAATGCGCCTGGGTTGGATGGAAGGCGCGCTGGAATCCGCTGAGCGCGTTACTTCAGAAGTAAATGCAACATGTACGATTGACTCTGCGAGCAGATGATCCCTGCCTAATCTTAACTCACCAATTATCACGCCTGTATCGGTTTCTGATATTTAGTCTTGGCCGCAGGATTTTATTTTCTATTGTCTCTTTGCCGCCGTATTTTGGGTCTTATGAGGGAATAGCCTCTTTTTGCGAGATATTCTAGCAAGGCTAATAGCCGTGTATTTTATGGGAATTCATATGAGAATTACGATTTCAGCTTCGCATATCACTTATGGCGGTGGTTTGGCTCATCTTAACAAGATGATCGAGTGGTTCGGCAGGCTTGCGCCGGATTCCGAATTCACGGTTATCGGCGTTACCGGTCAGGAAACTATGTTCACGGCTTCGCCGGATAATTTCCATTATGAGTTCCACAAGTTTCCGTCGTTTGGGTTGCCAGCCAGGATGCTTTGGGAGCGTTTCTTATTGCCGCGTGTAATTGAAAAAACTCAGTGTGATTTACTTTTTGAACCGGGTTCAAATGGGAAGTTTCGAGTCAATTGTCCCACGGTTTCTTTGTTACACAATATTGCGCCGTTTTCTGAAGAGTATATTAACGCCGAGTCATTCTATCAAAAAATCAGGAATCGCCAACTGCAAAGAATGTCACTAGCGGCGATGCGCTCATCATCCTCTATCATATTTCTTTCGGAATATTGCCGGGAGTTTTTTGATGGACTTGTAGATTTGAGTGGCAAGAGTGTTGCGGTAGTTCATCACGGTAAACCAGAGCTTCGCGCTCAGGGCAAAGCTTCCGGTATCCAAGGCGATTCGAGGATTCCAAGCGAGTATCTGCTATATGTATCGCATATTTATCGTTATAAGAATATGTATGAAACAGTCCAAGGCTATTTGATAGCGCTTGATAAAGATAGCTCATTGCCGCCATTGCTGATAGTCGGTGAGACATACGACCTGGAATACCGGGAGAAGATACTGGCGCTGGCCGCACAGACTCCGCATGCGGACAAAGTTATCCTGCCCGGTTCATTGGATAACGACAGTTTGCAGGAGTTGTATGCAGGTTGTCGAATATTCCTGTTTTCCTCCACACTGGAGACTTGTTCGGTTATTTTGATTGAGGCTCTTTCGCATGGTTGTGTGATGGGTTGCTCAAACAAAAGTGTGGTACCGGAGATTTGTCAGGATGGCGCGATGTATTACGATCCCTACGAGCCACAAGAAATTGCAGATACAATTTTGAGATTACATCAAGATACCAGCCTTCGAGAGCGTATGTCCGAAAACGCCCGACGTCGCTCAGAGAGCTTTAGCTGGCAAAAGGCCGCACATCAGACACTCGCCCTTTTTGAGAGAACACTGAATGGTGGTGTCTGCCTAACAGAATCTATGGATGAAGAGGAGGCTTCTGACGCAGGACGTGAGTTAGCCGTTCAAGCAACGGAGGAAAAGTAAGTTATGGACTATTTGAAACAATCAACCACATTTCGGGTCAGGAAGGTTCTTAGGTATGTAAGTCTTTTTGGCGTGCGAAGAACTTACCTTAAGGTGATGGGGCAGTTGCATACACGTCGAAAGTACGAAGTCTTACCGGAGAATCTAAAGCCGCAGTCGAGAAATGCGTTTGTCGGCTTGATTGGATGTGGCAACTACGCATTTACTACTATCGCCTATTTTTTGAAACGGAAATATGGCAAGGTAATCGCGGGCGCGATGGATACTGACATTAACAGAGCCGCGTCGCTTAGCAAGTTTCATGGTGTGCCAATGTTCACGACGGATGTGGACGGTATTCTTTCAAATGATGCAGTTAAGCTAGTGTATATTGCTTCATTTCATTCCTCCCACGCCGAGTACGCAATTCAGGCTCTTGATGCTGGTAAGCATGTTTACATCGAGAAGCCGCATGTTGTTTCGGTGGACCAACTCGAGAGACTCATAGAGGCGATGGACCGGACTTCTGGCAAAGTTTTTCTTGGATTCAACCGACCCGGAAGCAGATTCGGATTAGCCATTGCTCATTTCCTCGCTCAAGAGGAGGGGCCGAGTATTTTTAACTGGTTTGTGGCTGGCCATGATTTGGAGCCGGATCACTGGTATTTTCGCAAGGAGGAAGGTGGGAGAGTTCTTGGTAATCTTTGCCACTGGACAGATTTTGTTTTACGACTTGTTCCCACTGAGCGAGCATATCCCATTACTATCACACCCACCAGGGCAGAATCAAGTGACACTGACATTGCAGTTACCTATTGTTTTGGTGATGGCACAGTGGCGGTGATTACCTTTTCTGCTAAAGGGCATGCCTTTGAGGGTGTCAAAGAGCGATTTGCGGCCTACAAGGGAAATTGCATGATTACGATGGATGATTTCAAGACGCTGAAAGTTGAAATTGTTCACAAGCGACTAAAGATGCGCAATCGGTTTCGCGATCATGGCCATGGGCGGAACATCATTTCTGCCGCCGAAAGTGTCAAGGACAATCTTCCGTACAATCACAAGGAAAACATGGCTTATGTGTGGAATACCGGACTGCTGTTTCTCGAAACAAAACGCGCTTTGGATGAGAGAAAGATCATCACCGTTAACTCATTTGAGGAGCGGAGCGCTGTGCAGTCTGATGTGGAAGCCCATTCGTTAAACTCGTAGCTTTCTTGCTAGACTTCTTGTCAATGGTTTCCTGATTGTGCTCTTTGAGGCGAAGTGATGTGTTCAATGTTTGCTGCTCCTAATCACTTGCGCTTGTTGGTTTTCGCTGACGGATTGCGACCTGTTTGAACAAGTTTTATCCCGATAAATGTTACCACCGCAAGGCCAACGACTGTTAGTAGCGCATGTTCTGGTGAGGCAATAAAATGCCATGCGCTCCATGGTCGAGCCTGATCGACCCCGTGGCCGGGGTGGGCTAGCGCTAAGCTTGGTAGCAAAGTCGCCAGGGGCGCTGTTACCGCTGTTATCTTGAGTATTCTGTCTTTCATGATAGTTTTCCTTTCGTGGTGTTTACCCTCTTACGATAGGGAATCGTAGTTGTTGAGGGAGTGTGGGTCAAGAATAAAATGTGCGGCCGAAGAGGATGATCCTTGGATGATTATGTTGCCGGAATCGTAGTTGACGTGTACAATGATTGTTGCAATGTTTTTGCGCTGATTTGTTTGCAGTCGATTTGTGATAGGATATTTTAGGGGAGTTAGACAAGATGGAAGCGACATTTTTGGGACATGCGGCTGTTCGATTGAGCGACGGCAAGACTACAATTCTAATTGATCCTTTTTTGACGGATAATCCGCAAGCGAGTATCAAGGCCGAGGATGTTGAGGCGGATTACATTGTCTTGACGCATGGGCATGGAGACCATGTCGGTGATACGGTTGCAATTGCCAAGCGCTGTAATGCTACCTGCATAGCTACTTATGAGCTGGCGCTGTGGTTGCAGAATCAGGGTTGCGAGGTTCATCCTATGGGTATTGGCGGGGCTTTTGATTTTCCGTTTGGTTCGGTGCGCTATACTATCGCGCATCATAGTTCCGGGGCTTCTGAGTTGGGGGATAGATATGTGGGTAATCCAGCAGGAGTAATCATCGATTTTGGCGGCAAGTTGATTCATCATGCCGGGGATACTGCGCTGACTTATGATATGAAACTAATTGCCGAGCGATTCAAAATCGATTTGGCGTTCTTGCCTATTGGTAGCAATTTCACGATGGATATAGATGATGCGGTTAAGGCCACCGGTTTTATTCAGCCGTCGAAGGTTGTGCCAGTGCATTACAACACCTGGCCGCCAATTGCCGCTGACCCGCAGGAGTTTGCCGAGAAAGTTCGCGCCCAAACCAAGGCTGAGCCGGTTATTCTTGAACCGATGCAGACAGTCGAAATCTGAGATTAGGTAATATGAAGAAAGCACTCTTACGGATAACTGTTGGACTTCTTGCGGTTTTTGTTTTGGCGTGGGGAGCGCTGGCGATGTTTTTTCCGGCTGAGAAAATGCGCGTGATGTTGCAGGAGCGCGCTAGCGCTGAACTTGGGAGTCCGGTGAGTATTGGTTCGGTGCGAGTCTCGATATGGGGCGGGCTCGGGGCATTGGTCTCTGATATCAATGTGGGAAGCGCTTCTGGCCTGCGTACAAGTGTTGAGGCTGTTGATATTAAGGTGCGTTTCTGGCCTTTGTTGCAGGGTGAGTATGTTGTAGACAGATTGATTATTGAGCGCCCGCATATTCGAATTACATCCAGGAAAAATAATTCTGAAAAGTCTGAAAAGGTAGATGCCCGGGAAGGCGGTTTTAGCCCTGATGTAACTGGTGCGAAGTTGGCTCTTGGAGGTTTGAGTTTCGGGAAGCTGGAAATTCGCAATGGAGCGCTTGAGAGGGTTAACTCTAATACCGGAGAGAAGCTCTCTGTCAAAGGTGTTTCTTTTGAGGGAACTCTTGCGGAGTTGAAAGGCGAGAATTTGTATCGCAGTAATGGCCGGATTGAGATTGAGTCAATTTCGTTTTCCGAAAATGATAGCTCTGAGCCGTTGTCTATTCCTTCAGTGTCAATAGAGTATCAGGCTACTGTAGATTCGTCTATGGGGCAGGTTGAACTTGAGGATACTTATGTCAATTTGGGCGAGGGCAAGTTTCTGATTGAGGGTGTGATACCTATTTCTGGTTCGGATGAATCATCGGGCCTGCTGAAACTTTCGGGTGAGGCGCCATTGGTGGAGATTGGGAAACTAATGCCGGGTTCAAGTTCGACGGAATTTGGCGGCAAGTTTGAGTTGGATGTGAGCGTCAAAGGTTCGCTTACCAATATGAAGGCGATTGTTCCTGAAGGTCGTTTGGCTATTGTTGACGGCGCTGTGTCATCTCCGAATCTGGCTGAACAACTGGAGGCTTTCAATGTCGAGTTCAGAGTTTTCCCCAACCGGATTGAGATTGCTAGGCTTGACATGCAGTTTAGTGAATCCGATTTGGCGCTTAGCGGGATAATCACCAATCCGTTTCCATATTTGTTGCCGGTTTCACAAAGTGTCAGAGAAAACTCGGCGGGGCCGTATCTTCAGTTTGAGCTTTCGTCAAAGCGTTTGAATATCGACAAACTATTTCCAGAGGCCGCGCCGGCCTCGGGCGTTAATCGCGCTTTGGCGCCGCCGGATTCAACGCCGCCCATTTTTCTGCCGGAAATAAAGGGTAGCGGGACTGTGAGTGTTGATACACTTATCTATGCGGAGATGGAGTTCTCTGAGGTGAAGTCCAATGTGACGCTAGAGCGGCGCAGAATATTTTGCAATAGTGTCAAAGGACGGGTGATGGACGGTGAATTTGAGGGTGAGATGTTGTTGGATTTGACTCACGCAGAGCGGCCTGTGTATTCAGGTAGTTACATAGCGCGCAGTTTGAATGTTGGTGAGTTTGTAGGTCGTTTTGCGCCCTGGGGCGGCGCGGGGTTGTTGACCGGGAAGATGTCCGCCAGTGGTTCATATTCGGCCAGCGGTTGGCGCAAGGAGGATTTTATCGGAGGCCTTACGATGGATATGCTCTCGAATGCCGATAGTCTGCGTTTAACCAGCAAATCGATTTCTGATGCTTTGACTTCTTCGATTCGGCGGGTATCTGGAGCGTCTTTGGTGAAAGACCAATACGAGACAATTGATTTGCGTTCGTTTAAGAGCAAGTTGCGATTTGTCAATGGTCTGCTTCAAGTGGACACCTTGAGCGGGTTTAGTGACGCGCTCGGTCGTTGGAAAATCCACGGGACGGTAAATACCGAAGGACGTTTGAAGTTGTCTGGTTTGCTGACTCCTACTGAAGATATTATGCGAGCTTTGACTCCCAAGAACACTGTGGTCGGCGCTCTCGCTGGTTTGTTGCGCACAGCTCCGGAGGGTTCGATTACAATTCCTTTCACTGTAACCGGAACTTCAGAAAAACCGGTTTTTTCGCTAGACTCCGATGCGCTCAGCAAGGCTCTCAATAAAACTCTAAGGGAAGAGGGCGGAAATATTCTCAAGGGTCTTTTCCAAAGGCCGTAACTGAGTCTGTCCAATTCGTTGAACAAGAGTCGTTTACGCCTGCTTAGCCACATTTGCCAGGCGCGCGAGCGTGGCTTGGAGCTGGCTGTTTCGCTGGTTTTGTCGATACTATATGTGTAGGGCGTCGCTGGAAAGTTGGCCAGCTACGCGCACTTATGGGATTGATGAAGATGGAAAATATACCGGGAAATAATCCAGAGTTACCAAAGACGGTTGTTTGTATTTGTGGTGAGAGCGGCGCCACTCTGGAATCGTTACGTGAATCGCTGGTGCGCAGAATCGGCTTGGTCGAGGTGCGGCTTTTTCGCTCTCTAAGTGAAATCTCTCCAAACAATGTAGACCCTGCGAAGATTGATGCGAATTTTCTTGTACTCTTTTCAATTGCAGAACAAGAGTGGCGGCGAATAGCTCACAGGCGCTCCAGTGTTTGGCCATTGAGCAAAGCGGTTGCTTCATTTGCATTGACGGATTCCGCAGAGAAAGAATTCCTGTGTGAGTTATTTGAAGCCGGTGTGGATGACTATTTCCTGGATGTCCCTGCTGGGCAGGTGGCCGCGGTGGGACGTATTGTCCGTGAAATCGAGAGGCGCAATATGGTTGAAAGCTTCGCTAGTGAGCGTCACGGACTATTGGACGGGACTGATAGTGAGGAAGTAATAACGGAGTCATTGGCGGAGAGGGTTCGACGAGAGACGTTCCGAGAGACTGTTGCAACTATAAATCATGAGATTAACAATCCTCTCAGCGAGATTCTGGCGACAGTGGAAATGCTCGAATCGCAGGGTAGCGAGTCAATTGGCCTGCGGATTGAGGGATTGCGTGAGATTCAAAACAGCGCTCGCCGGATTCAACAAGTAACAATGAGATTACAAGATTTGGTGAACCCTGATTCATATGGCACACCTGCAGGGAACATGATAGATATTTCTAAGAAAGTGGCGCCCCGGATTAAGTCACGTCTTACCGATGCACATCTTGGTAGAGCAAAAGTGAAAGTGGTTTCCGCTGAGCTCTCTAGTGTTAAGTAATTACCTCTTTTGAATTTCACAGTTTCACATTCATGCGTATTCCCATTTGACTTATTCGAGTTTGTCGCTAATCTTACGCCCCGAATCACGGAAGCGTTTTGCGCCGCCGAGTACAGTCAACAAATAGGAAGACTCTTATTATGAAGTTCTTGATATGAATTCAATGACCGGATTCGGACGGGCCGAAGTAAAGACCAAAGAGGGTGTTTATAGCGTGGAGGTAAGCGCTGTGAACAATCGTTTCCTTGAAGTGTCATTCCGCACGCCTCGTCATCTAACGGCGCTGGAAGGCAAGATTCGCGCTATGCTTCAAAAATCTTTGGAGCGTGGTAAAGTCAATTTGCTGGTGAATTTTGAACGCGCTCATTCCAATTCCAATGAGGCGCTGTTTAATGAAAATGCGGCAGTTGCCTACCTCAAGCAAATCAGGGCGTTTCAACGTAAGCACAAGATCGGCGGAGAAGTCACAGTAGCTGATTTGCTTTCGATTCCTGAGGTTGTGCGCGGGAGTCAGAATGAGACCAGCGATGTTGACTTATGGAAGGCCTTGAGTCCGGCGCTTGAGAAGGCTGTAGAACGGCTAAAGACTATGCGCGAGCGTGAGGGTAAGCGACTTGCCAAAGATATGGCGGGTAGGATTAAGATAATCCTGGCCGGGGTTAAGAGCATCGAGAAGAAATCCGGCAAGGTAATGGCTGAGTATCGTCAGCGTCTGGAGCAACGACTGGAAGATTTACTGGGCGGGGTGGAGTTTGATAAGCGCCGTCTTGAAGAGGAAGTCGCTTTACTCGCGGAGAAATCTGATGTTTGTGAGGAGATTACTCGGTTGAAGTCACACCTGCGAGAATTTTCAGATGCGCTAAAATCAACTAAGCCTATCGGCAAGCGTTTGAATTTTATTTTGCAGGAGATGAATCGCGAGGTGAATACTATTGGCTCCAAGTCCGCCAGCGGTTTGATTTCATCAGAAGTAATCCAGCTAAAAGAAGAAATCGAGCGTATTCGCGAGCAGGTGCAGAATGTCGAGTAAATCTCGGCGGCCAAAAAACGCCGGGAAGATAGTAATCCTTTCCTCGCCATCGGGCGGGGGGAAGACTTCTTTGACGCGCAAACTTCTCAAAAAGCATAAGCGCGATGGGTGGACGTTTTCAATATCAGTAACGACTCGTCCGATGCGTCCTAATGAAAAGGATGGACGCGAGTATCACTTTCGCAGTCGCAAGGAATTCGCGAAGATTCGCCGGCGGGGGAATTTTGCTGAGTCCTGTGTGGTTCATGGACATCTATATGGCACACCTCGTGAGCCGATAGAGAAAATCTATCAAAAGGGCGGAGTGATTCTGCTGGATGTTGATGTCAAAGGGGCTTTTAAGATCAAGAAGGCTTTTCCACAGGCGGTGTCGATTTTCATTGTACCGCCCTCGACTAAGGAATTACGTCGCCGTCTCAAGGCGCGCGGTACTGAGACCGCCGAACAGCTGAAGATTCGTTTGAATCGTTCTTTGGCTGAAATGGAGCTATTCAGACGGTTTGATTACACGGTAATCAATGATGATCTCGATGAGGCCACTAAGCTCGTTGATTGCATTATTCACTCGTTTCAAGCTCGAAAGAAGAGTTTGGACTTCGAGTACATTGAGAGCATAATTCGCTAAGTCTCTGTGTTGTAGGGCATTGCGATTTCGGCGCAAAAGAGTGTTTGACTCGGGGCGTTAAGCGCCATAGTATAGTCCGCCGAGACGGGTCCGTTGCAGAGTAGCTGGTGGAACTGTTTCCGATTACAGGATGTTGATCCATTGAAGGATTTGCGCGCTATTACATACTATTATATATGATATAGCGTATCAGAGTAGAGAAGAGTTTAGGCGAATATATTCGAATTTATTAGTGGCTGGGAATCGCGGTTTGTTCTCAGGTAACTGAAGACTAGTTGGCGCTGCTTGGCGCCGACGATGGAGAGAGTGGAAAATGGTATTTTTGCCCGCAGATGGTATAGCAAAAGTGACTAGAAACGGCTACGAAGCTGTCATTGTGACGTCACGTCGCGCTCGTGAAATCAATACTCATCGTCTGAAGTTATTGGAGATGATGATGGAAGATTCTGAGGTTGAAATTGACGGCACCAAGATTACGACATTGGCTTTGCGGGATGTTCTCGATGGCAAGGTCAAATATCATTATTCTGGCGACGAAGACGGCGCTGGAGAATAGTTGTTTGGCGTAATCCCGGTTTTTCACTGGCTTTTGTGTGAAAACTTTCAAGTCGCCCATCAGGTTTTTCTCCCTCCACCTGGCTTGGCGGTAGGGTTGTGCCGTGATTTCTCATTGACAAATCAATTGTAGAATTGGATTTTTTTCTTTCTGAAACGCCGATTCAATTGTGAAACACTAAAGTGTTGCGTTGGATTGTCGAATAAGAGACAAGTTGGGCGGGTTTGATGAGTTGTAGGCAGGTTCAGGTGGAAGCTGTCATGACACTCAACGCCGGCCTTAATACTGATATTTGTTACCAGCCACATAATCAAACAAGAAATATCGATTACTACCAATGGCGAAACATCTCGTAATAGTTGAGTCTCCCGCAAAGGCGAAGACAATCTCCAAGTATCTCGGCAAGGACTATATTGTTGAGGCATCAATTGGTCATATCCGCGATTTACCGCGAAGCGCCGCTGAGATTCCAGCAAAGCTGAAGTCTGAAAAATGGTCGCGTCTGGGTGTCGATATTGAAAATGAATTTGACCCACTGTATGTGATTCCCGCTGATAAGAAGGCTCAGGTCAAGAAGCTAAAGGACCTGCTCAAGAAAGTTGATCACCTATATCTGGCGACAGACGAAGACCGCGAGGGTGAGGCTATAAGCTGGCATTTGAAAGAGTCTCTTAATCCTAAGAATTACTCGCGTTTGGTTTTTCATGAAATCACTAAGCGCGCAATTACCGAAGCGTTGGAGCATACTCGCGAGATAGACACCAATTTGGTGCAGGCGCAGGAGACACGCAGGGTACTTGATAGACTCTACGGCTATCAGATTTCTCCTTTGTTGTGGAAGAAAGTTGCTCCAAAACTATCAGCCGGCCGGGTGCAGTCTGTTTCGATTAAGCTGATTGTTGACCGGGAAAAAGAGCGCAGCGCTTTTGTTTCCTCTGAGTATTGGGACTTGAAGGCGACCTTGGCCACTGACGCCGGTGATAGTTTTCCGGCGACTCTAAAAGAAGTCGATGGCAAGAAACTGGCGACTGGTAAGGATTTCAATCCGGATACAGGGAAGCTTGCTGATAGCAAGCTGGTGTGCTTTGATGAGCGTGGAATCAAGAAACTTCAGGCCAAGCTTGAGGACGCTAAATGGGAAGTTGCTGATGCGACTTCAAAGCCGGTCAAGCAGTCACCCTCGGCGCCGTTTACCACAAGTTCATTGCAACAGAATGCCAATAACCGTTTGGGTATGAGCGCTCGTGAAGCGATGCGAGTGGCGCAGTCGTTGTATGAGAACGGTTACATCACCTATATGCGCACCGACTCTATTTCGATAGCTCCGGAGGCGCTCGCTGGAATTCGTAAGAAAATTGAAACTGATTTTGGCGCGCAGTATTTGCCTGCTTCGCCTCGTCAGTTCAAATCTAAAGTTAAGAATGCGCAGGAAGCGCATGAGGCGATTCGTCCGGCGGGATTTCAGTTTACTGATCCGCAGGCGCTACGCGGTGTCTTAAACCCTCGTGAGTTTAAGCTCTATGAAATGATTTGGAAACGCACTATTGCCTCGCAAATGTCGGATGCGCGTATTCAGCAAACAGTTGTGGATATTACCGCTAAAGACACACGTTTCCGCGCTACTGGTCGGGTAATTGAGTTCGACGGATTCCTGAAAGTTTATGGTCGTCCGACTGTTAAAGCCAACGGTGACGGCAATGGTGATGAGGCAGTTACGTTGCCGAAACTTGCTACAGGTGATCAGCTGAAGGCTGAAGCGCTTGAGCCGCTGGGACATGTTACTAAGCCGCCAGCGAGATTTACTGAGGCGACTTTAGTCAAAGAGCTTGAGGCGCGCGGGATTGGTCGGCCGTCTACCTATGCGGCTATTATCGATACGATTTTGCGTCGTGACTATGTGTTCAAAAAGGGCTCGGCTTTGGTGCCGACTTTTGTGGCTTATGCAGTTGTGAAACTGATGGAGAGCCATTTTGAGCGTTTGGTTAACCCGGAGTTTACCGCCAGCATGGAGGATGACCTCGATGCGATTAGTCGTGGCGAGCTTGAGCGTACGCCGTATCTTAAAAGCTTCTATCACGGTGATGATTCCTGGGAAGGGCTGGAGAAGCTCATTGAGCAGGAAATCGATGCGCGTAGTATGTGCACCATCGGACTTGGGGCCAATGAACTTGGTGAGGCTGTTGATATTAGAGTTGGAAAATACGGGCCGTTTGTAGAGTGTGGCGAAAAGCGCGCTAGTATTCCTGATGGCATGACTCCCGATGAAGTGACTTTCGAGAAGGCTTTAGAGCTACTTGAGAAAGACCCGGGTGGTCCGCAGGAATTGGGAGTTGACAGCGAAACTGAGCTACCGGTTTTCCTGATAAATGGTCGCTTCGGTCCTTATGTCCAACTTGGGGAACGTCAGGAAGGCAAGGCCGCAGTTAAGCCTAAGCAAAAAGGACTGCCGCCGGGTGTTGAGATGGCTGATGTGACGCTGGAGATGGCGCAGAAGATTCTTGCATTGCCGCGCGAGTTGGGAGAGAATCCGACTACTGGTGAGATGATAGTAGCTGATCTTGGGCGATATGGCCCGTATTTGAAGAGCGGGACTGATAGCCGGACGCTTACCGGTGATGACAACATACTTTCGATTACTCTTGAGAGAGCAATTGAGGTTTACAAACAAGAAAAGAAGCAAGGTCGTTTTTCACGCGCGCAGAAAATCCTCAAAGAGCTCGGAGCCCATCCGGATCGTGAGGGAGTCTCGCTCAAAGTTCTCGATGGTCGTTTCGGGCCTTACATTACCGACGGTAGTGTCAATGTTTCGGTTCCTAAGGGGACTCCGATCGACGATCTGACTATGGACGAGGCGGTTTCTCTCTATGAGCGGAAGCTGTTAAGCGGTGGTGGCAAAGGTCGCAAGAAAGTAGCTCGTAAGAAAGTTGCTAAGAAAAAAGTAGCTAAGAAGAAGACAGCCCGAAAAACCGCCGCCAAGAAGACTGCTACTAAAAAAAGCGCCGTTAAAAAGACAGCCACCAAAAAGACCGCCGCCAAGAAGACAGCCAGTAAGAAAACCGCCGCGTAGCTATCATCTTTTTTCAACACTTCCAATTTCCCATGACAAGCCATCTTTAACTTGTGGCTTTAGGCTTTGCGCTTGTATGTTTCGGTATGTCACCGGAAGAACTATTTGGTAAATATCGCAAAGCGCTGGACGATGAGTTAGGTCTTTCTCCCCATACGAAGTCTGCCTATGTGCGTGATGTCGCTCCCTGGGTGGCGCATTTACAGGACAATCAAACATCAAGTCTGTCTGGCTCCCGGTCAGAGGCTGACCCGATAATTCTGCGCAGTTTCCTGGCGAAACGCCGTAAAGACGGAGTTAGCGCTCGTTCGCTGGCAAGGTTTCTTTCGGCTTTGCGTCACTTTCAAGCTTTCCTGAAAGAGCGCCATGCTCCCAAACGATTTGTTTTCCCAATTACACGGTTGAAGTTCAGCGAGAAATTACCGGATGGTTTGTCGATTGCTGAAGCTAGAAAAATCGTTGTGGCGCCGGATAAGATTGATTTCCTGGCTCTGCGTGATCATCTGCTGGCTTTGATTCTGTATGTGACAGGATTACGCAGACAGGAGGTTGCATCGCTAAAGCTACGAGATATCGAACGTGGCAGAGAAATAGCGGAAGTCAAGGGGAAGGGCAGTAAGGTCAGGTTTGTGCCTTTGACTGAAGCAGTCAAAGGTGTGATGGGTGAGTATATTGTAGCTCGCAGGCGGTTTCTGGATACCAGAAAAGAGAGCGGTAGCGACGAAGGCTGGTTGCTAATCAATAATCGCGGTACTGCGCTTTCGACTCGTTCGATTGATAGGATTATTCTCAAACTGGGCCGCGAGCGACTGGGGCGAAGGGTTACTCCTCATATGTTGCGACATTCTTTCGCCACTCATTTGCTGGACGCAGGCGCGGATTTGATGGCAATCAAAGAGTTGCTGGGGCATTCATCGCTGGCGACGACTCAGAAATACACAAAAGTCTCCAGCGCCCGTCTCAAAGAGGTTTACCGAAAAGCCCACCCCAGGGCTTGAATTACGCTCAGAGACCTACTTATCCAGTTTCCCCGCTCAGGTTGCGTCGCAGACTAAGCAAGTGTATCATAGCCGGAGAATGGACGTTGATTCAGGGCGTCGATTTGAGGTTTCAATTATGGGTTTCGAAGCGCCGATTCGTGGGGCTTGTTGACCATGAAAACTGGAAGAGCTTTTTGATAGAACAGCGAAGTTATGCGTATACAGAGTGGCATCTTATACGTAATATTATAAAGGAAGATTGATTGATGAAAATAGAAAGAGTGCGCTCTACAACAGTAATTTGTGTGCGACACAATGATCAGGTGGCGATGGCCGGTGATGGCCAGGTTACTTTTGATGATACGGTTATGAAGGCCAATGCGCGCAAGGTTCGGCGTATGTATAACGACCAGATAATGACTGGCTTTGCAGGTTCTGCCGCTGACGCATTGACGCTCTTTGAGCGCTTTGAGGGCAAGATTGAGGAGTATTCTGGCAATCTGGCGCGTTCGGCAGTGGAGTTGGCGAAAGATTGGCGCACAGACAAGTACTTGCAGAAACTTGAGGCTTTGCTGATTGTCGCTGACAAAGGTAACACATTCTTGCTTTCGGGTTCCGGTGATGTATTTGAACCGGATGATGGGATATTGGCGATTGGCTCAGGCGGTTCATTTGCACTTTCTGCGGCCCGGGCGCTAGTGTCAGAGGCGCCGAAATTAACCGCTGAGAAAATTGCTCGCAGGTCGATGGAGATTGCATCGGATATTTGTGTCTATACCAACAGTAACATCCAAGTGGAAACTTTATAATAGTTATGACAAAACGAATCTCAAGAGATACAAAGGGCGCCAAGGTCGGAGAGGCTGAACTGAAGCTTTCCGGTTCACAGCTAAAGACAACTGAGCCTCCGGCAGATAAGAAGAAGCCCGCAATTAAGAAAAAGAGCGCCAAGGCCAAGAGCAAGAATGTCTCAAAGAAGACTGAAGCCGGTGGCTCAGATGACGGCGCAAGCTCAACGTCTGATAGTGACAGCGCTATGGGTGTGCTGGTCAATGATGACCGTTATCTCACACCGCGCGAAATAGTCAGCGCGTTGGACCGTTACATAATAGGGCAGGCGGCGGCCAAGAAGTCAGTGGCGATTGCGTTAAGGAATCGCTGGCGTCGCAGAAGAGCCCCCGAAGAAATCCGCACTGACATTCTGCCTAATAACATCATTATGATTGGTCCTACCGGTGTAGGTAAAACGGAAATTGCTCGTAGGTTGGCTGATTTGGTTGGCGCTCCTTTTGTCAAAGTGGAGGCCTCCAAATTTACCGAGGTTGGGTATGTTGGCCGTGATGTCGAATCGATGGTTCGTGACTTGGTGGACTTGGCGGTGAATATGGTCAAGCGTGACAAGGGCCAGCAGGTTCTCAAGAAAGCCGAAGAGAACACTACTGAGCGTTTACTTGATCTGTTGCTTCCGCGCGCAAAAAAGAAAAAACAGCCATCCCAAAGTTTTCCGGCTGAGCTGGCTCGTTTGTTACCGGGGATGATGCCAGAGACAAATCCAGAAGAGACCGCTACTGCTTCTCAGAAAACTTCTACTGAAAACACAGACGATGATAGTAGCTCTAAGACCAGAGATAAGTTCCGCAAGATGTTGTTAGCCGGCAAGCTTGATCATCGCATGGTGGAGATTGATGTCACTCAGAATAATTTCCCGGTGGTGGAGATATTCTCGCCGCAAGGGATGGAGGAACTGGGAGCTAATTTTCAGGAGATGTTCTCGGGTTTGATGCCCAAGAAATCTAAGCGTCGCAAGACCACGATCTCTGAAGCGCGAAAGATTTTGGTGGGCGAGGAAATGGGACGCCTCGTAAATATGGACGAGGTTATCGCCGAGGCTTTAACCCGCGCGCAGGAGTCGGGGATAATCTTCCTTGACGAGGTTGACAAAATTTGCGGCGAGAAGTCCAAGTCCGGTCCTGATGTGTCACGTGAGGGTGTGCAACGCGATATTCTGCCGATTGTCGAGGGTAGCGCTGTTTCCACCAAGTATGGCATGGTCCATACAGATCACGTGTTGTTCATCGCCGCTGGCGCTTTTCATTCATCCAGTCCATCGGATTTGATTCCTGAATTGCAGGGACGTTTCCCGATTCGAGTAGAGCTGGACTCGCTTTCTGCAGAGGATTTTGAGCGAATCCTGACCGAGCCTAAGAACGCTTTGGTGAAACAATATCAGGCTCTACTATCTACTGAAGGAGTAAAGCTTACTTTTACCAACGACGCTTTGAAAACACTTGCTGAGCTTGCAGAAGCAGTGAATGAGAATTCGGAGAATATTGGAGCTAGACGACTGCACACTATCATGAGCGCCTTGCTGGAGGATGTGATGTTTGAGTCTCCGAGTAAGAAAAAGACGGTTAACGTTACCGAGAAGATGGTTAAGACAGTGTTGCAGGGAATGGTTGAGGATGAGGACTTGAGCAGGTATATGCTTTAGTTTTGTATGACTTTGGCGAATTTAGGATTCTTTTGTAGAAGTAGTTTTTGGCATAATTAATTGATATAGCATTTTGATGGAGTAATATGATGGAAGTTGAAACAGTTGTACAGGCAGGAACAGCTACAGCGCGTTCTTTCACGCAGATAACTGATCTCTCCGAAGAAGAAGTGGGTTTTATCCTGCGGATTTGCGCGGATATGAAGAATGGAAAAATAGCCCCTCGTCCATTGGCTGGTAAGTCGGTGGCATGTGTATTCGCCAAGCAGTCATTGCGCACTCGCGTGTCTTTTGAAGTTGGTATTCGCGAATTGGGCGGGCAATCTCTTTACATTACAGACCAGGAAATACAATTAGGCAAGCGTGAGAGCATCAGTGATGTTGCTCAGGTGCTTTCACGATTTGTGGGATTGATAATGATTCGGACGTTCAAGCAGAGTGATGTCGAAGAGTTAGCTCTTTATGCGAGTGTGCCGGTGGTTAATGGTTTGACTGACTTGGTGCATCCCTGCCAGATTCTCGGCGACTATTTCACCTGCGCAGAGAATCTCCCTAATCTCAAACGCTACAAAATCGCCTATTTAGGCGATGGCAATAATATCGCCAATAGCTGGCTTAATCTGGCTTCTATTGTTCCGATGGATTTACGAATTGGCACCGCCGCGAGCTGTCAGCCTGATGAGCAAATTTTGAACAGAGCGATAGCCAACCCCGAATCATCAATAACCGTCACTGACGACCCTCAAGAAGCGGTTGCTGAAGCCGATGTAGTCTATACAGACGTTTGGGCCTCAATGGGCCAAAAAGATGAAGCTGAAGCAAAAAGTGAGCTATTAAGAAAATTTCAAATAAATTCTAAACTGCTTGCCGGAGCCAGTCCGGAATGTTTGGTAATGCACTGTTTACCGGCTGAGCGAGGACGTGAGATCACTGACGAAGTGATTGATGGGCCAAACTCGGTGGTTTTCGATCAGGCCGAGAATCGGTTGCATATCCAAAAGGCCATAATGGCCTTCCTGCTTAAACAACCACAGTAGGGGGCCTGCGGCAAAAATCGCTCTTGTGATTTTTGCCTGGTGACTGTCCCCGCAAGCGTTCAAAGAAGAGGAGTTCTTTATGAACGCAAGATTACTTAAACGGGGACTGGTCGCATTATCGCTTTCGGCGCTGATGGCTCTTGCGGTTGGATGTGGATCGGATAACAATCCGGCAGACAGTGGCGGTTCAATGACTGACCCGGCATTTGTTGAGGTTCAACCCGAGGTGAATACCTTTATTGATAGCGTGTTTGTCGCTTTCTCAGCGGGGCTGAGTTCGCACAATGAAGTTCCGATTACTGATGGTCAGATTCGGAAATTTTACGGTCCGGGTATCCCGGGTGGAACCAATCAGTCTACCTACGAGTACACCGCCGAAGGTTGGCATCATATCACCCTAGCGGCCAATGACAATGTGACAATTGTCGGTATCAATGATTCTATACAGTTCAGAAACAACCAAACCGCACAGCAGGCTCCAGCAGGCGCCGATGTACTCGACTATCGTCACCATTGGGCGATTACTCCGGTCGATCAGACTTCTGATTTCGCAACGATGACTGGTGATGTCGGCTACGTTTTTAGTGGGTTGAATTCAACCTCCGCGATCATAAGTGGCTCTTACGGCTTTTCTGTCAACAAGCATACTGTTGATACCAGCGCGATTGTCACTGACAATAATTTCGCTTTTTCCAGCACGGCGAATGTCTCTATCGCCCAGCCCGCCGCAGGTATTTGGGGAAGCGGCTGTCCTTCCGATGGCAATGTGACATTCTCGGTGGCCCAGACTAGGATTGTCACCAATGGTTCAGCGATGGATACTACCAGTGTCGCCTGGACCGGCTCTGCGACTTTTCTCAGTGGTGTCGCCACTGTTCGTGTTACTGATGGAACAACTTCATGGACTTATAGCCGTTCGGTTTGCAGTCCGGCATTGTAGTTTGTTTTTGTAATCAAAGAGAAATCCATGAAGCTCCCCGGCAAAACGCCGGGGAGCTTTTTTATTTGGGGCGCTGTTTTGATGCGGGTAGAATTGACACAGCTAAAACTGGCGACTACCTTTGAGAGGGGTCATTAGTGACAATGAGCGCTATTCAAGAGAGGTGAGGAATACAATGAGTAATTCAAGAACAAGCGCGGCGAGTTTTAGAAATCTGAGTTTTGGAGCGCAGTTTAAGGCGGTACTACTTTTGTCAGTCGGATTGTTTGTGTTTTCAGGCTCGACGGCTCAGGCATTTGACGGTGTGCGCAAGGGATTTGTAGTAGGTGGCGGGCTTGGCATTGCGGCGAATTCCCATTGGGAGGTTGATAAGACAAGTGTCAGTGAGGACAAGGCTGGGTTGGGATTGAACCTCATTATTGGGTATGCCTGGGACGAGTCTAATATGATAGTCTACGAAGGTAACGTTTCGGCGTTTTCTTCTGATATTGCTTCGACCGCAGGTGGTTTTTTGGGACTGGGTAATCAGAATATTACGCAGGGATTCAATGGCGCTACTTGGTATCACTACTATGGAACACCCGGCAAGTCGTTGTTTACTGCGGCGGGGCTTGGCGTATATGTCTTTGATGTACAGGATTTCGATGCTAATGATCCGGGGGTTGGGATACTTCTCGGGTTTGGCTATGAATTTTCGCGTCACTGGCAGACGGGAATTTATGTATCCGGTGGACAAACAACCTCAGGTGGCGCTGACTTCAAGCATTCAAACATTAACGTTGTGGTAAATGCTCTGGCGTTTTAATCCTTCGGCGAAAACCACTTTAACACCTTGAAATTAAGAGCGTTTGTGAAATGAGACCTGTCAACGAATCACAAGTAGAAGTTGTCTCCTACTCAAAATGCTTTGTCTGTGGTGATAAGAATGATCATGGATTGCGATTGAAGTTTCTTTGGGATGGCGAAGTATGTCGTACGTCGTTTACCGCCACTGAGCAGTTTTGCGGCTATCATCAGCTTTTGCATGGCGGGATTCTCGGGACGATATTTGATGAGGTAATGATCAAGGCTATCTTGGCGCAGGGTATTGTTGCCGTGACGGGTGAGCTAACTACCAAGTACTTAGTTCCGGTTACCACCGGTCAAACAATTGCCTTTGAGGGGCGAGTTTTGAAACGTCGGGGGCGCCTGTTTTTGACCGAGGGCACAGCTACTGTTGATTCTGGAGAGGATTCTGAGCGCTTGGTCGCCAGCGCTACAGCTAAATACATCGAGGTTTCTGATACTCCGCTACGAGATCAGTTAGTTTCAAGTTTGTCTGTTGATTCCCGCTAAGTGTGCAATCGGTTTCAGAATCTTTGGGGCGATTGCGGATTCTGTTTTGTGTTTCGAAGCTAATGGTGCTCAGGCGTATTGGCGGACGCAGTTAAGTTGTTGCCGGTAAGGCTTTTCTGTCCATTTCGTGTTTAGGTAATGTGCTAAGCTTCTTGAGGGCAGGGGTTTTGCTTGTAGTCTAGGTATGAGCAAAAGACCTGTTAAACCTAGCAAGACCAAATCTGCCAGTAGCAAGACGGTAAACCTCAAATCAGTAAACCTGTATATCGCCGCTTGGCGCTTAGCGAGTGATTCAAGGACGAAAAAAAATGGACCAGCGCCGATGTTGTTATCGTTTTCGACTCCGGATTACGGAATTATGTTTCGCTGTCGAGTGGTTTGTTTGCCTTCGGAGGGTTTGGCAACTGCGGCAGTGACTGGTTTGCGTTTTCTGAAGTGTCATTGAAGAAGGCAAATTTTGAGGATGTGGTATTGTGTGTGGATTCCCCGGCGTACTATTTTCAGATAACCGGGCAGTCGCAGGGAAGCGGGAAGACCGGAGCGAAGACCCGGATGCTACAAAAGTACCGCAAGAAATTCAAACTGGATTTCAAATTGATTGAGCGGGTCAATAACCCGGCGCGTCATAATTGCTTGGGGCTACCCAAAACCCCCTCGGATGTTAGTTCTCCTCTAGTATACAATCCATTGAAATGGCCGCAAAAAGGCAAAATGATGTCTTTGCAGAATGGCATAGAACTGTAAGACGTAAGACATGTTTGGCGCTAAGAATCCTCATTAAGAATTCTCATGGGGTTTATGAGAACAAAGTTGTATCTCTTTGGTCGTGAATCTGGTATAAGTTTCTGATGAAAACACCTGTGAAATCAATGAAGTTACTATTGGGCTTAGCTGTCTTTGGGGCAATTGGTATTAGTGTTGTACTGTCGGATAGTTGTGGGGCGGTCGTTCGAAAACGCTCAGAGATTCCGTATAGTCTCACGGCGAGTTATGCCGGTAGTATCAATGGCGCGATGTATGTAATCGACAGTCAGGTAATACGTCAATATGACAGGTCAGCTCGTGTTCGCCTGGAATTGGAAATGGTTGACTCACGGAGCTATTGGTTTTCTCCAAGCGGGTTTCACTATCTGGTTTCAGGTCTATCGGTTGCCGAATTGGAAGCGCTTGCAGATACTTCGGGAGCCGCTGCCGGTGATGGTGTCAGTGGATATGCGCTCTACAATGTCATGGGGAAGTTGTTACATACCGGACGCTCATCTGCGAGAGCTAAGTTCTATTTGAGTTCGACCGGAAGGTACCTGGTTGCGAACTCCGAGGTAGGTTCCGGTGTGGAAATAACGGTATTCGATAGTCTTGGAGCTGAGATTGGTCTTTGTCATGTTGCCGCATGTGACACAGTTATCTTCGCCCCCAACGAACGGGGTTTCATGGTCGACGCCGGAGCCAAAGGCTTGTTCCATTTCTTCTTTTCAGGTGAGAAGGTGGCGTCATATCCAGCGGCTGACCGTTATGATTTCTCATTGACTGGTAAGCGAGTTGTGACATTCAGCAACGGCAAGGCGTCGCTATATAAAGACGGAAAACTGCTGTCTACGCTGAAGGCGCCTCGCCCGAGCGCTATTAAGGTTATCTATGAGGATTCGCGGGGGCGCTTGTTTGTGTTGACCAAAAAGTACTTATACAAAATCAACACTCTTACAAAAGTAACTGCGATGGAGTATGGCGCTACTGGTGAAGGGCGGGTATTTGTGGATGCGCAATATTCGGCGAAATCAGATATGCTGGCTTTGGCGATTGGTGTTTCTCGGGGTTCAACTGTTAGCAAAGAGAAACAGACCGCCGGCTATGCTTTGCGAGTTATTACCTCAGACGGGGATGAGCAACCGTTTTATTATGTGATTACCAACAAGGCTCGCACGGGCTACCCAAGGGTGCAGATGAAATCTACTGGCAGGGGAGCGCTGTTTTTGGCTCCCGATCAGCTTCATAATGTGGATTGGTGATTTTCGCTTAGGCCATTGACCCAGAAATAAGACCCAATAGAAAAGGGCGGTGATTTTCATCACTGCCCTTATTCATAGACTCTATGAGATTCTTGAAGCTAGCCGCGAAGTTTTGCTACATGGGCGGAAAGGCTGGCTTTCTTACGCGCCGCGGCGTTTTTGTGCATAACAGACTTACCAACGGCCTTGTCCAGTCGGGCATAGGCATTGGAGAGTCCGGCAGTTGCATCTTCAATGGTTTCGGCGGCGATAACGGCCTTGACGGCGTTTCGCACCAGACCTTTGATTCGGCGGTTAATCAACCGCTCTTTTTCAGAAGTCTTAAGTCTTTTCTTACAAGATTTGTGATGTGGCAATTCTATTTGTTCCTTTCTGATTGCATACCAACTCAGCGACACACTATACTGGATTGCCGTCGAAAGTCAAGGGCTATTTTCGCTGGATGCAGATGGCGCCACAGAAGGGCTTAGCAGGCTAATGTAATGATTGTCAGCTAGTTAGGCTTAAGCAGAGTTGCGAATTAGAGAGAATACGCGAGAGTTTGTGACCAAAGAGAATAAAACGAGATTTGATGAGCAGGGCAATCCTCTAGCTGTTGGGGAGTCCGGTGAGCCAAAACCCTCCAAAATGTCGGGTTCGGTGTCGGTGGTTAGCGGGGCTACGGCGATTTCGAGGATATTGGGGCTGGTTCGGGTTCAATTGATGGCGAGCTATTTCGGGGCTTCTATGGCCGCCGATGCATTTTTTGTCGCCTATCGTATTCCCAATCTGTTTCGCGATTTGTTTGCCGAGGGCTCGCTATCGACGGCGTTTATTCCGGTTTTTAAGAAGACGTTGGTCTCCGAAGGCGCCGAGCGCGCACGTCAGCTCTCGGATAGGATGTTTACGCTGTTGTTTTTCACGCTGGCCGCAACTGTGCTGGTGGGAATCGCGACTGCGACGGGATTCGTCTATTTGATAGCGGGAGGTTTCGCCGCTGAGCCTGAGAAGTTCGAATTGACGGTTCTGCTTACTCGCTGGATGTTTCCGTATTTGATGTTCGTCTCCCTTTCGGCTTTGCTGATGGGGATTTTGAATTCCTATGGGAAGTTTGGAATTCCGGCTTTGGCATCGTCGATGTTCAATGTGGCGATGATTCTATCTATGCTCTTGCTTTATAATTTTTTTGAGGTTCCGGTTTATAGTTTGATTGTCGGTGTGCTTCTTGGTGGGATAGGTCAGTTCGCGATTCAACTTCCAGCGCTTTATAAAGTCGGTAGCCGATTGCGGTTTGATTTCAAATTCAAAGACCCGGGCATTAAGGCAGTCGGCAAGTTAATGGCCCCGATGATAATTGGTCTTAGCGCCAGTCGGATAAATATCTTTGTCGGGACATTGCTGGCGTCGATGCAAGGCGCAGGCGCTGTTTCGTATTTGGTGTATTCATATCAGTTGATGCATTTCCCGCAGGGAGTTTTTGCAGTGGCAATCGGCACAGTGACTCTACCGAGGGCCTCGGAGCTAGTGGCTCGCGGGGACATCGAGAGCCTGGCAAATACGATACGATCGGCGGCGCGAATGGCTCTGTTTCTGATTATTCCATCTGCTGTTTATTTGGCGTTTTTTAATGAAGACTTGATAAATGCAATCTACCTGCGTGGGGCTTTTACCTCTATTGACGCTAGCGAAGTTAGTTGGGGATTGTTTTGGTATTCTCTGGGGTTGCCGGCTTTGTCGGGAGTGAGAGTTTTAACGCCGATTTTCTATGCTTTTTCTGATTCAAAGACACCGATGCGCTATTCGGTTTATGCGGTAGTGGCGAATATTGTCTTGGCCTTGGCGCTGGTGGAGTCGCCCTGGATTCATATGGGTTTCGCGGGATTGGCCGCGGCGACTTCCGCGGCAGGTTGGCTCAATTTGGTTTTGTTGATAGTTGGACTACAGAAACGAAATGTGATGTCCGGAGTTGGCTCGTATTTTGAGTCAATAATTAAGACTATACTCGGAGCGGCGGTTATGGCTTTGGCGCTCTATTACCAGTCGTTTGACTTATCCTGGGGACTTTCGGGCATCATCGGTAAGGCGTTGGAGTTGAGTCTGACAGTTGGCGCCGGAGCTGTTATATACTGGATAGCTACGTTAGTTTTGGGGCTTGCTGAAGCCCGAAGGTTTTTGGGTAGGCTTCGTCGTCGTTGATGAATGAACGTTAAGCTCTTACGTGTCGAGCTAAGTAGGATGTCCTCGTGAAAGAAACTTCATTTACAGAGAGTCGTCTGCCTGCAATGTCATGGAGTAAGCTCTCGGGTATAGCGCCACTTGCCTATCGCAGACCGGCGCTATTTGCATTGGCGGCGATTTGCGCTGGTGTAATTCTTGGGCAATATGATTTGCTATCCCCCTGGCTGTGGCTGGTTACTGCTATACTGGCATTGTTAGTTGCCGGGGTATTGCTTTTTGGCGCAACCTCTTCAAGAGCAAAGGTCATAGCGGTTGTCACTCTGACATTGCTGGGATTGCTGAGTTTGATGGCCTTCCGGGTTAGCGCCGCTGGTAGTGGTCTCTCTAAGAATCACATCCTAAGTAGTGTTGGTGATGGGGCGCAGTATCGGATTTATGGGCTCATTAGCGACTGGCCGGATGTCCGTGAGCGCTCTACACGTTTGACTCTGCGAGTGGATTCAACTGCGCAAATGGTAGCTCCGGAGCGTTATGCAAAGAGTGTGCGCCGTAGTGGCTCTATAATGGTCTTCATTAACACGCAGTCAACTGATTTTCAGTATGGCGACAGGATAGCGCTCGATGGTGTGATTGCCGAGGCTCCTGAGAAGAAGAACCCGGGTGGTTTTGACTATGCGCGTTATTTACGTTGGAAAGATATTTTCGGAATTGTGTATTTGCCACATCAATTCGGAATAACCAGAAACCCTGAAATTGGATATAGTGTTGGCGGGGTAACTCGCTTGGTACGTGAGTATATTCTGACAATCTTTGATGAGACATTGCAGGAACAACCTGCGGCTTTGGCTTCGGGGTTTTTGATAGGTGAGACCGCAGGTATCGATGATGAAATCTACCAGCAGTTTCGTCGCAGTGGCACACTGCATTTGTTGGCGGTTTCAGGTTCGAATGTGGCGGTGGCGCTATTGGTTCTTCGGTTGTTTCTTTGGCCGTTTCCTTTGGGGCGCCGGATGCGCTACTTGTTACTTATTCTCGGAGCGGTATTCTTTTCGTTTCTGTCGCATAATGATCCCTCGGTGGTGCGCGCTAGTGTGATGGTGACCTTGTTTTTGATGGGTCGGAGTTTTGAGCGGAGGATTGACTACCACAACCTTATCGCATCGGCTGGGGCGATTATTTTGTTTTGGAGTCCGAATCAACTATTTGATGTAGGGTTCCAGCTGTCTTTTGCGGTATCCTGGGCGTTGATCTTGTTCGTTCCCCCGGTGAATCGGTTTCTTGATCGACGACAAGTCTCACGAGCCTACAAGTTCTTTCTGCTGCCTATGGTATTTGCATTTGTCGCACAATTGAGTTCCTCGCCTATCGCGCTCTACTATTTTGGAACCACTCCTCTAAATGCAACCCTTTCGAATTTGATAGTGGCTCCTGCTGTTGGAGGGGCGGTAGCTTTATCGCTTGTAACATTAGGCGCGGCTTCGGTCTTGCCGCTGTTAGGGTCGCTGGTTGGCGCGGTTTTGAATTTATGGTTGAAAGGAATTCTAGTTCTTCTACAATATTTCGGAGGGGCGGACTCATGGCAATTGCGCGCGGGAGATTTTTCTGTGCTATCGGTTATTGTTGCGCTCACTCTGGTGGCTCTATTGGGAATGTCATTGACTTCACGACGCTTGCGTAGGGTTACAGTCTTTGCGTTGGTTCTAGCGCCAGTGATTTTGATAGCTCCGTCCATACTTGGTCACAGTCAAAGTAGCTCAAAGACCACAATTCTTGCGTCACGCGGCGGGATTTGTGCAGTTGTGGGTGGTTCGACTCCTACGCTTATAATCTCGGATTTGGTGTCTGCTCCCGGGCAACAGTTTCGCTATGTGCTCGCTCCGGCGTTGCATCTAGCGGGGGCGAATACTGGCTCAGGGCAGGAGTTGCATTTGGCGCAACTATCTGCTGACCATCAGACCTTGGTCAATGCTCTTACTGTATGTGACTCCTTTCCCGGCGCGGCGCTTACACTGACAAAAGACGCGGAATTTCTTTGGAGGGATCATCAAGCGCAATATGGGATTCCGAATGAGAAGTATCATTTACGATTTAGCTCCGGGATTGATTCTGCATTGCTAGTTGCCGTTCTAGAGCATGAAACCGCTGGAGAAAAGAGAGAGACGTCATTGATTGCCGGGTCCTCATTGGCTTTGCAAGTTTTTGAGAAAGTTCGGATATTGTATTTGTCTTTGGCGGTTGATGAGTTGGAGTTCCATTTAGTGACGAAGTTATTGCGCTTGCATCCGGCTACTGATGGTCTGTCTCAATCTGAAACTACATTGGTGGTTGTAGTGGACAAGTTGGACGCTCGCACCAGCGCTATGCTTCAGAAACTCTCCAAGACTATGAAACTAAGAATCATCACTAGTCGCAGAAATCGAAGCTTGCAACTTTCCGCAGACTTTGCGCAGTTAGTTTCCTATGTATCTGTTACAGGCGCTGTGACGATTGTTGGACGCTAAATTGTTTGGCGCTAGCCCGAGTTCGGGCGAATCTTACTTCCCTGAGAATAAATAATCCGAAAATCTCATCCATTCCTGTATCAGAATGAGCCACATTCTGTTACCCGAGCGCTCATTCGGAGTGATTTTGCTCTATGAGTTAAGATAGCGCCACTCCTACCCGATATACGAAATGAGATACTTCTGCCGGAGCATCTACACAAAAGTTGACCTATAAGTGTGGTCACTAGTGTGACCTGTGAGTGTGGAGTGCGCCGGGAAAGACGGAGCGCGTTTTATTCGCTAATGTTTTTGTGCATGTGTTTTAGTGTGTCATTGCTCTGACCTTGTCGCTGATGACAGACTGGTCAATGAAACGATTTGAAAGAGCAAAGGGCGCTAGCGCCCATAACGAGGCTCGGGAAACTAGTATGAGTTTAGCTGGAAATCTTAAGACTATTTCATTCGCAGATATTCTGCAATTGCTCTCTGCCGGCAAGAAGACCGGAGTATTGCAAATAACTGACGCGAATCGCTCCAAGGAAGTGGCTTTTCGCGATGGTGTGATAATTTTCGCCAGCTCGTTGAACAACTCTGAGGATATGCTCGGGGCGCTTCTTTTGAAGCGCGGGAGACTCTCGAAGGATGATTTAGAGAGAGCGATTGTTTTGCACAAACAATCCGGGCGTCCGTTGGGTGAGACTTTGGTGGATATGAAAGTTTTTACTCAGGATGAAGTCGCTGAGTGTCTGAAGATGCAAATTGAGGAGATTGTCTACAACCTCTTCAGTTGGCCAGCAGGTGAGTTCGATTTCAAAGAGGATGAGGCTCCTAGAAATGCGCCCTTTTTATTGGAATTGCCGACTATGTCGGTGATAATGGAAGGGACTCGTCGTATTGATGAATGGGTAGAGATACAAAAAGTTATGCCCAAAGATGATGTGTTGTTGCGCATGGCGAATTTGCCTGGCGGTGAATCAGGTGAAGTGGCTTTTACGATTGATGAATTTCGGTTGTTGCCATTGATTAACGGTGAACGCACAACTCCACAGGTAATTGATTTATCCCCAATTGGAGAGTTTCCAAGCTATCGGGCGCTTTACAAGCTGATTGTTGGAGGCTATGTCGAGGGCGCCGGTTTGGCGACGAATGTTTCGGTTACCGGGATGGAGAATGAGGAAGAGGTGGTGTTGAGCATTATTTTCCAACTCTACAACAACTGTTTCTGGAAGATTCGTCAGATTGTCGATGAGGTTTTCGGCAAGGGCAGTATTCCAAGCTCCAAGTTCATCAATTATGCCAGTTCACCGGATTATGCGAGTATTGCCACCTATTTCCCGGGGATAGAATTCGGCTCAGATGGGAGTCCGGCCTTTGACAGGTTCTATGCCGCAGTGGTGAAGATTCCGGCTCCAATTCGGTTGCACTCTTTGATGAGCTCACTTGAGACTATGTTGACTGATCAATTGGAGTTGGTGTTTCGTTTCGTGGGTTCGCGGCAATATCGCAATGCGGTTAGCCGGGTGAAAAAAGAGATTTCAGAGCCGCTTGCGGCCAGACGTGAGCTGGTCAAGCGCTATCAAATAGACGAGAATTTTTACACGGCATTGCACAGGGCCGAAAGAATTGTTAAATCAGCGATTGGATAGAGAGATGTTTTTGACACAATTGTTTTCCAAGAGAGTTTCTGTGAGACGAGTTACTACCTGGAACTCCAACAACTTACTCGCAACAGTTGGAGCTTTCCTCGGATTGATTCTGACGATAGGGTTTCCTTCGACTGCGCATGCCGCAGAGCTCGCTCTATTGCTTGCGGTTCCTTCGCTCTTCGATGGGGCAATCTTGATAGTTTCCGTGGCGGCTCTGATAGGGGCTATCCGAGTGTATAGCACAGTAAAGGGCGGTCTGCTGGCAAAGAGCTGGCAGTTCTTCGTAATCGCCCTAATATGCCTGGTAATCGCCCAATTATTCCAACTGGCGAACATCGCAGGCTACTTTCAGGCTCCGGAATTACTCCGACCTGTGATTTTTACCGCGATGGCAGGTCTGCTCTTGCTTGGCGTGATTAAAGCAAGGCGAGCATTGAGCTAAGACCGAATTAAGATTAGATTTTTGGGTATTTGGATTTTTAGTGGTGTTGACCTCAGTATTTGGTTGACTTAAGACATTCGGTGGTGATTAGTTAGCCCCGATAGGCCTATTGTTCAAAGCAGGGGTATTCGCGAAAGTAGAAATGATTGACCATCAAGAAATAGATGAGCGCATCTCCAAGTGTGAGGGCATCCTCAGCTCCAATCCGGGCTCGCAGATTTTTGCCGCGTTAGCCGAGGCGCATCGTCGCAAGGGAGACTTAGACAAGGCGTTTCAGGTATGTCAGAAAGGGCTTAAGAGCCACCCGACATACGGCTCTGCTCATGTGGTTATGGCCAAGATAAATCTCGATAAGGGGCTACACGATTGGGCGGAAACTGAGATTGAGAAGGCGTCCAAACAGGGTGGTAATGTTCACGCGATTGAATTACTGCGTTGTGAGATTCTAATCTCCAAAGGTGAGCTTGAACAAGCCGAGCGGCAGATACGGAAACTGCAGAAGAAGAATCCCGATAACACGCAATTACAAAAACTTCTTGAGTCGCTAAAACCAGTCGATCGACATCCCAGAGGCATAAAATTTCCAGGTGGTGTCGAGCCGATTGGCGTTCCGACTAAAAAGAAGAGTCCGCCTATGGGAGCCAAACCGGTCAAAGGTTCTGGCGAGGGTGTGGAGTCTGATGCGCCAAAAACTATCTCAAAGACATTGATGCTCTCTGTGGTAGATGTGCTTGATAAGGGAGTGGCGCTTGAGGGAGTCTTTGGCTCTTTACGTCAGGACAGCGAGGGCGGTGTCTTTGAATCACGCTGGAAGGACAAGGAGCTTGAGGATGAGTATAGCTCAGCGGCCTTTGAGGCGTTCCGTTGTGTCAGCGCCACCCTTGATAGGGTAGCTTTTGGCGCCTGCCAAACAGTTTTAGTAGAATCCAAAGACGTAAAGATGTATTTCTTAGTCGGGGAAGATGAACATTTTGTCTTCTTTGCAGATTCAGGCACAAGTACCAATCGCCTGCGAGCCAATCTCAATCAAATCTGGAAATCGTACGAAGGCAATCCGCGACGTGATTCCTCGGCAAAAGGAGTTTAATGCGTGAAATATAAGCAAAGCACATTCGGTTCCAGTGAAGTCATGCAGATAGTGGTTTTCACGTTGGTGGCGGTTCTTGGGCCATTGATAGTTTTCCCGCACACTTTTGGTATGACTTTGTCGTTTTCATTTTCGACACTTCTTATTCTTGAGGCTCTTTACTATGTGATAGTCTTCTCAGTATTCAATTCCGGTGTGGGATTGAAGGCCACTTTGCTTGGGGCCTTTATGGCCGGGTTGTATCGCTTTATCCTGGCGGCGCTTTTCGGTTTTATGATATTCGCGCCGGGAGGTGTTGTCCTCGGTGATGCAATGCGTGAGGGGTTCTATGGCTATTGGCCGGGATACTTAACGTTTATTTTGTGCAGTCCGTTTGTGGTGATGTCTTTTGTGAAGTGGTTAATTGATAGACTTGATAACGCCGCTGAAGATGAAAATGTGGCGTCAATGCATTCTTCGATGCAAGATAGCGCTCCGGCGATGATGGCAAGTGATCTCACGTTTACCAGCGGAGAACAAACTAGCGCAGGCACGGACGCAGGTACGGACGCAATGGGTAGCAATGCTCGAAGTTCTCTCGGGCAGGGCGTTCCTCAAGAAGGTGAATTCGCATTTGGCGCTGACTCTGATAGAGAAAGAAACGCTCCGGGGGCTGTGAGCTATTCTGGAAATGGATTTGAAAGGGCTGTCAATTACTTGGCCGAGGACGCTTCGGTGAAGGTTGCCGCGATTGTTGATTTGGATGGGCTCGAAGTTGCATCTTTTTCTCGCACCGGATTCGTTAGCGAGGACTGGTCGCCTTTTGCCTTGTCTCTTGTTGAAGAGAATTCCTGGATATTGGAGCGTTTCCAGCAATCTGGCCCACATAGGGTGGAGTTGCATTACAACGATTTGAGAGTTGAATGTCGGCTCGTTGGCAGGTTGATTCTCTTTGTAGTTTCTGAAATACATGATGATGACTTGCTTGGGGTGCGTGTATCGCAGGCAAGTGATATAATTGGTAAATATATATCCGCTCGATACAGTGAGACACTGTTCGTGGGCATGGAGGGAAATAATGTACGCAGCTCTGAGTGAATTGAATAAGACCAGTGGAGTCACCGGGTCAATGATAGTTGGTGAAGACGGAATCGTCATTGCCTCGGATCTTGATGAGTCGGTTGAAGAAGAAACAGTTGGAGCTTTGGCGGCTTCTATTTCTGCGAACATCCGCAAGTCTCTTGACCGTTTGAATGCCACACCTTTGACTGAGGTTACAGTTGAGGCGCAGTATGGCAAGCTCTTCCTCGCTGAGGTTGGCATTGGAATACTTGTTGTCACCACCGAACCGGAGGTCAACATGGGGTTGATTCGGCTGGAAATGAAGAATGCGGCTGGAAAAATCGCGGTGGCAGTCTAGCTGTTTTTTGTGAAGCGAGCTATCGAGAGCAAGCTTTGAAGAGCAGGCTTTAATGAGCAAGAGTAAGAACAACTGACTAAGGCAACTACACAATGGTATCTATAAATTACGCAACCAGGGAAGTCTGCTGCAAGATTGTCTATTACGGCCCGGGGTTGTCAGGAAAGACCACTAACTTGCAGGTGGTGCATCAGAAAGTGCCGCAAAACACTCGCGGCAAGCTAATCTCTTTGGCGACTGAAGCTGACCGTACTTTGTACTTCGACTTCCTGCCAATTAACATTGGCTCAATCAATGGATTTGCCGCAAAGTTCCAGCTCTATACTGTGCCGGGACAGGTTTACTACAACGCTACCAGGAGGCTAGTTCTCAGGGGCGTTGACGGTGTTGTTTTCGTTGCTGACGCTCAGGCGGACAAACATGATGACAACATGGAGTCGTTGTCCAATTTGAAGGAGAATTTGGAAGAGTATGGGTATGATGTAAACGAATTGCCTATAGTGATTCAGTACAACAAGAGTGACCTGCCTACGGCGCTTTCTCAGGAAGAACTGGACACCAAGCTAAATGTACACAATTGGCCGAGTCATACTGCCGCGGCAGTTGACGGTGTCGGTGTCTTTGATACGCTGAAAGCCATAATGAAGCTTGTGCTTGAGAAGGCGAAAAAAGGTGGAACCAGCGCTAAAGCCAAGCCCGCATCACCAAAGCCTGCAAGTGTTGAAGCAAAGCCTGAGAGCGCAATAGCCGCTTCACCGGTTGGCGCTCAAGGTGTACAACAGACAATCTCACCTGCACCGGAGCCGTTGCTTGCCGCCTCACATGGCAGTGGGGCGCCACAAGGGGGGCTGAACAAAACTGGAGCGGGGGCCACTGCGGTCTCTACAATGGAGACACCAAATGTAACGCCTCCGCTGGTAAAGAGCGCCGGTGGGTCAGGCGGAGGTGGCCTCTTTGGCGCACCGCGGTCATCTTCTGGCAGAGCGCGTCATTCGTCAATAGGCTCCGGCCCGGTGACAGCTCCGGTTGCGCAAGTTTCTGGTCACGCTGAAGACGCTGTGACGGCGCACAATGATACCGCTCCAACAGGGGAAATCGGTGTCAAGAGTGAGGCCAAAGACATCGGGGCGCAGACCGGCCCGGTTGAAGTTATTAGCAACACCGAAAATATGGACTCAGTCCGGGAGTTGTCCGCTGAGAAGCAGGAAGCGACTAACCAGCCGGGTATGGTCGGACACGACCCGCTCGAACAGGCGCCGCCTAAACCGAAACAGAAAAAGCCCGGATTTTTCCGCAGATTATTTGGCCGCAAGTAGGACGGAGGACATATGTCAGATCAGGATATGATAATTTATGAAGAAGATGTAATTAAGATTGAGGCTCTGTTGAGCAAAACGCTCAAGGGCTCTGAAGCAAAGTGCGCACTGCTGGTTGACAAGGATGGACATTTGATAACCAAGCAAGGGTTCACACATTCCTTAGATACGACCGCTCTCTCTGCATTGCTGGCGGGTTCATTCGCATCTACTAAGGAGATTGCTCGCTTGGTTGGTGAACATGAGTTTTCGGTGTTGTTTCATCAGGGGAAGAAAGACCACATTCACATGTCGTTGATTGGTGATCGCGCTATTCTAGCAATCATTTTTGATGATCGCACTACTATCGGCATGGTTCGTTTGTATTCAAAAGAGGTTGCGCAGGAATTGACGAAAATCATCAACGATGTAGGGACTTCCGAAGAGGCTGGCGAGACCGGGCTCGAAGAAGGGTTTGCCGCTTCGGCTGAAGAGCGTCTTGATGATATTTTCCGTGAATAATTCTGTTTTCGATTTGTGTGGTTGAGTAGTCCGGGGAAGAAGCTAAAATATTGGCTTGGAGCGCCCGGTCTTATTTTGTTAAGAAGTATTTCATCATTGGTTAAACAAGAGAATATGGCAAGTGGTCATTTGCTAATATAATGAAGACAGATCTCGGGACATTGCTGGTCGAAGCCGGCAGAATTACACAAGAGCAGTATGACAGGGCGAGCTCCTTTGCTGAATCCGGCAAAGGGAAGTTTGAGCAGGGACTTGTTGATTGCGGGGCCGTTGAGTCTGTTGATGATGTATATCGCTTTGTAGGCAAACAGCTCAATATGGGCGCTCTTCGTCTTTCGGATGTTGAGTTGAATCCCGAAATTGTGCGTCTCATCCCTCTTGATATCGCTCGCAAGTTTAATGTCATAGCTGTTTCTCGTATTGGCCGCAATCTCATCGTTGCGATTTCTGACCCTAACAACATCTATGTGCTGGATGCGGTGAAATTCATCACCGGTTGTAATATCCAGCCGGTAATCTCTCCCGAAGAAGCAATTACCAAAGCAATTGACACCTTCTATGCCGACGCTTCCTCGTTTGCCGAGGCTATTAAGGGCATGGAGGACGACCCTGACATTGAGTTGGTCGAAGATGATCAGGGGCCCAGCGAATCTGAACTGCTCTCTGCCATTCAGGATAAGCCACTTGTTAAGCTGGTAGACTCCATCATTACCGAGGCAGTGCGTAAGGGCGCCTCGGATATTCACATAGAGAATTATGAACGTCGTTTGCGTGTGCGCTATCGTATTGACGGTGACCTGCACGAAATGGATCCGCTACCATTCAAGTATCGCGCGGCATTGATTTCGCGAATCAAGATTATGGCAGACCTGGATATCTCTGAGCGCCGATTGCCGCAGGATGGACGAATCAAGATTAAGATCGGTGGTCGTCCTATTGACCTGCGTGTCTCCGTGTTGCCGACTATTTTTGGTGAGAAGGTCGTGATGCGTATCCTGGATCAGCAGTCTTTGCGCACAGACTTGACTCAACTAGGATTCGCCAAGAGAGATTTGAAGAAGTTCGAACATGCAATCAATCTGCCGTATGGAATTGTATTGGTCACCGGGCCTACTGGTTCCGGAAAAACCAACACACTGTATTCCGGTTTGAAACAGCTCAATAAGCCTCATGTAAATATTATGACCGCCGAGGATCCGGTTGAGTTTAACTTCGACGGAATCAATCAAGTGCTGGTAAAGGCTGACATTGGACTTACATTCGCCCAAACACTGCGCTCATTCCTGCGTCAGGATCCAGATATTATCATGGTGGGTGAGATTCGTGACGGCGAGACGGCCGAGATTGCTATTCGCGCCGCATTGACCGGTCACTTGGTGTTTTCCACACTGCATACAAATGACGCTCCCTCGTCAATCAACCGTCTAGTGGATATGAATATCCCCGGGTTTTTGGTGTCATCAGCGACTCGTTTGATTATGGCTCAGCGTTTGGGAAGGCGTATGTGTCCTCATTGCAAAGAGGAAGTGCATATTACCGAGGAGCAGTTCGAGATGATGCATGTGCCTGATGAGTGGAAGAAGGATATGATTGGCTACCGGGGCAAGGGTTGTAGTAGCTGTAATGGCACTGGCAACTCTGGTCGTACCGGTATTTTTGAAGTTATGCCGATATCCAAACGCATTGAGAGCCTGATTCTAGCGAAGGCCACAGACAATGAAATCCGGGAAGTGGCTGTCGAGGAAGGTATGTACACACTTCAAATGGCCGCAGTTGAGAAAATGCGCGACGGCCAGGTCTCGATTGATGAAGTTTTCAATGTAACGATGTAACCTTACCCCCGACAGTTTATTGCGGCAAAACCCCTTCGAAATATCTGCAAAACCTCTGCAAAACCTCTGTGGCGGAGCCTCTTTAAGCTCTAGTCAGGCATTATGTTATGAGCGTCCGGCTTCAAGCTGGCGCGCTCAAGAATATCCCCTGCACAGCCGATACTAACAATGAGTCTCGCAATGAGTCTCGCAATGAGTCTCGCGTTGTCTGCGGTACGGATGTTTAGGTTGTCATTTAGCCAATCCAAAGCAAAGCTCGCACACTTAATAACCCGGAAGGATGGACATACCACACGATGGTTACATTACGCGAATTATTGGAAAAGATGATCGAGGACGACGCCTCAGATCTGCATCTAACTGTGGGCGCTCCGCCGGTTGTCCGTATTGACGGTAAGCTGGTGCGACTTCAGCATGATGTTCTTACTCCGGATATGACCAAGAAGCTGGCCTATTCAGTCATGAATGAAAAGCAACGCCAGCGTTTTGAAGAAACCAACGAGCTTGATCTCTCCTTTGGCATTGAGCAACTGAGTAGATTCCGTTGCAATGTCTACATGCAACGCGGCAATGTCGCTGTGGCGTTGCGTACGATTCCATACAAGGTCAAGACATTCGATGAGCTGGGATTACCGAAGTCAATTGCTGACTTTGCCAGAATGCCACGAGGTTTGGTTTTGGTTACTGGTCCCACAGGTTCGGGTAAGTCAACCACGCTTGCATCCATTATCGATAAGATTAACCGTGAACGCTCCTGTCATATCCTGACCGTTGAAGACCCGATTGAGTATTTGCACCGTCATCAGCAGTCGCTGGTTAACCAGCGTGAGGTGCAGGCTGACACGCAGTCTTTCTCAGTTGCTTTGAAGTATGCTCTTCGTGAGGATCCTGATGTAGTGTTGATTGGTGAGATGCGTGATTTGGAAACTATTGAGTCTGCGCTGACAATTGCTGAGACAGGACACTTGGCTTTCGGAACATTGCACACCAACTCCGCCGCTGAGACGATTAACCGTATTATTGATGTCTTCCCAAGTTCACAGCAAGATCAAGTGCGAGTGACGTTGTCATTCTCGTTGCAGGCGATTGTTTGTCAGTCACTGCTTCCCAAGATTGGCGGAGGTCGCGCACTTGCGCTTGAGATTCTAGTGATTACACCTGCAATTCGCGCTTTGATTCGGGACGACAAAACTCAGCAGATTTACAGTATGATTCAATCCGGTCAGAAGTATGGCATGAAGACTTTCAATCAGTCGCTCCACGATCTGTACAAGGGCGGACAGATTAGTTTGCAAACCGCGATGGAGCAAAGTCATAATGCTGATGAGCTAAACGAAATGTTAACCAGACAAGTATCGCCGTCATTTGCCTAATACAGTTTAGGTTATTCGATACACTAGAGTAGATAAGAGAGAGCACAATGCCAGTTTTTGAATACAAAGGTAAGTCTGTTGGCGGCGCCGCGGTCACCGGGACCTTGAAGACTAAGGACCGCGCGGAACTGGACCGAATTCTGCGCCGCAATAAGATTATTGTCACGGGCGTTAAGAAAAAGCCGACTGAATTACAGATCAAGTTTGGCACAGGCGTTAAGAAGATTGATGTTTCGAGATTCACCCGCCAGTTCTCAACAATGATTGGCGCTGGTTTGCCTATGGTGCAGTGCCTGGATATTTTAGCTTCGCAATCCGAGAACAAGGAATTTGCCAAAATTGTGTTTAAAGTAAAGGATTCAGTGTCAGGTGGTTCAACTCTCTCTGAGTCACTAAGTCGCCATCCGAAAGTTTTTGACACACTGTATACCAATATGGTAGAGGCTGGTGAAATCGGCGGAGCTTTGGATGTCATTCTGACTCGTTTGGCCAATTATCGCGAGAAAGCCGATGCTCTAACGCGCAAGGTCAAGAGCGCTATGGTGTATCCTTCGGTGATTGTTGTGGTCGCTATGGGTGTTACCTTTGCCATGTTGACCTGGATTGTGCCGGTGTTCGCCAAGATGTTCGGTGGTCTCAACGCAGAGCTTCCGGAGCCTACTCAGGTAGTTATGGCTATATCGAATTTCCTCCAGACAAATGTGCTGTACATTCTCTTGGGATTGATTGGCGGAACTGCCGCGTTTCTATTTTGGATAAGCACTCCGAAGGGGAGGCTTATCTTCGATAAGATTCTAATCAGGCTACCTATTTTTGGCACACTGGTCAGGCGCTCAGCGGTAGCGAGGTTTACAAGAACTCTGGGCACTTTGCTTTCCTCTGGTGTTTCTATCATTGAGGCTCTGGAAGTTACCGCCAAGACTGCCGGTAATATGGTTATCGCCAATGCGATTAAGAAATCGGTGATTTCAATCGCTGAGGGTGAAACAATTACCGCTCCACTTAAGGCCACTGGAGTGTTTCCTCCGATGGTGACACAAATGATTTCTGTGGGTGAGAAGACAGGTGGTCTTGACGAGATGTTGAGCAAGATTGCTGATTTCTATGATGAAGAAGTTGATGTAGCAGTAGGCGCGCTTACTTCGATTATCGAGCCGGTAATCATTGTATTTATGGGTGTCGTAATCGGTGGTATTCTGGTTGCTATGTATTTGCCGATGTTCGATATTATCGGAAAGATATAGGCGCAATTCAAAGCTGACAGGTTCCACTGTATTGCCGGGGCCAAGGATTACGCAAAGGGCGCTCCAACGAGAGCGCCTTTTGTTTTGGAGACAGTTGCGGAGCGTAGTTCGACGCACATCACTGTTTGAGAAAGTTCATTGCTTGAAAGAATTGACTTGTGAAGCCCGACGTACTAAGCAAAGTTAGAAGTGACACTATGAGCTCACCGGTGGTCGGACGCTGGATTATTGTGCTAAGGTTGTTTACGTACATGCTGGTCACAGGTTCAATGATTCTCACCTTAGGCGCCACTGACTATTGGCGCGCTCCGATTCTGCTGTATTCCGCCCTGACAATTTACTGGCCGATTGCCTCGATTTGGAAACGGATAAGACTTCCGGAGCCATCACATAGATTCATAACACTATGTCAGCTTATCACTGAGTTGATAATAGAGATTGCCATAGTTAACGCCACTGGGGCGTCGGTTTCTCCGTATACCGGATTATTCTATCTGACAATCATATCAGGCGCTCTAACCTTTAATCTGATAGGAGCTCTGGGGCTGGCTTCATTGGCGGCATTTGGAAATCTGGTGGTAAATTGGTTCGGCTATTCGCTTGGAGATTTGGCGCGTATTGATGGCGGGCTTTGGAGCGCCTTGAAGACGGCTCCTGACGAAGTATTTTTTGCCGGTCTTTTGAGCGTACTTAGTTTTTATACGACAGCTTTTGTAGCCGGGTACTTTTCGGAGAGACTGCGCAACAAGGACGAGGAGTTAGCCAGCGCTTCGGTTGCTCTTAGCAGGGTGCGCTTGCAAACTGACGAGATAGTCCGTCGGCTTAGCGCTGGCTTGTTGACAATCGACCGGAGTGGCAGAATTCTTCTCTTCAATGAGTTTGCGGAGTCAACTTTCGGTATTGTCGAGGATGACATTCGTGGCAAAGATTATCGAGAGGTTTTCGTAGATGGGTTTGCGGAATTCGGTCGCGAGCTGGCTTTGGTATTCGAAAACGGGACCAGCCGGCCCAGAATGGAAGTTGTCCTAACTCGTGGGGACGGTTCCTCGATTCCTTTGGGGGTTTCTACGGCTACTATCAATGCCGAAGATGTTGAATCCTCAAGCCTGATTGCCATATTTCAAGATATCACCGGAGCCAAGGCAATGGAGGAAAAGGCCCGTCAGAGCGATAGACTCATGGCAGTAGCGGAATTATCCGCCGCTATGGCCCATGAGATTCGTAACCCTTTAGCGGCGATTGCCGGTTCGGCGCAAATGTTGGCTTCGGAGTTGGATCTAGGTAGTGATGACCGAAAGCTCTTTGATCTTATTCTAAAAGAAAGCGCACGTCTCAATACTCTTCTTAGCGATTTTCTTAGTTATGCCCGAGCCAACCCCGATGCCCTCACTAAGGTAGAATTGTGCCATAATGTCGCCGAGGCGATGGAAATGATGCGGCGCCATCCGTCATTCTCCGATGACGTAGCGTTCACTTTCGATTCGCAGTCGTCGGTAATCTATGTGATTGGTTGCGCCGGTCAGATACGGCAGATTGTGTTCAATTTGTTGTTAAACGCCTTTGAAGCTTTGGCCAGTCACCAAAGTGGAGAAAAGAAAGTAGCCGTGAAAATCGATAGCTCCGATAGTTCCGGCAAGGTTCTGCTTACAGTTGAAGACAATGGGCCGGGCATTGCAAAGGAGACAGTTAACGATATATTTGCGCCATTTTATTCGACTAAACAAGCGGGAACCGGGCTTGGCCTGGCGATTGTTCACCGTCTCGCCGGAAGTATGTCGGTGGATATAGATCTAGATACTATTGAAGGCGTGGGAGTCACAATGAAGTTGTATTTCAAGCAATATGGAGACAGCTTGGAAATAGGCGCTCACGCCATTAGTGAAGGTCATCAGCAGAAAAAAACTACCTCCCCGCCACCTGAGATTACCGCCTGACGCAAGCCTCAATTTGGTAAGTTCACTCACAAGTACGAATCGCCAACAATCCGGTTGACGCGATTGGGGCCTTCTACAAATAGCCTGAAAGGTAGCCAAAAGACAGAGACGGCATTTGCGTTCTGCGGCTCAATTAGTACATTGGTGGCAGAACGACTGCGGGTGGCCCTTTTCCAGCGGTCTTTTTGGCGCCTCACAGGCCAGCGGCGTTCGCCTAATTAGGAAAGATGCGTTAACATATCTGGAGTGATTCTCTCGATGCAAAGAAAATATTTTTTACCTGATAGCGCCAGCTTCAGGAACGTGAACAGTCGATCTCGTCGTCCCTTTAGTCAACTTATTGTCATATTGCTATTTGCCGGAGCTTTGGTTAGTGGTTGCGCCAAGGGGAATTTCCGTTGGTATTACCCTGTAGACGCTGAGAGCTCCAACTCTGGCTCCGGGGTCGAGTTACGATATGTCGGGGAGTCTAAATATGCCGATGCGCTACTGTCCCGAGAACAACTAAAAGAAGATGACCCGCTTCTATTCAAGATTGATGATAGTATTCAAATCCACTCCTCGGATTTGCTTACCAGGCTTGAGAAAAGCTATCTGATTGTGCCAGGTGGCAAGCTGAAATGGGATGAAGTAGCTGACACGCTAGAAGAACTTTTGTTGGATACGCTTGTTTCGCTCGCGGCGGATACATTTCAGCTTCGCCAGGATTCTGCCAGCTGGGGAGATTATTCCATCGTTAGAGAGGGACTACTGGGCAAGCGGTTTATCGAGGAAGTGATTTACTCACAGGTAGAGGTTGATTCACTTGAGGTTGACAGTTTTTATTATGCTCGTCCAGATATATTCACTTTCAATGCGCAGGTGAATCTAGGGCATATAGTGCTTTCCAAAATCGGCTACCGCTCTGGCGCGGACTCCGCTGAATACATTTCAATACCCGACGATGAGCTTGACTCGCTTCTTTTCCGGAGATTGCGTTTTCTCAAGAGCGTAATAACCGATTCTACAATGTTTGAAGAGATGGCAGACAAATATTCATTGGATAGACGCACAGGTGATCAGGGTGGTCGATTTGGATGGGTGGAACAATATAATTTGCATCCTGAAATAGAGGAAGTCCTGTATGACGAGGACACTCCGGTGCATGAGGTTATCGGTCCGGTCAAATCTCGTGATGGTGTGCATCTTTTCTATTTGTACGATCGCCTGCCTATGGGCATTCCCCCTATGGATGCCACCAGGTATCATCAGGCGTACAATTATGTCTTGGGAGCGCATGCAAAAGAGTATTACGTCAAAGTCCGTGATTCGCTTCGAGCGGCGCATCCGGCGGAGTTCAATGATTCGGTCTTGGCGATTCCTTTCCGTAAAGCTGATGAGTTAGCTCCGGTTGCCTGGGCGCCCGGGATTGATACAGTTCGCTTTGTGACCTATGACCGCGCACGTTCCTTAGTACGCGCCAAAATTCCGCAAGCACAAGTATTTACTCCAGAGCAATTACGTGCGATTGTGCAAGGCATTATTGACAAGCGACTGACAATCTTGATGGCGGAGCAGATTGGGTTAACCGAAAACCCGAGTTACAAGGCTCAGGAACAAGCTGAGTATCACAACTTCGCCAGAGCGGCTATTCGCAGACAGGCCGGAGATCCGGCTTATTTTCCAGCAGAAGAGGAAATCAAGGAATTCTACCAGGCGCATCAAGCTGACTACGTAGTTGACCGGCCTGTGAGAATTCAGCAAATAGTTTTCACTGATTCACTCGATGCTGAGTTTGTTCGCGCTTTGGCTGAATCTGGCGAAGACTTCTTAGAGCTTGCCGATAAATATTATCCTGGAGAGGTAGAGATTCGCCGTGACGCCGCAGACTTGGGGTATATTGGACCTGATGATTTTGAGAAAACAATTTTCTCGGTGGCGGAGAACTCTTCACCGGGGACGGTAACTGCTCCAATCAAAACTCAATATGGATTTCATATAGTCAAAGTTATTGATGTTAAACGCAAGATGTCGTTGTCAGAGAAGAGAAGCGAAATTGTTATTGAGTTGAAAAGACAACACGTTGAGCGGGTCAAGGCAAACTGGGTCAAGGCATTGTTTGCGTCACACAGGGTAAGTATTGAGCCGGTGCGTTATCATGGTTTGGTTATGGGGCCTCGTGAGAACAGAGCTTTTGTTTCTAGAGTGGTAATGTCATCTGAATTCAAATGAGACCCTCATTGACCAAGGATAGCCCTAAGCGAGACGTGAAGAGCGCCAAGTTGAAAAAGAGTTCATTCTCCGAAGATGAATCGCAACAGATATCTTTTTCCGCTGAGTTGCTTCGTAAGGGTACGCACATGGGGGCGCTTCTGGTGCCCTTTCTTTACATTTGGTGGCTGGATTCAGATAAGGCGCTGGCTCTTTCAATTTTGATTCCAATCGCCCTCTCTATATCACTGATTGAAGTCTCGCGTTTACGCGGGTGGAGGTTATGGAAGGTGTTTAAGCCTTTCACCGGTTCGATGGTGCGCAAGCACGAAGAGGCCGGTGATTTTACCGGAGCCTTCTATATTCTATGGATGTTCTGTTTAGTGATAGCCATCTTCAAACCGGATATTGCCTCGATTAGTGTTTCTTTCATCATAGTCGGTGATACACTCGCGGCGCTTGTAGGGCGTAGATATGGAAAACATAAGTTCCGCGGTAAGTCTTTGGAAGGGTCACTTGCTTGTTTGTTCGGGACAATTGTGGTGGCTTTCGTAGGTTATGAGTTATTTGATTTGCCTTTAGCGGTTGGAATACTTGGCGCTTTTGTAGCGACTGTTGTTGAGGCTATTCCGGACTTTGTAGATGATAATCTTTCTGTTCCGTTGGTTAGCGCATTGGTTATGACACTCACTCTGCGATTTTTCTATTAAACTGCATTTCTTTTACTCATTAGCTGGAGCAATCATAGAATAATGAAGAACCAAGATATCATAGACTTACGTTCTGATACAGTGACTGCGCCTGACGCCGCTATGCGTCGCGCGATGGCTGAGGCTCCGGTGGGAGACGATGTCTTCGGTGATGATCCTACTGTTAATCGTTTGCAGGACAGGATTGCGGAGTTATTTGGCAAAGAGGCCGCGCTGTTTACTCCCAGCGGCACTATGGCGAATCAGATTGTGTTTAAGACTATTGCGCGTCCGGGTTGGGAGATTCTTTGCGAGCGCGAATGCCACATTGCTAACTACGAGGTCGCCGGGCCGGCGGCTCATTCGGGTCTCTTGGTGTCGTTTTTGGATAGTGAGCGAGGCTTCTTCAGCGCTCAGCAAGTATTTGACGCCATCCGCCCTAAGAACGAGCATTGTCCATTGACGAAAATAGTTGAGCTGGAAAACACTCACAATCGTCACGGCGGTAGCGTGTGCTCACCTGAGGAAATTGCCGAAATCGGTGAAGTTTGCCGTGACAATGATTTGCATTTTCATCTCGATGGGGCCAGAATTTGGAATGCGCATATAGCCAGTGGTGTTTCGCTTGCCGAGTACGCCAAACCATTTGATACTTTGGCGGTTTGCTTGTCAAAAGGCATGGGGGCTCCGCTAGGTTCATTGACTCTTGGAACACGCGATTTTATTCACGAAGCCCACAGGATTCGTAAAATGTTCGGAGGCGGGATGCGTCAGGTCGGAATAGTAGCCGCCGCAGGACTATATGCGTTGGATAACAATCTTTCTAGATTAGCCGATGATCACTCCAACGCCCGGATTCTGGCTGAAGGGCTAAACTCAGTGGATGGCATAGTCGTAGAGCTAGAGAGAGTCGAGACGAATATCGTCTTGGCTGACATTGCCGGGTTGGGCATCACACCTGAAACCTTTGTGAAGAAGATATCCGAAAGGGGCCTACTTTGCGTACAATTTGGCAAGACTACAGTTCGCTTTGTTACGCATCTAGATGTCAGCGAGGCGCAATGCATCAAAGCTGTTGAGCTTGTCAAAGATTGTTTCTCGACATAGATATGTTGTTACTTCGAGGAAAAATACAACTTTTCCCGCACCGCCAAGCCTGTCTGATCAGGACACCGATAGAGCGCGCTCTGATAGCTAATTATGGGAACGTGTCTAGCTGGAAGATTTGACTGTGGCGCCGAGGAATTCGCGATTCATTCGGGCAATTACCTCAACCTTGATCTCTTTAGGGCAAACCGCTTCACATTCGGAATAGTTGGAGCAATTACCGAAGCCCTCAAGGTCCATTTGTGCAACCATAGCTTTGGCTCGTGCGGCTTTCTCGGATTGTCCCTGCGGCAGGTTCGCGAATTGGGTGACCTTCGCGCCTACAAATAGCATCGCCGAACCGTTCTTGCAGGCGGCAACGCAGGCGCCGCAACCTATGCAGGCGGCGGCGTCCATTGCTTTGTCTGCGGCAGTTTTCGGAATCGGGATAGCATTGGCATCCGGGGCGCCACCGGTGTTGACCGATATGAAACCTCCGGCCTGCATTATGCGATCGAAAGCGGTGCGGTCGACAATTGTGTCTTTGAGAACCGGGAAGGCGCGGGCGCGGAAAGGTTCGATGTAGATTGCATCTCCATCTTTGAATGAGCGCATGTGAAGCTGACAAGCTGTAGTAGCGGCTTGAGGGCCGTGGGGAACCCCATTGATTACCAAAGAGCACATACCGCAGATTCCTTCGCGGCAATCATGGTCGAAATGTATAGGGTCAATGCCTTTTTGCGCCAAGTCCTCATTGACCATGTCCAGCATTTCCAGAAAAGAAGAGTCCGCCGAGACATCCTTGGCGGTATAGACTTCCATCGCTCCTGGGTCATTGGCGTCTTTTTGGCGCCATACATGCAATGTGATATTCATTACTTATAGCTCCTTGTCGCCAGTTTGACGTTTTCGAATTCGAGTTTCTCTTTATGTAGCTCTGCGGTTTTGCCATAGCCGGTATGCTCCCAGGCGGCTACGTAAGTGAACTTGTCATCGTTTCGGACCGCTTCGCCTTCATCGGTTTGATACTCCTCACGGAAATGGCCTCCGCAGGATTCTTCGCGATGTAGCGCATCCTGACAAAGCAACTCAGCGAATTCCATGAAGTCCGCCACTCGTCCGGCTGATTCAAGACTTTGATTGAGAGAGTTTTCGACGCCTGCGACTTTAAGGTCACGCCAGAATTGCTCGCGGAGTTCAGGAATCATCTGTAGCGCCTTTTTCAAGCCGGTCTCGTTACGGGCCATGCCGCAATTCTCCCAGACTATATGACCTAATTCACGATGGAAAGATTCGGCGGTGCGAGATCCGTTGATTGAGAGAAGTTTCTGCGTTTTCTCTCGCGCCTGTTGTTCGGCGTCTTTGAATTCCTGTCTGTCAGTAGAGATGTTCTGTGCGCCGACACGAGCCAGGTAATCTGCAATAGTGTAAGGAAGCACAAAGTAGCCATCGGCCAGTCCTTGCATCAGAGCGCTGGCTCCGAGGCGATTTGCGCCATGGTCAGAGAAGTTTGCTTCGCCGATTACATGTAAGCCCGGAAGATTGCTCATAAGGTTGTAGTCAACCCATAGTCCACCCATGGTGTAATGCGATGCCGGGTAGATGCGCATTGGAACTTCATAGGGATTTTCGGCTGTGATTCGTTCGTACATATCGAACAAATTCCCATAGCGTTCTTTGATTAGGTTTTTGCCCAAGCGATTGATGGCATCTGAGAAATCCAGATAGACACCACGACCGAATTCGCCGACACCTCGTCCGTCATCGCAGGCCTCCTTGGCGCTACGCGAGGAAATATCTCTCGGGGCTAGGTTGCCAAAGCTGGGATATTTTCTTTCGAGGTAATAGTCACGTTCGTCTTCGGGGATTTGATTGGCCGGACGATTGTCACCTTTTTTCTTGGGAGCCCATACACGGCCATCATTGCGTAATGATTCTGACATCAATGTTAGCTTGGACTGATGCTCACCAGCAACTGGAATACAAGTTGGGTGAATCTGAGTATAGCAAGGGTTAGCAAAGAGCGCTCCGCGCTTATGGGCGCGGTAGGCGGCGGTTACATTGCATCCCATCGCATTTGTCGAGAGATAGAATACACGTCCATAGCCACCGGTGCCGAGGGCTACTGCATCACCTGCGTGTGAGCTGATTTCGCCGGTAATCAAGTCGCGCACCACGATGCCCTTAGCGTGGCCGTCAATCAGAACCAAGTCTAGCATTTCGGTGCGGGGGTACATCTCAACATTTCCAAGTCCGATTTGTCGGCTGAGAGCCGAGTATGCGCCTAGAAGCAACTGCTGACCTGTTTGTCCTCTTGCGTAGAATGTGCGAGAGACCTGCGCGCCGCCAAATGAGCGATTATCGAGCAGTCCGCCATATTCTCTAGCGAAAGGCACACCCTGCGCGACACATTGGTCGATGATATTCACTGACACTTGCGCGAGGCGATATACGTTCGCTTCGCGGGAGCGGAAGTCGCCGCCTTTGATAGTGTCATAGAACAAACGGAAAACCGAGTCGCCGTCATTTTGATAGTTCTTTGCGGCGTTGATTCCACCCTGTGCGGCGATTGAGTGCGCGCGTCGCGGCGAATCCTGAAAGCAGAAACATTTCACATTGTAACCAAGTTCGGCGAGAGACGCCGCGGCCGCGCCGCCAGCGAGGCCGGAGCCAACCACTATGACAGTGTATTTTCGCTTATTGGCCGGGTTTACCAGCTTCATATCGAAGCGGTGTTTGTCCCATTTCTCAGCCAGTGGTCCGGAAGGGACTTTTGAGTCAAGTGTAATGGAGCTCAACTTTCTCCTCCTGATTCTATCGAAATCGGTTCGAGTGATTGAGCGCTTTGAAGATGATTGTTTGAAGGCGGGTTCTTCGGAAGTTTAAGAGCCCCGGTGATTACTCCCACTGGCACAGCGGAGAATCCAAGGAATAGAATCAGCGCCACTGCGTGTGCAAATCTGTGAAGCGTTTTATTGCATGAAGGACTTGTCAGGCCCAGGCTTTGGAACATGCTGTAGATACCGTGGCTGATGTGAGTGCAAAGCAGGCCCACAGCTATGATATATACGGCGGCATTAACAGGATTTTCAAATCCAAGTATTATCATTGAGTAAATGTCATAATTCCCGGCCATATCCAATGGCAGTTGCAGAAAGCGCGGGTCAGTAGTTCGTGCGGTGAAATGCAGAATGTGGTATACGAAAAAAGCCAGGATGGTAGTACCCGACCAAATCATGGTGCGAGATGAGATTGAGGCTTTCACTGTTTCATTGAATTTGTAGCGCACCGGTCTGGCTTTGAGATTTTCAGCCTTTAGCTTGACTCCCATCCAAATATGTAGCGCAAAAAATAGGAGCAAACTTATACGAATTACCCAAAGCCCGGCGCCCAGGGACTGCAATGATTCTCCATAAGCGTTTAATCTCTCCTGCCCCAGGAAGATTTGCAGGTTGCCCAACATGTGTCCGACTACGAAGCTCAGCGCTACTATACCGGAGAAGGCCATCAGGACTTTCTTGCCGATAGAGGCGCTTATGAATGTAGCGCTAGAGGGAGATTGTGCGGGAGATGTAGTCGGTGTTGAAGACATTATTGGCGCTGCTTTCAATGTCGTTGTGCGTCTCCTCCAGTGGAGGAAACCCACGATATGACTTTGACTCCCGAATGTCAAATATCAAACTTTAGGCACAAGTCTTCATGGTGCAAGAGTCATAGTGTAAGAGTATGGAAAGGCGTTTATCAGTTGTGTGGCGCTAGTCATCGAAAGCGCCAAAGAACGTGTAGGCTCTTACGAAAGGAGGTTTTATCGTCAAAGAACTCTCCAGAATTGCTTGTTTGTATTCTTGCTCACTTTGATTGGCTTTGGGCGTGAGGCTTTTCTGCAGAGAGTTGAGACGCTCCGTCTCTTCCACAATGTACCCCTTTAACTCTGACCGTTCTTGCGAAGACATATCGTACAGGGCGGAGTCAAGCTCAAGAGAGTCTACGATGGTCCACAAAGTTTGAGCCTCGGATGTCAGCTCTTGCAAAACAGAAATTGTGGAGTCTGTCAATGTCTCAGCAGTGGCGCCTTTGACTGAGAGGACAATTGCCTCCATTGGTCGATGAAAGTTTGTCAGGTGGTCGCTGAAAATCTCATACCCATAGCGCTTTCTTAGCGCGCCCATTATTCCTCGTATTTCCTCCAGCGCATCATGGGCGCTTTCGGTGTTGTCCCCGGTGTTGAGCAGGCCATCGGCGCGAGAGATCAAACCGGCAACTTCATCCAAATCTTTTCTCCAGAGAGTATCGGCTTTGTCCCGGTAGTGGTCGGCATTGAATCGCTCCCATGCGATTTGGAGTTTGGTTATCGCTTTGCGCGCTTTCTCTGTGTTTTTGTGGGAGGTGTAGAAGAGTGTTGGAATGTAGATACGGTCCAGCGCTACCATTTCTTGTTGTATTGTCGCTTGCTCATTTGAGCAAGAGGCGCTCATTAGCAATAGGGCTACAAAGATGATGATTCTACGAGATGGCGACTTGTGGTTCATATTGAAATGAATAGGGCGCTATTCCTCTTCGGTCAAGTTTCTCTTCCGGAGATAGCCGATGGCGGTATGGCGGCATCTTGTAAGTCTATGATATGTAGTGGATTGGGGAGCCGTTGACAATTTGCGAACCTTCCCCTACTTTGACTGTTTAATCGGAGGTCGCGTTAAGATAGTAAATCTTTAAGGCCGAGCGCTAGATTTCCGATACTGGTATTAGGAGCAGGTTAATTGTTACCGAACAACAGATTACCCTCGAATTGAATCAAAAAATATCTTAGACCCCTAAGGGAGAGAAATATGAGTTACGCCTACACTAGATTTGTTTCAAGAAAAGTCGCTGTGCTGATTGTTTCGGCTTTTGTCTTTGGCCTGGTTAGCATGATGAGCCCGACGAGCGCCTATGCTCAGTCTGCTGCTTTCAAAGTTAGCGGTGATGGAGTTATAGGTGAGGATTCAGTGCAAGTTGGGAAAGACTTTTCACTTGATTTGTATCTCACAAACGGGGGCAAGCTTCTTGGTTTCACGCTTGGTTTTCAATTGACTGGCAAGAATGGTCTCAAGACTGTTACCCATATCAGGCCGAAAGATAAAGACGGCAAAGAGTCAAAGGATCTAGAATCGAATATCACAGCCTATAATGGTTTCGAATCCACTACCTATTGGGATATGGGACAATTACAGAAACCAGTCTATAGCTGGGATGGCAAACTGCCAGATTCTGTTTTGCTTGGTGGCGTCGCGATGAACAAGGGTTGGCCCAAGACTGAGAAGCCGACTCACTATATTTCTATTGCTATGAGAGCGAATCAAGCTGGTTCGGTTTGTATTGACAGCGCCTTTATTCCGCCTAGTGGAGCCTGGTTGTTTGCTCCGAAGACACGACCGGAGTGGGGTGGTGAGTATTGTGTGACAGCGGTCGGCGGTAATCCCTGCGCTGGCAAGGGCAAAAGTAAGAAGTAATTCGAACGAATTGAGTGAATTGAGAATACTTAGTTAGGTTCAAATATTTTGGGGGAGACCCATTGGCCGGACGTTAATGCGTACCGGCCATTTTTTTAGACGCAGGTGTAAGTGATTGAAGATGAAGAGATTTAGTGTAATACGTAAACTAGCGCTTTCGGTGGCGCTCCTGGGCGTGTTGAGCTGTGGCCCAGTTTCTGCAGAGTCTGGAAGGCAATCTGATTCAGCGGAAGCCGAGGTGACTATTCGCATACAGTCGCATGCAATGCGGCCGCTAGTTGGAGCGGTCGACACTATCTCAATTAGTATCAGCTCCGCAAAGCAGGGAATTGCCGGATTCGATTTTACCTTGGCGTATGATCGGGAAACTTTTGATCTGATTTCTGCCTTGCCTGGAGATTTTCTCGATTCCTGTAGTTGGGAGTATTTTGTCCAGCGAGATAGCCCCCAATGTCCGGGGCCTTGCCCGGCAGGTCTTTTCAAAATTGTGGCGCTGGCTAGATTTCAGAATACCGATAGTATTGCGGCGTGCCTGATTCCTGAGCCTGAAGCGGAGCTGGTCAAGCTGGTTCTCAGGCGAAAAGTGCAGTCTAACCGCAAAGCTTACAATGGGCTCCATGCAGAGCCTCTTCGGTTTTACTGGATAGATTGCGGTGATAATTCTGTCTCTTCGGCTACCGGTAACGATTTACTTCTTGCCATATCAGTTTCCGATGCCAGCGGCGCGCCACTGCCAGCCGGAGGACTTGACGAGTTTCCCAATTTCAGTGGCCCGACATCTATTTGCTTCGACGGCAAGCGTCATAACGCTCCAAAGGCGCGCTTAAGATATGTCAACGCCTTGGTGGCCACACCACCTATTGAGTATGTTCCGGCAAAAGACACCTCGACTGATTCCGCGACAGATTCACTTTGATGCTCTAAACCTCATGGGCATCCTACTTCTTCTCTTACGTTGCTGAGCAAGCTAAGTAGGGCAGAACCCGAAGCGGTTCTGCCATGCTAAGGTTCGAGATTGAAGTGTCGCAACAGACGTGGCCGCTAGCCTACTGAGATTCAATATCTACACCTTTGGCATATGCATAGGACGGCAGAACCGCTTCGGGTTCTGCCCTACTTGTTTTCTGTTAACCGTTATTGAAATACTTGCGGGTTAATTTTGCACCTGCCTCCATTGCTCACAGTCTGAGAATTGCGCATACTTGCCGCTGAGGCGCCTATTGATATTCTGATAGAATATCAAACCAATGTAGCGCAGACAATTCTATCAGGATATTTCTTGACTACTTTCCACGTACAACCAAACCAAATCAAACTAAACAATCATACGAAAACCTATATGAAAAACAGTCTATGCCAAAAGGCCGTATATATCGCGCGTGGTAACGGTGTCGAGTCAATACATAATGCTTCCATTGTAGTGGTGAACAAAGACGGTGAAGTAACACATGCGCTCGGGAATCCCGAGACGCTTACCTTTACGCGCTCGGCGCTAAAACCGTTTCAGGCGCTACCATTGCTCACCGAGGGTGTGGCAGACAAAATCGGTCTCAGCGAAAAGGAATTGGCTATTTGTTGCGGCTCGCACAATGGCTCTGATGAACATCAGGCCACTGCCAGGTCGATTCTAAGTAAAGGCGGTAACAGTGAGGCGGAATTACTTTGTGGCGCTCATTGGCCGTCGCAGATGAGATTAGCTAATGTGTATCCGACCAATGGGGAAGACAAAGACCCTACTAGAAATAATTGCTCCGGCAAACACTCAGGCTTTCTTGCGATGGCGAAACACTTTGGTGATGCTCCCTCGGACTATCTTGAGCCGGGCTCGAAGACTCAACAGGCGGTGCGCGCCGCGGTTGGTGAGGCGCTGGGTGTTGATATTGACAAGATGCCGCATGGGGTTGATGGCTGTAGCGCCCCGAATTATGCGGCTCCGATTGATTGTCTTGCTCGGGGTTTTCTCAAAGTCGCCACGGCAACCGAGGGGCCGTTTGCCAGAATAGCTAAAGCCATGCGCGCCCACCCTGAGATGGTCTCGGGTGATAAGCGGTTCGATTTGGCATTGTCGCGGACATTTCCGAATAATGTCATTTGCAAAGTTGGCGCCGAAGCTGTCGAGGCGATTGCTTTTGCTGAACCGGCGATTGCTATTGTGGTCAAAATTAACGATGGCGGCACACGAGCGCTTTATGCGGCCTGTGTCGAGACAATGAAACAGCTTGGTCTTTTGGAGGGCGTTGATATGAGTTACCTCAAACCGTTTGAACGTCCGGTTGTGAAGAATCATCGCGGAACTCATGTTGGTGAAGTTCGCGCCGAATTTGAATTACAAGAAATGTAAGAGAGATAATCGAATCTCTAAGGAGCAGGGAATACAGTGGGTGAAAAGATAAAGGCTCCGGTTGAGCCATTCAGAATTAAGTCGGTAGAGCCGATTCCGACACTTGACGCCGCCACGCGCGAGGCGAAAATCCGTGAGGCGCAATTCAATTTGTTCAAGCTTGACGCCGAGAGTGTGTTCATTGATTTGCTCACTGACTCCGGCACCAATGCGATGTCGGCGCATCAATGGGCGGGGATAATGGAAGGCGATGAATCCTATGCCGGGGCGCGTTCTTTTCGTCGTTTCGAAAATACGGTGCAGGAGATTTTTCGTATGCCGTATATCCTGCCGGCGCATCAGGGGAGAGTCGCAGAGAATATTCTCTTCTCGACAATACTTAAGCCCGGACAGTTTGTGCCTAACAACACGCATTTTGACACTACCCGAGCCAATACTTTGCACAAAGGTGGTATCCCGATTGATTTACCTGTCGCAGTTGATGGCTCATCAGGTGAGTATTTTCGCGGCAACATGGATGTGCTGGCTTTGGAGAAGTTCATCGAAGACAAAGGCGCTGAGAACATTCCGGTTATAATACTGACGGTAACCAACAACTCGGTTGGCGGTTTGCCGGTTTCGATGGAGAATGTCCGTCAGACCTCGGAGGTTTGTCATCGTTTTGGGATTCCTATGTTTTTCGATTGCGCGCGGTTTGCTGAGAATAGTTATTTCATCAAGAAGCATGAGCCGGGGTATGAGTCGCGTTCGGTCAAGGAGATTGCTCAGGAGATGTTTGAGTATGGCGATGGCGCGATGATGTCGGCTAAGAAAGACGGACTGGCGAATATTGGCGGATTTATTGCCACCAAGGACCTGGAGCTTGCCCGGCGAATGCGTGAGTTGCTGATTCTCGTTGAAGGTTATGCGACCTACGGTGGATTGGCAGGTCGTGATCTCGAAGCTTTGGCCATAGGGTTCGAGGAGGTTCTTGCTGAGGATTATTTGGAGTATCGCACTTCGCAAGTTGCTTACCTGGGTTCGTTGCTGGAAGGCGCTGGCTTGCCGATTGTCACACCTACCGGGGGGCATGCGGTATTTGTCGATGCAGGTGAGTTTTTGCCGCATATTCCGGCAGAGCAGTTTCCGGGGCAGTCGTTAGCTGTGGCCTTATATCGTGAATGTGGAGTTCGCACAGTTGAGATTGGTAGTTTAATGTTTGGTGAGGGCGGCGATGACGCAGAGTTTGTTCCAGCCCCACGAGAGTTGGTGCGTCTGGCGATGCCGCGTCGGGTTTATACTAACACTCACTATGAATTTATCGCCGAGCACGCCGCGAATGTCGCCAAGAAGAAGTCCTCACTAAAGGGAATGAAAATACTAAGCCAACCGAAATTGTTGCGGCATTTTATTTGCGATCTGGCTGAGATAGGGTAGTTGGTTTATGTCCTTGTGGTTCCGAGTGATTGAAATTGTCTTTCCCGCGGAGGCGAGACTCCTGGCAACTTCGACATGCATCCGTCTTGCCTGGTTACCCGCCTGCGCGGGTAAGACGGATTGTAGTAGCTGACTTGATTTGTACTGCGGTGACGATGACCTGACGCGACGACAGGAAATGGGTTCGTTTGGTGATATTTGGGGTATGGGCTTGGAATGTTGTAGTGATTTTGCAATTTTGGCGGTTCCTGAGCGTTGTGTTTTGGCGCATGGGTCTTCACATTAAGTAGTGGCATGAGTATTGTAGTGTAGTTTTGTGGCAAAATTGAGTAGATGGTTGTGGAAGTAACGCTAAAATAGCATATCGAAACCGCAAGGGTTTCAATCTGTGTACTACTTATATCTTAAACATAGACAGTCTTAGTTTATCCATTATTCATAGAGCTAAAATGTAAAGACAAATAGACAACCAAACACTTAACCTTCAAAAGGAGTGTAGTATGTCCGACGAAAAGAGAGTTTTTGATTCCAACAAGTACAAGCAATCTACCAGAGAACAGTGGGAGACAGCGGCGGGAGCTTGGCATCGTTGGGGTGGGTTACTTAATACATGGCTCGGACCTGCTACAGAAACAATGTTTGACATGGCTGGAATCACCACCGGGAGTAGAGTGTTGGATGTCGCCGCTGGGGCCGGTGAGCAATCAATCGCCGCGGCAAAGCGCGTAGGAGAGACAGGCCATGTCCTGGCTACTGATTTATCGCCATCTATTCTAAAGTATGCGGAGCAATCGGCCAAGGAAGCCGGGCTTAACAATGTCACTACCCGGGAATTGGACGGGGAGAAGCTTACTGAGCTTGAGGCGGCTTCGTTTGACGCGGTTATTTCGCGTGTGGGATTCATCTATTTCCCTGATCAATTGAAGGCTCTTCAAGGCATGATGCATGCCACAAAAGAGGGTGGAAAGATTGCCGCGATAGTTTACTCTACCGCAGACAAAAACGGATTCTTTTCTATACCGGTTTCAATAATTCGTCGCAGAGCCAATTTGCCGAAGCCATTACCACAGCAACCGGGGCCGTTTAGTCTTGGTGGCGATGGAGTCTTGAAAGAGCTATTCTTGAAAGCCGGGCTCAAGGATGTGGAGTCCAGAGTAATTGACGCGCCGGTGCGTGTAAAAACATCAAAAGAGTGTTTGGATTTTGAGAAGGAATCTTTTGGCGCGTTACATCAGATGTTAGCGGGACTTTCTGAAGCCGAGAAGGAAGAGACCTGGAAAGAAATCGAGCAGGAACTGGACAAGTTTCAAGTTGATGGCGCCTTTGAAGGGCCTTGTGAGCTTGTTGTTGCTGTAGGAACAAAGTAGTATTCAACGTCAGTTGGCTGGCGATTAGTCGTAGAAGGAGAGGCTAGGATGAATTATCCATTTTGGGATATTTCAATGGGCTATGGGCCGTTGATGGCGGTGATAGCGATTATTCATGTGTTTGTTTCGCATTTTGCTATCGGTGGCGGATTGTATCTTGTCGTCACTGAGCATTTTGCGCGCAAGCGTAATGACACAGACACACTTGACTATCTTCAGCGACTCAGCAAATATTTCGTTCTAATTACTGTGGTATTCGGCGCTCTCACTGGTGTGGGGATTTGGTTCATTATCGGTTTGCTGAATCCCGCCGCCACTGAGATGTTGATACATAATTTTGTTTGGGTCTGGGCGACTGAATGGACTTTCTTTATCGTTGAGATTCTTGCGTCGTTGCTGTATTTCTATGGCTGGCGTCACATGTCCGGCAAGGACCATCTGACTTTAGGTTGGATATATTTTGTGGCGGCTTGGTTGTCACTGTTTGCTATCAATGGAATAATTACATTCATGCTTACTCCCGGTGATTGGCTGGTCACTGGTGATTTCTGGGATAGTTTCTTCAATCCGACTTTTTGGCCGTCACTTGTGACACGCACCGGAATTTGTGTAATGCTCGCCGGACTATATGCGATGTTGGCTATTACGCGATCACAATCATCGGAATCCAAAAAGCGAATTGTGCGCAACAATGCGCTTTGGGGGTTGGTAGGAGTTGCGATTATTGTTCCGTCACTTCTTTGGTATGTGCAGGCTTTACCGGAATCAACTATGAGCGCCGCCAAAGAAGTTCTGCCGACTGCGCTCAACTCGATTCACTATACACATTGGTTCGCCGCCGGTATCGCGGCCTTACTGCTATTCGGAATTGCTCTTCCAAAACTACAGAATAAGGTAGTGACTATATTCACCATGATACTCGCCTTGGGATGGTTTTCGGGTTTTGAGATGTTCCGCGAGCTCATTCGCAAGCCGTATGTGATTACTGACTATATGTATGCCAATGCCGTCGAGGTTTCCAAAGTTGATGATTATATCTCCGAGGGTTATTTGCCGCATATTGCATTTCGCACTGGTGACGACGGCGCAGATTTGTTTCGTCACTCCTGTCAGAGTTGTCACACTATCGACGGCTATCGAGAATTGAAACCGGCCTTCGACGGGACAGACAAGGAATTCATTGCAGGGGTGGTGCGAGGTTCGGCGGCGGTTAAAGGAGCTATGCCGCCATTTTTCGGGACCTGGGAGGAGAGTGACTCACTGGCGGCTTATCTGTATCGCTTCACAGACCATCGTAAGCTCTCTGAAATCTATGGTGTCACAGGTGTTGAATTAGGTGAGAAGGTTTATCAAGTGCGTTGCGGGGTGTGTCATGAGTTTGGTGGTTACAATGACAATCTCTCCTCGTTGACCGGACTAAGCAAAGAAGAATACGATGAGTTTCTTGAATCATCGGGGGACATTGATGATGATATGCCGCGTTTTTCAGGTGATGCGGCAGAGTGGCGGGCGCTGGTTCAATATCTGATGACATTAAAAGAGTCAGACAGCGCGGGCAGTATAACAGGGGAAAAGGGGCAGTAAATGGATCCGGTAAACTATCATTTTTTATCAGCGCCGCTATGGATAATAGAGGCTTTGCATATCATTACACTGACACTGCATTTTATCGCGATGAACTTTTTGGTGGGCGGAATTGTTATTATCTTATTTGGCAAATTCACTAACCGTTGGGAGAATCCGGTGGTGGTCAAATTCGTAAAGCTATTTCCCGCGGCGATGGCCGCTACAATTTCTTTTGGTGTGGCGCCACTGTTATTTGTGCAATTAGTCTATGGCCAGCAGGTGTATTCGGCCTCGATAGTCAGCGGTTGGTTTTGGTTATGGATTGTTCCAGCGGCTATTGTTGGGTATTACTTTCTCTATGCGGCTTCTTTCACTAAGTCTAGTGGGAAGCCGGGACGTAAAGGGTTGTTTTTGTCACTGGCTTTGTTGATGTTGGTTTACATTTCTTACATTTACAGCTCGGTGTTTTCTTTGGCGGAGCAACCGGATTTGTATGCGAAACTATATGCCAAAGCTCAGGACGGGTTGATACTAAATCCTAATGTCGGCTCTACAGTTGTCCGCTGGTTGCATATGATGCTCGGGGCTGTCACCGTCGGCGGATTTTTTGTCGGGTTACTTGGGCGTGACAATGAGCGCGCTTACGATGTCGGCAAGACGTTTTTCAAGCATGGAATGATTGCCGCCTCGTTTCTAGGTTTTGCATATATGATGACATTCGGTGACTATATAAAGCCGTTTATGCGCAGCCCTGGGATATGGTGGCTCACTGTTGCGGTGATTGTGTCATTCGGCTCTCTGCATCTGTTTTCCAAAAAGAAATTCCTCTTGTCTGGTGGAGCGCTTTTTGTTGGATTACTGGGGATGGTGGTGACGCGGCATGAAGTGCGCTTGCTGCGTTTGGCTGATACCTTCACTCCTGACTCGTTGCCTGTCTACCCTCAATGGGCGCCGTTGATTATTTTCCTGGTGAGTTTCGCGGTGGCAGTGGCGGTGATTTGGTATATGGTGAAGTTGTTTATGCGTGAGAAATAGTCGATTCTTTTTAGCTACGATGTTTGCAGGGTTGTGCAACTTTTGCCCGATTTTGAGGGGTGAATCGCCCAAAATGTCCGTTTCTATTCCTCTTTTGAGAGTTGATTCGAGAGAGGATTAAGTCGGCCCCAGCGTAACGTGTTGCTATGCAACGACATGTCTTGGTGGGTATGATTGTAGGGCTTTTGGCGCGGTTCTTGCAGGCTCTTTGGTTTGCCGGGGATTTCTCTTGACAGGTGTGTGCCTGGGGAATATATTTCTTGGCAGTGAGGTAATAGTTTTTTCACAGTTTTCACAGTGCTTTTTCACAGTTCAAATTACAGTCAAACCGTTGGAGAATTAAGCATAGGCCAAAAGCTAAAGGCAGTATAGTCCGACCTTACCTATAAGAGAGGTTCCGTAATCGGGAGCTCAGGTTAGTAGAAAATCTTTAGGGTAGGGCCGTAGTTTTCAACACTTCGGTCACCAAAAAATGGCCGTCACAGACAAGAGCGGAATAACAGGTATCTTAACGTTTAGGTACTTTGGTGTCTTATTTGCGCCATGTTTTTGGTTGGAAACGAAACAAAGTAGTAAACAGACTTCGATCCTTTAGCTGTGGCGCCTCACATCGCTAGCTTGGCAGGTTTTTTGAAGAGCTTTATTAGGAAGCTCAACGGAAGACTCCCGTCATTATATCACGCCGCTTTACTGGATCGGGTCCGAAACTAAGGAACCCGGTTTTTTTATGGCGCAAAAGCCAATCCAACATTTTCAGCATTCTTCCCACACCAAGTCTGCAACTGACACCGGTGGAGCATTGATGCGTTTTATGCGTCAGTATATATCTATTAGTGTGCGATTTGACAGCGCTAGTGTTTCGCGTTCGCTGATAATAATCGCTGTGATGCTGATAATACTGGCGTTCTCTTTGGTGGCGCTTGCAAAGGGAGCTATTGCTTCGGGTTCCTCCAGCTCTATTAGAGGCATTACAGTTAGTCAATCCGACCGACAAGTATTGCGTTTTGTCTATCACACCGCAGACCGTGCGCAGTCTCTAGCTCCGGGGTCTGACAATAAGCAACTTGATGAAGAGAGTTTCTTGATTGCGGTTCCCTTCGGCGCTGAGGCGCAAGTAGGTTTTGTGAAGCCTTATGGTGTCACCAAAGCCAAAACTCTTCTTAAGAAAACGCAAAGAGTCTATTCGTCTTCAAAGCGAAGCGCCAATAATACTGCCCAAAATACTTTAGTGGAGCTTGGTGGAAAATCCAGCGTTCGCGGTTGGACATTAGTGGCGGTTAATGTGCGGGCGTTACAAAACGATGTTGTTTATGATTCGCTGGAAATTGAGATTCAGTTTGTGCCGCTTGCGAGTTTAGGCTCTGTCAGCGCCAATCCCGGACGTGTCGCACAACCGGGTGTTTTCGGCGCGATGTTCGCGGCCACTATGTTGAACTATTCCGCAGCCACTATTTGGGCTGAATCCTCAGCATTAGCGGCTGAGCGCACGCTAGCGCGTGCGACAGCGGGATTCAATCCGTTTAGTGTTACCAGTGATTGGTTGAAGATGAATGTCACTGCTAGCGGGATGATCCGGGTAAATGGCTCGGATTTATCAGCGGCTGGGTTGTCAATCCCGATTAGCTCTGATAGAGTGAGAGTGTTCTACGATGGCGGGGAGCCATTGTCGCCCTACAATCCCATTGACACACTTGATCTACGTCCTACTTTGGAAGAGTTGCCGATAAAAGTTTTCGATGGTGGTGACGGGCGCTTTGACGCTGGTGACTATTTTGTTTTCTATGGCGAAGCTGTGAACCATTGGAAGTATGAAGCTGACAAGGCTCCTAGGTTTATTCGCAATGTGTTCACCGATAACAATTATTACTGGTTTACAGCGAGTGGCTCATTCCCGAATCCCGCTGAGCGTATTGAATCTATTCCTCTCGCAGGTTCTGGACTTGCGGGGCCGGCTGTTAGCGCTGCGCGTAAGATTGTCCGGGTGGAACAAGACAATGTTACCAGCGAGGACGGCAGGGGAGATATCAATAACTTCTATGATTGGTTTTGGAGCGGTGATAACTCTGTGAACACTACTTTCGCCGCCTTGAATCCCGCGACAGACGCCAGCCTTGATTTGACAACGCGTTACACGGTTCATGCGATTGCCGGGGCGCTCTCTCTGTCGATTAACGGCCAGCCGGCAACAGTTGTTAGCAATACGCAAAACGAGTTCTGGTCATTTACAACCGGGGCTTTGAGGAATGGGTCGAATTCGATTGGTGTCAACCAAAGCAAGTTCTTCTCACGCGGGCCATATTTAGACTATATTGAGGTTGATTACCTATCCGACTTGAAGTATGTCACGAGTGGACTTGAATTCTATGTGCCTGATAGTTCTGGTTCTGTTTTCACTGTCCTTAGGGATGTCATCGTACCCGGAGCGCCTGCCACTGCGATGGTTTGGGAATTGAATGACGCACGCCATCCGCGCGAAATCACTGACATAAAAATGAATGCTGGTGTATTGTCATTTGTCGCTGGCATGAATGATACGATTCCAAACCGCTTCTATGTGGCCGATATTTCCGCCGCCAAAGCTCCTGCGTCTATTGAGCGAGTGGTAACGAATGATTTGCGGTCGGATATCAGCGCACAGGTTGATTACATAATCGTTACGCCTCGTGGTTGGGTAGATAATCTTCAGGGTTATGTCAGTTATCGCTCTAGCGCTTCAAATGTCAATATCAAAGTTGTTGCGGTGGAAGACATTTACGATGTATTCTCAGCCGGTAGGACAGACCCCAGCGCTATTCGGGATTATCTAAAACTAGCTTATGAGACGTTCCCATCTCCTGCGCCCTCGACGGTACTATTTGTTGGTGATGGGACTTATGATTTTCGTCACGTTGGCCCGGGCGCAGCCGAGAACAAGATTCCGCCGTATGTACGTCCGTTCCGCACCGAACGTGACTACATTTCAGATGATAGTTATGTGTATTTTGACGAATTCGCTTATCTGGACTCCGATGGTGACTATGTGCCGGATTCGGTTTTTGGAGTGGATATGGTTCCGGCGCGTTGGCCGGTGAGAACAACCGCGGAACTAAATAGGGTAATTGACAAGACCATTGGTTACGAAACAGCGCCTGAGCTTGGCTCTTGGCGGACTAAGGTTATACTTCTAGCTGATGATGAATTCAGTGACTTGTTTGTTAATGAATCGGTTCATGTGACTCAGACCGAGGACTTGGAAAAGAACCATCTGCCGGGAGACTTTCTACGTGAGAAAATCTATCTCTGGGATTTCCAGTTCAACTCGTCACGTGAGCGTCCCACTGTAAATGATGCAATAGTGCGGGCAATCAACGATGGCGCTTTAGTGTTTAACTATGTTGGACACGGCAATCCGGAGTTGTTTGCTCATGAAAGAGTCTTTACGACACAATCAGACTTGCCGCGTTTGAACAATGGATCGCGTTTGCCGCTGGTGTTTACCGCTTCCTGTTCTATTGGGTTTTTTGACTCTCCGACACAAGAGGGAATGGCTGAGGAGTTATTGCGAATGGAGCATGGCGCAGTTTGCGTTATCAGCGCTACACGACTGGTATACTCTTCAGCAAATGCAAAATTCAACCGGGTGGCCTTCGACCATATTTTTGGCCCGCAGGGTTTATCGATAGCACAGGCGGTATTTGCCGCCAAGCTAACCCGGCAGGTGTTTGACGGTTCGGTAGACAATGACCGACGTTACTCCTGTTTTGGCGATCCGTATCTGAAGCTGGCGCGTCCCGAATACAAAGTTGAGTTTACTAGCGTACCGGATTCAATTGTAGCTTTAGACACTACAATCGTAGCAGGCAATGTGTTGGACGCGAGCGGTAATGTATTTACTGCATTCAATGGCACAGCTGAGGTGACGGTCAGAGATTCACGGGCCGAGCGAGACCATAAGGTATTGAATCTGCAGGGCGATGTTGATATTGATGTGTTTTATGATGTTAAAGGGCCGGTGATTTTCCGTGGTGTGACACCAGTGGTTAACGGGACATTTTCAGTTGGGTTTATTCCTTCGCTGGATGTTACCTTTGGCGGCGACGGCGCGCAGATTTCAGTGTATGCCTCAAATGCTTCTACTGATGCCGATGGTCTCAAGGATTCGATTCCAGTTAGCGCCACTATCACCAACTCGAATGATTCTAACGGCCCGAAGATTTCTTTAATCTTCCCAGAAAGACAGAATTTTCTTTCTGGTGATAGAATCAGTCCCACAGAAGAGTTCATTGTCCGTCTTGAAGATCCTTCGGGAATAAACCTCAGCGGAGCTTTTGGACATGGAATCTCATTCACTATTGACGATGACCAAACTACTCAGGCGCAGTTGACAGACAGTTTTGCCTACGATGATGGCAGTTTCAGCGCAGGTGAATTGCGCTACACAATTTCTAACTCTACACCTGGAGTTCATCAGTATAAGGTCAAGGTTTGGGACAATGCGAACAATTCTTCATCGTTGGCATTCTCCGCTGAAACCAGTTTGGAAGAGTCTATTGCTATCGAAGAGTTGTTGAATTATCCGAATCCGATGAGCAAAGATGACATCACCAGTTTCTATTTCAATTTGCAAAGTCCAGCGAAATTGGTGACGCTACAGATTTTTACAGTCGCAGGAGCTGAAATTTACGCCGCTGAGGCAAGCAATCTGCTGGCCAACTACCATAGTGATATGTTCCCGTGGAATGGACGTGATCTCAGTGGAGACCGTGTTGCCACTGGAGTCTATTTATATAAAGTTGTCGCTTACCCGGAAAACGGTAGTGACGCTGTTGAAGAATTTGGAAAATTAGTATTAATGAACTAACCCCCTGATGGAGGAAAGTATGACAAAAGGCAGTATGTTTTCAAACAAACCACGAACGAATTACTTCAAGCTGGCGATAATCGCCACCGTAGCTTTGGGTTTTGTGTCTATCGCAACTCATGAGGCCAAAGCGGTCTCAAGCGCGGCGGCGTTGTATTTGCGTCTGGCGGCTGGAGCGCGCGCGGCGGCTATGGGTGAGGCCTATGTAGCGGTTGCTGATGATGCGACCTCAACTCACTGGAATCCGGCTGGTCTTGGTTCGGCTCCGATGAGCGCAGTTTGGAATGAGGCTTCGATTCCACGCAAATTCCGTCCTATTACCAAATTTGCCACGATAGTGCGAAATCGCGCCGCAGTTGGCTTCAACGCTTATGAAGTTTGGGCTATGTCAAAGGCGGGATTGTTGCGTTACGATGGTTCTGAGTGGTCTTCTTCAAGATCCTATGAGGCTTCCCCTGATGAGCGCATTGAGCGTATTGTTGCGCGCTATTTGCAAACCAATGATGATGATAGAGTCAATGAAGCTATCAAGCGTGTATCAGTGGCCAACAACCCCTATCCTATAGAGGTTATTTCTTCATTCGAGGAAGAGGCGTTAGCCGCTATTCCAGAGGATGATAAACAACGCGAAGAAATCGCCAACTGGTTTGTTACATTAAAGAAAAACTATGACCAGCTTTTGGTGCATTGGAAGCGTTTCAATGAAACGCGTGACAGATTCAGGAAGGACAACTCTGATAGCCAACTGACTGAAAGAGAATTGGATCGTCTGAATGTTGGACTGGAACGTTCTGTCCGCAGGTATCTTCCGATTATAGTGAAGCTTCCTTATGACATGAACTTTTCCGGCGAACTTACTGATATTGCTACGGTGGGCAGAAAGCTTTGGGTTGGTTCAACGAACGGTCTATACAGTTTTGACGGACGTAACTGGGTAACTTTCAAAGCCTCTGATGGTGGAGAAGCCGCCGGCGCTGGAAGCGGTACGATTCCCTCAAATATGATTTTGACACTGTTTTCTGATGGCAAGCGCTTGTTTGTTGGCACAGATCATGGGATGGTTGAGCATTTTGGAATCGGTTGGCAGACCAGTGGTTCCGATGAGCCGCTACCGACAGGTAGAGTTACCGGGATCAGTGTTGATGAGAAGAAGATAGTTTGGGCTGTTGTTGATGATGACATTTATCGCTTGAACAACAATCGCTGGAAAAACTACACCGAGTTTACTGTCAGCATTGATGAGACTCCTGAGCAAATTGCCAAGAACTTTGCAATTTACAAAACTGACGCCGAGCAGGCGCTTTATCTCAAGCGACTCAAAGAATTGAATCCGGAGTTAGTCGGCGCTGATGACGCATTGAAGTTGAATCTGGGCGCGATTATCAAGGCCCCGATTGTCGCAGAAATCAAAGGTGACATAACTTCTTTGTTGGCCCATGACGGCCAGCTTTGGGTGGGAACTAACGATGGTTTGCTGGCCTATGACGGCAAGGGCTGGAAAAGGTTCGGTTATCGTGAGTTCCTGGCTCCACGTGATATGAAAGTCACCGAAATCGCCCTCGAGGCGGCTCGTAATGACAGCGCCAAGGCCTTGGCGATTGCCGAGCAGATTCGTGAGCAGAATGATTTGGAAAGTGACAATATTAGCGAAGGCTCCAGAGTATGGATAGCGCGCAATGTTGCCTCATCGCGTATCAATGATATTGCTTTTGCTGATGGCAATGTGCATATCGCAACCGAGCGCGGGGCTATTGTCTTTGATGGTAGTAAACTTGGAAGATTCTCTCAAGAGGGTCTCAACAGGCAGTCAACTATTGGTGTGACTCAGGCCGGTGAGTCACTATGGTATGCGACGGGATCACGAATTGTCTTCCTCGATCAGCCAAAGCGTCATGTGACTTTGATGCACGCCAAGTGGCTACCGCAGTTGGCCGACGATTTGGCTTACAATTTTGTGTCATACGCCCAGAGTATCAGAGGCGCTGGCACTTTCGGACTGAGTCTCAGCTTCTTTGATTACGGCTCAGTTCAACGCACCGACTCTGATGGTAATGCCAACGGAACCGAAGCTCCGGCGGATTTTGCATTCGCGCTTTCATACGGCACACCTCTCAGTGACAAAACCTCAGTTGGCGCCACAGTGAAACTGCTGGTTTCCAACTTGACTCAGCAAGGCGCAGGCCTTGAGCTTGGACAAGGTAAGGCCACCGGTTTCGCAGTAGATGCCGGTATCAAGCATCGTTTGACTGACAGACTGACTTTAGGCGCCGCATTGACTAATCTTGGCCCGAAACTGACTTACATCGACGCCCAGCAAGCCGATCCTCTGCCGTTGAACATCGCAGTGGGATACGCTTGGAACGTATTCCGCAGTGAATCAATGAGCCTCTTGATTGCTACTGATATGAATAATGTAATTGTCGAGGACAAGTTCGAGCCGGTTTACAATTTCGGCGGCGAGTTGACCTATGCGAATTTCATCGCATTCCGCTTTGGCCGGATAAATGATAATGCTGGTGATATCAAGGCCTGGACATTTGGCGCTGGCTTGCGTTTGCAAATCCCGGGTATTGGATTGATGCCGGTTGATCTCGCATATATTCCTTCCAGCGATGACCTGGCGCTGGCGAATACCTTGAGAACCTCAATCTCAATGGAATTCTAGTCTCCTGATCTCTTGAAGACGGGGCGATAGTAAATTGTGGTTGCATACAAACAACTCCAAATCACTATCGCTCCGTATTCAATTATTGTACTATTGTCTGACGCCTTGGAGTTCATTATTGGCGTTTGATTTTGTAATTACACGAGCTGGGAATGGTCGCATGAGTTTTCATCTCTTTGAACACATCGTTTTTTTGAACACATCGTTTTTTGGACTAATAGTTTTTTGAACTAGTAGTTCTTTGAGCAAATAGGACAGGATGTTTATTACCAATGGACTGGCAGGGAAGTAGACAACGAGGCAATATGACACTTAAGATAGCGCTCTTTTTGTTGGCGTTCGGCTCTTTGATGTTTGCGCCAGGAGTTAGGGCTTTTGGGGCAGATTTGGAGATTAAAGGCATCAAGCGAGGGAAAGAGTTATTCCCTGACAAGAAGACTCCGACTGTGATGAAGCCTTGTTTTTGCCCGCAGGCTTTGCCGTTTGCCGAGTCACCATTGCGTCTGGAGCGAGAGCGTCCCTGGTCATTGCCTAAACGCTCATTGGCAAGTCAGGCTCCGGTAGGGCCGATTAAAGTTCTGTGTATCAGAGTTAGTTTTCCCGTGGAGAATCCTGATGATCCGAATACAACCGGGCAGGGCAATATGGACTACCGAGATTCAGTTGCTTTCAAGGAGGACAACGGGCACACAATTGACTCCTCGCCGCATGATAGTATTTACTTTGACAGGCATATGCGGGCGCTTGACACATATTATGGATTTGTATCACGTGGAAAAGTACAGTTGACCTGGGATATTTTCCCGCCGGGGGATACGATGACCTATGTGGCTCCTCGTCCTATGGCATATTATGGTAACCCTGATTCAGTTGAGTCACGTTTGACGGAGTTTTTTGTGGACTGTTTTAATCTCGCTGATTCCGCTTCACCGGAAATTGTCTTTAGTGACTACCAGGCCACAATTCTGTTCCACGCAGGCTCCGACAGGCAAAACGACATTGGGTTCCCGCCGACTGTTAATGACCTGTTTACCGGTTTCATCAAGAGCGGAACGTCGGTGATTGTCGATTCCAATGACCCTGAGCCGGAAACTACAATCACCACTACCATGTTTATTCCAGAACAAGGCAGTCAGGATAGCCGCTCGACTGCGCTCAACGCAGTAATGGCCCATGAATTCGGTCACCAGTTGGGTTTGGTTGATCTGTATAGTACGCGAAATCTGTTTACCCAGCTAGGTGATTTTGCGCTGATGGATAACAATGGATTTGGTGTTGGAATTGATTTTGGTTTTCAGAAGGTATTCCAAACTTTTGGAGCGATTCCAGTCTATATGTCTGCCTGGAGCAGAGCGTTTTTGGGCTTTGATGAAGTTGTCGAATTGCCCCCTGGTACTTCGCTGGCTATTGCCGCCGCGGCGTTGGACACTGCCAATGTTGCGCGAATAGTTAAGATTCCTATTTCTAATTATGAGTACTTTCTAATAGAGAATCGTCAACAACAGGTAAAGATTTCAGGCCAAATAGGCGCGAAAACAGATTCCACTAGAAATGTAATCCTGGGACCGGCGAGACAGACTTCGATAAACCCCGACGACCCCTCAGTTCTATCGGGTGAATACGACTTCCTATTGCCCGGCAATGGTCTGTTGATTTATCATGTGGACGAGTCGGTGGCTTTTGGTGATGCTGACAATGACGGTCTGCCAAATTTCCAGGACAATGACTTACAATGGGACGCCAGTCAACGGTTTGTTTCACTTGTTGAGGCGGACGGATTCGTAGACTTAGGCGGGAATTTCTTCAAGGGGACTGGTAACGCCAATGACTACTGGAACCCGACTACATTCAACTCACTTACGCCCAATACAAATCCTTCGACTCATTCATTCACCGGCGCCAACTCGCATATTAGCATATCTATAGACACGAGCTCTTTGCGAGATCACAATATCTTTATTAGTGGTGGAAACTCACAACTAGTGGACAGTTTCCCAATTTGGGTGGGCTACAATGTGAATAACCTGAGTCCAATTAGCTATGACATCGATACTGCGCTAGCTGGCGAAGAAATAATTACGGCAGTCGGCGACAAACTTCTGATTACCGACCGCTTCGGCGGACCGGGTTGGCAATTCGCCTCACCTTTAGTCAAGTCACTAATTAGCTTCACCGAGATAATCACTAATTTCATTGGAGGCGACACTAGCGCTCCGGCATTGCCAGATACTCTGTCGATTAATCTGTTTGCCAAATTACCCGGGAATATCTCATGTGACCCGGTGGTTGGAGCTTTGAATGACACTGAGTTTGTAGCAGTGGCGGTAGCTGATACTATCTACGCCTATGCATTCATAGATAGCGATCCTTTTGATGGACCCAAGCCGGACTTGCTTTGGAGATTCGCCTGCGGCGATACTGTGCGGCAGATTATTTATAACACCGCCGATAGCGCCCTCTATGGCCTGACTGATATGTCACTATGTCGTTTCGATAGCCTGGCGGATATTTCCGGCACGGTTGTAGCTCTGCCCGGAATTCCAAATGGGGCCTGCAACATCAATGAGGCAACAGTTGCATTAACCTCCAACGGTGGAACATCACAACTGTTCTATGCCAGAGGAGCAACGCAGGAAACCTACAACCTCGGCGCTGCATATGTTTTTGGGCCTTTGGCTAGTGATATGAATCGTGACGGTACCCCCGAAGTTGTTGTGACTTCGGCTTTAGGGGAGTTCCTGGTTATTTCGGTTGACACTGGAAATACGACACCGACATTTACAGAGTTTGCGCGTCATGACTTGAGCAAGAACATAACTACCGCTCCGATACTCACTGATCTGGATGGAGACGGCTTTCCTGATATTGTAGTTCTCACCGATGGAGAGCTGACTGTTTTGAACCGTGAGTTGTTCAACCTGACTGGTTTCCCGCAGGAAATAGACCGTGACTTTCCTCAGTCTGTGGCCAATGTTCCGGGGTTGGCGCTGGATGCCGATGGAGATGGTGACGTTGAGGTGGTTTTTGGCGCTGAAGTCAATGATTCGCTTTCGGGTAATCTCTTTGCAATCGGGCTGGATAAGCCGTTTGGTTTTCCTCTTCCGGGCGGTGGTTCGCTTAAAGGGGCTCCGGTGTTGATTCGTGACGCTGTTGGCGCTTCATTGGCCTATGTCGGCTCCGATGGGTTCCTATACCGCTGGAAAACTAATGATGACACTTCCGGAGCGGTATGGCGCATGGCGGGCTATGACGCCGCGCGAAGTTCATATTTCCCTTCAGAGAGTCTCACGCCGGTAGTTGCACAAAGCGGGGGCATAGCTGAAAACAGTGTCTACTGCTATCCAAACCCGGCAACAGGTTCGCAGGCGACACTGCGCTACACTTTGGGGCGTGACGCTCAATCTGTGGCTATCAATATATATGATATGACAGGTGAGCTGGTTGATAAGTATGATGGCTCAGGTGTTGGCGGGTTTGCCAATGAAGTTTCAATCAATTGCGGACAGTTTGCACCGGGGGTATACCGGGTGATGATAGAAGTGATGTTTTCAACCGGTTCCGAAAAAACATTTACAGACTTAGCTGTAGTGCGTTAATAATATTCGAACCATCAGCGAGAAAAGAGATAAATCACTATGAAAGCTAGTTTCAATAATCGAGACATGAGTTTAGGGAACATCAAGTGTTTCAGTGTTACGTTGTTCACCGTGTTAGCCTTGGCTATTCCTCAACTCTCCGCAGTAGAACTACAGAGCAGTGAAATCGACAAAGCGTTCTTGCAGTTGCGCTACTCAACTCAAGATAAGATTGATGCTTTTAAGTATGGCGGTGAGTCAGGTGATGAGCTAAACGATTTTTCAATTGCTCTCGATAGTGATCTTGATGACAATTCCTTGCCGGGCAGGAAGAGTGTCTTGAAGGCTGGTATTCTTTCACTTCTGGTTCCCGGGTTAGGGCAGGTATACAATGGCTCACATATTGGTAAGGTCGCTTTGTTTGCTGGCGCCGAAGTAGGCGCTTTGCTGGGAGCGAAGAAGTTTGATGATGATGGCAAAAAGACTGTGGCCAAATTTGAGGCGGTTGCTCTGGCAAACTGGAATGAGGACGACTACTGGGATTACTTGCTTCAAGTGTACAATGACACTACCGATGCGGATGACAACAGAGGCGCGACGCATGGTCATCACCTACCCCAAACTCATACTCAACAATATTTTGAGATGATAGGTAAGTACGATCAGTTTTCCTATGGCTGGGCGCGAGCTGAGGGGCATGGGGCGGATTCAGGGCAAATCGCTGATACTGCTTTTGTCTGGAGTCCTAGTGATTCGTACAACCAGGGGAATCGTTTTAACTCACCAATGCGAATTGCCTATAACGCTTTGCGAGCCGATGCCAATACGTCGTTTGATAGCAGGGATCGGATGGTCATTTTTGTTATCTTGAATCATGTGGTCTCATCGGTCGACGCAGTGATATCGGCGAGTAGGCATAATAAGAAGCTCGAGGGAGCAAGAGGCAGTCTGTCGTTTCATCCGTCGTTAAGAAGAGACGAAAACTGGCGTTTGATACCGGAGGTAGTAGTGAGTTTGAAATTCTAATTCAACGTTGATGGCTAGTGTGGGAGTAAGCAGTTTTGCAGGTATAGGAATCACAGGGAAATACAGGACTTTCAAAAGAATGGGCAGAGCAGATTTACTTTCAATAGAAAAATCAGTAGTACAAAGACTAGCGCTTGCGTTAGCGCTTACTGTTTCAGGAGTGACGATAGCTAATATACCTGCGCTAAGCGCTGAGTTGTCTAGTAGCTCACAAGTGGTGTTGTCATCAAAGTTGAGTCTGCCGCAGGAGTCAGGGCCCTATACGAGTCGTAATTTCAGGGATGATTTCACCTCATTTGACTTGGCGCAAGATGATGATGAATTCTCGGACGACGATCTGTTTTCTGAAAATCTTGATACGCGCGACAACTCAGGACGTCGCCGCCACTCGGTACTCACCGCTGTGGGTCTATCGGCTCTTTTGCCGGGCGCCGGGCATTGGTATCTCGGCAAAAAGCGAGGGGCAAGGTTTTTCATGGGCGCCGAGGCCGGGATTTGGGCTGCCTTCTTGGCTCTTAAGGTAAACGCGGGGTGGAAGCAGGATGATGTCGAGAGATTCGCCACTCGCCATGCCGGAGTGAGCGGTTTGGGCAGGGACGAACAGTTTTTTCGGCAATTAACTTTCTATTCCAGCCGTGAAGAATATAATTCACTTGGGCGCGCCTTTGATTCGGATTTGCCATTCATAGCGGATACGCCGGAGAATGATTGGAATTGGGATTCGCAAAATTCAAGAAGAGAGTTTCGTCAGTTGTTCAATGACCAAAACAGCGCAGATCGCAATGCGGAATTTATGTTCATAGCCGCTCTTGTTAACCGTCTGACTTCTGCAGTTCTTGCCTGGCGTTCAACGCAAAAGCTCAACAATCAACTTGATGAAGATGATATGGATTTTGGTCGTCGCGGTTCCGCTGAATCAAGTTATGCTCTAGCGTCTCGCACAACGTTTAGGCTGATTAAGCCAGCCCCGGGTCGCAATGCCAGTGATGGTTTGATGCTCTCAATCTCACATGTGTTCTAGCTCTACTTTCTACACCTCATGATAAACCCCAGAGTGTCATCCGGTCCCTGGCTAACTCATAGTAGCGCAGGGATGATAGGGCTATTGGTGCCAGTGTTGGTGTCGCTTTTGATTTCGTGTTCGTCCGGCGGGCGAAAAGTAACCGAGACAAAAGAATCGCAAGCGGTAAGTGCAACATCTTCCTCTACTGAACTGATTCCTAAGGCAATCATTCTGGAGCGTGAGATACGCGGGCAAATGTATGGCGCCGAATTGTCAGCTCCCCAGGCCATTCGATGGGACGTTACGGGGAATTACTATTTGATAGACAAAGGTAATCATAGGGTATTGATGTTCGACAGCGCGTTTTCGCCGGTCGTGGACTTTGGCGGGGCGAATCGGGCCGGGGGGCGTTTGAGGGCCCCCGGAAGAATCGCCTTTGACGGGCGGGGGAATATGTTTCTTGCTGATACAGAATTGCGCGAGATATTCCAACTGGACGTAGCGCTGAATCTGGTCAGGGCCATTGCTTTTTGGGATGATACCGCCGCTCTGAAGTTTGGAACACCCGGAGGGTTGGGGGTGGATCAGGATGGATTATTGTGGGTCAGTGATTCTGACAGGTCTCGTTTGGCGATTTTTGATAGATTCGGGATATTCAAAGAATTCTACGCCGACTTCAATTTCGGCGGGAGTCATTTTGAGCGACCGGGGGCCATGTTTCCTCTAGAACGGGGAGGAATGATTGTTTGTGATGAGGGTGATGGTAAGGCTTTGGTTTTCAACTCATACGGGGTGCAAACTGGCATCATTGGCAAGGGAGTCCTGCGGGAGCCTGTGGATATCTATCTTGACCGAGCCGGGAGAATATGGATTTGCGATAGGGCGCTGGAAGAAGTCCTGTGTTTTGATGAGCGCGGCTCACTTCTTTTCCGCACCGGTGACTTAGGGGCGGCTTACAATATCAAGTTGACTGCTCCGGCAGGAATCTGTATCACAGATGATGGTAAGCTGATAATCTCGGATTCCGGAGCCAACAGAGTCCTGATTTGTAAGATAATTTTTTCCTCTTAGAGTGTGTAGCCCCAACATCTTATAGTTGACAGCGAGACGCCATGGCTCTATGTTTTCATCGTGAGCTACTTAATGAACGTCCTGCGACTAATCAGAATCCAAAACTGCGTCTTAGCTGCATTTGCAGTCATAGTTGGTGGCTATTTACAAAGTCTCCAGCCCGACAAGTTCCAGCTATACCTTTTTGCCTTGATAGCCGCCTTGGTTTGCGGGGCAGGGAATGCTCTAAATGACCGTTTGGATATCGAAGGCGATAAGGTTAACCATCCGCGGCGTCCCCTTCCACTTGGCGCATTGAGGTCAACCGAAGCTAGTTTGGTTGCGCTCTTGTTGGGAATTGCCGGCTTGTCTCTGTCAATCCTACTTGAATTTCATTTGGTTCTGATAGTATTGAGCGCTGAGGCGCTGTTGGTCTGGTATAATTTCCGTTTGAAGCGCATTGCGATTGTGGGCAATGTGGTTGTTGCTCTGCTTGGGGCAGTTACAATTGTTTCTGGAGGCATTGCCTCAGGCGGTGATATATGGATACTACCCGGCAGTCTATTTCCTGCGGCATTGGCGTTTTTTCTACATTTGGCCCGGGAGATGACCAAGGACATTCAGGATTTGGCTGGGGACAGGGTAGTTGGATTTGCCACTTATCCTTTGAAACGCGACCCGAAAGCGGCGTTGACTATTGCCAGCCTGGCGGCGGGAATAATGGTTGTCCTTAGCTTGCTTCCTATATACGCCGGTTGGTATAATCAGACCTATGTATTTATTACTGTCCTTACCGTAGATGTGCCTTTACTAGTTATTCTTATTCTGTTGAATATTGAGAGCAAACCCAAGACTTTGCGCGCCGCGAATCTCATCTTCAAGTTGGGTCTAGTAATGGGGCTACTGGCGGTTTACCTTGGCGGAGTCGCTGGTGTGGCCTAAGCTACTTCACCCAATCATGTCATCTATAACACGCATACGCTTATCTTTGGCAACCATTCTCTGTTTGGCGGTGTCTTTGCAGGGGGCGGGAGCTTTTGCTCAGACTAGTGTCGATTACGACACAACTGCAGTGAGTAGGCAGGCTGATATTAAGGGCGAAGCCTTTCTGAATGTCACCCGGATGTCATTCAACGATACGGCGACATTGACAATTCGTCTGACGTGGGACAAGAACGAGTTTGAGCTCGCAGATAAGAGCGCTCCTAAGCCTGAATTACAGCGGTTGAGAGTGGGGGCTTTGAGCTCGAATGTTCGCCAACCAGACAAAAGCGCAACAAGTAGCCAAGGTCGCAACCGGGTTTCGCATGAGTATGTTTACACACTGATTCCCACCGCCAGTGGAGAGGGGTTGGTACATCCGGTGAGAATTGGCTTTCTTCGAATATCTGATTCTCAAGCAGGTTCGGTTTCCACTAGCGAATTAAGGGTGTCGATTGCCATGCCTGCTCCTGTAGATGAGACGAATGAAACAGACTGGAGAATTGTCGGGTTGGTTCTGTTGGTAGTTTTCGTCGTAGGGGGATTCACTATTGCCGGGATGCGAAGAAAACACCGGGTGAAAGCTCAGGAAGAACTCAAACAACGCGCACGAGACAATATTGCAAGTGATCTAAGAGCATTGAAGGCCGCCACATCCGGCTCCAAAGCCGAGTTCTTTGAGAATCTCTACGGATTCCTTTATACTTATCTCAGAGACGCCGGGCATATTTCGGCTCGGAAAGGCGACAGTGATTCGCTTATTGCCGAGTTACGAGAGTCCGCTTTGGATGAGGACGCCAAGCGCCTATTAGTCAAATGGTTAGAGCTTAGCGCAACTGAAAAATTTTCGCCCGGTCGTGGAACCCCTGGTGAGTCTTTGCGTGTATACTATGAGGTCGAGGCCTTTGTCCGCGAGGATAAGCTGTAGCCGGTAATACTGTTTGCGGTGGTCTCAGGGTTGGAACCTTTTATGAGAATTCCTTTGGTGAGTAAGAAATGATGAGGAGTAAGAATGACTCAAGCTGTACATGACATCGACCAGATTCAATCTCTGGTGGAGAAAGAAAGCTCATTTATTGGAAAGATAAATGAGCAAATGCAGAGTGTGATTGTCGGTCAGAGCTATTTGCTTGACCGATTGCTGATTGGCTTGCTTGCTGACGGACATCTGTTGATAGAAGGCGTTCCTGGTTTGGCGAAGACTCTGGCTGTTAATACGCTGGCCAGCGCAATTAAGGCAACCTTTAGGCGAATCCAGTTTACACCTGACCTTCTCCCGGCGGATTTGACAGGAACGCTGATTTACAATCCGCAAAAGGCCGAGTTCTTTGCGCGCAAGGGACCGATTTTTGCCAACATCGTTCTCGCCGATGAAATCAACCGAGCTCCCGCCAAAGTGCAATCTGCGCTACTTGAAGCTATGCAGGAGCGCCAGGTAACTTTGGGCGAGGAAACGCATATTCTGGAAAAACCGTTTATGGTTCTGGCGACACAGAACCCGATTGAGCAGGAAGGAACTTACCCTCTTCCTGAAGCGCAGGTCGACAGGTTCATGCTCAAGTTGAAAATCACTTATCCGTCACCGAGCGAGGAGCGCATGATTATGGATAGGATGTCGAGTTCGCGGCCAATCGAAGTTCAGCCGGTGATTTCCACCGATGACCTTCTGCGGGCTCGTGAAGTTGTCGGCCAGATTTATGTCGATGACAAGATTAAGGATTACATTATCAATATCATATTCGCAACACGTGAACCGGCGCGCTATGGCCTCAAAGACTCAGCCGACCTGATTGAGTATGGCGCATCACCGCGAGCTACTCTGTATTTGCACGTAGCGGCGCGAGCGCATGCATTCATTCAAGGTCGTGGCTATGTCACGCCCGAGGACATCAAGGCCATCGGCGCGGATGTTTTGCGTCATCGTTTGGCGTTGACATATGAGGCCGAGGCGGAGAATGTGACAGCCGATGATCTGGTTGCGCGCGTGTTCGACACTATTGAGGTTCCTTAGGACTCAATAGCAATAGTGTGCGGTGTTGTTGGTCGCAATCTCTGAGGTCTCTTCTTGACTTGAGAGGTGTCGCTGTGAGTTACCGTTTATTGGTTTTGACTTCAAGGCGGAAAAGCCGGCGATAGATCTAGTTAATAATTATTCTTGGTGGGAATAGAGTTTTGTCACTATCACGTGAAATACTTAGCAAAGTAAAACGTATCGAAATACGCACCAAACGCCTGGTCAATGACCTTTTGGCGGTGAGTATCATTCATCGTTTAAGGGATTGGGGATGGAATTTGATGAGGTGCGTGAATATATGCCGGGTGATGATGTGCGTTCTATCGATTGGAATGTCACCGCGCGCACCGGCTTCCCGCATATCAAGAAGTTCCGTGAGGAACGTGAGTTAACAGTGTTGTTTGTTTTTGACGCATCATCGTCAGGATATTTTGGCGCTCACGGGCGCTTCAAGTCCGACCTGGCCGCCGAGCTTTGCGCGCTACTAGCGTTTTCGGCTATCAAGAACAATGACAAAGTCGGGATGATAATTTTCACCGACCATATCGAAATGTATATCCCGCCCAAAAAAGGCCGGGGGCATGTTCTGCGTTTGATTCGAGAGATACTGGCTTTTGAGCCGACAGGACATGGCACCGATATTGGGATGGCGCTGGAATATTTGATGCGCGTCACCAAGCGTCGGGCGGTTGTGTTCTTGGTCTCGGATTTTATTGATAGCAACTTCGACAAGCCGCTACGTATAGCCAATCGCAAGCATGATATGATAGCGCTGAAAATCGCCGATAGGCGCGAAATCGAGTTTCAGTCAGCTGGCATACTAGAGCTAGAGGACGCTGAATCCGGCGAGCTGTTTCTGGTCGACACTTCTTCAAAAAGATTCCAACTTGAATTTGCCAGCCGTGTGAGTCGTGAGGATGCCCGGCTTAAGAAACGATTTGATTCGATGAACCTTGACCTTATCCGTATTCTAACCGATGAACCATACCTAATGCCGCTAATGGCATTTTTCAAGAGGCGGGGGAAGCGTAGATAAGATGCAATTCAGAAGTAAGTACAGATTGCGCTTGGCGCTTATGGCTCTCTTAGTATTGAGTCCCGCTCTTACATTCGCGCAGGATGATGTTGATAGCAGGCCGGCAGCAACGGCGCCGGAAGTCAGCGCGTCGGTGGATAGAGTCGAGGCATTTGTTGGTGACGCTATTACATTTGTGATTACTGTTGTTGCCGACTCGGTCACTAAGGTTGCTCCGCTGAATATCGAAAAGAAGCTCGGTGATTTTGAGATTCAGGATAAGCAGTTATCAGACGCCGAGACTCTCAAAGATGGTAAGAGGCGATACCAGACTACTTTGAAACTGTGGGCGCTGAAGACTGGCGAGTTTCAGATTCCATCTGTGCCTGTATACTACACTAATCCCGGCGCTTCAGTTGATTCTTTGCTTACCAGCGCCCTGACTGTCACTGTTGCATCTGTAGTCGGAGAGAATGTTGATAGCGCCTCTATCAAGCCACTCCGCGATCCACTGGAAGACCCGCTTGGATTGAAACAGGGCTTTCTCTATTCGCCATTGTTTTGGGGAATCGTGATAGCGCTGGCGCTAATAGCTGGAGCTTTGGTGTGGCGGTATTCACGCAAGCGGGAAGGCGAGGCCGCATGGGTTGACCCTCGTCCGGCTTGGGAAATTGCGCTTGACCGCCTGGCGGGACTTCGCAACGAACCGCTATTGGAGCAGGGATTATTCAAACAATATTACTCGGAATTGACAGATACTCTGCGCGACTATTTGGGTACGGCGCTTGAGACGCACACACTGGATATGACCACCGCAGAATTATTGAGTACAGTTGAGCGGGGCTCGATAACCGCTGTTTACAAACCGCAAATAGCCGCTACTCTGAGGCAAGCGGATATGATAAAATTTGCCAAGGCAACGCCTCCAGCGGGGCGCCCTGAAGAAGATTTCGAGACGGTTTACTCTGTCATTGTATCTATTCGCGATGATCTAGCTGAGAGTCGCAGGAAAGAAGAAGAGCGTCAGCGGGAGCTAGCCGCCAATAGAAGTTCAGTCGAGAAGGCTGATAGTAGCCTTGAAAGAAGTGAGGCAAGGGCTGATACGAGCGATGTTGGATTTCCCGTAGAAGAATCAGTGACCAAGAAAGAGGCAAGTGATGTTTAGATGGGCGGGAATGCAAATATCCGCCTTTGATTTGGTGGATGTCACTATTCCTGGTTGGGTGTTCCTACTTGTCGGTGGCTTGGTGATTGTTGCGCTAGCGGTTTTTTATTGGCGGATGCACAAGCATACGACATCGTCACTACGATATTCGGATATACGAATGATCAAACGTGTTGGCGCGCCCGGTCGTGGAAGGTACAGGGTGTTGTTGCCGATTTTGCGCTTGCTTGCAGTAGGGTTACTGTTTGTCGCATTGGCGCGTCCTCAGTCCGGCTCACAAGAGCGCGAGTTATCAACCGAGGGAATTGATATTGTAATGGTGTTGGATATCTCCGGCTCAATGAAAGCGGAAGACTTTCAACCGAATAACCGGTTGTTTGTAGCCAAAGAGGAGATTGAGAATTTCATTTCCAAACGTGTCAGTGACAGAATTGGATTGGTAGTTTTCGCGAGAACGGCTTTTACGCAATGTCCTCTGACATTGGATTACGGTGTCTTGAGTTCGTTTCTGCGACAGGTTGATTTTGGGATAATTGATGATGGCACCGCGATAGGCACTGCGCTGGCGACAGCGGTAAATCGCCTGAAAGATTCCAAAGCCAAGTCGAAGGTTATTGTCCTGCTAACTGACGGAGTCAACAACTCAGGTGAAATCGATCCGCTTACTGCGGCAAATATCGCCAAGACTTTTGATATGAAGGTTTACACTATTGGCGTTGGTCGTCCGGGGAATTCACAATACACGGTAGATGATCCGATTTTTGGCAAGCGTGTAGTTTATATGGCCAATGAAATCGATGAAGAGACGTTGACGCAGATAGCTGAAGAAACCGGCGGCAGGTATTTTCGCGCACGCTCCAAGGATGAACTCGGAGCGATTTATGATGACATTGACAGCCTGGAAAAAACTGAGATCAAGGTTAAGCAGTATGTAAATTACAAAGAGCTGTTTCCCAAGTTTCTGCTATTGGGATTTGTTTTGTTATTTGCAGAGGCGGCGTTGTCACAGACTGTATTGCGCAAAGTTCCTTAGTATCGCAGTGAGATTAGAGTAATATGAGATTTGAGAATACAGATGCGTTGTTCCTGTTAATTGCCTGCGGGTTGTTGTTTGTCCTGTATTGGTGGGGAATCAAACGCAAGAAACGTGATATAGCGCGTTTCGGCGAACTGGATTTGACCTTGAAAAACCGCGCCGGTGTTTCTTTCGGACGCCAGCTCGGCAAAGGCTCTATGGTTACATTCGCCGCGATCTTGATTACCTTGGCTACCGCACGTTTCCAATGTGGTACGCATCTTGAGGCGGTGAAGACCGAGGGAGTCGACATTATGATTGCAGTCGATGTTTCAAGTTCGATGCTCGCTGAGGACTTGAAACCGAACCGTTTGTCTCGTGCCGTTCAAGAAGTGCGTGGCCTAATTGATTCACTGCGCGGTGATAGGATTGGGTTAGTGGCGTTTGCCGGTGATGCTTTTGTGCAATGTCCGCTGACAGTAGATTACTCCGCGGCGTCTCTATTTCTGACTGCCTTCAACACTGGTTTGATTGCCCAGCAGGGCACTGCGATAGGTGAGGCAATTCGGGTGGCTACTAAGGCCTTTGACCCTGAAGATGACAAGCACAAGGCTTTGATTCTGCTAACTGACGGCGAGGATCATGATACCGATCCGTTGGGAGCCGCCAAAGAGGCCGCGGAGCAGGGGATTACGATATACCCAATAGGAATCGGGTCTGTGCAAGGTGAGCCGATACCGGTTTATGGGGCCAATGGTGAGCGAGTCGGTTTTGTCAAAGACGATGATGGTAAGGTTGTGATGAGTCGTTTGGGTGAGACAACTCTGCGCGAGATTGTTCGCATAACTGACGGAAAATACTACCGCGCCACTCCTGGTGGTTTTGAATTAGAACAGATATTGGCTGATATTCGCGGGATGGACAAAAAGGAATTAGGTGGTCAATTAGTAACGCAGTATGCTGACCGTTATCAGTGGCCATTGATGTTAGGTTTGTTGCTATTGTTGATTGAGTTTATCATTCCCGAACGTCCGGGCGGGTTGTGGTATAGAATAGTTGGCAGACGCAAAGAGCGTAACCCAGAAGAGATTACTAATGGACCGAAGGTGGAACATGTTGAATCATAGACGAATCACAAGTATTGGCGCGATAGCGTTTCTAGTTGTTGCAGCGCTTAATGTTTCGATAGTTTCTGCGGAAGTTCTCGATAAGAAAGTAGTTTCGGCTGAAGCCTACAAAGCCTATCAGCTAGGGAATTACGAGAGGGCGCTTGAGTTATACAGCAAGATTGGTGAACAAATGCCTGCGCCGAAACCTGAGTTAGAGTTCAACAAGGGCGCCGCTAATTATCGCCTGGGCTCTTTTGAGGATGCGTTGGAAGATTTCGATTTGGCGAAGACATCTGAAATAAAGTCGGTAGCTGAAAACGCACATTACAATATGGGTAACACACATTTTCAGTCTCAGAAGTTTGATAAGGCTATCGAAGAATACAAAGAGGCGTTGAAACTTGATCCAACTGACACCGACGCCAAATACAATCTCGAACTAGCTCTACGTGAATTGCAAAAACAAGAGCAAGAACAAAAGCAAGACGACCAGCAGGATAAAGACAAAGACAAGGACAAAGAAGAGAACAAAGAAAAGCAGGATAAGAAGGACGAGCAAGACAAAGACAAGCAAGACAAAGACAAGCAGGACCAGGATAAGCAGGACAAAAAGGACGACCAGCAGAAACAGGATGACAAGCAGAAGCAAGACCAGCAACCTGACTCTACCCAGTCCAAAGATCAGCAAGACCAACAACAGCAGGTTCAGCCGCAACAAATGAGCAAAGAGGACGCCGAGCGTCTTCTTAATTCTCTCAAGGATGAAGAGATGAAACAACAGAAGCGGAAAGTGCTCTTGTCGTCTTATCCGTATACTGGCAAGAAGTGGTAGTTAACGAGCCCCATACTTATGTTTAATCATAGCGCCATAATGAATGAGCATGCGATCCCAACACGCCGGTTAACCAACTGGGTTGTAGCGGTTGGTTTGATGTTGTGCGCATTGCTGGCGGATGTCGCCTATGCCGCAGGGCAGATGTCACTCACGATGAGCATCGACCGCACTGCTCTGTCTATGGGTGAAACAGCTACTCTGGATATGAAATTTGTCGGAGGAGACAGAAATACACCAGCTCCCGATTTGAGAAAACTCACCGGTTTTAACATCCTTAACCGTAGCAGTTCAATAAACTTTCGCAGTGTTAACGGTGTCTCTGAAAAAAGCACGGTTCACTCAATAACTATTTCGCCCAAGCAAGTTGGCACATTCGTAATTGGTCCCGCTGAAATTGTTGTCAATGGAAAGTCATATAAGTCCAATACCGTGACCGTCAAGGTTACCGCAGAACAGCCGGCTACTGCGGCGCAGGCGGGAGGGCAGAAAAAGGACTTGTTCATAGAGGCTGTAGTTGACAATGATACGCCCTATGTCGGTGAACAGGTGTTGTTGACCGTGCGATTTTTTCATGCGGTGAATCTGATTTCACAGCCTAGTTATACCGCGCCGCAAACCACAGATTTTTGGAATGATGTGATTTCATCACAACCGTCATATTACACTAATATCGGTGGCAGGCGTTATCGGGTTTTGGAGATTAATACAGCATTGTTTCCAACTCGCTCGGGCCGTTTACAAATCGGACGAGCATTTTTGGAAACGCAAGTCTCTGAAAAGCGCAGGAATGATAAATTCGGGTTTGGATCTTTCTTTAACAGAGGACGAACTGTTAGTCTTAGAACTCGTCCGCTGGAGATAAATGTCAAGCCTCTGCCTACTGCAAACAAGCCTAAGGACTTCTCTGGCGTAGTCGGTTCTTATGCAATTACCGCGAGCGTGGATCAATCTTCGACTGAAGTCAACACCCCTGTTACTGTCACCTACCGTATATCGGGTTTAGGGAATATCAAGGTGCTGCCGCGACCGAAAATGCCACAAGTTAGCGACTTTAGGGTCTATGAAGGCTCATCTGATGAAACTGTTACCAAGGACAGGAATGTTTTGGGAGGAATAAAGATATTCGAGCAGACCTTTATTCCGACTCATGAGGGTCGTCTGAAAATCCCGGGAGTGGCCTATGACTTTTTTGATCCCAGTGAAGGGAAATACAAAGTTATCCATACCTCCGATATCCCGCTAAATGTTGTGCCGTCCTCGCAGGCCTTGGATAATCACAACAGTTTCAATCTTGGTTCCAATGTCCGAGTTGGGTCAGGGATGAGCGCTATTCGCTATATCAAAAAGTATAGCGACGGATTCTCTCCAAAGGGTGAGATTCTATTGTTCGACAAATTGTACATTGCAATGAACTCAATTCCACTGCTGGGAATACTAGGCGCTTTGCTCTATCGGAAACGTCGGGACAAGTTTGCCTCAGATACCGGTTATGCGCGAGCCCGCTCAGCTGGTCGTCTGGCGAACAAGCGTCTCAAGCGCGCCAGCTCGGTGGCGAAAGTCGCCAGCGCAGAGGAATTCTTCGGCGAGATTCGTCAGGCGATTCTCTCTTTTGTAGCGGATAAACTAAACGTATCACCGCATGGCTTAACTATTGGCGAAGTCACAGAGATGCTAGCCGAGGCGGGATTCAAGGACGAAGATCTTGAGAAATGCAGGCGGCTGATACAGCGCGCTGATTATGTGCGCTATTCATCAGGTTCAATAACCGAAGAGCACATTAGTGATTCGCTGAAGTTGGCGAAAGAGATATTGATTCGCTTGCAGGAGGTGGACTTTGCTAAGCATTAGTAGATTATCTGCATACACAAGGACGGCATTGGGACTTTTGCTGATTTTTTCAGCGCTGTCGTCAATTGCATTGGCGCAGGACAGTCCTGAAGAGCTGTTCGCTCACGGCAATGCCGCCTATGATTCGACAGACTATATTGGGGCTATTGCAGACTACAACACAATTCTGACTCAAGGTTATGAATCAGCGGAATTGTACCACAATCTCGGTAATGCCTATTTTGAATCCGGTGACCTGGGACATGCAATACTTAACTACCTCCGCGCTCAGCGATTGGACCCGGCTGATTCGGACATCAAAGACAATCTGGAATTCGCCCGGAGTTTCGTGACCATTCAGCTTGAAGGGGTGGAGCTAAACCCTGTTTCGGAGTTCTTTGCGAGTGTTACTGAGAACGCATCTCTCGGGTTTTGGGGTTGGTTGACTACCAGCGCTTTGTTATTGTTTTCCCTCCTGTCAATCTACCTTATTGTAACAGGACAAAAGACAACATTGCTGAAATCGGGCATTGTTGTATTGGCGGCGCTGTTTGTTGTCCTGGCTTCGCTAACCACTTTCAAGTACCGGCAGGAGTTTGGCGCCGACAGGGCGGTAGTTACCCTGCCGGAATCTCCTGTAACAGATAGGCCCTCGAAAGATGCGAAAGTAGAGTTCAAGGCGGCGGCAGGGCTTGAGGTTGTGATTCGTGAAAGCTCAGGAGATTTCGCATTGGCCCTATTTGCGAACAAACGACAGGGCTGGATTTCAATAGCCGCTTTAGAACGTCTCTAGAACTTACTCATACATAGTGTCTTACAGTAGGTTGCGCTTTCGGTCTTTTAATCGAAGATTTGCAATCTTCGGGGTGATTTAGTTGACTGACAGGCATTTAGCCAATACTGTGTAAGTAATGAACGCCAACAGGAGCTTACTGTTCTCGGGGTTCTAGTTACTTATGCCCAGCGCTTCTTTTGGAGCGATTTGCCGGTGACGGCTCGTATGTTATTGAACTTCAAAACGCGGTCTTTGGCCGTTTCTAATAGATAGATTCCAGTGCCTGCATTATTGAAAAAGAAAAGATTCTGGGGCGGTGTCATAGCCGTAATCCTATTGGCCTATAGTTTCAAGGATGTGCGTCTCGATCATCTTGAAGAGCTGTGGGGCAAGTTGAATCTGTGGTATTTGGTTCCGGTCTTGGCCCTTAGCGCTTTGATGCAACTCGCTCGCTCGGCGCGTTGGCGGACAATCCTTGAACCAAGCAAGCGAATCGGGGCTCTTCGCGCGGCGTTGCTCTATGCGACAGCCGCGGCTCTGAACTATGTTATGCCTGCTCTGACCGGGCAAGTTGGCAGGGTGTTACTCATCTCAAGAAAAGAGAATCTTCCGAAGGCACAGGTGTTTTCTACTTTTCTACTGGAGATTCTCTTTGATGCAATGATGCTTTTGACATTCATTTTCTTGAGCTCGTTTTGGCTGGTGTTTCCCTCGAAGTATAGCTCCTATAGCTACTTTGTTCTGGTTGCCGCGCTCGTTTTGGTTGCTGCGCTCTATACACATCTTGCATTTCACAAACGAATAGATAGGCTGATAAAGAAAGCTTGTCGTCGGCGCTGGCCGGGCGTTTACATTACTCTTAGGAGGTTCTCGACGAGTCTGATTCGAGGCGCCAATGCACTGAAGTCCACCAAACATCTGCTTCGTTCAGTCCTGCTATCGATTCTGATTTGGACATCACAGGCCGCGATGATAATTCTTCTCTTCAAGGCGTTCGGATTGTCAGTCGCTCCGGCGGCGGCTTTGGTTGTGGTAATAGTAAACACTCTTGGTCTCCTGTTTCCTATCACTCCCGGTAATGCCGGAACCTTTGAGTTGCTGGTGGTGGCAACTTTGACCAGTTTTGGAGTCCTAAAGACAGACGCCGCTCTATTGGCCTTGGCGTTGCATATTATTGATGTAGCGCCTATTTTGGCGTTAGCGGGATGGTTCGTGCGTTCTGAACGTGTCAGAGTGGACGAATTCAGCCCCGAAGAGGAAGAAATCAAGGATGTACTTTCAACTGTGACCGATGGGCCGCCCTGGGCGGTGGAGGCCAAGAACAAGTGATTCGATATTTCGTACATCGTCCCGGCGAGAAAACCACGATGACTCGTGGAGTTGAGGGTATCGAGGCTCTGCTGCGGGAGCCGGATACTTTGCTCTGGCTGGACATTCAGGCTCCGGGTAAGGATGAAGAGCGTCTCTTGAGCAAAGTTTTCAAGTTACATCCTTTGGTTGTTGAGGATATTTTTGTCGAGAACCAGGTCGCCAAGATGGACGCTTACGGTGATGACCTCTTTAGTGTCTTCAAACTGCTGGACTACCAGGGTGGGGATGACGATCTGAAAGTTACCGAGGTTGACATTTATGCCTCAAGCAACTTCGTAATCACCATCCACAAACAGGCGCATCGGGTCTTTGATTTTCTGTTTTCCAAAGTGATGCAAAACGAACGGATGATGTCACGCGGCTCGGATTTGTTGCTTCATGCGCTCGTTGATGCGGCGATTGATAGTTTCAATATCACTCTTGATGTGCTCGAATCGCAGGTTGATGACATTGAGGAGACAGTGCTGGAAGAGCCGGATGGTGATATAGTGCGAGCAATCTTCCGCTTGCGACGTCACATGGCCATGCTGAAACGTGTAGCCAGTCCACAGAAGGAAACCTTGCATCGACTCAGCCGAGGGAATCTGACATTGATATCAGATAGGGCCCGGATATATTTTCGAGATATTTATGATAATGTGAATCGCATTAACGATATAGCTGATAGCAATCGCGAAACACTTAGCGCGGCGCTGGAAGTATACTTTTCGTCAGTTTCTACCAAGACCAATGAAATCATTAAATTCCTGACGTTCATAACTGTATTGTTGATGCCGCCTACTTTCTTAGTTGGATTGTGGGGGATGAATTTTGTGTCGATGCCCGAACTCAACTGGGAGCATGGATATTTGTTCTTCTGGGTAGTGACCATTATCACAACCGCGAGTATGGTTGTCTTCTTCAAGAAAAAGAAATGGCTATGACCCAAAGGATAGCACAGTCTCTCAAAACACTTGGCCGATAGGCTTTCCCGAATAAGCGCCAGCTTGTAATTCAAATGACTCCAGAAAACACCATGACCTCAACAGCGCCTGAAGAACAAACTTCCTACGCTCGGCTCATCCCGAATTCACGCACAATGGGATACAGTCAAATGTATCTCGACTTTTTGCAAAACGCAGATAGTGTGCGTGATCTATATCCCAATGTTGATGCAAAATCAGTTGCGCGAGCAATCGACAATCGTAAGTATGACAGGGATGCATTAGCGGCGATTCTCGAAAAGCAAAGTGAGATCTTTGCGGCTAAGCCCAAAGCGTTAGCCAATATCAAGCGCCTGCGTGAGCCTGATTCCGTTATGGTTTTCTCTGGACAGCAGGCGGGGTTGTTCGGCGGCCCTTTACTGGGTTTCTACAAAGCGATATGGGCGGTTAAACAAGCCGCGGCGCTCGAAGAAAAACTTGGTCGACCTGTTATTCCTATATTCTGGATTGCCGCTGATGATCATGATTTCGAGGAAATAAACCACGCTTATACTTTCGATATGCTAGGTGAGCCGGTTCAACGTAGTTATTACCGAGTGGAAAACGAAGGCCGTCCTGCATATGACTTACGATTCACCGATGAAGAGCTCTTTGCAGAACTCAAGACTTCGCTGACGGATTCTTTGGGACGCACTGATTTCACCGAGGAGCTCTTCGAGCGACTCTTCGCCGCTTATCATACTGGAACGGATTTCGTCACAGCGTTTGCGCAGTTCTTTACTGATACGATGCCTGATAACGGGTTGATAGTGTTCTCTCCGGGTGATGATGATTTCAAAGACCTGGCCGCTCCGTTCTATCGCCGAACATTAGAAAAGCATGTGGAGTTAAAAGCAGAATTGAGCGCCGCGAATGCGCGGATTCTCAGCGCTGGCTACCATTTGCAAGTACAGAAAGAGGAAAGCGCCTGCCATTTGTTTTTGCTGGACCCTGAACGCAAAGCGATTCATCGGGACGGTGAGTCATATCGTGTAGGTGAGAAGACTTACTCTGGCGCAGAGCTAAGAAAAATAATCGACACTGAACCGTCACGCTTTTCGCCTGATGTGCTAACTAGACCAGCGCTTGCCGCGTCGATATTCCCCACGATTGTGCAGGGTGGAGGGCCGTCGGAAGTTGCATACTTCGCTCAACTATGGCGCCTGTTCGAGTTGTATGACACTCCAACGCCAATCTTTAGTGGCAGAATAAGTGTGACGCTTATTGAAAAACGATTTGAGAAACTGATGCGCAAGCATGAGCTGACGTTTTTGGAATTTTGCGGTGACATAGAGACTGTTATCAATAACGCTTTGGGGAAATCATTCCCGGATGATTTGGAAGAATCATTTGCCAGGCTAAAAGAGAGTGTTAGTTCCCAATTCAAAGAAGTCGCTGGGCGGGTTGTAGAGTTTGACAATACCCTCGAAAGAAACGCCGAGCAAATACTAGGAAAACTAGATCATGCGCTTACGGCGTTCGAGAAGAAGACTTTTGCTTCGCATAAGAAAAAGCTCGCCGATGAACGTGCGGCGCTATATCGCGCCGGAAATGCGTTGTTCCCGCGTCACGGGTTGCAGGAGCGCACCCTAAGCGCCGTGTACTATTTGGCGCGCTATGGGTATTCAATAATGGACTATATCTCTAATACGATTGTGCTTGACACTACTCAGCATCAATTGTTATACCTCTCGGAAATGGACAAGAGATGAGAATAGGTATCACATGTTATCCGTCAGCCGGCGGCTCAGGAATTGTGGCCTCGGAATTAGGAATGAAATTAGCCGAGCGAGGACATCATGTTCATTTCATAAGCTCCGAACCGCCTTTTCGGTTGAATACTTACATGGAAAATGTGTTCTATCATCCGGTTGCCGCTACGAATTATGCTCTCTTCAAAAGTCCGCCCTACACCTTACCGCTGGCTGTTAAGATGGTTGAGATTTCGAAGAACTACAACTTGGACTTATTGCATGTGCATTATGCAATACCCCATGCGGCATCGGCCTACCTTGCGCGTGAGATTCTTGCCGCCGAGGGTAAGCCGCCGAAGATTATCACCACATTGCATGGAACCGATATTACTCTCGTAGGCGCCGATGCGTCATTCTTTGACATCACGAAGTTTTCCATCAATCAATCCGATGGAGTAACCGCTGTATCAAATTACCTGGCTGAAGAAACTGTGCGCGAATTCAGTATCACCCGCGATATCAAAGTGATACATAATTTCTTTGATGCGACTCGTTTCAAACCCGGGACCAGCAATTGTTGTAAGTCTCAATTCGCAGCTGATGATGAATTCCTGATTATTCATCTCTCAAACTTCAGACCAGTGAAGCGTTCACCAGATGTCATTGATATCTTCGCGAAAATCAAAAAGTCATTACCGGCGAAATTACTCCTGATAGGTGAAGGCCCGGATACTACTCTTGTACGCCGTTTAGTAAAACGCAAGGGTCTAGAGGATTCCGTCATATTTCTTGGCGCTCAGATTCGAGTTGAGGAGATTCTTCCTTGTGGTGATTTGTTCTTGCTTCCTTCGCAAGAAGAGTCATTTGGTCTATCAGCGCTGGAAGCTATGGCCTGCGGTGTGCCACTCGTCGGCTCGCTTGGCTCGGGAATCAGCGAAGTGATAGAAGATGGCGTAACCGGAATGTTACATCCAGTTGGTGACACAGGAGCTATGGCAGACTCAGCAATTGAACTGCTAGGTGACCCGGTGCGGCATAAGAGCTTTCAGGAAGCGTCAATTAGGCGTGCTAATGACAGGTTCCTGGATACAAATATTGTAACTGAATACGAGCGCTACTATGAGTGTGTCTTAGAGAGATGTAGCGAAGATGCAAAAGCTATGAAGGTGCAGTAACTGAGGTAGCGTAGAGGAAAGATATTTCGAGATGGTAAGCGACACTCCGACAAGACTAGATGCCCTGGCAATCGCCGCGCACCGTGACGATGTTGAAATCACTTGCGGTGGTTTGATGATTAAGCTTAGTGATCTTGGCTACAAGACCGGAGCTTTGGATTTGACTCAAGGGGAGATGGGCACTCTAGGCGATGAACATGACCGAGCCGCAGAAGCCGATTGCGCGGCAGGCATCATGGGACTTACGTATCGTGCCAATCTTGCGCTACCAGATTCTGCTATCGAAAACAACAGAGACTCACAGTTGAGAATTGCTCAGGTCATTCGCGATAGCAAACCCGAGTTGGTGATTCTACCCTTTTGGATACAGCGTCACCCGGATCATCTGACCACTCACAATCTCGGATTCGATTCCTGCTTTCTGGCAGGATTAAAGAAAATCAAAGAGCTAAACGGCGAACCACATCGCCCCCGGAAGATAATCTATTGCTCTTCATTTCGAGATTTCTCGCATAGCTTTCTGGTGGATATCACAGACCAAAAAGAGCGCAAAGACCAGGCAGTCAAGTGCTACGGCAGTCAGTTTAACCAGGGAGAAGCCTCCAAGCAGATTTACGCTCCCAACCAGAGCATCTTTGAGTACATGGATGTGTTCCAGCGTCAGTATGGCATGCGAGCCGGCACACAATTCGCCGAGGCTTATGCCATCAAAGAGCATATTCTAATTGATGACCCGGTCAAAATGCCGGTTCAATCTATATAGTCTTCTGCAAAGACTCAGGGCAGAGACACTTATCTTACCATGAATGATCTCATTGCTATATTCCGTCACTTTCTTGCCACACTGGCATTTCGTCTGAATCGGGTAACTGATGGCGCTCCAGAAGGTTTCGGAGACTTTGACGCAGGCTCGGGAGTGCGTACGCCTCTTGAGATAATGCAGCACATGTGCAGGCTGATGTATTTCACGCAACACATACTTGTTTCCGCTGAGATGCCAAGCATGGAAAAGGCTACCTGGCAGGAAGAAATTATAAACTTCAGACAGAGACTCGAAGATTTGGACACATTACTTCAGTCTATGGAAACCCCCGAAAGGAATGTCTTACTCAAGGCTCTTCAGGGACCGTTATCTGATGCGATGACTCATATCGGGCAATTGGCAACTCTGCGACGCATGGCCGGCTCTCCAATTGAGGGTATCAGCTACGTGAAAGCTGATATTCAAGTCGGTGTTTTCTAAGCTCCAACCTACCTATTCCAGCGCTATATAATTACCTTTCAGTGCAACCTAGTCAGGTGTGACTTCGTTTACTATTGTGACAGAGGTTTTTCATTTCAATTGTAAAGGCGGGTTAGGGCAATGGATACAGCAAAAGCAATTACCAAAGAAGACATTGATGCCGAGATTCAGAAGCTGGGGGGGCAGATTGTCGAATCAAGAAAGAAGATGGTGGAGCTTCTCAAACAGCGTTCGGGTGAAAAAGTTGAAGACTACAAGTTGACTCGCAAGGACGGTTCCTCGGTTTCCTTGACTGAGCTATTTGGAGACAAGTCAGACCTGATTATAGTGCATAATATGGGAACTGGTTGCGCCTACTGCACATTGTGGGCTGATGGTTTCAATGGCGAATGGCGCCATTTGGAAAATCGCGCCGGATTTGCTCTTGTCTCAGCCGATGACCCGGCGACAATGAAAGAATTCACCGAAGGGCGTAAGTGGGAATTCACCTGCCTTTCTGGAGCCGGTTCAGATTTCACTCAGGACATGGGATATCTCAATGATAAGGGCTCTCCGATGCCTGGGATTTCAACATTTCGTAAAGACGCGGACGGGAATATTTTCCGTGTCGCTCATACCTGGTTTGGCCCAGGCGATGATTTTTGCGGTGTCTGGCCTATTTTCGATTTGCTCGAGAATGGCATAGCGGATTGGGTTCCGAAGTTCCAATACTAAAGTTGTTTCAGTTTGACACAATCAAATTTCAGCATGTGACACCCGGTATATGGGGAACCCTCCATATCTTGTTGCTCACTTCCGATTGATAATCTGGTTATGCTATTCTCATAGATATTGGAAGTCTGTGTTGGACAATCGAATAGAGTCTTTCATAGTTCTTGGCGCTTCTCTTGCAACGTGTGTTCAGCAAAGGAATAACACGTAGAAACGGGACCACCCTACAAGAGAAGGACAGACAAGTGAAACACCAACTTACAACAGTTTTCAAATCTGCAATTTCAGTCTTTGCGCTGGCGGCCATGCTTACTGCCTGTAGCAGTAACAGCGAATCACCAGTGACATCCACCAACGGCACAGTATCAATAGGCGTTGGCTTGACTCCGAATGCTTCCTCACAAGGTGGCGGCGGTTCGGACAAACCAGTTCTCGCCGGAGCAGTGTCCGCTGTTCAGCTAACTTCAGCTCAGGTTGTAATCTCCAGGATTCGCGTTAAGAGTGTAGGTGAAGACACATTGGATTTCAAGTCAACGGCTCCTATCGTTGTTAACCTGGATGTCAATGGCGCGCAGCAGAGTATTGGAACCCTGTCATTGCCGGCTGGTTCTTACAATCAGACCCGATTCAGAATTGATCAACTTGACTCTCTTGATGGAGCGGTCTTCACCGCCAATCCGAGCATGCAGAATATCAGCATTCGCGTTGCCGGCTATGTCAACGGGATGATCGATAGCTCATTTGTATGGAGCACTTCTTTGGACGAGGAGCAGGTTTTCGAGCACCTGACCGCATTCACAGTAGTAGCTGGTCAGACAACTGGTTTGTCATTCCATTTTGACAACAGCAAATGGTTTGTTGATCAGCAGGGAGCCATTCTTGATCCTCGCGATGGCCAGAATCAGTCACAGATTGAGAACAATGTCAAGAATGCCTTTGACATTGAGGAGTTCCAGAATCAGTAAGAACATCATTGTTTCACATCTTTGATTCAGGAAGAGAGGCGCATTGTTTAACGCCTCTCTTTTTTTGTAGAAGATGCGCTTAGAAGCGCTCTTTGTAGTAGGTCAGTAAAGCTGATTCCAAAACCCTTGGCGGACATAGGCGCAAGTGACAAGTCGGTCATTCCCGGTATGGTGTTAATCTCCAGGAACTGTGTTACACCATTCTCGTCAAGGATATAGTCAACTCGCGACAATCCTGCGCACCCTAATCTCCGATATATGCTTTGTGCATAGGCGCTAATTCTAGCTCTCACAGACGAATCAACGCTTGCAGGGCAAAAGTATTCTGAGCCGCCTTTGGTGTACTTCGCGTGATAGTCATATAGTTCGCTGTTGGGCTTGATTTCCACAACTTCAAACGGCTCACCATCGAAAACCGCAACAGTAAGCTCACGCCCAGAGACGAACTCTTCGGCCATTCCAGTCTTGCAGTGTTTCGCTAAAAGTTTCAGCCCTTCTGAAATCTGTGATTGTTCACGCACCAAAGTCAAACCGACCGTCGAACCGCCATCGGCGGGCTTTAGAATTAGAGGCAAACCAAGCTCGGTCAGTATTTTTTGAGGCAGATCGGATGACTCGTCACTTGCAGAAAACTCGATGCATTTTGGTGTGGGGATATCTAACTCCTGAGCGATAGCCTTGGTTCGCGGCTTGTCTATTGCTAGCGCTGACGCCGCCGAATCGGAACCAGTGAATGTTATATTCTCATTCTCCAGGACGCGCTGTACAGCGCCGTTCTCACCGGCCCCGCCATGTAGCGCAATGAAGACAACATCCGCGGATGCTATCTCTGTAGCTGTTGCAAGTTTTTCAAGTGGAACCGTTGCGCTGTCGAATAGAGAAGTTCTGTGGCCCAGTTGAGTCAACCCATCGCATATAGCCTCAGCGCTATTTAGAGAGACGTCTCGTTCGGCTGAGTCACCACCGGCGAGTATGCAAACTTTCAAAGACTTGAAATCGAGGTCTTGATTCATCAGCTACTTATCTTCTGTGGATGAGTTGTTCCGTGAGCGCAGGTAGCGAGCAATCACATACAAGAGCGCCAGCGCGATCACTATCAGGAATATCTCCTGGTAGATCTTGATGTATTTTACCAGCAGTTGCAGATTATCGATGAAAAAATAGGTCGCGGTCATCAGTATTGCATTGAACAGCCAGAATGACAATGAACTGAAAAATGTCATTTTCCAAAATGGCCAGCGCGCTATTCCAGCAGATAGGGCTACAACTGTGCGAAAGCCAACGATGAATCGACTACCGGTGATAAGCAACCATCCGCTACGATCTATCCAACCTTCAAACTCTACAATTTTCTTTTTGGGGAAGTAGCGGAAATCATGATTCATGAAATAGGTGTGTCCATGAGTGAATCCGAACCTATAAATCAACATGGTAGAAGTGATTCCACCCAGAAAAGCGCTAAGGAACACCAGCGCAAATGACAGCTCATCAGTGGTGGCCAACGCCGCGCCAACGACAGTTACAGTGTCACCCGGGAAAGGGGGAAAGAGATTCTCGACGAATGAGGCAACCAACACCAGTAGATAAATCCAGCCGGCGCCCAGTCCCAAGATCCAGTTAGCGGAGTCATTGACAAAATCACCCAGCGCGTGAAAGTCCATCAGTCGTTTTTTCCTCCCTTGCGATAGAGAAGCGCTGTAGAAGTGCAGGCGATTCCTTCCTCACGGCCCGTGAAACCAAGACGTTCGGAAGTTGTGGCTTTGATGTTTACTTGCTCACGGTCTATGCCTAGAATCTCAGATATGATTTCGGCCATCTGGTCTGCATACGGAGCGAGTTTTGGTTTTTCTGCGATAATTACGGTATCAATGTTACCGATGCTCCATTGCTTCTCAGCTAGAATCCTGCCGGTTTCTTTGAGCAGTTCAGTAGAGCAAATGCCGCGATATTTTTCGTCGGTATCAGGGAAGTGTCTGCCGATATCCGGAAGACCTGCCGCGCCGAAAAGCGCATCGCAAATTGCATGGAGCGCCACATCTGCGTCACTATGGCCCGTCAAGCCTCCTGTGTCACTAATTTTGACACCGCCAAGAATCAGAGGGCGCTTTGGATCGAAGCGATGAACATCATAGCCGATACCAACTCGAAAATTACAGGACATCAGGATTCCTTTCCGGTAGCTTGTGACGGCGTTATGGGCTTGGACTGTTTCATTTCGTTTTTCAGCAAGACTTGCGCTAATTCCAGGTCAACCGGGGTTGTGACTTTGGGGTTTGGGTATTCGGCAATAATTGCATCGGGGTGAATACCAGCGCTCTCTAGTATAAATGAATCATCAGTGGCGCTTTTCTGAGATGAGAAACTATCATGCGCTTTGATAAGTAATTTACGATCAAAGACCTGCGGGGTTGAAGCTCCGAATAATTCCCGGCGATTCAGGGTCTCAACTATTTTTCCGTTTCGCACTAGTTTGACTGTGTCAGAAACAGGTGATACCAGGACTGCAGATTTCGATTTACTTGCGGCTTTGATGACTCGGGATATATCCGATGGCGCTACGAGTGGTCTGGCTCCGTCATGAATCGCAATCAAGTCGAATTGCTCCGGCAGGTCGACCAACGCATTGCGCGTTGACTCCAAACGTGAAGCGCCGCCGAGAACAACGCGGCTTACCTTGCCGAAACAATACGTCTCGACAATCTCCTCGCGAGTAAACTCCACAAACTCCTCAGCCACGACGATAATAATTTCATCTATTTCATGGGTGTCCTCAAAGCGCTGGATTGTATGCGCCAGTAACGGTTTTCCGGCAATCTTAAGGAATTGTTTTGGAGTCTGGGAGCCAAACCGCGCTCCGGAGCCGCCTGCTACAATAATTGCTATTGTTCTCATAAGAAGTTTTCGTTTGTTTGCTTAGCTTCGTTCAGCGAATAAACATGCAGTCGCCGTAGCTATAATAACGATATTGTTTGGCAATCGCATGTTCATAAGCGCGCAAGACAATGTCGCGTCCGGCGAGCGCTGACACAAGAATCAACAATGAAGATTTTGGCAAATGGAAATTGGTTAATAGTGAATCGACAATCTGAAACTCAAACCCCGGTCGAATGTAAAGATCGACCATCCCGCTAAATTCCTCTACCGTATCGGTGTTAGATAGGCGAGCTACGAATTCCAATGTGCGAGTAACTGTGGTGCCGACTGCGACAAGTTTGGTGCCTCGCTCTTTCGCGGAATTTATGGTAGTTGCGGCCTCAGATGAAATCTCCGCCCATTCGGGATCGACTTTGTGGTCTTCGATGTCCAGAACTTGCACCGGCTTAAAAGTCCCAGGGCCAACATGTAAAGTTATCTTGGCAATGCTTACACCTTTGTTTCTTAGCGCTTCAAGAACTTTGTCGGTGAAATGCAAACCGGCTGTGGGAGCCGCCACAGCGCCGGATTTATCTTTGTCGGCGAAAACTGTTTGGTAGCGCGAAAGGTCTGAGGCCTCGGGGGCTCGTTGAATATAAGGGGGCAGAGGCGCAGAGCCGAAGCGTGAGATTATTTCGCTCTCACTTTTCTGCGTCGCAAAAGCTATCTCCCAGGCGCCGTCGGCTAGCTTGCTTACGAGTCTAAGCGAAGTTGAATCGCCATCGCCGAAAAGTATTTCTTCACCTTCCTTGAGTCGTCCGCCCGGTTTAGCCAGCGCTCTCCAGTGACACTCAGTTCCATCGTCGCTACTTGAGTCAATTCTTCGGACCAGAAAAATCTCAACAGCTCCACCGGAGCGCCGTCTGCCTTGTTGCAACCTTGCTGGAAATACGCAGGTGTCATTGAGAACCAGGCAGTCGCCGGAGTTTAACTGGTTTGTGAATTCGCTGAATTGTGAGTCTGCAATACTCCCGGATTCTTTTTCAAGAATTAACATGCGCGATTCGGCGCGTTTTTGTAGTGGGAATTGCGCAATCAATTCAGAAGGCAGGTGATAATCATATAGTGAAATGTCCATCTGATTTAGAACCGAATAGAGGGCGAGGAGGCGAAACTAGAACAGCGATTCCTGAGTGTCATCAGCTGTTCTGGCGGACGTCGTGCCAATTAGTTCTTTTGGAGTTTTCAATCCAAGATGCTCACAGGCGCGTGCGGTAGCCATACGTCCGCGAGGTGTGCGTTGCACAAACCCGATTTTCAGCAGGTACGGCTCAACCATATCTACCAAAGTGTCAATTTCTTCAGAGAGAGTAGCCGCGAGAGCCTCAATCCCCACCGGGCCGCCTTTGTAGAATTCGACTATGACCTTTATCAATTTCCGGTCCAGAGAGTCCAGCCCCTGTGAATCAATTCCTTCTTTGTCCAGAGCTAGTGAAGACAATTCAGGTGTTACTGAGCCATCGCTTTTTACTGCGGCATAATCCCGCACGCGGCGTAAAAGACGGTTAGCAATTCGCGGTGTGCCGCGACTGCGTCCGGCGATTACTGTGGCTGAATCATGGTTGATGCCGGTATTTAGCAAACCAGCCGAGCGCATCACTATTTCAGCGAGTTCATCAACCGGATAGAAATCTAAATGATAGAACAATCCGAACCTGTCTCGCAGAGGCGCAGAAAGCAGTCCCGCGCGTGTTGTGGCGCCGACCAAAGTGAAGCGCTTGAGCGGCACATTGATAACTTTCGCAAAGGCTCCTTTGTCCACCACAAAGTCCACCTTGAAATCCTCAATTGCCGGATAGATGAACTCCTCAATAGCCGGGCCCAACCGATGAATCTCGTCGATAAAGAGAACATCACCTTCATTGAGATTAGTGAGAATACCCATCAAGTCGCCGGTGCGAGTTAGCGAAGGGCCGGAAGTGGCAACCAGCTTGGAGTTCATCTCGTTGGCGATAATATGCGCCAGCGTAGTCTTGCCGAGTCCGGGAGGGCCGTAGAGCAGGACATGCTCGCAGGGTTCGTTGCGGCCTTTGGCGGCTTGAAGTGGAACTTGAAGTTTGTCGCATAACGCCTTCTGCCCGACATACTCCGAGAGCGTTGAGGGCCGCAAAGTGAAATTGACCAAATCCTCATCAGCGGATATTTCAGCCCCGGTTATGACTCGTTCTCTACTCACAGTCATATAGTCGCGCAAAAAAGCAGTTAGGTCAATAGGATATTGCTAACTGGCAAGTTTGTGACACTGACAACCGCATTTACTCAACAATAAATATTAAAACCAGTAGCGGCACAGCGCGCTGTGCCTTTCGGGAAATCAGCAGAATGCAACAAGTACGTAGGGGCGCCGTTTCGGCGCCTTTGTTTCGATTTATGCAATTGGCTAATTTGCAAGCAAGGGCGCCGAAACGACGCCCCTACAGATTCATAGCATCCTGCAAAGGTTGAAAGGCACAGCGCACTGTGCCCCTATCAATACGGAGCAGTCGTAGTGGCGTCCCTTGGGGCGCCTTGTTGGCATTATGCCGAGAAACCTCGCTTTTGTAGGCAAGGCAGGGCAAGCCCTACCATCACGGCTGTGTTGACTGGCCGGGCATTTGCCCACAATCGCGTGGCGCTATACATTCGCCTTTGGAAGAGGATGGGGTCTGGTGGCCCTCCCGGCCTTCAAAGCCGTGTGGGAGACGATTCTGTCGCCTCCGGTGGGTTCGATTCCCACTCCTTCCGTTGTTTTGTTGCGAGTTCGGCTTGATGAATCTTAATGCCTAGAGTTTCTAGGATACTAAAGTAAGCTTGCACTGAAATCGAAGCTTTTATGCTTTCAAATGAAGGTTGTAAATAGCGTGGACAAATACGATTTATCAAAAGATGCGAATGTTGACCCAACTGATTTTGATGTCATGGCGTGGACGCTGAATGATCTTATTTTTCTCGCAGATTTGCCAAATCTTGAGAAGAATAATTCTCAAAATGGGTTCTACTCCGTTGAAAAACAGTCGCATCACGTTAGATTGTTAGTTGTATTCGGTAATGCATTGGTAGAGGGATATGTTTGTAGTTTAGCAAGTGAGACTGGTATAGCGAAGAAGCTCAAGAAAAAACCTAGAGATGTAAGTACCGTTGAGCTCATTCAGAACTTACATCTCAATCCTGAGAATTTGACGGTCGGTTCTCTTGACAACCTTGAAATTCGACTTGGTGGTATTAAGAGTCTACGTGATATAATTGCCCACGGTCTAGACTTTGAGTCAGCCATAAATTATGAAGACAAGAGAAAGTCGATAGAACTCGCAGGGCTTGAGCCTAATCCATGGAACTTGTCAGAAACTCATTTTGCAATCGTCTTAGAAGCTTTTGATGATGTTATGGGGATATTTAACTCGGTTCAGTAAAGTAGATACCGTCTTGTTGGTCAAGCGTAATTTGGGTTAAATGGTTGTTGTTTTTTGATAATTGCCTGTATTATCAGCAGTAGTTTTCTCATACAAGCCACCACCGCCACCATCTTCGGTTTTCCAGCTTCGCACAATCTT
>JAJRPM010000006.1 GCA_024280775.1 Candidatus Zixiibacteriota bacterium | reverse complement strand
TATTGTTCGTCTGAAACAGCTCTACAAGAGCGCATTTCGGCTAATAACACGCACACTACTCCCGATGCATTACACACAAAGGAATCCGGAAACAATCCAGTGTACATAGCCCAGAAAATAGAACTTCTTCAACAAGCCCCTACGCGGGCGAGACGACGTGGGTATGCCCATACGTTTTCCCTGTGAATGGGCTAGAGCTCACAATGTTCAAAAATTTCAGTAAGCCAAGCCCCCTTTTCAGGGACTTGACATGTTAAGGTTGAGAAAAGGAGATACGCAAAAAAGTCAAGTCCCAAGAAGGGGAGTTGACCTACATACTTTAGTTTCATAAAGCGCACGAGCCGAAATCTTGCTCTGATAGTCAAACTCTTTTTTCTTGAATTCATGCGCGTACCTTGGAGCAACGTAATAGGCCCCCAAACCGGCTAGCAATACTGTAAGTGTGGCCAGACCCCGATTCCACCAGATCTTTCTTCGTTCCAGTTTGTGTGAAAATAGCAATTCTTCTTTCTTCTCTACCCAAGACATTATCTATACTCCATAGTACCAATGTAATCTCAACTCAACCTCACCGCAACCATCCCACCATTGACACCGCCCCCAACAACCCTTTTACTAAACCCATCGGTGGCCCACCCTTTGGTGGGTTCCCGTCTGTTAGATCTGCTAGAAACCCGCCCGAAGGGTGGGCCACCATAAAAGGGGCATTCATAGAGGCACATCATGAAAGCGCATATTACTGAATCAGGGAAGAAATTAGTTACGGTTATCCCGGGCGACGGGATTGGACCGGAGTGTATGGATTCGTCGTTGAAGATTCTGGAGGCCGCCGGGGCTCCTTTGGAATACGAAACTCATCTTGCCGGACTGAAGGTCTTTGAAGCCGGCAATCTCACCGGCGTGGCCGATGATACCATCGAGTCAATCAAGAAGACCCGCGTAGTCCTAAAAGCTCCGCTGGAAACCAAAGTGGGTTTTGGGGCCAAGAGCGCCAATGTCACACTGCGGAAACTCTTTGAGACCTACGGCAATATACGTCCGGCGCGAGAATTGCCGGGTATTGAGACTCCATATCGCGGTCGAGGCCTGGATATCTTGGTAGTGCGTGAAAACGTCGAAGACCTTTACGCCGGAATTGAGTATATGCCGACTCCGGGAGTGGCGCAGGGAATCAAGCTAATCAGCCGCAAAGGTAGCGAGAAGATTATTCGTCTGGCATTTGAATTAGCGCGCGCCGAGGGGCGCAAGATGGTGCATTGCGCAACCAAAGCCAATATCATGAAACTCACCGAGGGAATGTTCAAGCGCACTTTCGAGGATGTCTCCAAAGAATACACCGATATCAAAGCCGAACATATCATCGTCGATAATTGCGCGCATATGCTGGCGAAGAATCCGGAAATGTTTGATGTGATTGTCACTACCAATATGAATGGCGATATCCTCAGCGACTTGACTTCGGGGCTGGTTGGCGGTTTGGGTTTTGCTCCCTCAGCGAATTTGGGTTCGGAGATTGCGATTTTTGAAGCAGTGCACGGAACCGCGCCGGATATTGCCGGACAGGGGAAAGCTAACCCAACTGCGATGATACTTTCGACCGTGATGATGTTGCGTCACATGGATGAGTTCGAAATCGCCGACAAAATCGAAAATGCAGTGGTGCATACACTGGAAGAAGGTATCTCTCTAACCGGAGACATCGCTCCCAAAGGATTGAAACCGTCCAGCACAAGCGAGTTCACCGATGCAATTATTGCCAATTTAGGCCAAACCGCTGAAGAATTAAAAAAACGTGACCGCAAGCCTTTGAAGTTGCCGAATGTCAGCTCTGAGCCGGTTATGGTTTCCGTCGATTCTAAACGAGTTGTGGGCGTGGATATTCATATTGACTCAGACCAAAAGCCCGGGACAATAGGCGAGCAAATGGAAGCTCTGGCCGATGGCGAACAGCTCAAACTGAAAAACATCTCCAACCGAGGAGCGCAGGTTTTCCCATTGAAAGAGGGATTCACAGATTGCGTCGATCTGTGGCGTTGTCGTTTTGTGGCGCGTGAGGATGGAGCGGAAGTTAGTGACGCGGCAATACTGTCATTGCTGGAAAAAATCGCCAAGGGGCATCGCTGGTTGAATATCGAAAAACTAAATGAATTCGACGGCGCTCCCGGGTATACAAAAGCACAGGGTGAGGAATAAGAAGATATGAGCGACAAGAAAGCGTTAGTTGCAGTGATTATGGGTTCAAAGTCCGACTGGGAAGAGATGCGCCACGCAGTTGAGACTTTGGAGAATATGAATATCCCCTGTGATGTGCGAGCGCTATCGGCGCATCGGACACATGACGCAGTAGTGGAGTTTATCCAGTCCAGCGAGAAGAACGGAGTGGAGGTCTTCATAGCAGGCGCCGGCGGCGCCGCGCATCTCGCAGGAGTGGTTGCGGCCTTGACTACTGCACCAGTTCTAGGGGTTCCGATGAAATCTGCGGCGCTCAATGGTATGGACTCTTTGCTTTCCACAGTCCAAATGCCAGCGGGAATACCAGTAGCGACACTGGCAATCGGCAAGCCGGGCTGTATTAACGCCGCGCTTTTTGCCGCCGCTATCCTGGGAACCAGTCGCCCGGAGATTCGCCAGGCGATAGCAGACTTCCGCGAGGCAAAGTCCGATGCAATCCTGGCTCAGCCGGATCCTCGGGTAGGCTGACGCTGATTCTGCCAGATATCGCTGTTGCTGTTTCAGTAATAGTTGATGAATGGGTTTGGAATGTCTTATCAATGTCGTTGTATCGGCGGGGCTTGCCTATTATACTCTGGATGTTGGTTCTCGCGCCGCGGAGAATTTGATCGAGCGTGAGTTTGGGTAAGTTGGGCTAAATGAGAAGAAGGAAGCATTCAGAATGTTACGGAAAACCTACGCGCTAGCGCTTATTCTATCAGCGGCTTTTTTGATAAATGCGTCATGTTCGTCTGATTCAACCAGTCCGGTGGTGAAGTATACCAAGTTGTCGATGACGCTCACTGGGCTTGACTCCCTGACCATGGAACGATACGAAGCCTGGGTAGTAACTCAGGGCCAGTATTCCAGCCTGGGCAAATTCAATCTAAATTTTCGCGGTGATCCTATCGATGACAGCGGGAACATAATCACCGAGTTTCCTTCTTCGGTGTCACTGGATAACGCCTCACATATCACAGTTACTTTAGAGCCAAACCCTGATACTGACACACTTCCCAGCGCCATTGAGTTATTGACAGCAGACATTGTCGGTGACACACTCGCCTTGGCATTTCAGGTTGACTATTCGGGACGACAGGGTAATGTGGTGATGATAACGCCGTCCGATGGAGGTGGCAGAATCTTCCCGCCGGCCGGTGATCCTTCAAACGGCTTTAGCGGAATATGGTTTGTCTCCAAGCCCTGGGGCGAGCCGGAATTCGGCTTGAATTTGTTGGCTCCGCCGAGTGGCTGGAAGTATGAAGGCTGGTATATGAGCCCGGCAATGAAGTTTATCTCAACCGGCAAGTTCACTAACGTCAGCGCCAAGGATGAAACCAATGCATATTTCTCCAACACTGACAGCGCATATGTCGATAGCTTTTGGAATTTCCCCGGCGAGGACTTTCTGACAAATCCACCGGCTGGTGAGACTTTTCCGTTGGATGTTCGCGGCGGTATGGCTTTTGTAACACTGGAACCGGACCCGGATAACTCACCTATGCCATTTACGCCGTTTACTTTATTCTGCAAAAGCCTTGATAGTACAATGTTTTCAAACCTTGCGTATCGTCAGGACACTCCGCAGATGCCGTTTGGTCAGGTAATTCTAAAATAGGCGCTCCTCCTCACAGCGTGTAAGCAGGTATTCATTTATTGAATCAGCGCCGTCAAACTGCCGGAGCTTTGGTTCAGAAGGAAGGAGTCGGTTTGTACAGTAGAACTTCGCTAAGTAAGAGTTTGCGCAATAGTTTCGCGCTATCATTTGTTCTCGCAATCGGCGTGTTTGGTTTCAGTTCTTGTAGTGACACCACTGATAAAGGAATGAATAGCGGAAATACACCCGCTCCTAATCCCGCTGGTCGTCTCTATGTCCTCAATCAAAAAGACAGCACAATCTTCATCTATGACACCAAGACTTTCACACGGATTGATTCATTCCCGGCTCAAGTGGCCGCGCCGCATTACATTCGTTTCTCCCCCGATGGTCTGAATTACTATGTTGTCACACTTGAATTCAACGGTCGAGTGGCAAAGTACGCCACTCCCACAAATAATTTTCTTGGTTTCGCAAGAACTAATACTGCGTTGCTTCCCTCGGGCATAGCTTTCGATGCTACCGGACAGTTCGGTTATGTTTGTGACTTTACTTCAGGTGTGAATCTCAGCAAGATATACAAGTTTGACCTATCTACTATGACGCTCAAAGATTCGTTGTTCTCCGGCGCTATGTCGCATGACCTCAAGAGCACCTCGGATGGACGATGGGTTGTCGCTTGCAACCGCAACACTGAAGACATCACAATAGTTGACACACAAACTGATGACGTGGTGCGAGTGCAAATCGATCCAGATAGCGCCTATGCGCCTTCAGGAGTTCCAAAGTACGGCCCTTTTGGAGTGGAGATTGGGCCAGGGGATTCTTTGGCCTATATCGCCTGCATCAACGCCTACCAAGTCCGTGTGTTGGACATCGCGCAACAGAGAGGTGTTGATTCACTGTTTATCCCGCGTCTCGCATCCGACCCAGGCGGAGCCAAACTTAATGGTCCGACCCTAATGGCTGTCTCTCCTGATAATGATATTGTGTATGTAACAACGCAATGGAGCAATCGAGTTGTAGGTATCAGACGGTCTGATAAGGCCGTTGTTGGAACTGTGTTCTTCCAAACTCCACGGCCGTTCGGGATTACCATATCAGATGACGGATCACGAGTATATGTCGCCTGCGCAAATCTAGAGAACCAGCGCGGTAGTGTGTATGCGATTGATACAAAGACCTTCACCAAGGTCGATTCGGTTGATGTGGGTTTGAATTCTTTGGGCTTGATTTACCGTGCGCCGTAAGTAAGAGCCAACGCTAGTTCACACAAGGCGCCTGGCCGGAATTGAACAGGAATCCAATCAGGTAGACTATATCGCCCAAGTCGATATTGCCAGAGCAGTTCACATCGGCGGCTAACGCCTCAGGCTGGGGCGCCGGGCCGTTGAGAATCAAGAAATTGATTAAGTACATAACATCGGCTTGATTCACGCCGCTGATTCCGTCAACATCACCGCGCACAAAGCTCACCCTATTGTGACGGTAGAAGTTCAGCCCGCCGTCCTGCTCACCGACAAATACATCCAAATCACCATCGCTGTCTATATCAACGAATCGTATTGAGGACCAGGCGCCGTCATCGGAGCCGGGGAGAGCTATCGGTTGCTCTATGAGAGTAAGAGAATCTGCGAATGCCCCCGCTGGTGCGATATTGCGAAACAAAGTCAGGCCAATTCCGTCGACCCCGAGAATAATATCTTTGCGACCGTCACCATCCCAGTCATGCGCCAAGGGAATAGTGAAAGGACGGGTGCGTACAAGTCTCTTGAGCAGACGCTTGGTAACTAAACGTAGTGACGGGTTGAATCTGCTACCGATGTTCTCATAGAGAAGGACATTGGCCGAGCCATTGAAGTCGAATTCGCCAAGAATCAAATCCAGTTTGCCGTCATTATTGAAATCCACTGCGCGCGGTATTGCCAATTGATCCAGTTTGATGACTTTGACCTGGTCAGCTATTTCTGAGACTTTTGTCAATGCAAAATTCGTCGTTGAACCATTGTTGCGCCAAAACTCTACTTTGCCAGCGCCAGTTCCCAATAGCAAGTCCAGGTCTCCGTCAGAATCCCAATCGACAATCTCCGGCATTGCCCCGACACCAACGAAAATGCTATCGAAGAAATCAGTAGTCATAGTGAATACCGGGCTAGTCGGAGAGCCGGTGTTCTTAAAATATGCCAACCGCCCGTTCTCACCACCGAGCAACATATCTTGATCGCCGTCGCCGTCGAGATCACCAAATGCCGGCATCGCATTTGACCCGATATCAATGTTCTTAATAATATTCAGATCCTGCACTTCCAAAGTTACACTATCGGGAAAGGTAATGTCTTTCATCAAAATCAAATTGTCGATTTTGCCTGAATTGGCAGGGCCGACAATAATGTCCAATGAACCGTCAGCGTCTATATCCCCAAACGCCGTGTGATTAAATCCGGAGTTGTTAATAGGGAAATATGTTTGACTGATGAACCGCAGATTGGAAGTAGTGATATCTCCGAAGTTTTGGAAATACCAGATACTGGGGTTGAAAGAGTCACCATAGAACAAATCCAAATCCCCATCATGATCCAGATCCGCAAAGCTCAATGCGGAAAATCCATGCAGTGGCCCTTGCTCTGATTGCTCTGATGGAGGCAGAATCTGCGGAAACGCCAGCACACTGTCATAGGCGTCTGTTTCGAAAACAAAAAAGGGATCAAATTCGTCACCGAGATTGCGATACAAAATAACTCCGCCACCTTGATTACCAACAAAGAAATCGAAATCATCATCGGAATCAATATCGGCAAAGGTCGGTGAATTTGAGGCCCCGGTTTGAAAACCTCCAAATGACTCATTTTCCAATGTAAGCATAACCTGAGAAGCGATAGAGTTGTTTCGATAAAACGCAGTTCCGCCAAGTCGGTTATCGCAGAAAAAATCAGGGTCGCCGTCAGCGTCAATATCGGCAAAGGCAAACCAGGTTCCGGTGTTGATACCGCCCAGACGCTCGACTTGAGGTGTCCAGATAGGAGCAAGAGCTGTACCAGTATTCTTGAAATAGGCGACTTTGCCCCGATCTTCGCCAATCATCAAATCCAGCAAACCATCGCCGTCGAAATCAACCAAAGCAGGCTTGGCGTTGTTAATTCCACCCCAGAATGGAATCTCCACCACGACTCCGTTTACAATCACTGGCCAGGGATTGCGCTCTTTGACGTAGTGTGCGTTTGATGTTTGAATGAGGGTTGGAATTGCAAGCGTTGCAACACCCACAACATAGAGGAGCTTATATAAGTGTTTCATCCTATGTACGTTACTTTCAATTCCATTTTGAGTAAGAAGTGTGCGCTATATGAGTTTATATCGAGTGTTACGAGCCAAAGATTGAGGCAACCGATTGAAGCAACCGATAGAGGGAGTCCGTCGCCAAATGAAAGGTAACATATTTTCAGAAAAAGAGAAGCTCTTTTGGTAGCTTAAGTGCGCAGTGGATTGCAGAGCGGTAAACACGCTTGAAGGGTCGATATAGACAAAGAGGCTTTACCGATAAGCATATGTATCTTAGATAGAATTATCAGAAGGAGAGCTATATGGGGAGTCACGCTACATTATTTTGGGGAATCCTGTTCAGTTCAATAGGGACAGGTTATTTTATCTATGGCAAGAAAAACCAGCGAGCTCTAGCAATGATATCGGGGCTGATTCTATGTGTAGAGCCATACTTCATAACCGGGTCGCTCTTGATTGTAATTGTGGGGGTGGCGTTAATGGCTCTGCCATACTTTGTGCGCTACTAATAGCGGCAACCAAAACCGCTCAAACAGACAGCGCCGCTCAATTCGAATTAGATTCAAGTAGCGGGACAAAGAGGTTGATAAAATCCAGCAGGAAATGTGCGAAAATCGCCGGCCATATTGAGCGGGTGTAGAGAAACAATAGCGAGATCATCACGCCATAGGCGGTTATCATCACAAACCCCGAAACACCCTGATAGGTGTGACCCAGTCCAAACACCAAAGCCGAAACCGCAACTGGCGCGAGCCAGCGGGCTTTACTCGGCCAGATTTTGGGGGTCATCTCTCTGAAACGAGTAATGAAATAGCCACGAAAAGCCGCTTCCTCACAAACTCCGGCGGTAATAGAAAGCGCCACCCACATTACTCTCTCAAGAGCCGTATCCGGCAGAAGCAACGATAACTCACCGATTGAGTGATAACCAAGCTCTTCGAGTACAAATTCGATTCCCTTCAGGACAATAATTGAAACCAGAAAAAATGTGAATCCCTGCATTAGATGCAAGCCGCGAAATCCGGTGAATCCCAAAGAGCGTAGCGATTGACCCTCTTTCCAAACCGCCACATATACCATCGCAAAGAGCCCCCAAAGGAAAATCATAGTCGAGATGTAAAAGACCATCGGGTATTGCCCAAGTATCTTTATCGCCTCGGCAGGGTCACCGGTGGCAATCAAGTTTGATAGCGGAAAGGCAATCAGAATAAATAGCGCCAAATAGGTAAACCATGAGCGCGAATAGCCGGAAGTATCAAAGATATCTCCCGGATTCGGAATCGACGGCGCCACAGGACCGCGGTCTATCAGCGGAGAGTCATTCGGCTCTGGAGTAGGAGTTGTTGGCGGTTGTTCTGGATTCTCTGACATAATTCTTCTTTCATAACCCCTGTCACATTACTTACGACGGTATTCTTACCCGCCGCCTGACAGAAGGCCCAATATATAGAGTTGTCGGCTCACAACAAGACTTCCTTTGTCTGCAGGCGTGGGGATTATAGATGTTTCAAAACTGAACAATTTCTGAACTCCAACCGGTTCCCCAGCGTGTGATACCATGTGATACATGTGAAATACCAATACTTAGTTTCACCTTAGTGCGCTTTATTCTCATAGATTCAATCAGCTAAACTACTGCTTAGCAAGGATGTGACAGATGTGACACTAGTCGCGGGCTTTGCCCCGATTTGGATGTGTCGCCTGTGTTGTAGACGGAATTGCAAATTCTCCCTTTGTTTCGTGCGTAAGAGCTGGCGCCCTTTACGTCTTGAGCGGCGTCAGCACAACTGGCACAAGAACGCATACAGTGTGCGGAAGGGAGATTAGTAGTTGTCGAACAATAAGGTGCGCTATCAGCATTGGATGGATGCGATGGTTGATTTGGTTGCCACAGGTGATGACGATGATCAGGAATTGGATAGAACCGTGAGACAGGCGCTGGAGAAACTGGAGGAGCCCGAAAAAGAGCTGGCAGAGCGGCGTTATTTGATGGGGCAGTCAATTGCCGTCATTAGCGAGGAGCTGCGGCGCTCAGAGCGAGATACCGAGCGGGGTTTGCGTGAGGTCTCTCTCAAGCTTAAGCGCCTGTTGAAACCCTATGTCGAAAAGCGATACAATACCGGAATAATCTACCAGCGACGATGTTCAATCTGTGAATTCGCTAATAGAGAATGCGCAGAAGAAATCATAGCCGGGAAACAAAAGAAGGAAACCTGGCGGCGGGTGATGCGCGAGTTACGACAGTTGGGCTTGAGTATAGACTCACCGCAAGCGGTTATTGGGCATGTGAAATATCATCTCAGCTTTACCCGTCCAGGAAAAACAAAAACGAATAACAATCAATAGAAAATATAGAAAGACTCCGAAAATGAAATCAACCAACGCCAAACTTACCTGCAAAGAGACATCCGGGAACAAAACAGCAAAACAAATGAAAAAACTAAGAGGTGAGCATTGCATCAATGTTTTCGTATCCTATGAATTGAAGAGCGAATTGAAAGAGCTTGCGGGGGTCTATGACCGGACAGTCGCAGATATGGTGCGGGCATTGCTCAAAGTTGGGATTCCGGTAATGCGAGGGATTTCCGAGGCTGAGCAGGTGATGATGCGCGAATATGTGGAGTTATTCCGAAAATCTCGTAACATTAAGGCTATCAAGGAGATATAGTCGAATAGGGTAGTCTGTGATAGGCGCGCTTGTCATGTCCGGTTTCACGGCGTATACTCGCTTGCGAGATATATTATGAGGTTTATGCAGACAGCAACTGAAAGCCTCTGATAAGGCGCCCAATAGTTGGAAACTCGTTTACAGGTAAAACCTTACACTAATAGTATGATGCACACAAAACAATGCACACAAAACAAAGAACAATTGCAGGCCCGGCCACTATCAGCGGAATTGGGCTTCACACAGGTAAGCTTTGCAATCTGACATTTCGCCCGGCGGAAGTCGATGAGGGTGTATATTTTGAACGCACCGATTTACCGGATTCGCCCCGAGTCAAAGCTGACATAGATAAAGTAGTAGATATCGCGCGCGGCACCACGCTCGCCGAGGGCGACTGCAAAGTATATACAGTCGAACATGTCCTCGCGGCGTTGGCCGGGCTGGAGATAGACAACGTTATTGTTGAGCTTTCTGATAATGAACCGCCGGTGATGGACGGCTCGGCTTTGCCTTTTGTCGAAGCCTTGGTCAAAGCCGGAATTGTCGATCAGGATGCCGACAAGCGATTTGTCGAGATAGTCGAACCGCTGTCATATTCCGAGCCGGAGCGTGCGGTGGATTTAGTTGTGACTCCCTCGACCGATATGCGAATCACCTTCATGGTGGATTACAATAACCCCGCGCTCGGCACCCAGTACACCACTTTGGTAAATCTCGAAAAAGAGTTCGTCGAGGAATTCGCCCCGGCGCGAACATTTTGTTTCCTCTCGGAAGTCGAAGCCTTGAAAGGCGCCGGATTGATAAAAGGCGGCTCATTGGATAATGCAGTTGTCATTAGCGACGCCAAAGACGGCCAAAACGAGGTGGAGCGGATTCGCGCGGCGCTGAATATAAAAGAAGAAATTCTAGTCGGCGATACGGGGATAATCAATGATGTTCCGTTACGTTTTGAAAACGAGCCGGTGCGTCACAAGGCGCTGGACCTGCTCGGTGATCTATATCTGGTTGGCGCTCCGATAAAAGGGCACATACTCGCCGCGCGCAGTGGTCACAAAGCCAATGTAGAGCTAGCCAAAAAAATCCGCGTGTTGCAGAAAAAACAGCAAATGCAACAAAAGGCGAAAAAGAGCAGAGCCAATGCCTTCATGGACATCAATGGCCTGCTGGATATCATGCCCCATCGCTATCCGTTTTTGCTTATTGACCGAATCATTGATGTTGTCCCGGACAAACATGTCACAGCCCTCAAGAATGTCACTATAAACGAACCATTCTTTCAAGGACATTTCCCGGGACATCCGATTATGCCGGGAGTTTTGATTCTTGAGTCACTGGCGCAGTCCGGTGGAGTGTTGTTGCTCAATGCGCTCGATGATCCCAAGAGCAAGGTCGTCTATTTCATGTCTCTGGATAAAGTAAAATTCAGAAAGCCTGTTTTACCGGGAGACCAATTGCGTCTGGAGCTGGAAATGCATTCATTCCGTCGCGGGGCCTGCAAGATGTCCGGCAAAGCGTATGTGGATGACAAACTTGTCGCCTCGGCGGATTTCATGGCCATGGTGATGGACAGATAGATTAGATTGATTTATTAGTAGCGGATATTATGAACGAAGTCACAGATAGCGCGATTCATGCTACAGCGGTGGTATCTTCTAAGGCGGAGATTGGCGCTGATGTAACTATTGGCCCGGGAGCGATAGTTGAAGCCGGAGCTGTGATAGGCGCCGGATGCAAAATCGCTAGCAACACCCTGATAACTTCCGGCGCGAGGCTCGGAGAAAATATCACCGTTCATCACGGAGCAGTAGTAGGTTCAGCGCCGCAGGACTTGAAATTTGCTGGCGAGGAAACGCTCCTAACTGTCGGGTCTGGAACTGAGATTCGCGAGTATGCGACACTCAATCGGGGTACAATCGAAAGCGGTGAAACCCGAGTTGGCGAGAATTGCCTCTTGATGGCCTATGTGCATGTCGCGCATGACTGCCAAATCGGCAACAATGTAATCCTCGCAAATGCCATACAAATGGGCGGTCACGTTGAAATCGGAGATAGCGCCATAATTGGCGGTGGTGTGACTATTCATCAATTTGTGCACATAGGTCAGCATGTGATGATAGGCGGCGGATTTCGCACAGTGCAGGATGTTTGTCCTTATGCGCTAGTTGGCGGTTACCCATTGCGTATTGCCGGCGCCAATCTGACCGGCTTACGGCGCCGAAAGTTCAAACGCGAGGCAATACAAGCGATTAACAGCGCCTACAAACTGCTGTTTTTCTCCGAATTGAATACCTCGCAAGCAGTCGAAAGAATCAAAGAAGAAATTGAGCTAATTCCTGAAGTGCAGAATATCCTGAGTTTTATCGAAGACTCCACCCGCGGGTTAGTCAAATAACCTCCTTACTCAAGGTATTGACTGTGTACCGCAATTTTCTGTCTGACAGTTACTAATAATTACAACAGAGTTATCCCATGAATAAAACACGAGTCGCAGTTGTCGGTGTTGGACGTCTTGGCGGACATCATTCGCGCTGGTACAACAAACTACCCGCCTGCGAATTAGTTGGCGTCTATGACACCATGCCTGAGAGATCAGAGGCAATTGCCACTGAGTTGCAGGTTAAAGCATTTGATAATATTGAATCCCTGCTGGAGAATGTCGATGCGCTATCGATAGTCACACCAACTTCAACCCATCATGAAGTCGCCCTGCAAGCATTAGAGCGCGGGAAGCATGTGCTGATTGAAAAGCCCATCACTCCCAGTGTCGCTCAGGCGCAAGAGTTGATAGCCGCCGCCGAGAAAAACAATTGCACACTAACAGTGGGGCACATAGAAAGATTCAACCCCGCGACCCTGGCTATGAAAACCGCTCAGGCGGCGGGCTTAAAACCCCGTTTCATTGAGGCCCATCGACTGGCGGCGTTCAATCCGCGCGCCACTGATGTCGCGGTGATTTTGGATTTGATGGTGCATGACATTGACCTGGCTTTGTATTTTGTGCAGTCAGAAGTAAAAGCAATCCATGCCTCGGCGGTTCCGGTGATTTCTGAGTTTGCGGATATTGCCAATGTACGTATTGAATTCGAGAATGGCGCTGTTGCCAACTTAACTGCCAGCCGGATTTCATTGCAGGCCATGCGCAAAATGCGCATTTTCGGAATTGCCAGCTACTACGCGCTGGATTTTGCCACCAAGACAGCGGATTTGTACAATCTTGTTGACGGCTCTGCCGTTGAGAACAAACCTGAGAATGCGTCAGTTTTTCCGCTAGGTGATTCAGGACGTAGTTTGTTGCATCGTCATGAAAAAGAGCCTGCCGATGATGATATGTTATGCCGCGAACTTGAGGCATTCCTGCGCGCGGTCGCAGGTGAGGCGCCGGTGGCGGTAAGCGGGGCTGAGGCGCTCGCGGCGCTTGAAGTTGCTCTGGAGGTTGAGCGGGTTGCGCAGGCCGGGCGTTTGATTGACTAGTCGCAACTAACACAGCTATTGGAAAGCTGATGAATCAAGAAAACGATAAGCAAAACAACGATAAGCATAACACATCGGTTTCACCGCAAGGACATTCGCTCTTTGTATCTGCCGGCGACCCCTCGGGGGATATCGCCGGTTTTCATTTTTTGGAGCGTTTTGCCAAACGCAATCCGTCAGTGAAAGTTTTTGGTCTCGGTGGTGAACGTATGCGCCAATGCGGCCAGGAACAATTAGTCGCTGGCGAAAAACTCGCCGCGCTGGGATTTTGGGAAGTTGCCAAGAAATATCCCTTCTTCCGAAAGCTGTTTCATCAAACACTAACAGAAATCGACAACCGAAAACCAGCGGCGGCCTTGCTCATAGATTACCCGGGTTTCAATTTGCGCCTGGCGCGCCAGCTCAAAAAACGCGGCGTGCCGGTAATCTTCTATATCTCACCTCAAGTTTGGGCCTGGGGCGCCGGACGCATCAAAGAGATGCGCGAGGTCATCGATGAGCTATTGTTAATCCTACCTTTCGAAGTTGATTTCTTCGCGGAACATCAAGTCAAATCCAAATATGTCGGACACTATCTCCTCGATGACATAGCGCCGGAAATCTTACAGAAGCCATACAACGAAGCCTCAAAAATCATCGCCCTTCTTCCTGGTTCGCGTCAACAGGAAATCGATCGCATGCTTCCGACAATGCTGGAAGCCGCGCGCAAACTAGGATTAGACAAATGGGATTTCCGAATCTGCGGACGTTCGGCGGGGCTGGACTATGAGCCTGTTCTGAGCGCTTTTAGCGAGTTCCGTGATAAGCTGGTAATCGACAAGACGCGAGAAACAGTTGCCGAGTCAGCCCTGGTTATCAGCTCTTCAGGAACCGCAACTCTGGAAACCGCGCTAATAGGTAGGCCCTTGATTGTGCTATACAAAACCGGAGCGCTGACCTACGCCATCGCAAAACACTTAGTTAAACTACCCCATATAGCGCTGGCCAACATTGTTGCGGGAGCATCGGTAGCGCCTGAGTTCATTCAGGGAGCGGCAAATGCAAACTCCATCGCCGATTGTGCAAATGACTTATTGAGCGCTCCGGGCAAAAGAGAAGAAATGGTCAGCAGTTTTCTGGAAGTGCGAGAGCGCCTGCATTTAGGCGCTGATGTTTCACCCTCCGACCGCGTAGCCAAAATAGTCTCGGAGTATTACACAGCATAGATACGTTGACATTCCACCCGAACAGATACAGATTCACTCGAGATGCTACTGCTGATATACAGAATTGTCGTTTTCATCCTGTACGCGCTGGCTTTCCCGGTCTTGGGAGCGCTGGCTTTGGCTGGTTCGGTGAAATGGCGCAATCGTCTCGGTCGAGGGTTCTCCGGGTTCCCGTCAACGCAATCGGAACAGGAAAGTCATTTGATATGGGCGCACGCCGCCTCAGCCGGCGAGGCGCAAGTGTTGTCACATTTTGTAAAAGCCTATCATAAACGCGCCTCCAGCACGAGCTGTACCTTGCGATTTGTTGTGACAGTTGTAACAGATAGCGGTTATGATACCGCGAAAGCCGCCCTTGCTGAGCTTATCAAGTCCGGCGTAGTAGAAGTGTTCTACCTTCCTTTAGATTGTCCGCAGTCGATTAACAAAGCTCTAAACCAAATAACCCCGGATTTGTTTCTCTTTACCGAAACAGAGATATGGCCCTGCTGGACCTCCGCGCTGATTGCACGGAAGATTCCCTATGCGCTACTCAATGCGCGTCTGACAGAGCGCTCCTTTAGAAAATACATGCAGGCCCACTCGCTGGTTAAGCGCGCGATGCAAAACTATGAGATGGTGATTTGTCAGGCGCAGGAGCATTTGGAGCGGTTCAAAGCGCTGGGAGTACCGCAGGGGCGTCTTTGTCATTCGGGGAATATCAAAAGCGATGCGCCCGTCAATCACATACCTGCGGAAAGAAAAAGACACTGGCGTGAAACCCTCGGAGTGGCTGAAACAGATTTTCTGCTGGTCTTCGGTTCCATCCGAAGTGGAGAATTCACCGGAGCGCTGGAGTTGTTTCAACATCTATCGCCAAGTTTTCCACAACTACGAATCGCCATAGCCCCGCGACACCTGGAACGTTGCGCAGAAATCGCCAGCGAGGCGCACAGTCTCGGAATTGCGACACAAACATTCAGCAAAGACGCCAAGTTTATAGCAGATACCAATTCACATGTAACAATTATCAATTCCTTCGGAGTCCTGCGTGAATTGTATGGCGCATCTGATTTGGCATTCGTGGGAGCCACTATGATTCCAATAGGCGGGCACAACATCCTTGAGCCGCCGCAAGTTGGAACTCCGGTCCTATTCGGGCCGCATACCGCCAACGTGACCGAGGCGGTAGCTCTAATAAAACAGCGCAAATGCGGCCTGCAGGTGAGAGATTGGAAAGGACTTACCAGTCAAGTTGAACTTGCGCTAAAAGGCGAGCATGAATTCAGCCAATGGGATGCGGCGCCATCTGAATCCAACTCAGAAAGCGCTATGGACTTCACCATTGGCAAAGTAGAAACACTGGTAAGTGATAATGTGACACCATGACACAAGACAAGCCTACCTCCAAAAGTTTCAGCCTTGAGCGTCTTTGGCTAAAAGCCATTCATGCTGAGAACTCATCGCTATTAGGGTTGTTACGTTTAGTAACCCTGTGGCCTATGTCACTTGTGTACCGTCTGGGTTTCGCAATTAGCAAATCACTAGCGCCCAAACCTTTGAATCTAAGTGTATCTTTGATAACAGTAGGCGGAGTGACTGTCGGAGGCGCAGGCAAAACTCCCTTTGTAGCGCTAGTGGCGCGCGAGTTGCAAAAGTCCGGCAAGAAAGTCGGAATTGTTTGCTCGGGTTACGGTCGAGCCAATAATATCGAGTTGGTAGAAAACGGAAGCGCCTTGTTATTGCGACCGGTTGCCGACACCGGTGATGAGCCACGTGAATTAGCGGAAATGTTTCCCGATATGTGTTTCGCGATTAGCAAATCCAAACGTAATGCAGTCAAGACGCTGAGCGATAAAGGCGCAGTTGATGTGGCAGTTGATGTAATAGTAGTCGATGACGGTTTTCAGACTCGCGGTTTGAAACCGGATTTGGCCATTACTCTCATCGATTCAAACTCAACGGTGGCAGACTTCCGATTGTTGCCTTTCGGAAGACTCAGGGAGCCGCTTACCGCTCTCAAACGCTCCGATATTGTCGTTTTCACCAAACTCGATTCCCCGGCTTCCGAACCCGCTGGTTGGATTCAAGATGCAGTAAGCGCGGCCTATGACGGAATAGTGTTGAAATCAGCAATGGAAACAAAACTGGTGCAGGCGCTTCCAGCTCTATCACCGGGTGACACTCTCACCGACGCTTCCAGCAGACTGACAGAACCTGCGATACTGGTCTCCGGTTTGGCTGACAATGCCGGATTCCGCAAAACCGCCCAGGCTCTGGAGATTCAATGTCTCGGTATGATTGAATTCCCGGACCACTTTGACTATGATGCAAACAGCGTCGCGGCTATTCTATCGGAGATAGAGGCTGTCGCGGCAAAAGCGATTGTAACCACTGGGAAAGACTGGGTAAAACTCAGAGAGTTTTCCTGGAATGTGCCGGTTTGGATTATCAAAGTGCGCTCCGAACTAGACCAGAAAGAGCGATTCGCCACACTTCTAAAAGAAGCAACGCAAATAGCGAACTCAGATAGCGTGTAAACAAAGTGCAGAAAACCTCACCTGAAACACAGTTCGCTGAAAAACAGTCCGCTGAAATACAGTCCGCGCCGAAACGCATCAAGTGTGACGTCGCGGTAATCGGCTCTGGAATCGGCGGGCTATCCTATGCGTTGGCTGTCGCCGAGGCGAACCCCTCGCTGACACTTTCAATCATCACCAAAAAAGAACAACGCGAATCAAGCACCAACTACGCACAGGGCGGAATTGCTTCGGTGATGTCACCGCTCGATAGTTTTGAGAGTCATCTGTCAGATACTTTGAAAACCGGTGGTGGCTTGTGCGATCCCGAAGTTGTAGAAAGAGTTGTCCGCCACGGGCCGAAGTCTATCAAACGTCTCACTGCTATAGGTGTTCGCTTCACTCATGTCTCACGCGAAACCAGCGCCAATCCTGAAACAAATCTGGACTTAGCGCTGGAAGGAGGCCACAGCGCCAATCGTGTCGTTCACGCCGATGACCTGACAGGCCGCGAAATTGAGCGCGCGCTACTAACCGGCTGTCGCAACTCTCCCAATATCCACCTCCATGAAAACCATATTGCCTCCGATGTGCTTACCGCTAACGACGGTGAGGAAACTTGCGCGAATGGTGTAGTCACCTTTGACGCCACTAGTGGAGAATTCGTTATCTTCGATGCGCGTATAGTGATGTTGGCTACCGGCGGTGTGGGTCAGGTTTATCAATACACCACCAACCCAATGATCGCCACCGGTGATGGAATCGCGATGGCCTACCGTGCCGGGGCCGCGGTTGCAAACCTTGAATTTGTGCAATTTCATCCCACCGCATTCTATGAAGAAGCCGAAAGGTCTCTGCTTATTTCCGAGGCAGTCCGCGGGCATGGCGGCAAATTGCGCACAATCGATGGGCGCGCCTTTATGAGCGATTACGACACCCGCGGAGATTTGGCCCCGCGCGATATTGTCGCTCGCGCAATCGACAGCGAATTGAAAAAGTCAGGTGATTCGCATGTAATGCTGGACCTTTCCTCGATTTCACGCGAGGAAATAATAAAGCGCTTCCCGAATATCTATCAGGGTTGTCTCGATAGGGGGGTGGACATTACCAAAGAAGCAATCCCGGTAGTGCCCTCAGCGCATTACCTTTGCGGCGGTGTTCGCGCCACACTTGAAGGTGTGACCTCAGTCAAGGGCCTGATGGTCTGCGGGGAAAGCGCCCACACCGGAATGCATGGAGCAAATCGTCTCGCGAGTAATTCACTACTCGAAGCAGTAGTGATGGCTGAGTTTTCCGCTGAATGGACCACGAGGAACATTAAGGACTTCCGTCCGTTGGAAGCAGTAAGAGCCCCGGAATATACCGGCGCGGTGGAGAGGGATACCGCGAATATCATCTTGGCGCATGAGCGCAAGAGTTTGAAACTGTTGATGTCCGACTATTTGGGAATTGTTCGCTCGCTAGATAGGCTTTCGTTGGCGCGTGACAGGCTGATGGACATAAATCGCGTGATTGGTCGTGAATTTGCACATTTACCAGATGTCTATGCGGCGCTTGAGTTGCGAAATCTCGCTCTTGTGGCGTTATTGATGACCGAGATGGCGCTTGAGCGTCATGAGTCACGAGGACTACATTATCTAACTGATTATCCCGAAACCAATGACTTGAAATGGAAACAAGATAGCGTCTTCGAACCTAATTCTCCCCAAGTCTCCGAACACTTGGGGGAAATCGAGAAAATCATCGGATATCTCGAATAACAGGGATACCCGGAATATCCGGCGATGAATACAGGGCAGTGGATAACCAACAATTGGACAACCAATAATGGCCAATAGTGAACTAACAGAAACTCAGGTAGCGGTAGATTCCATGAATGACTCTAAGCTGGAGACAAACTCCGGTGAAATGATTCTGATTATTGACTTTGGCTCGCAATACACCCAATTGATAGCGCGTCGGGTTCGTGAGGCGCATGTGTATTGCGAAATCATGCCCTGCACTCATGAAATCTCCGAGTACGCCAATGCAAATGTGTGTGGCTACATACTCTCCGGCGGCCCGAGTTCATTAACCGACCCCGACGCCCCGCGAGCTCCCAAAGGACTCTTCGAGACTGGCAAACCGATATTAGGTATTTGCTACGGCATGCAGTTAATAGCCGATGAATTCGGAGCAAAACTTGAGAAAGCCAGCTCGCGAGAGTATGGCAAAGCACAGCTATCTGTCCAATCCGATTCAGACTGCAAAGACAATCCCCTGTTCGACGGAGTAAGCGCCAGCAGTCAGGCATGGATGAGTCATGGAGATTCTATCGTCACCCTTCCCGAAGGATTCAGAGTAACTGCGCATACTGAGTCTCTACCTTTCGCGGCAATCGAAAACCTGGAACGCAAAATCTTCTGCGTCCAATTCCATCCCGAAGTCTCGCACACATCCGAGGGGCGCAATATTCTCTCGAATTTCCTGACTGATATTTGCGAATGCACCGGCGACTGGACAGAGGACAAGTTCATAGAATCCGCCATCAAACGCATAAACGATACTGTCGGTGACGGCAAAGTTGTACTTGGCATTTCCGGCGGGGTAGACTCCTCAGTCGCCGCGATGTTACTCCACCGCGCAATTGGTGACCGTTTGTTTCCGATTTTTGTGGATAATGGATTATTACGCAAAGATGAATACTCCTCGGTTATGAAAATGTTCGAGGAGCTTGAAATATCTGTGTTGGGTGTGGATGCTTCAAAATTGTTTCTCGATAGGCTCGCGGGAGTCACTGATCCTGAAAAAAAGCGCAAAATTATCGGCGCCACTTTCATCGATATTTTCGAGGAAGAGTCCGAGAAAATCGGCGGAGTGGATTTCCTGGCTCAGGGCACTTTGTATCCCGATGTCATTGAGTCGGTGTCCTTTAAGGGACCATCAGTGACAATCAAATCGCATCACAATGTAGGCGGACTCAAAGACCGCATGAAGCTCAAGCTCGTCGAGCCGCTAAGAGAGCTTTTCAAAGACGAAGTCCGAAATGTTGGAACGGCGCTGGGACTCGCTCCGAAATTTCTTGGCCGACATCCTTTCCCCGGGCCGGGGCTGGCGGTGCGCATTCTTGGCGATATTACTCCCGAGCGTATCAAAGTCCTGCAAGACGCCGATGCAATCTTCATCGAAGAACTCTATTCAACCGGACAATACGACCTCATTTGGCAGGCCTTCGCGGTCCTGCTTCCAATTCGCACAGTTGGAGTAATGGGCGATGAACGCACTTATGAGAACGTAATCGCCTTACGTGCGGTTACATCATTGGACGGCATGACCGCCGATTGGTCCAGAATCCCCGATGATGTGCTGGCAAAGATATCTAATCGGATAATTAATGAAGTTTCAGGAGTAAATCGGGTCACCTACGATATTTCTTCCAAGCCACCGGCGACTATTGAATGGGAATAACCGAATGGGAATAGCAGAATAGAATTCTTAAGGATTTGACAGGCGCTATTCACGATGTATATTCTCCCTCCGGTAGTCGGAGGAGCCTGATTGTTGATATCGCCGTTCCACAGAAAAAGTCTGCCCGACAATAAGTTATGACACTGAAAACAGCCGAAATAAATCTAAGCGAAGGCTCCAAGTCCTCTAAGCGTCTTGACTCAACCGAGCTTAAACGTCTCATTGAGCCAGTCAAAGAGGATTTTGCCGTTTTTGATGACAAAATGGCCGAGTTTCTACGGGGAGACAGCCCGCTTATTTCCTCAATTGCCCAACACTTGCTCAAGAGCAAGGGCAAAAGGATAAGGCCGGCATTACTATTCTTGCTGACCCGCGCCGCTGGAACATTCGATAAGAACACTGTAGATGCATCTTTGGCTATTGAGTTGATTCACGCCGCGACGCTTCTGCATGATGATGTAGTCGATGAATCCTATATGCGCCGCAATCAGGAAACCGTCAATTTCAAATGGACAAACCTGATTGCCGTCCTAATGGGTGATTATCTATTTGCCAAGGCTTTCAAAATCATGAGCTCAATCGGATCATTGCAGTTGATGAACGCCATCTCCCAAGCCACCGAGCAGGTGTCTGTCGGCGAATTGCGCCAGATTGAAGAAACACGCAACTACGACGTCTCAGAAAAAGAATATCTAGGCATAATAGCCGACAAAACCGCATCACTATTTGATGTGGCCTGTCAGGTTGGCCCGATTCTTGGTGGTCTCGATGAAGAAACGCGAATCAAATGTTCGCAATTCGGCTCGGCGCTCGGGACTTCATTCCAAATCGCTGATGATCTGCTGGACTTTGTCGGCGATGCCCGAGTAACCGGCAAAGAGCCGGGGAATGACGTGATGACCGGAAAAGTGACTTTGCCGCTGATATATTCATTGCACCACAGCGACAGCGCCAAAGCTGACAAAATCAAGGAATTGCTCAACAATGGTGTCGGGCAGGAAGATTTCCCGCAGGTTCTCGAATTTGTGCGCAAAAATGGCGGCATAGATTACGCCTATAGTCGCGCTGAGCAGATTTGCGAAGAGGGATTTGCCGGAGTGAACTTCCTTGAAGGCTCGGAATATTTCAATTCGCTAACCGAAATCGCCCAATTCGCAACTCGTCGCGCTGGTTGAGAATCCAATCATCCGGTTTTTCGCAGTTTCATCTTCATCTGTTCAATTTTTCTGTTTTTCCCGGCCTGTTTCTGGCGCTATTCCGATGAACTCACCGTATAAGACACCATGAGTGACATCTCCGATTTCTCACTACAATTCCTAAGCAATTCACCCCTTTTGGGCTGGAGCGCATTGATAATCCTGCTGGCGCTCTCGGTCTATCATTACAGGCGCACAAATCCGCCTCTCCCGGCCAGAGTCAAATACCCACTACTAGGCTTACGCATAATTGCCTTGATTGCCCTGTTCCTGACTTTGCTGGAGCCGGTAATTTCATACAACCTCAGCGGCGAACGTCGCCAGCGAATGACTATCGCTCTGGATGTCTCAGGTTCGATGCGTCAATCCAGTGACGGCGTATCACGTCTTGCGAGTGTAGATAGTGTATTCACCGCCGGCAATAATCCGCTTGCCCGGCTCTCAGAGAATTACGACCTGGAGTATCGCTATTTCTCAGATACTCTGATGACAACTCGCGAGGCGCCTAATACCGAAAATGCAGGGGGCAATTCCGCCAGCGCTGTGGGCGGCACTGCAATTGGCGAGGCGCTATCAGAATTGGCGCGGCAAAACGTTGAGAATCCGGCTGATATATGGATGGTAATCTCTGATGGAATTAACAATATCGGTCGCGAGCCTCTGCAGGTTGTTGAGGAGTTACCGGCGCCCATGCAAACACCCATTTACACTATCGGAGTTGGCGAGCGCTCGGATGATTTCGATATCGAAATCGCAGATATTACTTACAATCCCGTTGCCTATGTCGGAGCTGAGACTCCCATAAAGGTTTCTTTGCGTTGGCGCGGTGTTGGTGAAAACGCAATTGAGGCACAAGTTGAATTGCGAGAAGTTAATCCTGACAGTGACAACTCCTCCGGCGCTCCAAGCGCTACTCAAAGAATAAAACTAGGCCGAGGCGAGTTGGCCGCTGAGATAGAGCTGAAGTTCACTCCGACAAAACCTGGAGCGGCATTTCTAGCTACAAAAATCACAAGCGCCACTTCCGAACGCCGCACAGAAAATAACTCCAGAGTATTTGCCATAAAAGTCCTAAAGAGTCGCCTGAAAGTCGCCTTAGTTAGTGAAAACTTGAGTTGGGATTTCAAGTTTATCAAGGAAGCGCTCAAGAAAAATGAGCGAGTAGAGGTTACCAATATAATAGAGAAAGCATCGGGCGATTATATCGACACCAAATTTCCGACTACTCAGAGCGCGTTGAATCAATTTGATGTAGTGATTCTGTTGAATCCCTCGGCGATTCGTCGTGACAACCGCTACCGATTGCTGCAGTCATTTGTCAGCTCACATGGTGGCGGGCTATTTGTGGCCGCCGGAGAGCGGTTGCTTGGCAGAAATCAAGGCGCCAGTGAGGCCGCCGGAACAGTATCGCTCAATAGCCTTCTGCCAATGCGCATTGCTTCGGGATATCGAAGTGTTCTCCGTCGCCCAACCACAATCTCCCTGCGCGGAGAAAATGTCTTGCATCCAGCGCTAAGAATCTCCGGACAGGATGAAAATGTCCGCGAAGTCTGGCGAAGTTTCCCGCCATTTGTCACTGTCGCGCCATTTACCGAAATCAATTCCGACTCTGGTGAGGCGCTAGTCCTGGCCGAAAGCGAATACCAAATACAAGCCAAAGCGCCGGGAGTCTCAAGCGCTCCTGCTCTGCTTACTGATTCCAGCAACACTAAGCCGGTCGCTTTGCTGGTCGCCCAAAAGCGTGGCGCAGGAAAGATACTGGAACTAAACGGCTCGCCACTCTGGCGCATGGCGTTTCAATCTGTTGAAACCGAGTTAACCACACGTCACTTCAGTGAGTTTGTAAATGGTGCGGTGAACTGGCTGTCGGTGACATAAGATATTTCTCCAGTGAAAATTGAGCCGGAGCGCTCAATCTATTCGCGTGGTGAGATTGCCGTGTTTTCCGGCACGGCATTCGATCAAAGTTATCGAGCGCTTGATGGCTACAGCGGCGATGTCTTTTTATATCGACAGGGCGCTCCTGATACAATTGTTGCAACATTGCAGAGCACAGGTGAGGGAGTGTATCGCGCCGAGTTTGAGGGATTGACTCCCGGGACATATCGCTTTGAAGGGCGCTCTTTTGTCGATGGCGAACAAATCAAGACTGACACTGGCAGGATTCAAGTGACACAATACTCCCTTGAGCAAAGAGAAACCACCCCGGATTTCGGCGCCCTGCAAGCAATAGCCCAAAAAACCGGCGGGAAGTATGCCCATATTTCCCACCTGGAGTCCATTGAGCAGTCCCTATCTGGAGCTCTGATTAATGTCTCCGAAGAAGTAGAAATCCCCCTGCGCGGCGATTGGCGCTTCCTGGCGGCCTTCATCATAGCGCTGTCCCTCGAATGGTTCATCCGCAAGCGCCTGCAATTGTTGTAGAGCGCACATGTCGTTCATAAGTCCGACGTGGACTGCCTGAATAAATAAGATTCTTCGCTACACTCAGAATGACATTATCTTAGCTATCGCAGAATCTTCGATAGTGTCATTCTGAGCGTAACGAAGAATCTTATTAGCAAATCACACTGCAACGAAATGAAGAACTACTTCGTATACATCATGACCAACCACTCGCGGACACTATACACTGGTGTCACAAACGACCTGCAACGCCGTGTATACGAACACAAAAACAAGATCACTTCCGGATTCACTTCAAGATACAAAATCGGTCAGCTTGTGTTCTTCGAGTCTACAATGATATACATTCAGCCATTGCACGTGAAAAGCAGATAAGAGGATGGACAAGGGCAAAAAAGATAGCTCTGATTGAAGAGAATAATGCCGGTTGGCTGGACCTAAGTGAGGGTTGGTTTACAGAATAGTCAAGTTCGATATGAGCTGCCAAATCAAACAAGATTCTTCACTACGCTCAGAATGACACTATCGAAGATTCTGCGATAGCTAGGATATTGTCATTCTGAGCAACGCGAAGAATCTTCTTAGCAAACCACACTGTACCGAATCAAAGTAAAACTACACGCTAGCATCAACTCAAAGGAGAAAACAATGAAACGCATTAACATCTCAAGCGGCGCCCCCTGGGAGGAAATCGTTGGCTACTCACGAGCTGTGCGTTCCGGCAATTTCGTATTCGTCACCGGAACTATCGGACTTGGCCCCGATGGCGCAGTGATTGCCAAGGGTGATATGTACGCTCAGGCTAAACGCTCATTGGAAATTATTACGCAGGCTCTAGTTGAAGCCGGCGCTGAAGTCAAAGATGTCGTACGCACCCGAATGTTTGTGACTGACATAAGCCGATGGCAGGAAGTGGCCAAAGCGCATGGGGAAGTCTTTGCAGATATCAAACCTGCCACTACACTTGTCGAAGTTAGTAATTTGATTGACGCCGAAGCGTTAGTTGAAATCGAAGTTGACGCTATGCTTAGTGACGCTTAACTGTCAGTTAACCTTCATCAACTACGTCGCTAAGGTCAACTGTAGTTTGTAAGCGACGTTTGGATTTGACATATTCTTGAATCAATTGGTCCATTCGGTCAGCGCATTTCTGCACATTCTTCAATAGTTCAAGCGGACGAGCTGGAATAGTCTCTGAATCTGTCAGCGCCAATTCAAGATAACCAACAACACCGGCCAGGGGATTGTTGAGGTCGTGGTTCAATTCAAACTGCGCGCTGAAAAACTCCTTTAAGCAAGCCTGTCCTTCAGGTGAATTCAACGGGACAAGAGACTGTTTCTCTTTGTCCTCAGCTTTATCCGCAGCTTTGGCTGTGGATGCGCCAGTAGTTGAGGAAGAACTGGCTTTGGCCGTAGTATCGTTACTCATGAGAGAAAGGCTCCGCGATGTTCGGTTTTTTCGATCCTATGATTTTCCCGGAAAACGCTTTGTTACGGGCGTATCCCGAGGTGTCAAGGAGAGTTTGATATTTGTCGAACTCCCTTGTACTATTGTCATCGGCAGATTCCTTCGCTACCTAAGCGATAGTCGATGTTTCAATTCGGAATTTACAGAAGAAAGACAAGGTTAAGAGATGAAAATAGCAGTTGTAGGCGCAGGATTGATGGGACGAGCGGCAGTTTACGATCTAGCCAGAGCTCAAGGAGTTACCCAAATAGTTGTTTTCGATATTGACAAAGAAACTGCCGAAAAAGTAGCCGAAGAATTTGGAGCCAGGAAAACCACCGGAAAGTTTCTTGATGTCTCCAAAGTGGATTCTTCAGCGAACCCCTTCGAAGGAGCCTCTGCTGTAATTTCAGCGGTAACCTACAAATACAACCCGGAATTAACCGACCTCGCCATAGCCGCCGGAGCTCACTTTTTCGACCTTGGCGGCAACAATGACACCGTCGCCGAGCAGTTCAAACGCGACGAAAAGGCCAAAGCCGCTGATGTGGTAGTGGTTCCTGATTGTGGTTTGGCTCCCGGCATGGTTTCGATTCTGGCCGCCGCGGGAATTCGAGAGTTTGACCAGGTCGATTCATTGAAAATCCGTGTCGGCGGATTACCACAAAACCCGCGTCCGCCATTGAATTATCAAATGGTGTTCTCCGCCGAGGGACTAATAAATGAATACTGGGAGCCGGTAGTCATCCTTGATGGCGGCAAAGAGAAAACCGTAGACCCGATGAGTGGTGTCGAGGCGTTGGAGTTCGCTGAAATCGGCAAGCTGGAAGCCTTCTACACCTCCGGTGGCACATCGACTTTACCCAAAACCTACGCCGGTGTAGTAGATTTTCTGGATTACAAGACTATTCGCTATCCCGGGCACTGCGATTTGTTTCGTCCGATGTTGGAGATTGGCTTGGCCTCGCGTGAGCCGGTTAGTGTCGATGGTGCAACAGTCCAGCCGCGTTCGGTATTACGTGAAGTTTTGGATAAGAATCTCAGTTTTGGTGAGCCGGATTTAACTTTAGTAAGGGTGGATTTTTCCGGGAAGCAAAACGGCAAACAAAAGCAATTGCGTCTTCAGATTGTCGATAAGCAGGATGAGAAAACCGGATTGACAGCTATGATGCGCACCACTGCATTTCCTATTGCAATAATCGCCTGGATGGCGGCCTCCGGTCGTGTAGAAAAGCGCGGCGTAGTCCCTCAGGAGATAGCTATTGATCCTGATATTTTCATGGCTGAGCTAGCAAAGCGTGACATAGAAGTCCAGCGCTTTGATAAGTTTTAGACAGCGCCTAACTTAATCAAAGTCGTCGAAGTCAGCGAACTGCGATGAAGTATCAGGAATCGTAACTGTCACGTCACTAGTTAGGTTACACTGGCAAGCCAAACGTGAGTTTGGTGTCAGGCCGATTGCCTCATCGAGCATGTCTTGCTCATCATCAGTTATCGGGTTGATTCCCTCAATGCCGGAATCGATTATCACATGGCAAGTAGAGCAGGCGCAATTGCCGCCGCAGTTGTGGTCAAGTTCAACATCTGCATCAAGAGCCGCATCAAGGATTGATGTTCCCGCTTCTGTGTCTACTTCAACTCCGCTTGGTTCAAATCGCACTTTTGGCATATACAAGTAATTCCGTTTTGTCTGTGTAGTTTTCCGGCCGATGATGTTCCAGAGAATAATTCATCGACGCCGCCCATTTTGACCAATGACCAATGGATGGGATCCAGCCACCCATATAATCAGCGGCATATATAGCGCTTGATACCGTATTCTGTAAAGCGCTTGTTTTGTGATTCCACTTGGAAAATATTCTAGAGCTATTTGATAAAGCTTAGAACGGCTAGGTTGATTTCGGGGATTCTACTTTGGGCCGACGGTATACAACGAGGTTAGAATGCTCGTTTCCATAGCGGATTACCTTCGCAAAGGCCGAGAGCCGGGCAGTCACCGACATATAGGCCCAGGTAGGAATAATTATATCACTACAGCCCCGAATCAGAACCATCTTGTCCCGATATTGGCTCCAATCGTGGCTTTCGATACGCGCCACAAACTCGCTCTCGATGAGCATACCCCCATCGACAAACGACTTAATATCAACAATTTCCAAAGTAAGTAGGATTCCGCTTAAACGCTAAAGCTGGAGCCACATCCGCAACTACGTTGGGCCTTAGGATTGATGAACTTAAAACCGCCGCCCATCATACCGCCGCTATAATCGAGGGTCGTGCCGGCCATATAAAGCAAAGCCTTGGCGTCAACCAAAGTCTGGACACCATCAAATTCAAAAACCCGATCAGTGTCAGTTTTCTTGGTATCAAAGCCCATAGCGTAGGAAAGCCCGCTACATCCTCCGGCTTCAACTCCAAGGCGAAGGTAAAGCGCATTATCGCCCTCTTCGGCAATCAATCGTTTGATTTCCTTAACCGCTGGAGGAGTTATAGCCAGCAGAGTATCCGACTGGGAAGTAGCCGGTTGCTTGTCTGTGTTAGTTGTGGTCATATAAATCATTACCTCTTAATACGTTAATGCTGGTAGGTTAGAGACTTATGTCTCAATGGAGACTATTGCGGTCTCTAAATCATAATACTACTTTATTATCGGTCGTCAAGGATAGAAAATACAATCTCCATCCACTATTTCCTTAAACCACACTAATCTGGTTTAGTTCAATGCACAGGTAATTACCTACTTGCCAATGTAGCAATCTCTAGCTATACTATTGTAGACAGTTTCGTCTATGTTTCGGAGTTGCAGTTTTGCAATTGAAATATAGCCATTTTACTGTTGCAGGTCTGTAAATTTAATTGATTCGTTTGAAAGGGGAGCAGAAAATGAAATTAACCAAAAAAGCTGACTACGCGCTTCGCGCTGTGTTCCACATTACACAGCTACCGGAGGGAGAATTGGCCTCCATCGGTCAAATAGCCAAAGAGCAAAGCGCCCCCAGGGAGTTTTTGGCAAAGATTCTTAAGCAGTTAACCAGAGTAAAAATTCTCCGGTCATATCAGGGTATTCATGGCGGCTATCAACTAGCCCGTCCCGCCAAGGAAATATCTTTTCTCGATGTAATCGAGGGTGTTGAGGGGCCGATTTCGCTCAATCAGTGTTGCCGTGAGAATGCTGGCTGTTGTAATGTCTATGATGATTGCAAAATGCGCCATTTCTGGAAACGTCAGCAAAACGCCTATCTATCCAGTCTCGCCAGCGAAACCATGGATCGCTATATCCAGGCCCCGGTAGCGGCCAGCGCCTAGTTTCTTTGCGCTCAGCGCTCCCATCAGAGATTTAACTCCGAATCTTTTTCGGGAGTATAATCCGTAGATAATCCGGGCGCGAATTCAGTTTTGAAGGTTCGCGACGGCTCATCAGAGAATTCTCTGCCACAGGACGAAAGACTTGTCTTTCGGACTGGACAGGGCGTTTCCTGTGTGGCATCATTGGATGCGCTCTTCGTTAAGCGGAGTGTTGGCTAAAGCGCATTTAGCATAGACAAAGATTTATACTATAGGGTAAAAAAGAAAATGAATATTGACGAGCAATTTGATTCAAAAGAGCACCGCGTCCACATCGGCCTGGCAGAAATGCTAAAAGGCGGGGTGATTATGGATGTCACCAACGCCGAAGAGGCCCGGATTGCGCAGGACGCTGGAGCGCAGGCGGTGATGGCCCTCGAGCGGGTGCCATCGGATATTCGCCGTGACGGCGGTGTAGCGCGGATGTCAGATCCGCAAATGATCGAAGATATCAAGGCCACAGTCAGTATTCCGGTGATGGCCAAATGCCGGATTGGACATATTAGTGAAGCCCGGGTTCTGGAAACTTTGGAAATTGATTTTATAGACGAGTCCGAAGTATTGACCCCTGCCGATGAAGCGCATCATATAAACAAGTGGAAATACAAAGTTCCCTTTGTTTGTGGTTGCCGGAGCTTGAGTGAAGCTCTGCGACGTATAGGAGAAGGCGCAGCGATGATTCGTACTAAAGGCGAAGCTGGAACAGGTGATGTCTCTCACGCGGTGAATCACTTGCGCAAAATCAACGGAGAAATCCGTTGGCTGACAACGCTTGATGAAGACGAGCTCTTCACCGCCGCCAAGACTCTAGCGGCGCCGTTGAATCTGGTGCGCTGGGTGGCGAAGAACGGAAAACTCCCAACCCCGAATTTTGCCGCCGGTGGAGTTGCTACTCCCGCTGATGCGGCGCTATGCATGGAGCTCGGCGCCGAAGCTGTATTTGTTGGTAGCGGCATTTTCAAAGCAGGGGAAGATCAAAAGGAAGATGCGGATAAGAGAAAAGTTCAATTGGCCTATGCAAGAGCCATTGTTCAGGCTACTGCAAGGTACAAAGACTATAAAGTAGTCGCTGAGACTAGTAGAGGATTGGGAAAAGCCATGCCGGGAATCGAAGCCGCGGCAATACCCGAAGCGGAGTTGTTGCAAGTCCGCTAAGGCGCGTATAGTTTAGCGCTAGTCGTAGGTCAAGTCCCCTTTTTAGGGACTTGACACTCAGAATCTAGCCCAAACAAGAGTAGGGCAGAACCCGAAGCGGTTCTGCCATTGGATTAGTTGAATATGAACTTCTCAAGCAACAATCTATAAGAAAGAAGGCAGAACCACTACGGGTTCTGCCCTACCTTATTATCAGCTACGGTATGAATCAGTTATCTGACAGATTAGCAACAGCCCCGGTTATTGGTGTTCTAGCTTTACAGGGAGATTTCAATTGTCACTTGGAATCTCTCAAAAAAGTCGGCGCTACAGGCCGTGAAGTGCGCTCGCTTGAATCATTGCATAACCTTGATGCGCTCATACTCCCCGGAGGCGAGTCAACAACGATGGCGCTTCTGTTGCGCGAATTTAATATGTGGACTGGGTTGAAAAAATTCACCAAAACAAAACCAGTGTGGGGTACCTGCGCCGGGCTAATACTTCTGAGTTCCCAAGTTGAAGATGGCACAGGCGCGCCGGACAAAACATTTGAGCCGTTAGGTGTCTTGGATGTCACAGTGTCTCGTAACGCCTATGGCCGACAGATAAACTCCTTTGAGGACAAAGTTGAAATCATCGACGGCGCTGAGAAGTTGTCAGCTCCGGTGTCTTTCATTCGAGCGCCAAAGATAACCAGAGTTGGATCCAAGGTAGAAGTGTTAGCGAAAACAGATGATACGCCAACTTTGGTTCGGCAGGGCAACCTGCTCGGTAGCGCTTTTCACACCGAGCTACATGAGGACACAACCTTTATTAGATATTTCCTGAATCACGTATCTAAAACTCTCTCTGCGGATAAAGGCGAGAGTATCACTAATACAAATTCACGTTCAAGAGAAGTCGCCTAAGGATGTAAAAGCAAATAGAAGAGTTATTGCATGAAGAACAAGATATTTTCTCAACCAATAGAAAGCTCTCCTACTTTGCGAGCTAGCTCTGCCGGACCGGGAGGTTGCGCAGGAGCGTCATTGCCGCGTTCTGCCCGCTTGCCCAAATGGCTAAAAATTTCCGCCGGATTCAATAAAGAGTACCTGCGGGTTAAACGTGTGATGAGTGAAAACAACTTGCACACAGTTTGCGGTGAAGCCGCCTGCCCGAATATTCGTGAATGTTGGGGTGAGGGCACCGCAACTTTCATGATTCTCGGAAAATTCTGCACTCGCGGCTGTCGTTTTTGTGATGTGCTAACCGGTCGACCGGTTGGTTTGGACAAAGATGAGCCGCGACGCCTCGCCGAAGGAGTCGCGGAGTTGGGGCTGAATCAAGTGGTGATTACTTCGGTAACCCGCGATGATCTTCCCGACGGCGGAGCTGAGATTTTCGCTGAGACCTTGCGGGAGTTACGTTTACGAGACCCGCTGGTCAAAGTGGAGTTCCTTATCCCAGATTTGCAGGGCAATATGGATGCGGTTCGAGTAATTCTGGATAGTCAGCCGGATGTTTTTGCGCACAATGTGGAAACAGTTGAGCGTCTCTATCGTCGGGTGCGACCCGGAGCCGAGTTGGAGCGCTCACTGGCTATTCTCAAAGAAGGGCACAAATTCAATCCCCGACCGGTGGTCAAAACTGGTATAATGGTTGGGCTGGGGGAGACACTCGATGAGATAACCGAGCTGTTTCATCAATTACGCGATACCGGTACCGATATAGTAACGGTGGGGCAATACTTACGGCCCTCCGATGACCATCTGCCGGTTGAGCGTTATTATCCGCCGGAGGAGTTTGAAGAAATTGCCGCTCTAGGCAAACAAATAGGATTTGGACATATAGAATCCGGCCCGCTGGTTAGGTCATCCTATAGGGCGTTCAACCAGTCCAAACAATTGCTGGCGAACGCGATATAGGTAAGAGTGATATAGGCAAGAGTAAATAACGAGAATCAAACAGAGGACAGGGGCGTCCTTCTGCCATTTGCTTTTAGAAAAGTAACAAAATCACAGTTTCCTAGGGACAGAGGAGCTTTTAACAAAAATGACAGATGTAACAACAGCAGACACCTCATCTGATGCAATTGCTACCAGCATGAAGAAAGTTGTCATAGCAGATCATCATGGCTTTTGCATGGGAGTCAAGCGGGCAATCAATATCGCCGAGGAAACTAAGACTCGTGGAGTGGAGAATGTGACTATTCTAAAAGAGATAGTTCACAACCACGCCGTAGTAGAGAAATTCCGCAAGGAAGGTATTGATCAGAAGTTTGAAGTTAAGGACATCGAGAAAGGGACAGTCATTGTCTCTGCGCACGGTGTCTCCCCGCACATCATTCGCTCCGCCAAAGAGCAAGGTCTCGATGTAATCGACGCAACCTGTCCTCTAGTGACACGGATTCATGATATCATCGACAAACTCGATAGTCGCGACTATACGATTCTGCATTTCGGCGATGAGCATCATGACGAGACCATGGGTGTTTTGGGTCATGCCAAAGACGGCATGATGACAGTCATTCCTAGTTTGGAGGCGCTGATGGCGCTACCTGATGAGCAACCGGAAAAACTAGCGCTGACAACCCAGACAACCGCCGAGGCGTCAGAATTTGATGAGGCTGAAAAAAAGGCAATTGAACGCTGGCCGCATATAAAAGTATTCAACACCATTTGCAACGCCACCAACCAAAGACAAAGCGCCATCATGAAACTTGCCCCCGAGGTCGATATGATCCTGGTAGTTGGCTCGACAACTTCGGCTAACTCTGTCCGCCTGGCCTCAATGGCCGAAGCGCTGTGCGGAAAGGCGTACTTGATTGACAGTGAAGCGGACATCCAGTCGGAGTGGTTCAACAATAGCCCATCTCCAATAGAAAACATTGGCATTAGCGCCGGAGCGTCAACTCCTGAGTTTTTGGTCGATGGTGTCGTGGAGAGATTGGTTGAAATGTCCGGTGGAGGCGCCGAAGTAGTGCGTCCAGTGAAAGCAAAAAAGGTGAACACTCTAGCCTTACAGGATGATTGTTCCTGAGTTGGCTTTACTCAGCAAATAGCTGGCTCTAAGCCACCAGGTGGTAAACCCGCAGATAAAGTTCAAACAATTTAGTTTTTTACGAATGATCCATATTGGTTCTCATGATAATGTTACTTCACAAACTAAAATAGACAGAGAGGCCCCATGTTACCATCACTGGGAGATTTCTTCATATACAACGCCAGTTTGCTTACGCTAGCTTCAGTCGTGTGCTATTTCATAGCCTGGCGCGGTAACGAGCGCTACAGCAAACCGGGCCAAGTCCTATTCGGCGCCGGGACTTTCTTTATCTTTGCCGCTTGTGCGTCGCTGATGTATTTGATACTCAGTCACGATTATAGCGTCGCTTACGTTGCTAATTATTCCAACAACGAGCTACCGTTGTACTTTCTGATATCCACTTTCTGGGGCGGTCAGGAAGGCACATTCCTGATGTGGATGCTCTTTATGGGCATCATGGGTATCGTGCTGATGCGCACCGTAGGGAAAAAGTACGAGAAGGGAACAATGCTCTACCTCGGACTTATCATACTCTCAATCCTGGTGATTGTCATAAAGAAATCTCCTTTCGATGTTCTGCCATTTACCCCTGTTGACGGTAATGGCTTGAATCCGCTATTGCAAAACTACTGGATGACAATCCATCCGCCGACAATGTTCGTCGGATTCGCGGCAACAGCTATTCCATGTGTATTTGCCTTAACTGCCCTGACCCAGCGCTCCTATGACGACTGGGCGGAAAGATCTCGCAAGTGGACATTGTTTGCCTGGCTTATGTTGGGTATCGCGCTTATCGAGGGTGGGTACTGGGCTTATGAAACACTTGGCTGGGGCGGATTCTGGGCCTGGGACCCGGTGGAGAACGCATCGTTTATCCCATGGATATTCCTAACCACTCAAATACACACAACCTTCATTCGGCAACGCCGCCAAGGCATGAATCGCTTCGGGCTGTTCATGGTGTGCTTGACATTCCTTTCTGTTCTCTATGGAACATTTCTCACACGCTCAGGCGTGCTGGCTGACTTCTCAGTCCATTCATTTGTCGATTTGGGGATAAACAATTTCCTGATTGGCGGATTGTTCTTCTTCCTGCTTCTAACTGCCGGGCTGTTTATGATGCGCTGGAACGACATAAAATCCCGCTCGGCGTTTACTTCAGTGATGTCGCGCTCCTATTTCGTGACTCTTGGAATAGTAATACTATTCCTCGGCGGTGTGCTGACACTACTAGGCACCTCGGCCCCGTTGTTGACTCGTTTCACTGATAACCCTGCGGCGGTCAGCCTGAGTTACTATCAATTGACCATGAATCCGATTGCTATAGCGATTCTGCTATTGCTGACACTGTTCCCGACTTTCAAATGGGACTCAGGGCTTCAAAAGAAATCGATAATGATAGCCGCCTTGAGTATTGCAGGCGCCATGTATCTGTCCTTAGCGCTCTTTGCTGATATCGCTTCCCTGGCGCACATGGCGATGATTTCTCTTGGTGTTTCCGCGGCGTTCACCAATGGATACTTTCTCTTCAAACGCAGTTCAAGGTCACACCTTGCCGCGCCATACTTGATTCATGTGGGATTAGCCACGCTGATAATCGGCGCCACAACTTCTGCGGGGCTAGATAAGACCATTAACATCACCATGCCCGAGGGACAGGCAGTGGAAGCTTTTGGTTTCAATTTCAAATTCGCTGGAATTGAAAATCCTACTGGCAAGGAAGAACACCAGATTATCGAAGTCACTGAAATCGATGGTGACGAAGCCTATACCGCTAACACTATCGCCAAGCCCGGTATGGGTGGTGAGGGTGTGATGCGAATACCGTATGTGCGCAATCACTTGTTGTATGATTTATACATCGCCCCGCAAGCGGTGCAAGTGCAGGGCGGTGAGGATCCAGGGTTAGTACAATTACAAGAAGGCTCCTCTGATACTCTTGGGCCATATGTAATAACCTTTGAAGGATTTGAGCTGATGGGTCATGATGGCGCTACGCAGTCTCCGACTAGAGTCGAGGCCTTGCTAACTATTGAACATGATGGTACAAAAGAAGAAATAGCGCCTGCGCTGAGGATGGTTCAAAACAATTTAGAGCCTGAAGGTGTAAAATTCGATAATGACAAAGGCGAGGTCTATATTGCGAACATCGACGCTAGCACTGGCTCAGTTTTAGTGAAGTTCTTCGGTGATTTTGTGCCTGAACCAAAATCTAAAGCAATACATGTAATGGCCGCGCAAGTGACTGTCAAACCGCTTATCAATTTGTTCTGGTTGGGCGCTATCATTATCTTCATAGGTGGCGGAGTTACAATGCGTCAGGGCGCCGCCAAGAGGAAACAAAAGGCAGTCGCCAAAGCCGCGCCTGAGAAGTCAACAGTTTCCACAGGTAGCATGACATCATGAGCGTATCACTATGAGTGTAGTAATATGAGTGACTTACTTCCTGCGCTCGATAAATATCTACTGAAGATCACTCCTCCAAGGCCAAAGACCTTGGAGGAGATGGAGCGCTATGCTAAGAAGCATGACTTTCCATATATCGGCCCGGTCGCCGGTAGATTACTCTACCAGCAGGCCTTGCTCCATGCGACCAATAACTCCAAAGCGAAAACCAAAATCTTCGAGCTGGGCTCGGGCTATGGCTATTCCGCTTATTGGTTCAGCATAGCCCTCGGAGCCAAGGCCGAGATTCACCTAACTGACAATGACGAATCAAATCTTGAATTAGCCCGGAAATATTTCAAGCAGGGAAGACTCAAGAGTAAGTTCGTATATCACGCCGGCGATGCGCTAGAATCCTTCAGCAAAACCCGCGGCAAATTCGACATTGTCCTCAGTGACATACACAAAAAAGATTATCCCACAGTAGTCAAAGCAGTAGTCCCGCGTCTAAACAAAGGCGGCCTACTAATTTCTGACAACCTAATCTGGTCCGGCAAAGTCTTCGGAAAAAACCGCGACTCAGCCACCGCTTCAATCCGCAAATACACCAAACTAGTCTACACCCACCCAAAACTCTTCACCACCATAATCCCCATCCGCGACGGCGTAGCAATTTCCATAAAACTGTAACGCCCGTCAGTCATTGCGAGCGAAGCGCGGCAATCCCGTGGATTCATAGAGCGACATGGCGACCACGAGATTGCCACGTCATCAGGCGCTTTGCGCCTGACTCCTCGCAATGACAAGGTTGTTTGAGGCTCTTATCGCGAATCCGCCGCTCCCTTTACTTGACGCTCCCATCAGCTATATTCAGGCGTGGGTAATCTATGATTATCCCTGAAAAGCAAAGTTATCACAGGGACATAAAAGAGGAGCTACTATGAACGCCGACTCTCAGCAAAGTAACACTCAAAGCGAAGCAATTGAACGCGACGAAATGGAAGTTGATGTTCTCATAGTGGGGGCCGGCCCGGCCGGGTTGGCCTGTGGCTATCATTTGGCCAAAAAATTCAAGGACGCCGGAGTCGAGCCGCCGGCGATTGTCATAATCGAGAAGGCCGAGGAGGTCGGCCAGCATTCGCTCTCCGGCGCGGTGATGGACCCCAAGGGAATCGCCGAGTTGATGCCCGATTTCCTAGAGCAGGGAATGCCCTTCGAGGCCAAAACCACCAAAGACTCGCTCATATATCTCAGCGAGTCCGGCTCAATAAAATCCCCGCTAACCCCGCCGGGGCTGGGCGTGCATGGCATGTACGTCGTTTCACTCAACAAACTCACCGCCTGGTTGGCCACAAAGGTTGAGGAACTGGGCGTCGATATTCTCACTGGAATCGGTGGCTATGAATTACTAATCGAAGACGGCAAAGTAGTCGGCGCGCAAACTGTAGATATGGGCCGCGATGTCGCCGGCAAACCGCGCGATAATTTCGAGCCGGGCAGTTTGCTCAAAGCCAAAGTAACAGTTCTCGCCGAAGGCGTGCGTGGCTCACTAACCAAGCAGGCCTACAGCAAGCTAGGCATAGGCAACGGAAAACTGCCGCATTCATACCTAACCGGTGTCAAAGAAATCTGGGAAGTCCCCGAAGGACGCATCACCGCCGGTGAAATCATCCACACCTTCGGTTTCCCTCAGCCCAATGACGAATTCGGCGGCGGCTTCATTTACGGAATGTCCAACACCACAGTTTCAATCGGTCTCGCTGTCGCGCTAAATGCCGCGAATCCGACCAATGACCCGCACATGAAATTCCAGCGCTACAAAACACACCCGCTAGTCAAAAAGATTCTCGACGGCGGCAAAATTGTTCGCTATGGCGCGAAGACCATCGCCGAGGGCGGCTATTACGCTATGCCCAAATTCCATCATCACGGCATGCTAGTAATCGGCGAATCCGCCGGACTGCTAAATGCGCAACGCCTCAAAGGCATTCACCTGGGAATGAAATCCGGCATGATGGCCGCTGACACTATTCACGAATGTCTAGCTTCAGAATCCTTTGATGACAACGCGCTCTCGGCCTACACCGGACGTTTCGATTCCTCCTGGGCGCATGATGAAATGTATCGCGTGCGGAATTTCCATGCTGGTTTCGAGGACGGACTATTTATGGGAATGGTGCACACCGCATTCCAAACCATCACCGGAGGACGCGGACTATTCAACAGACGTGTCACAAAGGCCGACCACGAACACGTAATGAAACTCGCCGACTATCGCGAAAAATACGGCGGCGACCCGGTCAAAGAGTCCACCAAGTTTGACAATTCCTACACCTATGACAAACTCACCGACGTTTTCAACTCCGGCGCGATGCACGAGGAACACCAACCCTCACATTTGGTAGTAGCCGACTATGACATTTGCAACACCAAATGCACAGTAGAATACGGCAACCCCTGCCAACACTTCTGCCCCGCAAACGTCTACAACATGGTAGATGACGACCAAAACGCCGGCAAAAAGAAACTACAACTAACCCCCTCAAACTGCGTCCACTGCAAAACCTGCGACATAGCCGACCCCTACCAAATAATAACCTGGGTAGTCCCAGAATCCGGCGGCCCCAACTATGTCGGGATGTGAGAATCGAAGGTGATAGGCTGATATGAAGCGATCTGATGCCAAGCGAAGGTACAAAAGGTTACGGCACGAATTTGATGTCGAGTTAGATTCGTGTGGAGAATCGATTCTCAATAAATGGGTGGAGAAAGCTCGCCGATTGGCGTCAGATGCTTTTGGACCACAAGACCCTCTTTGCACTGATATTGAAAGGTGCATGAATCGAAGTGAGAACTTTATCGATTCTGACCAGCTCGAATATCCGATTATTTCGAAGGCTTGGTTCAAGGATGTACGTTCTTGGCTTGAAAGACTTGCCATAAGTATCGATGCAAGTGATAAACTCGAAGAATTCAAACTACATCAAGCATGGTGGTTTGCGTATTTTTGGCCAGTGCTAGTGGGCATTTTGTTCTTTTTCCTGAATATGTATTCTGCAGACAGGCAGTTCGACGCGGAGCAGGCGCTCATTGATTCCAGAATCAAGCAAGAAAATGAAATAGAGCTGGCAAGCGTCATGGCCGATTACGAATTCTGGGTTAAGAGTGTACCCATGGGACTGGCGGATTCGATCGAAGCTATCAGAGAGGACTTCGCGTCGCGAGGCTTGTATAGGTCGGGGATGGTTGTCATGGCCGAAATCAATTTCGCAAGAAGAAAACGGTTCAATATGGACAGCGCTCGCACATCGTATTTTGCGAAGATAAGTGCATTAGGTGGCGACACATTAAAACTCAACCCACCACGTAAGCTCCCGCTCAAGATTTTTAGTAACCCACTCGGAGCCGATCTTCGCAAGCTAGGCGTAGACACTCTTTGAGCCCAGTAGGTCAAGTCCCCTTTTCAGGGACTTGACTTTTTCCTATTGTACAGGAAATATCTTCTCCATCTGTAATTGGTTCTATAACCAAACATGTCAAGTCCCGAGAAGGGGACTTGACCTACTTGGGTGTTCTTGACCATATTACCTTATGTCGAAACTGAGACGATATGTGACAGAGAACGCCACGTTTTTCATTACTGCTGTCACTCATGGCCGAACTCCCTTTCTGGCGCAACATTCTGATGTGTTCCTTGAGGCATTGAATCGACAATCTTCTAAACACAACGCAAAGATACACGCATGGGTGATCTTGCCGGATCACTTTCATTTACTGATAGAACTGGACGGCACACCGCTACCTAAGTTTATTCAGTCTCTAAAGCTATCATTTACAAATATGTTGCGAGTCAAAGGCTTTCATCACGGCGGCAGATTCTGGCAACTGCGTTATTGGGACCATGTGATTCGAGACCAGACTGACTTCAACGCGCACTTTGACTACATACATTACAATCCGGTAAAGCATGGTATCGCTGATTCACCGTTCGACTATGAGTTTTCATCGGCGCGAGAATACTTGAACAGCGGCGTCTACACAGATGATTGGGGCGCCGGAGTAAAATTCCAAGGCGACTTCGGAGAATAACAACTTCGAGAAACACATAAGTAGGTCAAGTCCCCTTCTTGGGACTTGACATGTCAGGAAAGAAAACAATTTGGGAATCGAGATACACTCACTCTAAGGAGAGAAAAGTCAAGTCCCTGAAAAGGGGACTTGACCTACTGTTGATTTGTGTAACTGAGTCTAAGAATCACGCCGCGAACGAATCAACACCTGACTATACTGCGCCATATTCTCAAGCGCCGCGCCACAACCGCGCACTACACAAGTAATAGGATCCTCAGCGGCATACACCGGGAGATTGGTCTCCTGCCGCAGGCGTTTCTCCAGGCCGCGAAGCAATGCTCCGCCGCCAGTGAGAATAATTCCTCTATCGAGAATATCCGAAGCCAACTCCGGCGGGGTAGCCTCGAGTGACTCACGAACCGCTTCAACGATCCTGTCAATTGGCTCAACTAACGCCTCACGCACCTGCGCTGACGATAGCTTTAACGTCTTCGGCACACCAGCAACCAAATCACGGCCTTTGACTTCCATTGACAATTCTTTGTCCATCGGATACGCCGAGCCAATACCAATCTTAATTTCCTCAGCGGTCAACTCACCGATTAGCAAGTTGAAATTCTTCTTAAGATAAGTAATCAGCGCCTCGTTCATCTCATCACCAGCAATACGAATCGAAGTATTAGTGACGATTCCGTTAAGCGCTATCACGGCGATTTCAGAAGTACCACCGCCGATATCAATAATCATAATCCCGCTAGGCTGCTCAACCGCCAGCCCGACACCAATAGCCGCGGCCATAGGCTCCTGCATCAGAAACACTTCACGAGCTCCGGCATTTTCTGCCGAGTCACGCACCGCGCGTTTTTCCACCTCGGTAATCCCCGAGGGCACCGAAATCACAATACGCGGCTTCATCAAATAGCGCCGACGAACCACACGTTTGATTACATCTGACAACAGTTTTTCTGAAGTTTCAAAATCCGCGATAACGCCATCCTTGAGCGGACGAATCGCTTCGAGAGCCCCGGGCGTACGCCCGATCATCTCTTTGGCCGCAGAGCCGATAGCCACCGGTCGACCAGTCGCTCTTTCGACCGCCACCACCGAGGGCTCATTGAGGACAATCCCCTGACCACGGACCCAAACCAGAATATTGGCGGTGCCGAGGTCGATGCCGATGTCGTTGGAAATTACGTCAAACAATCCGTGTTTATTCCCTGTCTGCAGTCCACCGACTGCAACTGACCCATAACTCATTTGCGCGCTTGGTGTTCTTTCTCCCACGGCGCTTCCGGCTCCATGACGTCCGACTGATTTCGTATCCGCCGTCGTTTTGGTCACCGTATCTGTCTCAATCATAATATATACCCTCAGCGCAGGATTCCGGCAAGCCCCGCCGGCAAGATTATCACAGAAGATTCCAGCCCCGTACAGCCCTATCTCCCCAAGCATCGGCCACTTACGCCAGCCAATATGAAAACCCGGTAATATGCCCCGCCCCAACCTATCTCAGCCGAGTCCCAATACTATGTATATCGACAACGAACCGGAGAATCTGAACAAAGTTTGCACAATGTATAGGAAGAAGAGCGTATAGGAAGAAGAGAGTATGGGAAGAAGAGCGTATGGGAAGAAGAGCGAGGCAGGAAATCCACCTACTCCAAACCCAACGACAACCGTAGTGGCGGGGCTTGCCCCGCCTTGTTGGCCCAAGTATTACTGTCGCGCGTAGTTGGGAAAAGGCGCCCCAAGGGACGCCACTACAGGTTGTATTGTCGGTTGGAGCTTACTTCTTACGCGCCAGCCACTCGGCGTCTACGGTGGCGATTGCGGCCATATCTACAATCTCAGAAACTGTCGAGCCGCGTTGTAGCAGATGCGCGGATTTGTTTAGCCCCATCAGAATCGGACCGATTACATCAGCCCCAGCGAGGCGGTGCAGTAACTTATATGCAATGTTGCCGGAATTCAAATCCGGGAAAATAAAGACATTGGCTTTGCTCTTGAGAGCGCTGAAAGGGAAGTCCTCTGCAATTACTTCGGGCATAGTTGCTAGATCAACTTGCATCTCACCGTCGATTTCTAAATCCGGCGCGCGGTCTTTTACAATTTGAGTTGCGCGCGCAACTTTGTCTGCCTGCGCAGAACGCGCTGAGCCGAAATTACTAAAGGAGAGCATTGCGACTTTTGGAGTTACATGGAAACGTCGTGCGACATCGGCTGTTAGTAGCGCTATTTCGGCAAGTTGTTCATCAGTGGGGTCGATGTTTACTGTCGTATCGGCAAAGAAATAGACCTTATTGTTTAGCAATACGATATACAATCCCGAGACACGCGATACATCCTTGCGTAATTCGAATATCTCTATTGCGGGACGCACTACCTCATTGTAGTGTTTGTTAACACCCACCAATGTAGCATCGGCGAGCCCCTCTGAAACCATCATCATACCGAAGTAGGTGCGAGATTCGAGAGTCCTGCGGACGTTTTCAAGAGTTCCGCCTTTGCGTTCACGTTTGCGCCAGTAGGATTTTACGAAGCGCTCCATGTGTTCTGAGTCCAATATGTCTATCACTTCAATATCACCAAGGTCGATATTGAGTTGTTTAGCCGCGGCGCGCACTCGCCCGCGTTTCCCCAGCAAAACCGGATAGCAAATACCCTCATCAGCGGCCTCAACCGCCGCGCGCATCACACGCTCATTGTCACCCTCAGGGAAAACAACTTTTCTCTTGGCGCTTTTTGCGTAGCGCACCACCGGTCGCATCACTGCGCGCGATAGTCCTATTCTCTCTTCAAGCGTTTGTTTGTACTCTTCAATATCTATCTGACGCCGCGCCACGCCGCTGTCCATCGCCGCCTGCGCCACGGACGCCGACTCCCAAACCAGAATTCGTGGGTCGAATGGTTTTGGAATAATGTAGTCTCTACCGAAAGCAAAGCGTTCCACCCCATAGGCCTGAGCCACTATTTCGGGAACATCTTCTTTGGCGAGGGTGGCTAACGACCGCGCGGCCGCTAGTTTCATTTCGTCATTAATGTGTGTGGCGTTGACATCCAAAGCTCCACGGAAAATGAACGGGAAGCCGAGCACGTTGTTTACTTGATTAGGAAAGTCCGAACGTCCGGTGGCGACAATTGCATCTTCGCGAGCGCCACGAGCGGCTTCGTATGTTATTTCAGGGTCTGGGTTGGCCAGAGCAAAAACCAGCGGGTCTTTGGCCATTAGTTTTATCATATCCGGCGAGACAAGGTTAGCCCCGGATGCGCCGACGAATACATCGGCGCCCTTGAATGCGTCTTCTAATGTTCGCGCCGAAGTGTCATTTGCGAATTCTTGTTTGTACTTGTTCATGCCCTGTTCACGGCCCTTGTAAATCACGCCACGACTGTCACACATCAGGATATTCTCACGAGCAACGCCGAGCTTGCAATGCAAACGCGCGCAGGAAAGACCGGCGGCGCCGGCTCCGAGATATACCACGCGCACATCAGCGATATCTTTACCGACAATTTCAAGGCCGTTCAACAATGCCGCCGCAGATATAATTGCAGTGCCGTGCTGGTCGTCATGGAACACCGGAATATCCAATTCCGCTTCAAGGCGCTCCTCAATTACAAAACAATCCGGAGCTTTGATATCTTCAAGGTTAATACCCCCGAAAGTCGGCTCCAGCGCGCGCACTACTTGAATCATTTCCTCTACAGTAGTGGCATTGACCTCAAGATCGAAAACGTCAATATCGGCAAAGCGTTTGAACAACCCGGCTTTGCCTTCCATGATTGGTTTGGAAGCCAACGGGCCGATATTGCCCATTCCTAGCGCCGCTGTGCCATTGGTGATTATCGCAACGAGATTTCCGCGAGCAGTATATTTGAATGCGTTAAGCGGGTCGTTTTGAATTTCTCGACAGGGTTCGGCGACCCCGGGGGTGTATGCCAGAGACAAGTCCAACTGAGTGCGAAAAGGTTTTGTGGGAACGACCTCAATTTTTCCTGGTCGTCCTTTGCTATGATATTCTAAAGCGTCTTCGCGAGTTATCATGGTATAGTCCTGCTTCTAAGTGAATATTTGTTTCAGCGTCGCAAAGTTTGTCCTTGCGGTGTTGATTGACAATGTAAGGATTGTTTAAGAGAACAAGAAGATACAAATACAGCTACAGAACAAAGTTTCAAATCCTAATACTTCATTCGGTAGACCTGATAGCGGTCGCCGCCGTCGTTGAAATTTTGTGGGCCACCGCGTTTGGTTACCAGTAGCTTGAGAAGCGTCCAACCGAAGAGGAAGCCCCCGACATGCGCCAAGTAGGCGACTCCGCCGCCTTGCGAGCCAAAGGAGCCGACAGAGTAAAAAACTTGCACTACAAAGTAGAAACCCAGCACCCATCTCGCCGGTAGCCAGGTGGTGCCAATAAAGAAAAACCAATAGACAATCATCACCTTCGCTCGTGGATAGAGAATGAAATAGGCCCCCAACACCGCTGAGACAGCTCCGGATGCGCCGATCAATGGAATTGGTGAGTTGGCGGAAAAGGCGATATATAATCCCGATGCGGCCAGTCCGCCTACGAGGTAGAACAGCAGAAAACGCACATGTCCAAAATAGTCTTCGATGTTATTGCCGTAAATCCAGAGGAAGAGCATGTTGCCAGCAACATGCATAAAGCCGGCGTGCATGAACATGCTGGTAAAAGGTGTCAGAAGAATAGGAATACTTAGATTGCCGTTATCGAAATATCCGCGGACAGATTGTTGCGCCACCAAAGATGAGATTTCCTCAAAATGAGTTATTTCATAAGGAATCAGTCCAAGTTTCAGGCTATAAAGATGGGATTGCACCCCGCTGGCGAACAGGTCGGTTATCAAGTAAATAAGGCCGTTGAGTACGATGATGCCTATTGTCACATAGGGAGTGCGTACAGCCGGGTTGTCGTCTTTTAGAGGCAGGAACATGACTTATTCTACGTAAAAGGTTGTTTTGCGTTGCGTTTGATTACCGGCATTATCCCGGACTTTAAATATGAGGGAATGTTTGCCCGATTTCAATGGATGATTCGGTTGCGTCATCAAGATATTGTCCTCGTTGTCATACTCCGGAATCAGCCATTCGCCGTCGAGACGAATATCAAAAAGTGTATCCGACCAGATTCCCGATAGATGATCGGCGATTCTTGCGCTTATTTTGGGAAGAGAAGACTTAACAGTCTTTCCTTTGGCTGGACGAATCCCCCTTATTTCCGGCGCCACAGTGTCTTTCAGCAATGCAAACACTCCATTGGAAGTTATCTCAGCGCTGAATGGCGCGGCAGAAAACTGTTCGTCGTAGTCGGTAGTGTACCAACTCCATTTGTCGCCCTTCTTTGACAGTTTGCAAATTGCTACATTCAGCGCCGGGATTGGTGTGGTTGGAGCGTTCATGCGGAGAGATACAGGTGACTGATAGCGAATGTATTTTGGCCCGATATAAAACGGTCCCGCGAGCAATGCGTCTTTTTGCGGAATATTTCTATTCGCAGGTCCCCATTGCAATAATCTTGTGAAGCGTGAATCTACCAATGGGACATAGCAAGTTCCGTTTGCAATTATCTTATGCGCCGAGTGAGCATTTACCGATAATGATTTATCAGCATCGGATGTAGATTGCGGAACTCCGATACGAAGTCCGAGAACCTCTGCGGCAATGTCTACTGAGCGTTCGCCTATGTATGCCCGGAAGGCGGTGATGGTTTGTAGTTTCTTATTGTAGGGGATGTAGGAGCTGAAAGTCTTGGCGCCGATTTGAATAACTTTTAGGTCGTCTACGTGACCGTCAGCGCTTAGCGCCTGTAGTGTCGGTTTTTCTGTGAGTGGGGAGTTGGTAGTAGCTTTGAGATACACGCCACCGTCGGCGAGTTGGTAATCAAGGTCTACTTTGGTTTTGACAGTAGCAGGAACATTGCTGAAGATTACATCCGGTTTGTACCAACCGTCATAACCTCTGAGAACCGCCCGATAGACGCGCCTGCGGTTGCGCATATGTCTTTCGACTGTAATGCGAAAGGCGCCTTTGCCGATGTGTTTGACTGTGGCTTTTTCCGCTAGGCCCCAGCCGCCGGTTTCTTTGAGTTCATGGATTTCGAGGTTGCTGAAAAATAGTTTGTTTTTGAGCAGTTTCAAATGCTCGGTGGTGAGTATGGCAAAGTCAGGACCGATGTCGGTCACATTGAACAATTCGCCGGCGGGGCCATAGCAGAATGAGTAATCAAGTGTCGAACGGTTTCCTGAGGCGTCGATGACATCGATTCTTGCAGGATAAATGCCGTATTGTTTCTTCGATTTGCGATTCAAGAATTCAGGGAATCTCCCCGGGCGCATGCTTGAAATTGAATCTGCGGTGGTTGGAGTAGCTGTTTTTGAAGTAGTTGTTGTTAGATCAGTTGCTGTTCCCGCAGGTTTGTTTGGACGACGTTGATAGAGGAGGTATGAGGTCTTATCGCCCTGCAACGCCAAAGTTTGGTCATAGACATCCAGCGCCCTGGCGCCTATTCCGTAGCTTAGTGAGTCCAAAACTTGTCTGAAAAGTGTTTGGTAGATAATCCGGCTGGGGTTAGGGATTGTGTCTGTTAATGGCTTCTTGCCGACTCGATAGCGAAGCTCGCGAGGGCTGGAATTGAATTTGTTGTTGGTTGGATAATCTGTGGCGGAGACCACCAGTCCGAATGGGGCAGTGAGATAAGGGAAGGCCGGAAGATTGTAACGTGATGCGCCTTTGGAGTCGAGCCCCACTGGCAGAGACTCAATTGTTTTGGTGCGTTTCCCGGTGGCGAATAGGGTTTCATAGTCGAGATAGCGAAAAGTCAGTGACTTTATCTTCGGGCCGGTTTTGTCTTTGATGTGGAAGCCCTGCTGAAGCGGAGACTGGGGCACGTTACCGCTATTGCGAACTTCGAAGTGCATATGCGGCGCGCCGATTCCGGTTTTGCCGGAGAATGCCAATGTGTCGCCCTGACGCACACGGTAGGAGCTAGGTTCGAACCATTCGCGAATGAAGTAGCGCTCCTTTTGGACTTGGATTTCGCGCACTCGACTGTCAATCTGCGGCGCAAAGCGCGCCAAATGGGCGAATACATAGGTCCGGCCATCATCACCGGCCAGGTATAGAGCTTTGCCATAACCAAAATACTGCACCCAAACTTGCTCAACATAACCATCAACCGGAGCGACCACCGCCAGCCGATTATCGCCGGTTCGCAAGTCGAGTCCATAATGGAATCTTCCAGGGCGATAGTCACCGAATCCGGAGGAGAAGTCGGTTCTTGCCGGCATTGGCCAGATTGGGGTCAAGCGGGAGGCGCTTGAGCGACCTTGTTTTGCATAGATTGTAGGGGCGGCAAAAGTCCAGCAGGCCATGGCCGTCAGAAACAGTATGCACCACAACGCCTTACGAGCTTCCACATGTTGTGCTTTTTCTCGGGACAGGAAATATCTCTCTTGGATGTAATGGCGGGTTATCATTATTTGATTCTACCCCAAAGTGGCTCCATAAGTCAAACTCAATCGGCGATGATTGCCGTTAGCATAGGTGTTTTATCAATTATTAGCGATACGATTACGGGTTTGGCCCGAATGTTGCGGAAATACTTGCGAAGCGATTGGAGCCAGCCGGTTAACGAGGCGTATAAAATTGTAACTGGCGCTTGCCGATTTTGCTGAGAGGAGTATATTTGTCAGCTGTGGCGGATTATTGCCACTGATGATTTTTCGAGTCGGTAATCGCATGGAGAATAAGGCCTTAGATAGCTGAACTGGTAGCATTGAAGCGGGTTGCATGCTTTGTTGTGAATCTGATTGCAAGTTAGCGCTATCTAGACAGTCAGAGTTTTGTTTGTGAGAAGCCTTTCTCAGATAACCGATGAGATTTGAATTAGAAATAACAGTAAGTAACTAATACAAAAAAGTAACACAGAGCCCCATGTTCGGAGAACAACCATGTTTGATTTATTTCGCAGTTGGATAAAACCTATCACCTACATCAGTATCGTCGCGTTTATGGGCACAATCGTTCTTGCCTGGGGAATGGACATTGCCAATTCCAATAAGTACGGCGCTCCAACGGCCGCCGCAGGCCTTGTCAATGGCGAGGAAGTCTCTCGTGATGAGTACAACTCTGTGTATCAAAACACTCGCAACCAGCAATTCGGAAATTCGGATACTGATCCGACAGAGGCGGATTTACAGCGCCTAAAAGAGCAGTCTTGGGCAAACATCGTCGCCCAGAAGGCGCTTGAACAGGAGATGGATCGCTTAGGAATCACTGTTACTGACGAGGATGTTTATACCTTCCTGAGATTGAACCCGCCGGCGTTTATGCGTAGTCAGCCTCAGTTCCAAACTGACGGTCAGTTTGATTATCAGCGTTACTTGCAGACTATGGCCGATCCGGCCAATGCTCCTATGTGGGCTCAGGTTGAGCAAGTTGTGCGGCCTCAGGTTCGCACGGCGATGATTCAGGAGATGATTACTTCGGCCGCACGGATTACTCAGGATGAAATAAAGTACTCTTTCCTTAGCGCACGTGAGACCGCACGCTTTGGTTTTGTCGCGGTTTCTTCCTCGTCATTTCCGGACTCACTTGTTGAAGTTAGCGATGCCGAGGTGGATGAGTATTACAAGTCACATGCTTATCGTTTCAAAACTGATGAGCGTCGTGGCTTGAAATTGGCTTTGTTCTCCAAGGACATTACTGAGGAAGACTGGGAACGTGTTAAGAGTGAGAGTCAGGATTTTGCCAATGAGGCTCGTGAAGCGGGGAAGGATTTCGCTGACCTCGCACGTTCTTACAGTGAGGGGCCTTCTGCCTCCGACGGTGGTGATATTGGATACATCGATGTTACCAACCTTGACTCACTCTATGTCAAAGGCGCGTTGGCGCTGGAAATCGGCGAGACATCCGATCCGGTGCGTAGTTCCTTCGGATGGCATGTTATCAAGCTGATAGAGATGAAAGACAAGGACGGCAAGGTAACTACCGATAAAGATAAAGCTTTTAGCATTCACACCGCTCACATACTCTCGCAAGTTAAGTCATCAGATGCAACAAAGGACAATGCCGAGCGTCATGCGCGAGACTTCCGGAATCTAGCTGAAACCAAAGGCATACAGGCGGCGGCCGATGAATTGGGTGTGGAGTTGAAAGTAATTCCACCGGTTCGTCGCAGTGACCCTATTCAATATCTCGGGACTAATTACTTCGCGAGTGAATGGGCATTCAATGCAGAAAAGGGTGACATCTCCGGCATTTATGACAATCCGTCGAATTTCTTTGTTTTGGAACTCACTGATATTCAGCCGGCCGGTTCGACACCTTTGGATGATGTTCGAGTGGGAATCAAGAGCCTGGTCAAGAATGAGAAACTCAAGGCTATGAGCCTCGATACAGCCCGCGCTATCTATGCTGAAGTTCAGGCTGGGACTGACATAGCCGATGCCGCCAAAGCGCACAATCAAAAATACGTAGAGACTGCGAAGTTCTCGCGCAATGCGGCGTTTCCGCCGCCTATTGGAAATGACCCAAAGGCCCTTGGCGCGGCGTTTTCATTGGTGAATGTTAATGATGTGTCAGAGCCGGTGATGTTGGATCGTGGCGCCGGACTTTTCAAATTGCTGGAGAAAGAATCTCCCGGGTTGGAAGAATTCAATGCCGCTAGTGATTCTGTCGCTGCCGCTATTCTGAATCAAAAGCAAAATGCAGTTTGGCAGAAATTTTATAGTGAGCTGATTCTTGCCGCGGAATCTGAGAACTTCATTGAGCGTCAGGTTGCAGAGCAACGTTCGATAGTTGATTCCCTGTTTAACTAGCGCTAGCAGAGAATCATACTAGATTCCAATAAAGTGAATTCAACGACTCCCGAAGCATACGTTTTCGGGAGCCGTTTTTTTATACTGTTTACTTATGCTGTTCTGAAGTTGGCAAGCTAGTTGTATCGAGGATGGAGGTTAGAGGAAAAGTGAAATCGAAGTCTAATTTAGGTCCCAACTGGCGAGTGTACCTCTCAGGAGAAATCCACAGCGATTGGCGCGATAAGATTATTGACTCGGCTAGGGCCGAGGGGTTGCCAGTAGAATTTTTTTCGCCGGTGACAGATCATAGCGCCAGCGACAATTGTGGTGTGGATATCCTCGGTGAGGAAGAGAAGCCATTTTGGAAAGATCACAAGGGCGCGAAACTGAATGCTGTTCGCACTCGTACGCTCATTGAGAAAGCGGATATTGTGGTTGTTCGTTTCGGTGAGAAGTATCGCCAATGGAATGCGGCATTTGACGCTGGCTATGCCAGCGCTTTGGGTAAACCTTTGATAGTTGTACATCCGGCGGAGTTCACTCACGCGCTCAAAGAGGTTGACGCCGCCGCTTTAGTAGTTGCTGAGACACTTGAGCAGGCATTTAAGGCGCTCACCTATGTCATCAATGGCTCGCTGAGTAAATAGGTCCGAGCCTCGGAGATTATTATTCTTACCCAGACAAAAATAGCCGGGCTCAGTTTTCGCGTATTGTCTGCGCTGACAGTTATTATGTCGGTCGGGTTCTACTTGCGCGCGGTTGATGTGTGGCGTCCGATTGATGGGTCAGTTGCGATGCGTTCGACTCTTTGGCGCGAAACTGATGTCGGCGCGGTAGCTCGTAATTTCTATCGTGAGGATAACAATATCCTGTATCCCCGAACCGACTGGCGGGAGAACACACCTGGCTATGTGGAAAGTGAATTCCCTCTCTACCCATGGTTAGTTGCTCAGTCGTATAGCGCCTTTGGCTTTCATGAGCAACAGGCGAGATTGTTTTCTCTTTTGATTTCGATACTTACGCTCTTTGTTCTCTCCCGGTTGGCGTTCCTATTGATATCCGAAATAGGAGCGCTGGTGATGACTGCGTTTTTTGCTGTCAATCCGTTGCTCATCTACCTTTCGACCGCAGTGCAATCCGATACATTGATGTTGTTGTTTCTATCATTGTCTTTGTATTACTACTTCCGTAGCTATAGCCGGAGTGTTGACTCTGAATGTGTGTCACGTGATTTTGTGATATGTGCGGGGTTCTTGTCGCTGGCAATTCTGTGCAAAGCGTCAGCGGCTCCTTACGGTTTGTTCTTTGCGTTTGATACGTTACGTCGCCGGGGCCCGCGCCAGACATTTACCAGCAAACTTACCTACATCGCTCTGGGGCTTGTCATAATCCCCAATCTCGCCTGGATGGCTCATTCGCATCAATTCTGGCTGGATTACAAAATGTCGCTGGGTGTCACTAATGAATCACATCGCATCGGAAGTGACATGCTCTTCAATAGGGCCTACTACCGGGGTTTTGTTAACAATGTTGTCTCTTACATTACCAGCTATCCCGGCGCCATAGCAGTGGCATTGAGTTTGTGGGCGGCTCGTAATTCCAGGCTTGCCAAGCCACTATATATACTTGGAGGCAGCTTGGCGTTGTTCTATTTTGTTACGCTCTACACCACCGGCGCTTCTTGGGCGTTCTACTACCACTCGCTTTCAATTCCCTTTGTGGGCTTGGCATTAGGAATCTTTGTTGAACAGTCAGGTCCGATTCCGAGTAGTCTTAGGAGTTGGCGTACGTCGGCTATCACCTACGCCGCCACGGCGCTGGCCGGTTTTGGAATTGGGATCGCCCTGGGCTTCACCTTCGTTCTTGCAGGCTTCGTCGGGGTTTTGGCGGCAGTGTTGGCGATAATTCTGCTTAGGTATCCAGCAAAGCATGTAAACCAGTCACCAAGAGGTATGACCTTTACTTTCAATTTTGTCATTACAGTCACAGCGATAGTTCTGATAGCTTTGGGAGCGAGAAGTTTTCGGATGGTTCCACAGGAGGCCAATTTTGTGGACTGGAATTCATGCGCGCTGGAGTTTGCTGATTTGGTTCCTGGGGATTCGCGAATTGCCGCTTGGGGGGCGCCGGCGCGATCTTCGATTGGGCGAAGTGTTGCGTATAACGTCCCCTGGATGTTCTACTGGATGGACCGTCAGGGATTCAGTGTGCCGGAGGAATTGCAGGATATCGCCTCAATTGATAGTGTCGCGCAACTTGGCGCTGAATACTATATCGAGTTTTTGCCCGGCTCGGCGCATACGCCGGGTTTTCATCAGGCCCTAAGAGATAATTATGCTATGCTCGATAGTTGCGGTATTCATGTGCTGTATCAACTGAAATAGTTCGCAGTAGAAAACAAGATAGCAAAAGAAAAAGCGCTGGCCCGAAAACGGAGCAGCGCCTTGTTTAGTTAAGACAAATCGCTGTCTTGTCTGTTACAGTTTGTCGGTACTTTTTATGGTGTATGTCCCCAGGCGCAGGCGCGGTAGGTCGTCGTCGACACGTAGAATCACTTGCGGTGTGAGTGTATCAAAGCCCGGTGTGATGAATGCATCACCGTCCTTTATCAGTCCTTTGCCGGAAAGGTATCCGGTTAAATCCGAAGTGATTCCGTCACCATCGATTCGCACGCCGCCGCCATTCGGGAAGAGCAGGATTAGTTGGTTGTCAGTTCCTGATAGTGTCACATTGACTACCGGAACATCCGCTCCGATTTTTAGTTTCAATTCCACTTCATCCAAATCCGCCAGAAGTTCCCCTAGCAATGCATGAGTAAGGTCTAGTTCTGCGTAAGAATCAGAGCCGGTCAGTTTCAAATCCAGCGCGGTGTTCTCTGGTACATCCAAGCGGTATTCCGGTTCACGGTTCGAATTGAATCCGTTGGAGGTCATCATAAGCGGCCAGCCGCGACCACCCCAGCTAAACCAACCGTTGTCGTCGGTGACAATCAACTCGGCGCCGGTTTCATCCTGAGTAAACACAATCTTGGGCATTGAATGCGCGCCAACCATTTTGGCGCGAACTTTCTCTCCCGAACGCGCTCGCACAAGTAGATCATAGTCACCCAGCTCAACAGATGCGCGCAGAGTCTCAACGCCCGTGTCGAGATTGCGACTGAATGACGAATTGTACATCGGGTTATCACCACGCTCGTAGTGATAGGCCTCGACTGCTACTGCTGTCAATGCAAGTCCTAGCAGAGCTGGTGACAAATACGAAAGCGCTTTGAGTTTTGTGCGCTTGAAAATCATTTCGATGCCTATCGCAACTAGCAATAGCGGCCACAATGATAGCGCATACAGAAACACTCTCGGGGCTATGACATTGTTTTCAACCAGGAGCCAAAAGACACCCATAGCGATGAAAAACATTCCCCATCGAACAGACCGTGCCGAGGTCATGATTCACCTCCGTTAGTTGAAAGCGTAGACTCGCCGTTTTGTGCGGCTCCGCCATTGGATGCGCTGTGAGTGGAGGCGCTGTGATTATTCGCATCGCCATTCTTTTTGGTCGGGGTCAATTCAAGATGTCGCACTATCAGGTAGATTCCGATAACGACTAGACCTACCGGCAGGAGGTCTTCCCAATGCCACCAGAAATATCCTTTTAGCAAAGCAAAGAGTCCAAGGGCCACCATTGCTATTCCGGGGACCATTGCTGACATTCCAGTGTTTTTCTCTTTGGCATTTGGCTCGGGCATTGGAGCAGGAGCCATTTGCGATGCCATGTCAGTTTGTTCTGCATAAGCATGCGTTGACTGAGATTCCGGCGGAAGCGGGTTTTGATTTTGCGCCGCTACCATCGGTCGACGCGGGATAATAATCCAGGCGACAATGTAGGCGACAATCGGGAAGCCGAGTCCTAACACGAGTAGAATTGTCGCTAGACGAACGATTGTCGGGTCTATGTCGTAGTATTCGGCCAGTCCGCCGCAGACTCCGCCAATGACCTTTTCCTGGCGAGATCTAAATAGTCTTTTATGCATGAATAATCTCCCTTCGTGAGTATCCGTGAGCTGTACAAGCAATCTCCTAGGTAATCAAACGAGAAATTAGATAAATAGTTGCATAGGAGTTGGAATCGTGGAGAAATGGGTTCGTTTGGTAAATATAGGGCGCCTCGGTGTGATTATGGTAGTGATTCTGTTGGTGGAATGTGTCACTATATATGGAGGCAGGTTGGAATTTGGGTTGTTGTTGTGGTGATTCTGTATGGTGGGTGTCCTTTTGCAAACATGGCAGGAGCCCACGGCTCCGGTCTGATATGTTGCCTATGTGAACGGCTTATTTCGGTATTGTGGCCCACCCATTGGGTGGGTTCCTGTGTTGCATGATTTCTTATAGTCTTCTTATTTTGCGTCGAGTGTGATTACGGGAACCCGCCCAATGGGCGGGCCACAGGTGGGGGGAGGCAGTGGGTTTTGATTGGGGTGGGGCGCCGGGCGTACTAGAATTGGTGCACTCTCCAGTAGTTCCATTCTTGATTGTCGATTACGATCAAAACACTATCTCTTTTAACTAACCGTACATGAAATTCGCGGCATCAGGTTGACCATATCAGCGTTCCGAAGTCCATTGTAGTCTATATATAGGGAAGGCTGGTGGAGGAGCCACTGGTTCCACGTTACATTCACGGCTAGGCCAATATTTGCAATTCGGTCAGGGGAAAAACGTCGGGCATTGGGGCGGACGATTTATTTGGCAATTGAAGAACCATCGGGACCTGAAGTTTTGCTGGAAGACGCTCGACACTACAGAACCGCGGGAAGTTGAAAAGACTTTACTTAAAAGTTTCATAGCGCAATTCGGAAGAATGCCTTTTGCAAGTTTAGCTAGATGAATTGTTATCTCGCGCGTCAAGAGCCCGAATCGATTCTGCTATTTCACCAGTAGCTACAGATTGAACAAATGGCAGAACCGCTTCGGGTTCTGCCCTACTGGAACATTTTGGTTCATTCTACCGCTTCTATCTCTTGCGTTGGTAAATCACTCCGCGGAAATAGAATCGGTCTCTCGGGACCAATTTCATGTGTCCTTGATACTTTAGCGTATCGCCTTCCAAAGAGCGAAAGATTGCATCGATTGAGGTGTACAAGTCTGAAGACTTAATTGAATCAATTGAAAATGTCCCGGTGGAGAATAGGTATGTTCTGGCCGGAATTGGTTGCTCTACACTAGAGAAGTTTCTTACGAAGGAAAGATTATCCAAAGTTATTTCTCCGGGTGATAGTTTTGCTGGCAAAGACAGTATCATTCGGTAAGTGGATCGACGTCGCTGAACAAAAAAGCCGCTCTGTTCATCGGAGCCCATTCCGGTTTCCTTCGAGTAGTAAGAGACCGCCGCGAGATTGCCATTGGCAGGTGTCATATATGCCTCTGAAAGCGGGGAAGAAACAGCCATACCTTCTACATAGAACATCTCAGTTGGCTTGATAACAGTACGGCCTTCTTCTGCTACAATGTAAAGTCTTGGCCTGTACTTGGAAGTGCATGAGCCAGCAAATAACACAACGAATAACACAACCAGAACAGCCCCTAAGACTGTCAGGATGCTCTTTTGTATTTCAAGGAAGTTCTTCAATCTGGTCAACAGAATAGCGTTAGTCATTTAGATTGGCATTTCATACATCCGGTATGTCTTATAGAGCTTGGCTCCAATGCCCTCTACCAATGAGCGCAACAAGGTGTTTGTTTCCAACGCCCAGGAGAGCTCGGACCATTTGTAGCCCTTGGCAGTGCCATCTACAAATGTCTTCACATACAATAGCGTGTCGATGCCGCGCTTGCGGTACTCCGGGATAACACCCATAGTGACAGTGCGCACTCCGACAACTTTGTTCTTAATCTTCGTATGCCAAAGCAGTTTGAATATGCCGAATGGTAATAGTTTGCCATTCAAATGAATCAACGCCTGATTGATATCCGGGAGAGTTAGCGAAAACGCCACCGCCTTGCCGTCAACTTCGGCAATCAAGGCCAAATCCGGGTCAACAACCTGTTTGAGATTCTTGGCCATGAACTCAAACTCCTCGGTGGTCATTGGAGCAAACCCCCAATTATCTTCCCAGGCTTCATTGTATACTTTGTTGATTGTCTGAACTTCTTCGTCAAAGCGCTTCATATCTATTCGGCGAATTGTCACTGCGCTGCGTTTGGCGATTTTATCAGTGAGTCTCATCACTCGCTCCGGCAGTGGCTGTTGGTCATCAATCATAAACGCATAGAGATCCATGACCTTCTCGAGTCCGAAATCTTCCACTAGCTTGACCAAATAGGGCTGATTGTAAGTCATCATCACCACCGGTGGCGAATCAAAGCCCTCAACTAGCAAACCGCACTCATGATTCAAAGTAAAACTCGCCGGGCCACGCATTGAAGTCATGCCCTCGGTCTTGAGTGTAATCAGCGCTACTTTCAACAGCGCATGCGCAACTTTTTCGTCGTTTATACAATCAAAGAAACCGAAGAAGCCCACATTTTCTTTATGAATTTCATTGTGAGCAAAGTAAACACAGGTGGAGATTCTGCCCACGATTTGTTCGCCGCGCTTCGCTAGAAATAGCTTTGTCTTTGCGCCGGAATAGAATGGGTTTTTCTTTTTGTCAAAAAATTCCAGCCGCTCGGTGTCAAGCGGACAAACAAAATTTGGGTCGTCCTTGTATAGCTCTGCTGGAAAACGAATGAATTCCTTGAGCAGACTACGCGAGTCAACTTCGATAACAGAGGTTTCGGTATTCATGTTTGAACAGAATAAAGTTTCAATAGAGATGGACGAGAAGGCTCGGGGAAAGTCATGCTAGATTATTCCCAGCTTTTTGCCAATACGTCCCATTGTTTCCAGCACAATGTCCAATTGTTCGTCACTTAGCGTCGCGGTGTAAGAAGTGCGAAGCATCGCCCGCTCAGCCGGAACCGCCGGAGCGATAATTGCATTAGTGAAAACACCGTTATCGAACAGCTCTCTCCAGAATAACAGTGTCAGTTCATTATCGCCCACAATGATAGGAACAATCGGAGTTTCTGTATCACCAATGTCAAATCCTAGTCCTCGCAATTCCTTGTGCATACGATGCGTATTATGCCACAGTCTTTCGCGGCGCTCAGGTTCGTTTTCAATAATCTCCAAAGCTTTAAGAACCGCGGCGGCGTTTGCCGGCGGAATCGAGGCCGAAAATATCATCGCTCGACCGATATGCTTCACATACTCGATAACTGCCGCATCGGCGACAATAAACCCGCCCAAAGAGGCGAAGGACTTGGAGAAAGTGCCGGAAGTTATATCAACTTCATCGACCAACCCAAAATGCGAAGCGGTCCCTGAGCCTCGCTCGCCAATCACTCCGATAGCGTGCGCGTCATCAACATACACCTTGGCGCCATAGGTCTTTGCCAATTCAATCAGCTTAGGCAGAGGAGTTAGATCACCTTCCATCGAAAACACGCCATCGACGATTATTAAGATTCCGCCGTCAGGCTTGGCGGAGGTGACATTCTTGAGGAGACGTTCCAAATCCTCCATGTCATTGTGGCGGAATTTTAGCGTCCGGGCATGGCTGAGTCTGCAGCCGTCGATAATACAGGCATGATCTTGTCTATCAATAATCAGAGTATCGGATTTGCCAGCCAAACAGGAAATAGCTCCCAGGTTGGACTGAAAACCGGTGGAGAACACTAACGCCGCTTCTTTGCCCATAAATTTTGCTAAGCGATTCTCCAGCTCAATATGTAAATCTATGGTGCCATTTAGAAAACGCGAACCGGTGCATCCTGAGCCATATTTTCTAGTGGCTTCAATTGCCGCCTCTTTGACCCGTGGGTCGCTTACCAGCCCGAGGTAATTGTTCGAGCCAATCATAATCATCCGCTTGCCTTCGATGACTACCTCGTCGCCAAGCTCAGAGGAAATCGGATGAAAAAACGGATATAGGCCGCGGTCTTGAATCTCTTTGGCGGCAGTGAAACTGGTGCATTTCTCGAATAAATCCGCCGCTATGGTGTTTTGCTGTTGTTCTGCCTGCAAGTTATTTGTCCTTCTAAAGTTATGTCCGCTTCACGAATTAAGGGCGCCCTTTCGACTCAGTCAAGTCTCGCCGGGCGAATATAGCGGAAAACCAATGTTGAGGCGAAGGTATTGTTGAAATGAGAATACTGTTGCTGAGAGAATATTGGAGATGATAAAAAAACTATCGAGAATAACCTGCCTGCTCGGAACCAATGGACGGTGGTCGCTGTTATCGTTTCTTGGAGACTAAAAACTCCCTGAGTCGCTCAACAGAGCGTCTCACTTTGGGCTAGCTACGTCGGGCAAGCTCGAATGACCTGCAAAGGTCCCCATTGTTAATAGTTAAAGACTGTAAATAGTTGAAGGCAAGAGATTAGGTGGAGAGTCTTGGGCAATTCTCTCCCGCAAAGTTCGGAGTCTCATTTAGGTGGGACTTCGATCCCTGCCCACCCGGTCGTTGGCGTTGTGAGGGCGCCAGCGACTTTTTTTGTGTCTGTATGTCTGATACGGACCTCATTTCTTAGGCCCGATTAACTAGGTATAAAGACCCACAAGTAGCGTATCCACTGTTTCACTGTGGCCTCTATTCTGTCGCTTCTTCGGTCGTGTTGAGCCCCGAGTTCGTCCGGTAACCCCTCTGCGCGGGGTTTTTGAATGTTGGTAACTCAGTAACTCGTTGTCTCACAACAGTGTCCGCATGAAAAAATAGGCATAAATTCCTTGACAAGAGTTCTGGATGTTGTATACTTCAAATGCAATCGGAAAGGATATCTTTTTTAAGGATTACCTTTCATCGTCCTCCCAGGCAAGAGCAATCTTCCTGGGATTTTTTTTGGAGCAATATTTTCCGGCCTTCAGCCTGTTGCACTACCTAGCCCAACATCTTTACATTCTATCTTAGCATCTTTCATCGCTTTCCTGCGACAATGCATTGACCCTGAGACGCTCTGAAAGTACATTCGCAAAGCGATGAACACTCCCAACAAATTAACCCTATTGCGCATAATGCTATCTCCGATATTTGTAGCATTGTTTCTAGTAGACAATGTGTATTTCCGTCTCGCCGCGCTATTTGTGTTCATGATTGCCGCGCTAACCGACCTGGCTGACGGATACTATGCCCGAAAATACGGAATCATCACCGGTTTTGGAAAGTTCATCGACCCATTGGCAGATAAGGTTCTGGTATCCTCAGCCTTTATTTCTTTTGTCGCTCTTGGTTATGTGCGCGGCTGGATGGTTGCGGTGATAATCGGTCGCGAATTGTTGATAACCGGCCTGCGCTCGGTAGCCGCATACAAAGGGATGGTGATAGCCCCGACTTATTGGGCCAAAGTCAAAACCTTCCTGCAAATGACTTCATTGGGAATCATCTTGGTTTATATAAATATAGACACAGTCTACGCACATTGGGGCGAGAGCTTCACATTGGTAACTCGCGCCCAGGCGGAAATTGGCTTTGACTATTTGGTGGGCCTGACTGCTGCTGTAACAGCGCTTACCGGACTTGATTATGTAATCAAGCACTACAGTATTCTCAAAACAGTAATGAAATAATCAGAGAACGAGCGCGCAAAAGCATGACGAACCCCGCATCAGATTCAACGACATCCAAGAGTCCCGCCAAAGACGCAATAGTCAAGGCTCTGGCCACCGGTTTCTGGGTAGGCTATAGCCCGATAACCGCCGGAACGGTCGGATCAATCCCGCCACTACTTATTGCCTATTTCCTAATCGGTGATAACCTGATGCTCCTCGGAGCTATTGCGCTCTTCACAACTCTACTCTCAATCTGGGTGGCTGGCGAGGCCGAGGAATTGTTTGGTCATGATTCGAAATCGATTGTCTCCGATGAATATGCTGGGATGTTTATCACTTTGCTCTTGGTGCCGATTTCCCCAACAAATTACCTGATTGCCTTTGTGGCTTTTCGTTTTTTTGATGTAATCAAACTATGGCCGGCCAGCGCCGCTGAGAAACTGCCTCGCGGCTGGGGTGTTACTCTCGATGATGTAGTAGCCGGCATTCAGGCAAATATCGCAGTGCAACTAACTCTCCTGGCGCTGGCGCGTTGGTTTTAATGTGATGACTTTAGTCTGGTGATTTTAATGAGACTTTTGCAGAAAACTGTGTAGAAGAAATAATGAAAGCTGAAATAATAAGCATTGGTGATGAAATAGTCACCGGACACATTAGCAACACCAATTCGGTCTGGCTAACCAAACGACTCCTAAGCATCGGAGTGGAGACCTCGTACATTACAGCCGTCGGTGACACAGTCGCCAATATCGAAGCTGTAATCCAGCAAGCCCTGCGCAGAGTAAATCTCGTCATAATGACCGGCGGTCTGGGGCCAACTGATGATGATCTCACCAAACGCGCGATAGTTAAAGTCTTCCGCCGAAACTTGGTCTTCCATGACGAGGTCTTAGAAGACCTCAAAGCTCGCTACAGCGCGCGCGGCATCACCATGCCTGAGATAAACCAAAACCAGGCTCTACTTCCGCAGGGAGCTACTTTTCTAGCAAACAAACTCGGCTCGGCAGTTGGTATTCTCTTTGAGGAGGACACAAAGTTATGTGTCGCGCTACCTGGTGTGCCTGCCGAGATGAAACAAATTGTTGATGACGAACTAATCCCGCTTTTGCAAGAGCGAGTTGGCTCGGCGGTGACCTATTCGCGACTGATTCGCACTTGCGGTATAACCGAATCGGCTCTCGCAGAAAAAGTAGCTCCGGAAATTCCAATTCCCGAAGGTGTCAAACTGGCTTACCTGGCTCATATTTATGGCGTAGATTTGCGTCTGACAGTCAACGCAGAGAAGAACCGCCTGGCCGAAGAGTTAATCGAACAACCACAGGGCTGGCTAAAACGTAAACTCGGAAATCTGGTATATGGCGAAGATGAGCAAACTCTGCAAGGCGCTGTTGGTGACTTGCTCGTAGAAGCCGGGGCAACAGTGTCACTAGCGGAAAGTTGCACTGCCGGATTATTGGCCGGAAGAATAGCCGAAACTCCCGGCTCCTCGCGCTATCTCGATAGAGGTTTCATCACCTACAGCAATGAATCCAAAACCGAACTGCTAGGTGTCACTAAGAAAACTATTGAGAACCACGGAGCAGTCTCCACAGAAACCGCAGAGGCTATGGCCCTGGGCGCCCTAGAGCGCGCCAAGACTACCTATGCAATAAGCATAACCGGAATAGCCGGCCCCGATGGCGGCAGTGAAGAAAAACCCGTAGGCCTAACCTACATAGCAGTAGCCCAACAAGGCGCCGACTCCAGCGCGCCGTCATCCCGCTCTCGAAAATTTCACTTCGGCCAAAACCGAACCCTAAACCGCCAAAGAGCAACCTCCGCGGCGCTGAATTTGTTGCGCTTAGTGTTGCTGGGCGATGATCCGTTTACCAAACAATAATCTCAAGAATCGTCACTATCTGTTTGTCCCGTAGGGGCACAGCGCGCTGTGCCTGTTTCGATTCAAAGGAAAATTCGATCTCAAAACAATACATGGCACAGCACGCTGTGCGCCTACTACCTCCGGGGAAAGTGCGGCCATATTGTGGCATGCTGAACGGAGCGAAGTGTCTTGTCAGGTTGTGGCAGTATGAATAGAAACAAGACTCTTCGCTTCGCTCAGAGTGACAAAGCACATTGTGCGCTTAGATATTGTCCAACATCCCTATCAATTGTTGACTTGACCGGTCCGTATTGTTTTGATAACTTCCGGTCGCAAATGAGATTCAAACAAACACCCCTCAAAAAGAGAAACCTGATGAATACTAAAACTAAATCTGCGTTACGATTGATGTCTTTTGGATTGTTACTGGTAATGGGCTATGCCTGTAGCGATAAGAAAAATCCGGTCAACAACCCTGCCCCGAACACCGGAGGGCCTGTCAAATCAGTGTTTCTAAGATTCTCCGCACACTTCCTTGATCTGGACTCGGGAGCAATAGATACCACGTTCGGAGGAACTCCTTTCGCTTCTGCAGATATCCAGATAAGGTTTACCGCAGGCCGGGCTGTTAATAGTATTTTGTCTCAGGAAACAGGCAGGTCGATATCTAGACTAGTCGGGAAGGTATTCTCAGAGGTTACCGTTGCCCAGGCGGATTCGGCTACATTCTCAACGGCCTTTCTAAATGTACCGTTCGATAGTACGAACACGTTCCTGATTAAGACGGACTTGGGCTCTGTCTACAAGCTGGGGAATGCCTCTGAAACCGCATCAGGGGCAACTTTTGATTATGCCCTAATGTCAGTGGCTCCATAAGCTGGCAGAGTGGAACGCCCAACAAAAAGTCCGACACACTTCTGATGACACAATCACCCACCCTGTCATGCTGAGCATACTTCAGTAGGTCAAGTCCCCTTCTTGGGACTTGACGTTTTGGAGTTTGTTTGGGGTTGATGTTTTGTTGCTGTACCTGACTTTGTCAAGTCCCTGAAAAGGGGACTTGACCTACTTAGTTTGCTCAGAGTGACAGAGGATGCGCCTGATACCAGCGTTCCACAAAAAGAAAAGGCCGAAACCCGTGAAGGGTTTCGGCCTTTTGTATCAGATAGCGCTATCTTACGACTCAATCAACTCAACATTAGCCCGAGGCACAACAGCTTTGGAATTGTCGTCGTCGAATTGAATCTCGACTACGCGAGCGTGTGAGCCGGATTCGAGAACCGTCAATGGGGAAGGCAGGTCGATTACCTTGCCGATTTTCCCAAAGTAGGGGTGACGAATCACGCGCAGTGGTGAGCCGATATCCATGCCGCCCTGTTCGTAACCTTCACGTTCATCTTTGGCGTTAACATCACCTTCGGCGGGGATTACCACCTCTGGACGAATAACCCCGGCGCGAATCTGAGTGGCGCCATTGGCGCAAGCCAGTGATCCTTCTTTGGAGCAGAGCAAATCAAAAGAGCGTTCGGCCATGCTGATAGAGCCGAAACCTTCGGTCACCACCAAGGTGACACCGATATTTTCTTTGCCGGTAATAGCTACACCCAAATCATAGCCCAGCAAGTTACGTAAATCCTGATCATCAAGACCGCCGGTAATAATCGCCGCGACACCAACTTTGATAGCTTTCTGAATAGCCTCGGCAGTGACGCGCGCGCCGCCGATAATCACGTGACCTTTCATATCGTCAGTGATGTTCTTCTCGGTCAAGTTCTCTTTGCGTGATGACACTGCGCGCTTGAGAATACCGGATGTCTCACCACCGATTCCAAAGATGCCCTGCAAGTGTCCACCCCAGGTGGCAACTACTACGCCCTCGTTTTCAATAACTTCTGTCACTACACCGTCGATATAGGCTTTGACTTCAACTGGCCTGGGCGCGCCGCGAAAGAGCGCCTGTCCGGTGACACTGGAGACTGACTCAAGTGTGCCGTTGATTTTGGATTTGCATTCACTGGTGAAGAAAAAGAAATTCTTAACACTAGCGATAACTTCACCCTCAGTGACAGTGTCACCAGCTTTCTTAATCATCGCCGATTCAACATCCTCCGGCGGCAAACCGAGGATATTGGCGATATTCATCGGCTCTACCGGTCCCGGCAACATTGTCCGCGCGACTACATCGTCAGGCTTTACTCTATCGCCGACTTTAACCAGCACATCGCCTTTCAGCGGAAGTATTCTTTTCGATTTCACCAATTGCCGTTCAGTGACTGTTAATCCCGGCGCGTATGCTAAAGCCATTTTTATCCTCTAAAGTAAAATTGGTTAATTCTAATTCGTCAGCGCTGAAATCAGCGCGATCAATCTCTCTGCGCGCACGGCGCAGTTGGCGTTAGTGTCAGCCACCGCCTTGCTTTCTTCGGTATCGAATGTAAACAAAATAGGCGATGATACCGAACAGAGCTCCAAAATATGTTCCTCTATTGTCGAGCCATTCAAAGAAGCCTTTGCTTTCACCTGATCCTCGATCCGTTTCCACATCAGTTGCAGAAGCATTGACATCCGATACGTTTACAATCGACAATGATTCGCCGCTCTCTGCTTCAGCCAGATTTTCATCGGAGAAGCTACTAACCATTTTGGCAAATGTCGGCTCATATTCTTTGTACAGATCTGCGCGCGAATAGAAGTAGAATGTAGTGATTCCCGACTTATGAAACTTCATGACCAAGTGCAACACTTGATCAACACCCTGAACATTCAGATTCGAGACTTGAGTGATAGTTTGCGCTTTGCGGTTGAGCTTGGGTTTTTGTGATGTCACACGAGTGATGGGTCCCAATGAATCCTGGGATTTGACCATATTATCAAACTCTGCCGCCATGCCCTGCAAGAGTGAATCCGCCATTGCAAAGCTGTTTTCTGATTTCTCAGAGGTAACAAATAAATACGCTTTGGACCAAAAAGGTTCAGCGTCCTTGGGACAGAAAAATGCGTCATGTGGAACAGTCGCCGGGTCTTTGCCGTGCAGGCGCAAAAACTCCTGAACATTGAAACGCTCTATCTTGCGCCAATCATCGGGAACATTGAAATAATACTCGTTGGCCCAATTGACGTAGTTCTTCGCTGTAGCCGACGACCCTGCAAACATGGTCAACGCCACTATCGACAAAGCGGCTCCAATAGTAATTTGGAGTTTTGATACTCTTGCTTGTTTTCTTTTCATCATATTCATCTAGTGATTGTTCTAGGCCACTGCCGCTTCGGTTGTGGCGTATGAATGCGTAACCGCTCCTTCAGGGTAGACTTTCAACGCTTCATTCCAGCGTTGCAAGTCATTAACCCGGGTTTCTTCGTCTTCGCTAATAACAAATGGCCTGCCACGACCATCAAGAACAATTCCAACAACCCCACCCTGAATCTCAGTCTCAACCTTGACACCTTTGCCAGCGCCGATATCCAAACCGCGCGCCGGCTCCAAGACAGCTTTGGCTTTCAGCGGCAAAGAATCATCGCCGATACCCACTTCGATAAGTTTCATATCGCCGTGTTTCAAAGTACCGGCAACTGTGCTACCGTCCGGTAGTGTAAAGTTATATTGCATCACATCACCACCGGCCTTCTTGATTTCACCCACCGGCGCCACACAAGACCCCAGATGAATCAAGCAATCTTTTTCAAATACTTCAGTCGCCGCGGTAGGATGCACCTCGGAAAGCACACCAAGTTGCGGCATCATAAAGATTGAATCCACCGCCAGGCGAGTTATTCCCTCCGGCTGGAAAGAGTCAATCATCATCGCCGCCGACTGATTCCTGCGCGGCGCATGCGAAAGCACACCACCCGAGCCGATAAGCATATTCAGCGTCATCATATTAACTAGTGACTGTCCTGAACCCTCCTGCGAGAATGCATCAGCGATAGTTCTTTGCTGTTGAACACCCTTCAATTGCGTGGCGAAACTCTTATGTTGCTTGAACGCCAAACGAAGCGCCTCACGAGCCAGCGCCTGCTCAAAAATCAATTCTTCCATCGACTGCGGAATAGTAGTCGGGCGAATCATTTTGTTCTTAATACGGTTGCGCAAATCACGCTCATCCATCTTGAATGACACCCAGCGCATAACGTTTTTCATTCCGGCTTCTTTGAAGACATTCGAGATAGAGTAACTCATACCGAGGTTTGCCGAGACTGTGCGGTTAAACACGCCTTCGGCTCCATCAGGACGGAACACTGAAAAAATATCAGTGGTAGCGCCGCCAATATCTACACCCACCGCCTCAATGTTATGAATATCCGCAATCGTCTTGATGATTTTACCCACAGCGCCGGGAGTAGGCATAATCGGCGCATCAACCCAGCCCATCAATTTGCTATAACCCGGAGCCTGCGCCATTACATGCTCCAAAAACAAATTATGAATCTCTTCACGCGCCGGAATCAAATTCTCACGCTCAAGCACCGGACGTAAGTTCGGTGTGATTTTCAAATCAACTTTATCCGCCAGGGTATCACGGATAGCATCCTGAGCGGCGCTATTACCGGCGTAAATCACCGGCAATTTATAACTCGAACCCAAACGAGGTTTAGGATCAGCCGCCGCAATCAATTCGCCCAACTCAACCACATGCGTAATCGACCCGCCATCAATTCCGCCCGCCAGAAGAATCATATCCGGGCGCAAATGACGAATACGCTCAATTTGCTCATGCGGCTGTCTTTTGTCATTGGAGGAAATTACATCCATCACAATCGCCCCGGCGCCCAGCGCCGCGCGCTCTGCCGATTCGGCGGTCATCGAACGCACCACACCGGCGACCATCATCTGCAAACCACCACCGGCCGATGAAGTAGAGATATAAATATCCACCCCGGTATTACCATCGGACGGCGTAATTATCCGGTCCTGGTCGTCAATTAGTTTACGCCCCGAAAGCTCGGCAAGCTCGGTGACCGCATTGAGCACCCCGCGGGTAACATCTTCAATCGGCGCCTCAACTGTCGTCGGGGCTTCGCCGCGCGTTGTCAGACGATATTCACCGTCTTTGAATTCGATGAGAATTGCTTTGGTAGTGGTCGAGCCACAATCTGTGGCTAGAATGTACTTAATCTGTTCTGGATTCAATTTTGCCATAAGATGAATTGATTACTCAGTTTTATATGGATGAAATGTTTCTTGAATTCGTCTCAACTTGAAAAGCTATATGTTTCAACAACTTAAGTGGCGTTTGCGCCACGCTGTCATTGCGAGGAGCGTAGCGACGCGACAATCTCGACGCCAAATATATGCAAACAATCCGGCTCAGCTAAACCAAGCCAGTCGCTGAATATAATTGGGAGAGAGCGACTTGTAAAGCCGAGGCGGGGATCCCGAGAATCGGTTTCAGGCAGGCGAAATCCAGTTACGTAGATACCGTCTTGTTGGTCAAGCGTAATTTGGGTTAAATGGTTGTTGTTTTTTGATAATTGCCTGTATTATCAGCAGTAGTTTTCTCATACAAGCCACCACCGCCACCATCTTCGGTTTTCCAGCTTCGCACAATCTTT
>JAJRPM010000005.1 GCA_024280775.1 Candidatus Zixiibacteriota bacterium | reverse complement strand
CTCAGATACCGTCCGGCTTTTGGCGCTCGTTGTAATGGGCTGGGAGAACTAATCTACGTTTCAGGCTCAAAGGCCTCAGGTCGAAAACAGCCTCTCCCAGTCCCTTACTATATAACTCCAATTCCAAGATACAAGGTCGAAACCTTCACGGTTTCGGTTTCTTTCATGCGTACCAACTCTCCCCAAGTAACCTCGAAACCGCAAGGGTTTCGAGTTACGTCCCTTTGACATTGTGTTCACGGTCGAGTAATTGTTTAACTAACAATCTACCGGTAGCGCCAGTAGCGCCAACTACTAATGTTGTCATTTTAGTCTAATTTCATTTCACATAGTGTCCATAAGGTTGGGCCGCCGTGTGCGAGTGGTGGGGCGGCTATGCTTCAACCGCGACGCGGTTCTTGTCTATCCAATAAGCCCATGGTATAAGTATCCACTGCAATTGGCCCACCCAGGCTATCGCAGTTGTATCTGGTGGTAGCGGACCTGTAAGATTACCGATATAAACCAAGATGAGAAACCCCACTAGTGACCATAGGCCGATGGCGCCGCTTCGGTTTCTTGCTTTTGTTGAGCGGAGATATAAAAACACACCACCAACGAAGAGTGTTCCTTCTGCAACAAGCGTCGCTGGGATAGAATTCCAAAGTCCCAGACCAAGAAGAGGCGAATCGCCGGGGAAAAGCGGTAGATCGGGACGGTGGACGATTATGTCTAGCGCCCAGTGGCTCACTACTAGAACCCCAACAACCAATGCGTTTATCTGGTTCTTCTTGGTTATCCAGTACGCAGCGCTGAACAGTCCTCCCCAAAGACAAACCATCAGCAGACTATGCGAAATTGGATAGTCTGTGAAATTCAGCGGAGTGATTTTTGTGATTCCAGGTTCGATGTTTACATGCTCTACTCCAAGCAATAACAATGTGGGCCAGAGCAAGTCAATAAATTGCGTCGAGAGAAACAAAGTTCCCAATGAGACCTGCGGCGCTATTTTTTTTGCTGCGAATCCAACTCCGAAATGCCCTAGAAACATAATTCTCCTTGACGGATGGCCCGACCTTTGGGTTTCTTTTTCTTCGTTCTCATGAACACAGATACAAAATGTCAGCTGACGGCACACGTATAAAAAAGGCAGAACCACTGGGGGGGGCGCCACTCGCTAGTTCTGCCTACTAAATGATACTAAATGGAGGTGGGGGGAGTCGAACCCCCGTCCGAGGTATACGCCTGAGCGCCATCTACGTGTGTAGCGTTTCCTTTAATCTCATCTGCAAACCTGCCGAAACGCAGGCCAGCCTGCAGACCAGACCGCTTAGTCTCATCCGGTTGACACGGTCAGATCAACCGGACCAGCCTCAGTAATCGACGCTCGACCCAAAGCCCCTGAGACGCATGCCAAGGGGAGCGTGACTGCTAGATCCTAAGCTAAGCTTAGGCAGCCATGGCGTAGTTAGATTCGCCAGTTAAAAAAGTTTACCGGAGTTTAACGAGTGATCCAGAATCCCTCGACACGCAAACACTCTCACACATACCCCGTCGAATCCATATCACCCCCGAAACTTGAATCAGTGTTATCGGGACAAACCAAGAGCCATACCTATATATACTCCCAGTCCAACAGGGACAGATGATTGTCCTTACCTAATATACGTCTATCGGAGAAAAAAGTAACAGGTTGATTGAACATCAATAGAATTAGATTCTTTACACCGATAACACCCGGCCCGAATTGACTTTCACCGTCCGGTACCACAAATTACACTCGTCGAGCGCAGGTTATTAGCCAGCGCCGCAAAACAGATGAGAATCCCGGATGTAGAATAACGTCGGATTCCTCAGTGGAAATACCAGAATCTGGTAATAGCATAGAACGGAGTAAAAGTAATGAAAATGTTTGTAGGCAATCTCTCCAGAGAAACCACTGAGGACGATTTGCGCCAAATATTCGGCGAATTCGGAGCTGTAGAGAGCGTGGCAATCATTACCGACAGATTAACCGGTGACCCGCGCGGCTTTGCCTTCGTTGAGATGAACAACCCCGACGAGGCCCGCGCCGCAATCGAAGCGATTCCAGGTCGTGAAGTTCACAATATGGAAATAGCCGTCAATGAGGCCCGTCCCCGTCCCGAACGTCCACGTGGCAATTTCGGCGGCGACAGAGGCGGTGACCGTGGTGGTAGTGGCGGAGACCGTGGAGGTTATAGCGGTGGCCGAGGCGGAAGTCGAGGTGGATTCAATAGCGGAAAGCGCAAAAGCGGCAAAGGCTCGCGCAAAGGCGGTCAGGGACGCGGCGGAGATAGAGGCGGCTATTAGTAGCTGATCTTCTCTAAGTACGTCTCATCAGGTATAACAATGTACCGCAAGTTTGAAGGCCTCGAATAGACTCCAGCTAGTCGCAATTCGAGGCCTTTTTCATAGTACAAAATATCCAATCCAATATCATGTCTGAGCAAAAAAAACAGAAACAAGCAGAACCCGCCGGGTCTATTGAAGGACAATTAACCATTGCCCAACAGGACTATTTAGAAATAATCCTGCGCCTGGAGCAGGACGCAGACGGCCAACAAGTGCGAATCACAGACATCGCAACAGGCCTCGGCACTCGCCTGCCAACGGTTACTCGTACCATCCAAAGACTAACAGCTCTCGGACTAACCGAACATCCCAATCGAGGTGGTGTCTCACTAACTAAAACCGGACGAACCATCGCCGCAGAAATCACCCATCGCCATGAAGACCTCTTCGACTTCTTCCATCAGGTTCTGGGTCTACCGCAAGAAATCGCCGAGCAGGACACCTGCCAAATCGAACACGGACTCTCCGAAGAATCCGCTCAGCGCCTGCATGAATTCATGGACTATTTCCATGGACTGGACAAAGCCAGCAAGAAAGTCTTCACAAAGTTCCACTCAAGCGCCGGTCGTTCCAAAGGCGAATTCAAAAACATCCCCGAAATCCGCACCGCCGGCTGGCGACGCTAGTATTCCCCTAAGAGCGCGAAAACCCAAATTCGCCACCAATTTGCTACAGATTCATGCCCTGTCGTGTATGTATGAGCCATTCCATTCCGATATCTTCAAGAACACCACGCGCTGTTGCTACAAGATTCACACAACGCCTACTCTATATAACCAAACGAACCCATTTGGGAACCAGGACGGGCCTTCCGCCGAAATCAGCCGATATATCCTATATCATGGAGCTATTTCTCTGTGGATTTTGGAACTCTGAATGCCTTTTCGGGGTTTAACAGGGTAACTGCAGGATGGGATCGGGCAGATTTACTCCTCACAGAACAGAATAGCGAATGGGAATTGCACGTAACTAGCCTTATTACAGAGAGTTACAATAAGAAAAAGTTTCCTTGAACATCCAATGACGATACTATATATTAGTAAAGCATTATTTGAACGCAGATAACTTCTGAAATAACTGCCAAAAACATTATAACGTAACATAATCCATTAACCGTTCAAAAGGAGTTTCCCTTGAAAAAGCTAACGACAATCTTCGCAATCGCCGCACTAGCGTTTGCCTTCACCAGCGCCCCGGCGTCAGCCTGCGGCGGCTCAGCTTCTTGCGCTTCATCAAAGGCTTCATGCTCAGCTTCAAAAACATCTACAGCTAGCGCCGATAAAACTTCCGCCAGCTACACTTGCAACAAAGGAACTTCTGCGACTACTGCTTCTGCGGATTCAAAAGAAGCCTGCAACACCTCCAGCAAGAACTGCCCGCTGGCCAATGGCACATTTTCAGTCGCTTCATATACAGTCGAAGGCATGACCTGCGGCGGTTGTGAAACCGGTTTGACCAGCAAGTTCGAAGGCGCCGATGGCGTCGTTATGGTTCCGAGTGTTTCTTTCGCCGATGGTTCAGCGAAAGTAATTTACGATCCGACAATCACAAATGTTGATGCTCTGACAAAAGTCATCAGCGACGCTGGTTTCAAGGGTTCAATTATGCCGGCAGTTGCCGTCTCTGACAATGCCGACGCAAAGTCCGGCGCTCATGCCAGCTGTAACGCCTCCAAAGGCAAAACAGCGAATGCCTCCGGCAAAGCTTGCCCGTCATCAGGCAAAGGCGCCAATGGCACAACAGTAGCATCCGCTGGTTGTTCAACTGCTTGTTCACAGTTGACCTCAGCCGAGCGTGAGTCATTTTGTTCCAAGTTCTGCAAGCACAGCAAGAACGCTGACAAGAAAGGCACAGACATATAGTCTGAACCATTTCTTGAAATCTGCTAGATTCAAATAAATTCGGGCAGGCCTCCAGGGGCCCGCCCGATTTTTTTGCTTATCTATCAATAGGTTTTCCCCAACCCTGCCGATATACTATAGAGGCGGATGGGTAGTCACCGGTGGTCAGGCCGATTACAAAAGATGCAACACCTCATGGGTAATTATGAAGTAGATTCATTAGTGATGCACATGATCTTTGGCCTAAAATGACAATTTAGACAATCGCAAAAAGCTCTATGCCAAATCCGTCTAACCCAAGAATAATTCCGATACTACCCCTTGATCGTCTTGCGCGAGCGCTCTGTGCTGTAGCGCTAGCTGTATTCTTGGTGTCGACCTCAATCTCAACCGTCAAAGCTGAAAAGTTCGCCGGGGAATTCTTCGCATTAGGTGTCGGCGCTCGCGCGCTGGCCTTGGGCGGAGCTGTGGCCGCCGGGCCGTTTGATGCAACAGCCGCCTACTGGAATCCCGCCGGCATGAACTACCTGACGAAACGATCACTCGCGGCCATGCATTCGGAAACCTTTGGCTCGGTCCTAAATCAAGAATTCGCCGCCTATGTGGCTCCGCGCAAAGGCAATGGATTCATTCGCAGTATCGGTATATTTGGCTATTACCTCGGTGGTGACAATATCAAACTCACCGGACTAAACAGCTCAGGGCGCGCATTTGTAACCGGAGAAGTTACACATGGCGATTTCGTACTAGGACTAAGCGCCGGCGCGCGCAAAGGGAAATTCAACTTCGGCTTGTCACTACGACCAATCTACCGTGACCTCGGGGTGCGAAGTGGCTACGGAGGCTCAATAGATTTCGGTGTAATCTATCAGCATAATTCTCGTCTACGTCTGGCGCTAGCGCTGAAAGACATTACCTCAGGGTTCGTAAGCTTCAACGACAGCTCCACCGAGATTATCAATCCCACCGTCACACCTGGTTTCTTGTATGTGTACACATACGATGAATTCACCTTGCGCGCTCTAGCATCTGCTGACATACGTTTCGAGAACCGCGGCTCGGCCGCGCAATATGACACTGGTGACTGGTCATTGGATTCACATTATGGTTTTGAAGTATCCTATCGTGAAGCCCTCTTTGGACGAGTCGGCGCCGATGTAGGCAATCTCACAGTAGGCGCAGGTGTCGCCGCCGAATCATTTACTGTTGACTTTGCGCTACTTTTTCACGAAAGTCTCGATGACAGCTACCGCGTAAGCGCCGGCTGGTCCTTCTAGTAAAGAGGAAGTGCACTATTCGTCATTGCGAGGAAAAGTCATTGCAGTTAAGAGTCATCGCAGTTAGGAGTCATTGCGAGGAGCGAAGCGACGCGGCAATCCCAAACGATAACAAAATACCATAATCACAATAATCCTCCAACCCTCATGAATCACTCCCTCACAGTAGGCATAATGTTCGGACTCACCTCCGGAGTCATCACCACCTTAGGACTAATCGTAGGACTGCATGCCGGCACTCACTCCCCGGCTGTTGTAATCGGCGGCATCGTCACTATCGCAATAGCAGACGCCCTCTCTGATGCGCTCGGTATACATATCTCCGAAGAATCCGAAAATATCCACACCCCCAAAGAAATCTGGTCAGCGACAATCGCAACTTTCCTGTCGAAGGCGCTAATGACTTTGAGTTTCTTGATTCCCATAACCTTACTGGAAATGTATCAGGCAATAATAGTCAGCATAGTTTGGGGATTTCTTGTGCTAACAATTCTAAGCATAAGACTGGCGGCCAATCAGAAAACTCCGGCCTGGAAAGTTATTGCTGAACATCTGGGTATAGCTACTCTGGTTGTGATAGCTACCAATGTCGTGGGTAAATTTGTAGCGCGTTTATTGCTGTAGGGTGTAGCAGGAGCTAGTGACGGTCAGGTGATGAGTTGTTAGCTTGCTATCTGCGATTCTGCTCGTCGAATTGTTTTTGAACAAATGACACTCTCGACCGTCTGCTCCAGGAGCTACCGTCAATCGCCTTTCCAGCGAACTGAATCAGATTCTCGATATCACTGTCAGTAAGAGCTAAAAGCCCATCGACACTAAGCGCCCCACACTGAAATTTGCTCAAAGCGCTTGCTTGCTTGGCCTGCAACTCGCGAACCCCGTCCAAATGCAAAACGCTTCCATACCAAGCCGCCAAAGCAGGCAAAAACAGTTTATCGAGTTTAGTGACACTATTGAATTCCAATCCCCCGCGCCAAGTCATCAGCAATTGCAGAGGTATGCGCTTTATCGATGTCACCTGAGGCATCACCAAGCCAATAGAGTCCGAAGTTCTAAGTCTGGCAAAATTCTTATCACTTACAATACGCGAGACACTAAGCCAAACCATCCGTGCGCGAAAATCCAATATCGCATTGACTTTAGCGCCATTGAGCTCCGTCAAGGCTGTCAGATACAAATCATCTCCGGCAAAGTTTTGTAGCGCTGATATATCTACTTGATTAAGCGAGCGTAGTGACAGCATCGAGCCAGCGAACAATGACAACGATGTCGCCTGGTAGTCACTCAACCATGTGACACCATCCAAATAGAGCGCCCGGCATTTCGCCGCGCCGAATTCTTCGGCCTGAGTGTCACTAAGCGCGCGCAATCCCGAAAGTCGAAGTTCGGAGCCGGAAAATCCAGCCAGAGATTTTGCCTGTCCCTCACTGAGATACTTCAGGCCATTGAGATTCAACATACGTCCGCCAAACTTGCTTAGCTCTGATATAATCGCATCATCGGTCATTGTGATTCCCTGCAACGAAAGCGCCGCTCCTTCAAACCCCGCCAGAGCTCGCGCCTGCAAAGTTGTCAGCCCTTCAATTCCATTTAAGGAAAGCTCTTCACCGGAAAAACTTCCCAAAGCTCTGGCCTGATTCAAAGTCAACCTGCTAAGACCATTCAAAGAAATAGCCTCGCATTCAAAAAGCTCAAAAGGTAAAGCCCGTGAATCATCATAGCGTTTGAGACCGTCAAGATTCAACCTGTCTCCTGTAAATTTGGACAGAGCCTTAGCGCTACGTTCCGGCAGGTGGCTCAAACCGCGCAAATCAATCTCCGCATAATTCCAATCCCCGCGAAACTGCGCCAATTCCCTGGCCTGAGATTCAGAAAGCGCTCCCAAGTTCCACAACAAAATCAAGTGACCCCCAAAACGAGACAAATACTCCGCCTGCCTATCGCTGAGTTTCTCCAGAGAAAACAAAGGCAACACCGCGCCGATACCCAGCAGTTCTTGAATCTCGACGGTAGATATCTGTGTCAAACTTTCTGCTTTTTCCGGGGAATCTTCCGATTCTTGCCTTTCGAGATATGAAATAAGGTCATCACTGATAGAGATTCCCCCAAAATGACTCAAAGCCAACGCCTGTTTGTCAGTTAGAGCCCTAATACGCTCCCAGCCTACCCCCGATTCCAGGACAGTATTGAATTCATCCATAGAGAGAGGAGCTATTGGGATCGGTTCAACACTCTCGGCTCCAGCCGCATAAACTCGAATAACTCCAATCGACTGGATTAAGATGGAGAAAACAATGAACAATGCCGGGAAGCCGATTCCTGCTAATTTGTTGAATTGTAGGCGCATATAGACTGTATCGGAGAATCCTTTCGAGTTTTCACAGCTGCTCGTACGAATTTTCCCGTTGAATCGCTACATCAGGCAGAAGCAGATTGTGAAATATGACACAAGTAGGAATTGGGCGTGCATGAATATTCATCATGGCATCTTTGCTGTAAAGCATTTATTAGTAACATGATAGGGCTTGCCAAGGGGCTTTTTCTCTCATTCCTCTCAATCAAATCGGGCCGGGTCACTCCATAAAGTTTGCCCATTCCCTAAGAAATGCCTTGACATGTGAGTGACTCCGAATATATTCGGCCACTGACCCCCGCGGTGGGGTTGGACCCCCGCGGTGGGGTTGGACCCCTGCAGTGGGGTTGGCTTGCCTCTTTTGCGGAGGCTCCAGTTCAGTAATTATGCCGCCAGAACAAGACTCAGAAGGTCGCAAAAACGACGAGAGAAACGAGAAATCGAGCTCAGAAAGTCGGCCAAAGAGTGTAAGTTCCAACTCCGCGAGTAAGCTGGGAAAACGACTGAACACGATTGGTTCACTCGGAATGATTCCGGTGTTACTAGCCGCCGGGCCGATAATAGGAATTTTCATCGGCCAGTGGCTGGACAAAAAGTTTGATAGTTCACCCTGGTTGACTGTATTATTCGTCATCCTGGGTTTCGTAGCCGGAGTGAGAGAGATGGTTCAATTGCTCAAGCGCGAAAAAAGGATTGAACAAGAGAAAAAGAGAAAAGACTCAAACGATACCGGAAGCGCGTCCAACTAGACTATCTCCATTTGATTCATTTTTTCAGCAGTTACGAAGAAATATCACAGCTAACCTCTAGATGTTCAATAGCCCCTCAACGATGAACACCTCCTCTGCAAAAACATCTCCCTCGAATTCTGTCGCGACAGATATGTTGACCGAAGGGTTCCTGAGGCGCTCGCTTAGAATGACTGCGGCGTTGATCTTGGTAGGTTCGATATATAGCCTGGTCTATGTCGGCCAATGGCAGGCGCTGGCTTTTCTGTCTGCGGGTGTGTGGGGGTTGGTAAACATGCTGTTTATCAAGACAACCATCGAAGCGCTAATCAAGCCCGGCAAAATTGATAAGATTGCAGTTTTCGGGTTGCTGGTAATAAAATTCCCAGTACTATATTTCTCAGGCTACGGACTGCTGTCCTTCGAGAGGTTTGAGGCTTCATACCTGTTGGCTGGTTTTTCACTATTCTTTGCCGTGGTAGTTCTCAAAGCTGTTGGTCGGGCTCTAATGGGTCTCGACGGTCAGGCTCCTGAGGTGAAACGCGAAAGTTTCTTGAGCTAGAACTGAACTAGATATTGTATCTATAAGACTAATTAATCGAACGCTATGACTTCAAGCACAACAAAATCTTCAGTCTGGGCCATTCTCGGGCTGTTTTCAGCGCTTACGCTCGCTTCTTTCAGTGTTACACTAGCTGACGAGTCAGGTAATCATTCTACAGAAACTACTACCGCCGAGCACGTCACATCAGAAGTAGCAGATGGGCGCAGCGCTACGGCGGAACACGCGACAGAGGGTGAGCATGACGGCGATCACGAAGCTGGGCACGAAGGTGGCGGTCATGAGCTTCCGAATATCATCTCGATAATATTCGGCCACAAGGCAAACCCAACTATCACTGACATACAGTATTGGGAAAATGTAATCTTCGCTTTCCTGGCAGGATTGTTTCTAGTAGTAGTAGCGCAACGCGCGCATGCCAAACGGAAAATGATCCCCGGAAAGCTGCAAAACCTTGTCGAGATGATGGTCGAATACTTCTACGACTTCTTCTATGCTATGCTAGGCAAAGAAACCAAGAGGATGATGCCGTTACTCGGTTCACTGTTCTTCTATATCCTGACTATGAACCTCATGGGTCTGGTTCCCTTTTTGAAATCACCGTCAACCTCGATTAACATCACCCTCTCTTTAGCCATCATCATTTTCTTCTACTCGCAATACGTTGGTTTCAAGAGCCTCGGTGTTCTTGGCTGGATGGATCATCTGGCTGGCTCGCCGCGTGATGTAACCGGATGGGTTCTAGTCCCGCTGATGTTGCCGATTCACATAATTGGCGAGTTCGCCAAGCCGTTCTCACTTGCCGCTCGTTTGTTCGGTAATATCACCGGTGAGGACATCGTAATATTCGCTTTGGTAGGGCTGGGATTGTCTCTGACCGGAGAGTATCTCAATGTAGGTGTTCCGTTCCAAGTGCTGTTCATACCGTTGGGACTGCTTTTCTCAACGATTCAGGCGCTTGTTTTCACGATCCTATCAACAATCTATTTGTCACTGATGCTACCCCATGAGGAGCATTAGGTGACATCAAGCGAGAATAAGTTTTAGCAAATAATAGAAAATAGAATCAACTCATAAGTATCTTGGAGGAATTATGGATTATCAAACAGCTTTAGCGTTTTCACTGCCATTGTCAATTGGTATTGCGGCAATCGGTTCAGGTATCGGTCTAGGTCGCGCAGTAGGCCAGGCGATGGAAGCTATGGGACGTCAGCCGGAAGCTCACGGCAAAATTCAGACCAGTATGATTATCGGCGCCGGACTTTGCGAAGCGTTGACCATCTATGCTCTCGTTGTGTTCTTCATGTTGTTCAGTAAAATAGGCTAATGACAACATGGTATTCGCGGTGTTGTGTTTTGACACTCCGATTATAACCGAAAAGAATTTGAACGCGAGTAGTTAATGGATATAGTCTGGCAACAAATAGTCACACACGCTCTTGGTTTTCTGATTGTCGTTTGGCTCCTCAAGAAATACGCTTGGGGTCCGGTGATGGAGATGCTTGAAGAGCGTCGTGAAAAAATCGTTGGTGATTTTCGCGAAATCGAGTTGCGTCAGCAGGGCGTGCGCCAGCAGGAAGAGCTGTATCAGCAGAAAATCAAAGAGATTGAAGCTGAACGTCGGCAAAAACTTCTTGATGGTGTGAGTGAAGGCCAAAAGTTGGCCAATGAGCTGAAGTCCAATGCGCAAGCCGAGGCCAAAGAAATTATCATCAAATCGAAAGAAGAAACAGTGCGCGAAGTGGCCAAAGCCAAAGTCCAGTTGAAAAAGGACATGGTGGAAATCACAATGAGAGCCGCTGAGAAAATCCTCGCTGAAAAGCTCAATGCGGACAAAGACCGCGAGCTGGTAGCCGGGTTTATTGATAAACTGGAGAAAGTCTAACGTTGTAGTTGGCGCTTTTTGCCCCGACTGTAACGCCTAGCCACTAGCGCATGCTTGATAGAGAAGTAGCGATAAGATACGCGCGAGCGCTATTTGATTCCGCCAAAGAGAGGAATTATCTCAGCGAGGCCGATGAGCAATTGGCTGTCCTGCAGACTGTCTTTGAGCGTGATCGTTCATTGATAAACTATCTTGCCGCGCCGCAAATCGGCGATGACAAGAAAGAAGCGCTAATCAATAAAGTCTTCGCTGAAGGTTTCAATAGAGGCATTCGCGAGTTTGTACTGCTGGTTGCGCGCAAGCGCAGAGTACAGTACCTGCCTTTTATGATTGAGGAGTTTCGCGATTTGGTAGCCGATGAACGCGGTATTGTCAAAGCGGAATTCACGGTGGCGCATCAAATCTCTGATAAGCAACGCGAAGCCTTGGTTAGCAAACTACAAAGCAAGCTCGGCAAGACAGTTGAGTTCTCTGAGAGAATAGATAGTTCGGTCATTGGCGGAGTAAGAGTTCGTCTCAAAGATGATGTCATCGACGGAACAGTTGAAAATGAATTACGCAAGTTGCGCGAGCGGCTTGAGACGCTGGAAGTAAATTAGCATTTTACATGCGCTGATAATTGTTATAGATGTTATAGAATTTGTGAATGAAGCTAAGGCCGGTGAATAGAATACCGGTCAGTTAATAAAAGTTTTGTAGAAGTGTTTGAAGGAGTGACGCAATGGGTTTGAATCCCGAAGAAGTGTCGTCAATCATAAAGAAAGAACTTGAGGCCTATGACACGACTCTGGAGATGGAGTCAGTCGGAACGGTTTTGCAAGTTGGCGACGGAGTTGCGCGAATCTGGGGATTGCGTGATGTACAAATGTCAGAGTTGATCACTTTCCCGGGTGATGTTGTCGGATTGGTGATGAACCTTGAAGCTGACAATGTCGGCGCCGCGATTTTCGGAAGTGACTCCGCTATTAAAGAGGGTGACCCGGTAAAACGCACCGGCAAAGTTGCGCAGGTGCCAGTTGGCGAAGCGCTTCTCGGGCGTGTGGTTAATGCTCTCGGTGAGCCGATTGACGGCAAAGGCCCAATCGTTACCGACAAAATGCGCCCGCTGGAGCCGGTTGCTCCGTCAGTGGTGGAGCGTCAGCCGGTGAAAGAGCCGATGATGACTGGCCTAAAGTCAGTTGATTCGATGATTCCAATTGGTCGCGGACAACGTGAGTTGATTATTGGTGACCGCCAAACTGGCAAAACCGCAATTGCAATTGATGCAATCATCAACCAGAAAAACACTGATGTTCACTGCTTCTATGTAGCTATCGGACAAAAGCAATCAAACGTCGCGATGGTTGTGCAAAAGCTCGAAGAAGTCGGCGCGATGGAATACACTACAGTAATCACCGCGTCAGCCGATGCTCCGGCGCCAATGCAATATATGGCTCCCTACACCGGTTGCGCGATGGCCGAAGAGTTTCTTTACAATGGCAAGCATGCGCTTATTATCTATGATGATCTAAGCAAGCAAGCCGCCGCATATCGCCAGCTATCACTATTGCTTCGTCGCCCTCCGGGTCGTGAGGCATATCCCGGTGATGTGTTCTATCTACACAGCCGTTTGCTTGAGCGCGCCGCAAAACTCTCCGACGAAAAAGGCGGCGGTTCATTAACTGCTCTGCCGATTATCGAAACCCAGGCGGGTGACGTTTCGGCATACATTCCGACTAACGTGATTTCTATCACCGACGGACAAATCTTCCTTGAAGGTAACCTGTTCTACTCTGGAATTCGCCCGGCGATTAACGTGGGTATTTCAGTGTCACGAGTAGGCGGAAGCGCACAAACCAAAGCGATGAAAAAAATCGCTGGTTCTTTGCGACTGGACTTGGCGCAATACCGCGAGTTAGCGGCATTCGCACAGTTTGGCTCTGACCTTGATGAAGAAACGCAGAGACAATTGACTCGTGGCGCCAAGATGGTCGAGATTCTCAAACAGGGTCAGTATGTGCCGCAGGTTCTCTCTTCACAGATTTTGATAATCTGGGCGGCGAGTGAAGGGCATCTTGATGATGTACCGACAGAATCTCTTGGGCGTTTCGAAATAGAATACCAGGCGTTTGTCAATGACAAATTCCCGGATCTTATCTTAGCAATTGATAAGGAACGTGCGCTGACGGATCAAATCACCGTCAAGCTCAAGGAAGCCATTTCAAACTTCAAGGAGCAATTCAAAGCCGATGCCTGAGGCGCTTGACGCATCAGTTAGCAGGTAAGAATTCAGAGTTAGTGAATGGCTACACTTAAAGAAATACGCAGCCGAATAAAATCGGTCAAATCCACTCGCCAGATTACCAAGGCAATGGAAATGGTCGCCGCGGCAAAGTTGCGTCGCGCTCAACAGCGCGTCGCAGAGGCGCGGCCCTATGCTGATAGGATGAATGATATGCTTGGTTCGCTTGCCGAGGGGGCCAGCGGCGATATTACGCATCCGTACTTCGATAACCGCGAAGTGAAAAAACGCACTTTGGTAATTGTGGTTTCCGATAGAGGTCTATGTGGTTCGTTCAATGCGCGTTTGCTCCGCGCCGCCGATGATTGGCTCGCGCAGTACTCAACTTCCGAAGTGGAATTGGTGGTTGTCGGCAAGCGCGCGCTGGATTATTACAAGAGCCGCCCATATCCAATCGCCGCCAGCTACATTGATTGGGGTGGCGCGATGGAATATGAAAAATCGAAGTCATTGGTTTCATTTTTGACCAAACGCTTTGTCGATGGCGAAACAGATTTGGTTAATGTCATATACGCCAGTTTTGTTAGCACAGCGAAAAACATTGTCACCAATGAACAGTATTTACCGATTGATAATCCTGCGTCAGCCGCTGACACTAGCGTATCTAGCGAGAAAGCTAGTGAGAGCAAGACCTCGCGTAAAGAATATATCTTTGAGCCGAGTCCTGAGAAAATCTATGCGAGTTTATTGCCTAGCTATGCGCTGACTAAAATGCTTACCGCTCTGTTGGATTCGTTCGCTAGTGAGCATAGCGCGCGAATGATTGCGATGAACACCGCGACTACCGCCGCAGGTGATATGATTGATGAATTAACGTTGAATTACAATAAGGCTAGGCAGGGACAGATAACCAAAGAGTTGTTGGAGATTGTCTCGGGCGCTGAGGCGCTAAACGGCTAGTTGAGCATATACATATAAGCATCACCTAACAAGAAGAAAACGCACAAGTTGGCTTTAAGAAAAAGAGCCACTAGATAAATTAGAGTAAGGGTGTCGGATATGGCCGATAATACTGGAAAAGATAACATTGGGAAGATTGTGCAGGTAATCGGTCCCACAGTGGATTGTGAATTCCATTCGGATTCTCTGCCGAGTATCCTCAATGCAATCACTATCAAAGACGAAGCAAGAGGCATTGACATCGTAGTTGAGGTTTCAACTCACGTTGGTGACAATGTCGTGCGTTGTGTTGCGCTATCTTCAACCGACGGACTTGTTCGGGGCATGGAAGCAGTCGACACCGGCGGACCTATCAGGGTTCCAGTTGGCAAAGAGTCACTGGGTAGAATCTTCAACCTACTCGGCAAGCCGCTCGATGCAGGCGCGGCTATTACCGCTGATTGCCCGACTCGCCCGATTCACCGTTCGGCCCCGAAATTTACCGACCAAGATACCCAAACAGCTATTCTCGAAACCGGTATCAAAGTTATCGACTTGCTTGAGCCATATGCAAAAGGCGGAAAAGTTGGTCTCTTCGGTGGAGCCGGTGTGGGCAAGACTGTTATCATTCAGGAATTGATTCGCAATATCGCCACCGAGCATGGTGGCTTCTCGGTATTCTGCGGAGTTGGAGAGCGCACTCGTGAGGGTAATGATCTCTGGCTCGAAATGACAGAGTCCGGAGTTATTGATAAGACCGCATTGGTGTTTGGTCAGATGAATGAGCCGCCGGGAGCGCGTTTGCGTGTGGCGCTATCTGGTTTGACAATGGCGGAATACTTCCGTGACGAAGAAAATCAGGACGTGCTCCTGTTTGTTGATAATATCTTCCGCTTTGTACAGGCCGGTTCAGAGGTCTCAGCGCTTCTCGGACGTATGCCATCAGCAGTGGGTTACCAGCCGACACTTGGAACAGAAATGGGAAGTTTGCAGGAGCGAATCACCTCCACCAAGTCTGGTTCAATCACTTCAGTGCAGGCAATCTATGTACCAGCTGATGATTTGACTGACCCTGCGCCAGCTACAGCATTCTCTCACTTGAACGCCACAACCGTGCTCTCACGTCAAATCGCCGAGCTGGGAATTTACCCGGCGGTGGATCCGCTGGATTCAACTTCACGAATTCTTGATCCGCTGATTGTTGGTGAAGAGCATTACCGTGTCGCGCGTGGTGTGCAGACAATTCTGCAAAAATACAAAGACTTGCAGGATATCATCGCAATTCTCGGTATCGATGAACTCTCCGAGGAAGACAGAAAAGCTGTAAACCGCGCCCGTAAGATTCAGAAATTCCTATCACAGCCGTTCTTTGTAGCTGAACAGTTTACCGGTAAAGCCGGAAAATACGTCAAGCTCGAAGACACTGTTCGTGACTTCGCTAAGGTAATCGATGGCGAATATGACCACATTCCCGAGGCGTATTTCTATATGGTCGGTGGAATCGATGAAGTAGTAGCCGCTTTTGAAGCCGCTGGCGGAGACACTAAAGCCGCTTAAAAGCAAGCCGCCTAGAAAAAGGGTTCTAATTAGTCATGTTCAAGTTATCAGTAGTGACACCTATCGCGGTGTATTTTGAAGAGGAAGTCAGTAGCATTGTTGCGCCCGGTTCGGACGGTTACTTAGGTATACTTGCCAATCATGCTCCGATTATCACATCACTAGAGCCGGGTCTGCTCACAATCAAAGACACAAACCAAAACGAAACTGAATTCGCTATCGGTGGAGGTTTTCTGGAAGTCTCTGGTAACAAAGCGACTATTCTGGCAGAATCAATCGAGCCTCTCAGTGAGATAGATCTCGCGCGCGCCGAAGCCGCTTGTAAACGCGGCAAAGATAGAATTGCCGGTCTCTTCACCGATGAAAACGTTGATATGGAACGCTCATGTCATTCATTAGCCAAAGCGGTCAATCGAATCAATCTGGTTCGACGTAGCGGTCGCAACTAGCCTTGTTTCTTTGATATCTGTGTTCCTTTCTGATAGAATTCGGTAAGATTGAGATGTAATTGGACAGCAGCGCCTCGAATGGTTTTGTATCTGCATCATTGGCCACATAAGACACTTCGTGCAATACGTTATATACCAAAAGGTTACAAGTTTCGATGGTCCTTGACTTTCGGGATGAGAATATGTAAATTGCCGGGCTATGAAGGTTGAGCTTAAGGAAATAGGTGAATTTCCCGTCGAGGTTTCAATCTTCGAGGAAGAAAAGGAAATTGGATTTGACATCGAGGGTGTGAAGTTTGTAGAGGGTATTAACGTCCATCTTTCAATACAACAAACTGACACCGAATACTATCTCAACGGAGTTTGCACTGCCAATGTAGAGTTGGTTTGCGCGCGATGTTTGGAGCCTGCCAATGAGAAAATCGCTGGTGAGCTGGAAATGATCGCTATTCGTGAGACTGGTTCAGCCGAGCGTTTTAAGGACGTAGAAGATGTCATTCCTCTCGATGATAAAGAAATACTGGAGTTCTCTGAGCAAATTCGTCAGTCATTCATTGGGTCTATGCCACTGAAGCCATTGTGTCAGCCCGATTGTTTGGGTTTATGCGCGACTTGCGGCAAAAACCGAAACACCAATCCGTGTAATTGCTCAGAAGAAAAAACCGACAGCCGATGGGATTCATTGAAAGACCTGGCTGACTAGCATTGAAATAGTAAGTAATAACCATAACCGGAGTAAATCATGGCACACCCAAAACGACGCCACTCAAGCGCTCGCGGAAAAAAGAGACGCGCGAACTGGAAGACTTCTTTGCCGAATGTCGTTCCTTGTAAGCAGTGTGGTCACAAAAAAATGCAACATTACATCTGTCCGAACTGCGGTCACTATCGTGGTGAAGGTGTAATCGACGTGAGTGACAATTAAGTCCAGGCGCTAAAGAATCCTACTGTGCCCCTCCCTATCCTTTGCCCAATCACAAGGCGAAGGATAGAGAGGCCAGTATCAGTCACATTTTTTCGCCTTCTCGGCCACACCGCTTCCTGAGACTTTCGCGAACCTAGACTTTTTCTCTCAGGGCTCTGAGCATATTGAATCAAATAGCCCCCAAAAACCAAGACGACAACAAAATCGCCACAGCATCTGTTGCTGGCGATAGTTCATCGCAAGCAGTCAGGATAGCCCTCGATGTTATGGGTTCCGATGACGGCCCGGAGAAAATTGTCTCAGGCGCGGTAATTGCCGCCGCTGAGCTAGGCTCTGATGTCGAATTAACTTTGGTAGGTGACTCCGATGAGATTGAAAAGAGCCTGAGGTTTCTGGATAGACGTCCCAAGAATATTACCTGCGTTCACGCTCCTAACTCCATCCTGATGAGTGACTCTCCCGCAGAAGCGGTGCGCAAGCCGAACACCTCGATGGCCGTGGCCTTGGAGTTACAATCCGAAGGCAAAGTTGACGCATTTGTTTCCGCTGGAAATACCGGGGCGATAATGGCTGGATCGCTACTCAAATTAAGACGAATCCCCGGAGTAAACCGCCCGGCAATTTGCGCCCTGTTTCCCACCAAGAACTTCAAAACTACACTGGCTCTGGATGTAGGAGCCAATTCAGAATGTAAACCGTTGAACCTGGTTCAGTTCGGAGCCCTAGGCTCGGCGTATGTCTCGGCTATGTATAATATCAAACGTCCCAAGGTCGGCCTGCTTTCTATTGGACAGGAAAGAGTTAAGGGAAATACCCTGATTTCCAAAAGCCATGAATTAATGGAGCAATCCAATCTAAATTTTATTGGCAATGTGGAAGGCAAGGATATTCTTTCCGGTGACGTCGATGTGGTGGTCACCGACGGATTCACCGGGAATGTCATTCTGAAATTCGGAGAGTCGATAGAATCATTCCTGACAACTCGCATTCGTCATCAGGTTTCGACCAACGTATTCTCGCGGGTGGGAGCGGCGCTGATGTCGCCTTTCTTGCGAAGACTGCGACGCGCATTTGATTATGCTGAAGCAGGCGGAGCGCCCTTGCTGGGAATCGAAGGAATCACTATAGTCTGTCATGGGGCTTCATCACCTCGTGCGATAAAAAACGGATTATCCCTGGCGGTGCGCATGGTGCGCACTGATACTCTGGAAAACACACGTCAACGGATGCGCGATAGTGATTTGCTGAAACTAAAATGACAACGCTCAAGTAAGAGTGGTTGAATCCTGATGGACGAGAAAAAACAACGTGAGCAATTCTAATACAACGAAATACCGGGCTAAAATAGTCGGCTCTGGTTCATATGTGCCCCCGGATATTCTTACCAACGCGGATCTGGAAGCAATAGTTGACACCTCCGATGAATGGATAACAACGCGCACAGGTATCAAAGAGCGTCACATCGCCTCGCGCGAAATGAGTGGTGTGGACATGGCGGTCAAGGCGTCCGAAGCAGCCTTGGAAAACGCCAATTGGAAGCCCGAAGATGTAGAGATGGTGATTGTCGGAACTGTAACTCCTGACTACCGTTTGCCCTCCAATTCATGCGTCCTGCAAGACCGCATGGGAATGGTCAATGCGGGAACCATGGATATCGCCGCGGCTTGCGCCGGTTATATTCACGGCCAGTCAATTGCCTCAGCTTACATTGAATCTGGACAGCTCGAAAGAATATTGGTCATAGGAGTTGAAAAGCTAAGCACTATTACAAATTACAAAGACAGAGGCACGTGCATATTGTTCGGTGACGCCGCTGGCGCAGTAGCGCTTGAACGCACCACCGATGGCTCTGGAGTGCTTTCGAGCTTTTTGAAGTCCGACGGCAGACTGGGCAAATTGCTTTGGATTCCCGTGGGTGGCACACAGTCACCGTATCCTGAAGTGATGCGCAATGGTGGCGTGCAAAATGGCGAGGATTGTTTGCACATGGCCGGCTCGGAAGTATTCAAACAGGCTGTGCGACAAATGGGTGACGCCGCGCTGAAAGTTATTGAGCGCTCAGGTTTGGAAACCAAGGATGTGGATATGGTAGTGCCACATCAGGCAAATATCAGAATCATTGACGCCCTAAGAAAACGCTTAGACTTACCCGAAGAAAAAGTCTATGTCAACATAGACCGTTTCGGAAACACCTCGTCGGCCTCAGTGCCGCTTGCGCTTGACGAAGCTCTACGAAACAAGACAATCAAAGAAGGTGACAATGTACTCATGCTCGCCTTCGGTGGCGGGCTAACCTGGGGCGCGTCTCTAGTGCGAATGTAACAAGTAGCAAAAACTCCTATAATATCTGAAGAGAAACTATAACGAGCCATTTTGAATATGAATAAGTCATCGAACAAGCTGGAAAACAAATTCCCGCCAGAGCAAACTGTGTTTTTGTTCCCCGGTCAGGCGTCACAGTATGTCGGCATGGGAAAAGACATCTACGATTCCTCTGCGGTAGTGCGTGAGCTTTACGCATTTGCCAGCGAGGAAATCGGAGAAGACATTGCCAAGATTTCATTCGAGGGACCAGCAGAAACTCTCAAACAAACACGCTTTACGCAACCTGCGATTCTGTTGCACTCACTATCGGCGCTGACAATACTGGATGGAGCGCTGGAAGCAAAATTCGCCGCAGGACATTCCCTAGGCGAATATGGCGCCTTAGTTGCCGCCGGAGCGCTGACCGCCAAAGATGCAATCAAACTGGTAGTCAAACGCGCCGCGCTGATGGAGATTTCATCACAAGAAAAACCCGGGACTATGGCCGCGATAATCGGGCTTGACTTGGAGACAGTAGAGACGCTTTGCACTGAGATTTCCGATGTGAAAGACAAAGTAGTAGCGGCAAACATAAATTCTCCAGTGCAGATTGTTGTATCAGGTGATGTAATAGCCGTTGAAAAACTGGCGAGTCTGGCAAAAGAGCGCGGCGCCAAACGCGCCATCATTTTGGAAGTCGGCGGGGCCTTTCACAGCCACCTGATGCAATCAGCGCAGACAGGAATGAGTGATGCGCTATCCGGAGTTAACATTCAGGCTCCGAAATCGACTTTCATTCCCAATGTAACCGCCGAACCGGTTACAGATCCCAAAGAAATTCACAGCCTGCTACAAAAGCAAATCACCTCTCCGGTGCGTTGGTCTCAAACTATGGACTTCCTTAAGAAAACTGACATCAAAACGGTAATCGAAGTAGGCCCGGGAAAAGTTCTCACCGGCTTGGCCAAAAGGTCTTTGTCTCCTGAACTTTTGATCTCCTTAGACGCACTCGCCGATATCGAGGCGTATCTCTCACCCGAACCAGCGCAATAAGGCAACAAGGCAAAAAGAGCAATAGGATAGCTATATGAGTTTTGCAAATAAGACAGCCCTGATTACCGGATCAGGCAGAGGAATCGGTAAGGCTATAGCAACTGAGTTCGCCAAAGCCGGAGCCAATGTTATCATCTCCGATATCAACGCCGAGATGTGCGCCACAACCGCCGAAGAGTTGAACAACGGTATCCTCAAGGACGCTGAAAACTCAGCAATCGGCATAGCCGCTGATGTGACCGAGTCCGAAGCGGTAGATAAACTAGTCACTGAAACAGTGGCAAAATTCGGTTCACTTGATGTTGTCGTCAACAACGCGGGCATCACGCGAGATACTCTGTTGGTGCGCATGTCTGAAGATGATTGGGATTCGGTAATTCGTATCAACCTGCGCGGGACGTTTATAGTAACTCGGGCAGTAGCGAAAATAATGATGAAACAACGTAGCGGCAGAATCGTGAATATTGCCTCAGTTGTCGGAGTTCTCGGCAACGCCGGACAGGCTAATTACTCTGCCAGCAAGGCTGGAATTATCGGGCTTACCAAGTCCTCGGCGCGCGAATTGGCCCCTCGGGGAGTCACGGTAAATGCTGTGGCTCCGGGCTATATCAACACCGAAATGACCCAGGCAATGACCGAGCAGGCCACCGAAGCCTTCTTGAAGACAGTCCCATTGCGCCGCAAGGGCGAATCGGCTGACGTTGCCGCGGCGGTCTTGTTTTTGGCCTCAGAATCTGCCGGTTACATAACCGGTCAAACGTTAAGTGTCTGTGGTGGAATCAATATCTAGAGAATCCAGCTAAAATATCGAAGGTATTTTGAAGAATATTTTGAAATATTTTGAATAAATTGTTTTCGAGACAATACTTGCGTCAGGGCGCTATTGAGTATCATATTTGGCTCTTGCCCGGTTAGCGTTGGGCGGAAGCAGTTAATTATCGGCAACAAACAAGTAGACAAACTGACATAATCAAACAGGAGTACAAAACATGTCCGCAGAAATCGAACAAAAAGTAAAAGACATCATTATCGAACAACTCGGTGTTGACGCCGCACAAGTTACCCCGGAAGCCAAATTCGTCGAAGACCTTGGCGCCGACTCTTTGGATACTGTTGAATTGGTCATGGCTCTTGAAGAGAGTTTCTCTTTGGAGATCCCCGATGAAGAAGCCGAGAAGATCACATCAGTAGGTGATGCTATCAATTACATCGCCAAGCGCAACGAGGCGGCCGCCTGAACTGTAGCTCCACCAATAAGTAAACCCTCTTGCCGTCTTCCTTGGTTTCCGGTCCGTGAAACTCCTGGGGAAGATGGCATTGGATTATAGTCTGAGATACAATTGTTGTGATTGTTGTGATTGTTCTTAGATGAATTGTTATCTCAGAGTAGTTATCTCACAGAAGTTGTCCGGGAAGTGTATTAGTAAATGTTGTCTGAACTGAGGTTTTTGTGACTGTGAATGGAAAAGCGGCAGCGGAGCGAGTAGTTATAACTGGCATGGGGTGGGTCACACCTCTTGGTGAAGATCTTGAAAATGTCTGGCAGGACTTGCTTGATGGAAAATCTGGCGCAGGGCCAATTACGCGCTTTGATGTCTCTGACTACCCGACGCGAATTGGCGCCGAAGTTAAAGATTTTAAGCCAGAGGATTACATAGAGAAAAAAAGTATCCGCCGGATGGATCCTTCAGAGCAGTATGCAGTAGTCGCCGCTCAAAAGGCCTTCGACAATGCTGGGCTCGCTGACGCCGACATCGATCTCGAAAGAGCAGGTGTCATTATTGGCTCTGGAATCGGAGGAATTACAACCTTCGAGTCTCAACACAAGAAGCTACTTGACGGTGGTCCCGGTAGAGTCAGTCCGTTCTTTATCCCGATGATGATTTCAAATATGTGCGCCGGACTGGTGGCTATGCGGTTTGATTTTCAGGGCCCGAACTATGCCACAGTTTCAGCCTGCGCCTCTTCGTCACATGCCATCGCCGATATGTTCCACTATATCCAGCGCGGCGATGTAGATTTAGGAATCGCAGGTGGCGCCGAAGCAACTATCACGCCCACATCACTGGCGGGTTTCTGTAGCGCCCGGGCAATGACTACGCGCAATGATGACCCGATTCATGCCTCAAGGCCTTTTGATAAGGATCGCGATGGATTCCTGATGGGCGAGGGAGCCGGAATGTTGATTTTGGAGTCACTAACGCATGCGCAAAAACGCGGGGCAACAATTTATGGCGAAATAGGTGGCGCAGGAATAACCTGTGACGCATACCATATGACTGCTCCCCGACCAGATGGCGCAGGAGCCAGACGCGCGATGTCGCTGGCGATAGCCGATGCGGATCTCAACATTACCGATATTGACCTGGTGAACACTCATGGAACCAGCACCGGCTTGGGAGATATAGCAGAAACTAAAGCTGTAAAAGAGGTTTTCGGTGATCATGCCAAGTCTTTGCTGGTGAATTCTACAAAATCCATGATGGGACATTTGCTCGGGAGCGCGGGAGCTGTAGAGGCAATTGCCACTATCAAATCTTTGCAAACCGGTCAGGTGCATCCGACAATTAACATTGAAGACCAGGATCCCGAATGTGACCTGGATTATGTTGCCAATACCTCACGCGCAGTTGAGATTTCTCACGCTTTAACAAATTCGTTCGGGTTCGGAGGGCATAATGTTTCTATTCTTCTCTCACGCTACAACGGATCATGAACTAAGAGCGTCCTGAATCCCATAGGACGCTAACGAATACTTACCGCAGGCGAATTACATGACAATCCTTTCGTCTCTCAAACGATTATTCTCCCGCCCGGAGTCTGCCGGAGAGCTTGAGCAACTTGCTGAGAATTTCCACGGAGTCTTCCAGTATGACTTCGAAGATGAGACATTGCTCCTCGAAGCATTAGTTCACAGGTCATTTATTCGCACACCTGAAGGCGCGGATTTGAATTCCTATGAGCGCCTTGAATTTCTCGGTGATTCTGTCTTGGGTTTGATTGTCGCTGAGCAATTATATTTGCGCTTTCCCGAATATAGCGAAGGTGAGCTGACCAAACTAAAATCCTTGCTGGTCAATGAAACCTCTCTGGCCAAAATTGGCGGCGAGGCCGGGCTGGGCGAAATCGTGCGTCTTTCCCCTGATGAAGAGCGCTCCGGCGGTCGGCAACGTCAGTCCATTATCGCTGATTGTTTCGAGGCGGCGCTGGGGGCTATTTATCTGGATGGGTCAATCGAGCCTGTTCGCGAAGTGGTCAACCGTTTGATACTCTCACGAGTTGAGGACGTGCAAGCCGATAAATCCCAGATTAACTATAAGGGTCATTTGCTGGAGTTTCTCCAATCCCGAGGCGAGGCCGCGCCGCAATATGACGTAATTGACGAAACTGGACCTGATCATCGCAAGATTTTCAAAGTGGCTATCAAGTTCCGCGGCGAGACTATTGGGGTCGGCGAGGGAGCCGCCAAAAAAGAGGCCGAACAAAAGGCCGCCTGCCAGGGCTTGCAGGCGCTTCGCTCAAGATTCCCGGATTGATATTCACAGATATGCTTTTCACAGATAAACGACTCGGCATATTTGCCCTGATGTGATTTTTTTGCTACTCTTGCGCTTGAGTTCAGCGTTGAGATTTCTGTCTTTTCGCTGGCGATCTAGCAATAGATTGTAGAGTAGTTTTGGTGAAAATATTTCCGGAGCCAAAGGCCTGGGAAGGGATAATTTGAATATGAATTTCGTAGTATTGGTAAAGCAAACACCAGATATATCTCTGGTGAAAATCGATGACGCCGCTGGCAAAGTGTTGTTGGCGGACGCCGGCGGGACGATAAATCCTTCGGATGAATACGCTGTTGAGGAGGGAATTCGCCTCAAAGAGCGATTTGAGGGTAAGACCACAATTCTCACAATGGGCGCCGAGAAGTCCGAATCGACAATTCGCGCCTGTTTGGCCCTGGGGGCTGACGAGGGAATTCTACTCTGCGACCCGCTTTTTGAAGGCTCGGATTCTCAGGCTACAGCAAAAATTCTCGCGGCGGCGCTGAAAAAAATCGGGGACTATACTTTGGTTCTAAGCGGAAAACAATCCGCCGACGAAGAAAGCTCCCAAACTCCTGCCGCGGTTGCGGCATTGCTTGATTTGCCCGGTATCGGCTTTGTAAAGAAAATCGAAGATATAAAGGACAATACGCTGGTTGTGCATCGGACCACAGAGGACGGCTATGACGTTCTGGAAGCGACTTTGCCGGCAATTATTGCCTGCGAAAAAGAAATAGCCGATCCGAGATTGCCGTCGCTCAAAGGCAAAATGGCCGCCAAGAAAAAGACCATCACTCGCTGGTCAGCCGCTGACTTGGGTATCGACGGCGCCGCTATCGGAGGAAACTCCGCCACCAAGCGCGCCAAGGTCTCATCACCCCCCCAACGCAAAGCTGGCGAATTCATCGAAGGCGAAAGCCCCGCTGAGATTGCCGAGAACCTATACCAGAAGCTCAAGACAGATCAGGTATTGTAAAGGATATTGTAAAGGTTCTGCGGGTTTGGCAATATGTTTCCTTAGCGGGTGAGGCGAGCGCCTCACCCGCTTTCTTATTGTGCTAAGTCTTGTGTAGCGGTATTTTCATTTCAGCCCGCTGGAATAGCAACTGTATGTGGTGAAAGAGATTTGACGACTAAATGAATATCCGGGAATTGAAAGATGTGGCGGAAATCACCGCCGGTGACGGAGTCTTGCTCCGTGAGCTTTGGAATCCCAATACCCAGTCGGAGTTCACAGCTCGCTATTCCCTGGCCGTCGCCCGTTTATCTCCGGGAAAATCGTCCAAGCCACACCGGCTCACAACTCATGAAGTATACTTAATCCTCAGCGGAGTCGGAGTCATGCATATTGAGGATGAATCAGCGGAAGTGAATCCGGGCTCCGCTGTTGAAATCCCCGCCGGTTCACGACAATGGCTGGAGAACACCGGTTCGGCTTCTTTGACTTTTATTTGCATAGTTGACCCCGGATGGCGATCTGAGGATGAGGACGTATTGTAATACCAAGTTATCGTAATCAACTTAGTAGGGTCGACAGAGTTTCAGTTGCCCTTTGGCGCTCAAATCTCTACTCTTGAATCATGCTGAGCAGACTGAACTACATATCGCATTACACTCGTGAAGCTCTCAACAGCGTTTCAAACGCAATGATGCGACTGCGAATAAACTCGGCGCTCGTCACACTGACAATGACACTCACAATGAAACTGACACTGGCCTCTTTGGCCATCATCGCATTGGCTCCACTCGCTCAGAGTCAAACTAACACCACTGAACACATCGATAGAACCCTGAATGATTTGCAGGTTGTCTACTTCTTTGAGGCGCCGCAGGATATTGACTGGGGAGCGGTTATGCTTCTAAGTCAGCGCTACGGTTGCGACGTGACTCTAGCGACTATTACTGAATCCCCGGAAGGCTTGCAGGCTCGTAAGAAATATCACAAGCGCTCGGGATTAGGTCTAACGCAGATAAATCTATCTCAGACGGCGATAGGCGAGCTTCCGAATGCCCTCTCACCGAATTCATCAGCGCCGGACATTGTCCTATTCAACTCCAGCCTTTCCAGTTCGATTTGGAAGCCAGTCAAAGACTATTTTCTATCAGGCAAGGCCGCTCCCGACAGTCTTAAGTACAACGGACTGGTAGGAGTCCGAAAAGTTTATCAAGAGCAGGCGGAGTTCACCAGCGGAGCTGTTATTCAGGGCGCAATAGTCAATCAACGCGAGCTGTATAGAGCCTATGCCGAACTTATCGCCGAAACCGAGAGATACTTCTTCCCGCAGGATTTTGGAGCCGAACCGCTCTCTGCTGAAGACGGCTTATACACTCGCTATGAATTAGCGCGCTATGACATCAATAGCTCTTTCCGTGAGTCTGATTTCCTCTCGGGGTTGACTAAGCTACGCTTAGGAGGGCTAATCAAGAGTGTTGTTTCCACAAGTAGCTCCAATTCAACCACAACTATTAAGAATCAGCTACGTTTGGCGGAACAATTCGAGCGTGATTTCAACGACGCCCGTATCGCCGGTAGTCCGAGAAAGCGTGTAGACCGGTTAGTCTCAGGGTATCGGGCGCTGACACGTTTGCTGGATTTGGTGAATTCAAATCCCGAGCTAAAAGCAGACCAGGTTTATAGCGGTTACGTAAGCAATCTAGTCGCCACCGCTCAGCGCGCCACTTTGCTGACTATGGGCCTCGAATGGTCAGGTGATATCGTCATCAAAGACACTCCCGAAGGTCCCAAAGTAAAATTCCGCCCGACTGTTACAGTCTCCGGGCCACTGGGTGTCACATTGGCTAAAATATTGTTTTTCCCCGGCTCTGATGATAGCGCCATAATAGTCGATGCAACTCCGCACAAAGTGCGACCGCATCAGCAGTTTATTCGTGAGTATTTGGTAGATTTTGAGGGAGAGTCACTGCGCAGTGGCGCTTTGGACTCTCTGCGCTTTGCAGTCGAGATTCAGTACGGCGGGATTTCCATGACAGCTCGTAGCGTAGCTGGAGTGCGTGGAAGCCGCAGTTTGAAAGTGACTTTCCTACCTTCCTTCCGCTTTATTCCCAAAGTCGCAAATGTGCTGGTGGATAAGACGGTCAGTCCCTTCTACTGGAAAGCTGTTGTCGAAAAGCCGAAATACTACTCAGGTAAGGTTGCGGTAGAACTCAAAACTCCCCCGGGGATTTCAGCCGGAGCTGTGCAACGCACCATGTCGTTATCTTCTGGTGAGGAATCGCAAACAATTCAATTTCCCTTTGTCGCAGGCTCTGGCATGGTCGATGGCATAGCGCGGCTGGTATTGTATTTGAAAGAAGGTGGTGAGATTGTTGCCGCCGATACCGCCTTGATTCGGGTTGCCAGTTGCGTAATCAACCCCGACCGTCCGATTGCTTTCCTGCCGGATACTTCCGGCTTACTGGAAGATGTTTTGCGCATGACCGACGCAAACATCACACCGCTAACCAACCGGGCGTTGGAAACCGGCGACCTAGGGGCTTATCAGGTAATAATTGTCGGTTCCGGCAGTCATCAACTCTTTGCTTCCTTATCGAAAGTGACCGAAAGAATCGAAAGGTACGTTCGTCAGGGCGGCTTGCTGGTGGTTATGGGCCAACCTCAGGACTGGCCCTCGCGCGCCGGGGCGTTGTCTATTCGTCCGCTTCCTGCGGCCTTGGAGGGAGTTGATATCGGTGTAGGAGAGAGAAACCATCGATTGTTCTCAAAACCCTACACAATTCTAACTCGCAGATTGGTTGAAACTGTAGATAGTCGCGCTTTGTCGGCCCCGGCTGAAATTGCCGCCGGAAAGAAACTGATTTACGATAAACGGACCTCAAGCAACCGCAGTCTTCTGACGGTGGCCAATATGGGCGAGGGACGAATCATCTATTGCGGCTTTCCTCTGCTACAACGGATTTCTCGTCTTGAAATCAACGCTATCCATCTGCTGGCAAATATCCTGAACTACTAACGGGCCAATCGCACATATAGCGCCATCCGTCTTCAACAACTTGTCCGCATCGCTAGAATTCGCTTTATTCTCTGCACACAGTATCGCTCTCCGGGCAGGTAGGGCGCTTCTGTAACTCGATGATTTTTTCAACTTTTAGCAACCTGCCAAAACTACAACAATAGAGAAGAACCAGTATAAGCGTGTCGACTGATAGTAAATCTAAGAAAACATCTTCGGAGCGAATTCGTTTCAAGAAGCGTTTTGAAGTACCTCTAAAACATCTAGGCAAGTACCGCAATTATCTGGTGGTAGGCGCCCTCTCGGTGACACTCTCTGCGTTGTTCAATGTTGTGCGTCCATATCTGGTAAAGCTACTACTTGATGATTTGGAAAACGGCCAGCTTGAGAATCACGGTCTTGGACTCGCCGCCGCTTTTGTGGGATTAACCGCGCTAAGTGGTTTGTTTCTGTTTTTGAATCGTCGTTCAGTTATTTGGATGTCACGTAAGCTCGAATATGATATTCGCGGTGAGCTATTCAAGAAACTCCTGCGTCTGCCCATGTCATTTTTCCATGAGCGACGTATCGGTGATGTCATGGCTCGCCTGACAAATGACGTTGAGGCGGTGCGTTTGATATTCGGCCCGGGCATCATGTATTTCACCAATACAATAATGACCACGACACTGTCACTAGCTCTAATGTTCTACATGGCCCCGAAACTTACCCTGTATGTGATTATACCTATGCCGATAATTTCAATCCTGGTGACACTAGTCGGGGGAATAATTCACAAACGCTTCAACGCGATTCAAAGTCAATTCTCTGTGCTAACAGCCACCGCGCAGGAAAACCTCGCCGGCATTCGAGTTGTGAAAGCCTACGGACAGGAACTCAATGAAGTTGAGCGCTTTGAAAAAGTTGGGCGTGAGTATGTAGAGCGGAATATGTCGATGGCGCGCTTTCAGGGAATCTTCATGCCGTTCCTGTTCAGCATGGCCGGATTGATAACTTTGATAGCGCTGATTGTTGGTGGCCAACAGGTAATTGACGGTGAAATCACCAAAGGTGACTTGGTGAGTTTCTTCATTTACATCGGCATGTTAATCTGGCCGATAATAGCGCTGGGATGGGTTGTCTCTCTCTATCAACGCGGTTCAGCCTCACTGGATAGACTTAACAAAATCTTCCACGCGCCCGATGAATGGCCTGCCACTCTTGATGGTGTTGTCACTAAGCCACCTCCCAATCAAAGCCGGAAACCAATCAAAGGGAGAATAGAGTTTCGTGACCTGACATTTAGTTATGACACTCCTCCTGCAAAACCTGCCACTAGCGCCGCCAATTCTGAGCCTGAAGCGCTTGCTCCGTCTCTGGTAAACATTTCGCTGACAATTGAACCGGGACGTTCACTGGGAATTGTCGGGCCGGTTGCCGCAGGTAAATCTACGCTCGCAGCGCTGGTGATGCGTCTATATCAACCGCCTCGCGGCGCTCTTTTCATTGATGACACAGATATTCTCGACTGGCCCTTGGGCGCCTTGCGTGAACAAATCGGCTATGTGCCACAGGAGGCATTCCTGTTTTCCGACAGACTTAGAGAGAACATTCGCTTCGGCGCTCCACAGGCCACAGATGAAGAAGTGGCCTCAGCTGTCAAAGCCGCCGCGCTGGAGAAAGACATAGCAGAGTTTTCATCAGGCTATGAGACAATAGTAGGTGAGAGGGGTATCACCCTTTCCGGCGGCCAGAAACAGCGTCTGTCGATCGCGCGCGCAGTCCTCACTGATCCGCGCATTATCATCTTAGATGATGCAACCAGCGCGGTCGACACTGAAACCGAAGCGCAAATCGCCGCCGGACTCAACAGCATGTTGCAAGGTCGAACTTCAATTGTAATTTCACACCGCATCAGCGCAGTCAAAGACTGCAATGAGATTATCTACCTTGATGGCGCGAAAATTACCGAGCGCGGGTCACACAGCGAATTGCTAAAGACCAATGGCTCCTATGCCGAACTTAACAGGCTTCAATCATTGAAGCAGGAACTTGAGGTAGATTGAGCGCGGTCTCCACGCTTAGACTATGAGTGACGCATACTTCCAGGAAGAAGCGCTGGGCAAGGCCTATGACTCGCGCTTGATGAAACGTCTGCTGAAATACTTGCGGCCTTACAAACTGCATACTATCTCAGGCGCCACTTCCCTAATATTGGTTGGCGCACTTCAAGTGTACCTAATTGTGCTGGTTCAACGCGCAATTGATGACTACGTAAGTGTCGGAGATTTATCCGGTCTGAGGTCTATGACCTGGTTATATCTAGGCGCCATGCTCCTGCATTTTGGTTTGGAATACTTCCAAATGATAATCACCACGCGTATGGGCCAGGAGGTTCAACAGGATATTCGCCTGCAAGTATTCAGGAAATTGCAAGGGATGGAGTTGAAATTCTTCGACAAGAATCCTGTAGGGCGTCTGGTGACACGTGTCACTAGCGATGTCAATGTGCTTAACGAATTGTTTTCATCCGGTGTGATTAACATCATCGGCGATTTGATTCTCCTCACTGGCTATGTATCATTGATGTTCTACTATAATTGGCGACTTGCCATAGCGGTGTTTCTTATCTTGCCGGCGCTGGGGATTGCGACAGTTATTTTCCGACGTAAAGTACGCGAGGTGTATCGGCAATTGCGCATAACTGTCGCGCAAATCAACGCCTACCTTAGCGAACGACTTTCGGGGATGGCCATAATCAAGCTCTTCAGCCAGGAAGACGCCACCTTCGCCGGTTTTGAAGAGCGGAACCGCACCGCGCTAGACCAAAACCTCAAACAGGTGTTCTATTATGCGGTGTTCTTCCCGATAGTAAATCTGATTGGCGCTATTTCTTTGGCGGCGTTGATTGTCTATGGCGGGATGCAAATCGAGGACGGGCTATTAACCTTCGGTGAGCTTACGGCCTTCATTCTGCTGGTAGAGCGTTTCTATCGACCTATCCGTGACCTTTCGGAAAAATACAATGTTCTGCAAGCGTCGATGGCTTCATCGGAGAGGATATTCCAATTGCTGGACACTGAGTCTGACCAATCAGGTGAAGCAAGCGTTGTTGCAACCACTACGCCGGAAAAGATAGTGATGGGCAATTCGAAAGCCTATCCGAAAGTGCGCGGCGCTATTACATTTGAGAATGTAACGTTCGCTTACAATCCGCCGGAGAATGTAATCACCGATGTCTCATTCAAAATCGAGCCGGGTGAATCGATTGCTCTAGTGGGCGCCACCGGCTCAGGAAAAACTACTTTGGTGTCATTGCTGTTCCGGTTCTATGAGCCGCAGAGTGGCAGGATACTACTTGATGGCCGTGACATACGAGAGATGTCAGTGCCAGAGTTGCGTAGCCATTTGGGATTAGTGATGCAAGACGTTCAGATTTTCTCCGGAACGATTGCTGATAATGTGCGTCTGGGAGATAAATCAATTGATGATGAGAAAATCCGTTGGGCTTTGCGAGAAGTGGGTTTTGATCGCGCTACCCAAAACGGCGCGGGAGTAAACGGTGATGTCGAAAAAACACTGGATATTTCCAAAGAAATCAAAGAACGAGGCGCCACGCTTTCAACCGGTCAAAAACAGCTACTCTCATTTGCGCGTGCATTGGCCTTTGATCCGAGAATTCTGGCCCTCGACGAAGCCACCAGCTCGATAGACACTTCCACCGAGCGTCTGATTCAACATGCGCTTGATAAAATCATGCAAGGTCGCACATCACTGGTGGTAGCGCATCGTCTTTCCACTATCGAAAAAGCAGATAACATCCTCGTGATGCATCACGGACGACTTTGCGAACAGGGAACTCACTCAGAATTGCTGACGGCAGAGGGAATCTACCACAAGCTATATCAAATGCAGTATCAACATAGCACGGTGGAATCTCGTGCCTAAGAGCAACAAGAAAATCTGCTCTGCGCGTCTGGTAGCAGAGTATGCCGCCTTCGCTTGCGAATTATCAATGGAAGCCGGAGCATTGCTCAAGAGAGCGTATTATCGCCCGAGATCAATCTCGCACAAGGGCCCAATTGATTTGGTTACTTCCGCAGATATAGCATCAGAGAAGTTGATTGTAGGCAAGCTCAAGAAAAAATATCCCCGGCACAATATTCTCGCCGAAGAGCGCGAAGAGATCATAAGTGACTCAGCGATTCGCTGGGTAATAGACCCGCTGGATGGAACTACAAATTTTGCTCATGGATATCCGGCGTTTTGTGTTTCAATTGGCGTCCAATGCGATGGAGTAGCAATCGCCGGAGCAGTGTATGACCCCTTGCGCAATGAACTCTTCAGCGCAATCGCCGGACGTGGCGCCTGGCTGAGGAAGAAACGAATTCACATCAGCGCGACCAAAAAACTTGCCAATGCTCTCTGTACGACTGGATTCCCCTACGATGTCCATGAGACCGGAAAAGACAATCTGGCAAATTTCCGCAGAATTATTAAGCAAGCGCGTGGAATTCGTCGTGGCGGATCGGCGGCTCTTGATTTATCTTATGTAGCCTGCGGGCGGTTCGACTTCTATTGGGAAATGAAACTAAGCCCCTGGGACACCGCCGCCGCGTCATTGATTGCCAAAGAAGCCGGAGCGAAAGTAACTGATTTTTCCGGCAAACCGTTCTCGATTGAGAAAAAAGAAATAGCCGCAGGTGTCCCGGCGCTGTACAAAGAGGCGCTTGCCCTGATTCGATAGAGTCTGTTTCAACAAATCTTATTGTAGCAAACAAAATACTTAGAGTAACAAAAGAGTTATTGAAAGAACGATAGCAACAATGAATACCAAGTATCTGATGAAATCAACATCGGGAATTCGCGGCATAGTCGGCCCGGGTTTAACTGCAACTATGGTAACCGAATACGGCGCCGCTTTCGGAACAATCCTCAAACGCAAAAAGAAATCCGGCCCGCTGGTAATCGGACGTGACAGTCGCCCGTCAGGTGAGATGTTCTCCCATGCCTTCAGCGCCGGCGCCCAGTCGGTGGGTCTTGATATTGTCGATGTCGGAGTTGTTCCGACTCCCACAGTGGAAATGGCCGTTATCGGTTTGAAAGCCTGCGCCGGTGTATGTGTCACCGCCAGCCACAATCCTGCGCCATGGAATGCGCTAAAATTCTTTGATGAATACGGTGAGTTCATAAATGCGCGTGTATTCAAAGTCTTAGAAGAATGTTTTCTTAGCAAGTCATTCAAGTTTCAGCGTAATGACCAACTTGGCTCATTGACAACTGACAACTCATGGGCTGAAAAACATCTCAAAGCTACCCTAAAACTAAAGGGCATAGCGGCGCAATCAATCAAGCGCAAGAAAATCACTGTGGTAGTTGATGCAGTAAACGGCGCCGGGTCAATTGTGTTGCCGGACTTTCTTGAACGTCTGGGAGTTTCGGTAATAAGAATCAATTGCAAACCTGATGGCCTATTCCCGCACACACCAGAGCCTACACCTGATAATCTCATCCAACTATCCAAAGCCGTCAAAAAGCACAAAGCGCACCTTGGGCTGGCCTGCGATCCGGACGCTGACCGTTTGGCGGTAGTCGATGAAACCGGAGCTCCAATCGGCGAAGAGCTAACTTTGTCTCTGGCTGTTAAGCGAGTGTTAGATGTTGTGGAAAGCCCAATAGTAGTAAATATGTCAACCTCCAGAGCCACGACAGATATGGCGGTAAACGCCGGCTCACGTTTCTACCTCAGCAAAGTCGGCGAAGCCAATGTAGTGGCCGAGATGAAAAAACGCGGTGCGATAATCGGCGGCGAAGGAAATGGCGGAGTAATCTACGGCGCCTTGCACTACGGCCGTGATTCTCTGGTTGCCGCCGGATTGGTTCTCAGCGAATTGGCAAAGTCAAATATGAGAATGTCAGAATTGGCGGGAACCGTTCCCAAATACTATACTATAAAGGGCAAAGCTCCTCTGCCGAAAGGTTTTGAAAACCGCCTGGAGGCGTTTGCGAAATCTTTGAAAAAACGCCTGCCCAACCTGAAAACCGATACTCGGGATGGAATACGGTTTGATTTCGCCGAGGGCTGGTTGCAGATAAGAAAGTCTAACACCGAGCCGATATATAGAATGATAGTTGAAACTGACAATGAAAAGCTCACCGCCGACTATTACCGTCTTTGCCGGGGGCATTTCAAATAAACTATTGCGTCAAGATAACTATGGCGTCGAGAAACTATACCGTCAAGAACCTATGACCTCAAAAACCTATAGCGTCAAAAAAGAGCAATCTCACAAAATTGCCCTACAAAACCGTCTGAGAAAGTAGTAGTGGAATCATGTGTGGCATAATCGGATATGTTGGAGATAAGCAAGCCCTGCCAATTTTATTGGCTGGATTACGTCGGATGGAATACCGGGGTTATGACTCCGCCGGGGTAGCTTTCAATGGACCTTTCGGGGTTCATGTGCGCAAAGCCAGCGGCAAAATTGCCAAGCTTGAAGAAGAGCTCGACGGTCACGAGTATGAACAAACCGAAGGCATTGCGCACACACGCTGGGCGACACATGGCCCTCCCAGTCAACTGAATGCGCATCCCCATACCGACGCGGCAAGTACCATAGCTCTCGTACACAACGGCATAATTGAAAACTATCACTCCTTGCGCAAAGCGCTTGAAAAACATGGACGCACTTTCAGCACAGACACCGATACCGAAGTGCTGGTCTGTCTTATAGCCGAGTACTACAAAGACAATCTCACCGAGGCTGTGCGTTTAGCGCTTTCTCAGGTTGAGGGCGCCTATGGCATAGCGGTGATTTGTGAAAAAGAACCCGGCGTGATGGTTGCCGCTCGTAACGGTTCGCCATTGGTGATTGGTCATGGTGACGGCGAGAACTTTGTCGCCTCTGATATTTCGGCTGTATTGAATTACACTAAGCGTGTTGTATTTCTTGATGACGGAGAAATCGCAACCGTCACTCGGGACTCCTACAAGATTACCAATATCGATAACGCCAGCATCACACCGCATGTTGAAGAAATAACGTATTCACTGGACCAAATTGAAAAAGGCGGCTATGAGCATTTCATGCTCAAAGAAATCCACGAGCAAGCGCATACCCTGCGCGATGCAATCCGTGGCAGACTGAATTTCGAGGAAGGCATGCCGCGCCTCAACGGTCTAAACTTACAAGTAGATCAACTGCGCACAATCGATAGAATCATAATTTCAGCCTGCGGCACCAGCTGGCATTCGGGTTTGATTGGCGAGTATATGATTGAGGAGCTCGCGCGTGTGCCAGTCGAGGTAGAGTATGCCAGCGAGTTTCGCTATCGTTCACCGATTATTCCGCCCAATTCCGTGTTTATCGCCATGAGTCAATCCGGCGAAACCGCTGATACGTTAGCGGCGATGCGTGAGGCCAAACACTCCGGCGCCACTACGCTGGGTATTGTTAATGTAGTCGGCTCATGTATTGCTCGCGAAACCGATGGCGGCGTGTATACCCACTCCGGCCCTGAAATCGGGGTGGCTTCAACAAAGGCATTCACCTCGCAGGTGATGGTGCTAAGCATGATGTCGATTCTGCTTGGACGTATGCGTGATCTTTCTTCGCAACAGGGTATGGAGCTAATTGATTATTTGCAGAACATCCCAGATCAAGTTGAGCAAATCCTCCAGCAGGACGAGCACATCAAAGACATTGCCGAAGTGTATCACAAGAGCAATAACTTTCTCTATCTTGGTCGAGGTGTAAATTTCCCGGTGGCGCTTGAAGGAGCCCTGAAGCTAAAAGAAATCTCTTACATCCACGCCGAGGGATACCCCGCCGCAGAAATGAAACACGGCCCGATTGCGCTTATCGATGAAAACATGCCGGTAGTTGTGATTGCGTTAAAAGATATGGTATATGACAAAGTCATCACCGGTATCAATCAAGTAAAAGCGCGCGGCGGCCGTGTGATAGCTATCGCCACCGAAGGCGACACCGAAATCGCCTCACAAGCAGATCACGTAATCTACATCCCGGCCACCTACCGTCTCTTCACTCCGTTGCTATCCATCATCCCGCTACAACTACTAGCCTACCACATAGCCGCCCTAAGAGGCTGCGAAATAGACCAACCCAGAAACCTGGCGAAGTCTGTGACGGTTGAGTAGAAGTAGCTTCGAATTATAAGTAGGTCAAAACCCTTGCGGTTTTGACAGCCCCTCATATCACGTTTAAGCGTGTCTTGATCTCGCCTTTGTATGCAAAGAAGGTGTCGGGTCACACGCCTGACGTTGTCAGGCGCAAGACCCAACACAACAGTCGCTTGGCGTCAAAAGCATTGTATGCCACAATTCATTCTTGCGTGTACGCTATCCACTTCGCACACCACCTCGTTATGGCGGGTCTTGCTCTCGCTTCAGCGAGAGTGTGACCCGCCATTGATTCAAAGACACAATTTTCACTGACGCCTATTGTCAGTGAAGCATGTTATCCTTCTTAAGCCTAGCGCGAAATTCAAGCGAGGCGAAAGGATACATCCAATGGGGCTCAGATTCACAAATCAGAAACAATTCGAACATTTCTTCGTGACAACGACCTTTCACAAGAAGAAACGCCACGGGAACATCCCCGGAGTTTACCAAGCGCAAGTTGAATCACTAGAGTTCCTCATGAGTAAGTACAACATCAGAATACCCGGTTTCGTTTTCATGCCTTCGCATTTACACTTGTTACTGTCCATACAAGGTTTGGAATTAGGCAATTTCATTAGAGACTTCAAAAAGTACACTGCACAAAAAAGGCTCCCGGAGCTAGGTGTCACAGATTCTCCAATTTGGACTACCGGTTTTGATAGAGTGGCTCTGATAACTGAGAATGTGTTTCGAATCAAACTGGAATACATCCATCATAATCCAGTGCGCGCTGGATTAGTGACTTCACCAGAGAACTGGAAATGGTCAAGCGCGGGGGACTACTTGGCGGGGGTGTCCGGTCCACTACAGATTTGGAAAGAGTGGGCGTAATCAGTGTCGGGTCGCACGCCTGCCGTTGCCAGTCGCAAGACCCAACACAACAGTCGCTTGGCGCCAAAAGCATTGTATGCCACAATTCATTCTTGCGTATACGTTATCCACTTTGCACACCACCCAGTTATGGCGGGTCTTGCTCTCGCTTCAGCGAGAGTGTGACCCGCCATCGGTTATGTGAGCTCAGAAACACGTTTTCCCGCCTCGTAAACTAGGGCATATTGCCGAACAACCACTTGCCGAAAATAATCTCAAGTATCGCAATAACAAGTACTAAGACACAAAAAGTTATCAAGAAAAACCGGACCTTTTTCTCAATCGGTTCCTTAGACAGTAGCATAGAGTCATTTTCCTCATCCGGTGAGAAGATGTCCCAGATGATCATTCGCAACTCCCAACCGAAGGCACATATCAAGATGATTCCGATGAGTTCAATGTAGTGCATGATGTATTCCATAGAACACAATTCCTACTCACTTGCCTGTTTGGCCTCAGTCTTCAGCTGTCAGTGATACCGAAGGACTGGTTTGGAACAAGTTGATTTCCTTTTGTGGTGGGCTAAGATGATCGAATCGAATTCTGCAGAAGCATCGAAAAAAATCACAGCAAAATCAATATGCACAATTGCCATGAACTGACCAAATCACCCATACAAAAAAAGCAGGGCGCCAAACCGGCGCCCTGCTTGTGTCATACTTATTTGTTACTAAGTAACAACGTTACTCTTGCCCGACAATTGGCAACTCACGCTCCAACGGTTTGTCTTTGCGGTAGCCTAGTACGGTAGGTCAGGAGCCGTGCGCTCCTGACATGCTGGAGAGAATAGCGAATTGGCGAATCATGTGTACTGCTTGAAATCAAAATGTCGGGAGCACATGGCTCCCAACCTACCGGAACTCACGATATTGAAACAAGAAATCAGGGCGCCAAACCGGCGCCCTGCTTTTATCAAACGTACTTGTTACTAAACTACAACGCTACTCTTGCCCGACAATCGGCAATTCACGCTCCAGCGGTTTGTCTTTTCTGTAACCCAGCGCGTAGTCGGCTTGCATTATTGTCTGTACTTCGCGGGTGCCTTCATAAATCGCGGCGCCTTTAGAGTTGCGGAAAAAGCGCTCTACCGGGTATTCATCAGAGTAGCCGTAAGCGCCGTGAATCTGCACCGCCGAATGCGCCGCTTGTTCGGCTTCTTCGCAGGCTACCCATTTTGCTAGCGCTGTCTCGCGAGTGTTACGTTTGCCTTCGTTCTTCAACACGCCGGCTTTCATCCATAAGTAACGTGAGTACTCATAGCCCTTGACCATATTGGCAATCATCTGCTTGACAAGTTGATGCTCGCCGATTTCCACGCCAAATGTTTTGCGTTCGTGTGAATACTTTGTTGATGCGTCAAGACAGGCTTTAATCAATCCACAGCTACCAGATGCAACAGTGTAACGTCCCTGATCCAAACAGAACATCGCAATCTTAAACCCTGCGCCTTCTTTGTAAACCAAATTTTCAGCGGGAACTTCAACATCCTGCATAGAAATCCAACCGGTATTACCAGCGCGAACTCCGAGCTTGCCTTCAATCGAACCAGTCGTAAGTCCCTTCCAGCCGCGCTCCACAATAAATGCCGAGATCCCATGAGGGTCGCGTTTCTTTTTCATCTCTGCGTCATGATATGCAAAAACCAAGAACTGATCAGCGACATTCGCCAGCGAAATCCACATCTTTTCGCCATTGAGAATATACTTGTCGCCCTTCTTGATAGCAGTGGTCTGCATCCCGCGTACATCAGAGCCGGCGGCAGGTTCAGTGAGACCGAAAGTGGAGATTTTCTCACCCTTAGCCGCAGGTACCAAATACTTTTGCTTCTGCTCCTCATTAGCCCAGGTCAAAACCGACATACAGAAAAGCCCCAGATGAACCGAAAGCACAACTCTTGCGGCAGTATCAGCGTATTCCATCTCCTCGCAAGCGAGGCCCAGCGAGATATAGTCCATGCCCATACCGCCGTATTCCTCGGGAATACAAAACCCCAGTAAGTTCGCCTTGGCCATAGCCGGTAGCAATTCGGGGTTAAGAGTATGTTTGCGATCAAACTCCTGAATTGTCGGGATAACTACACTAGCGGCCACTTCACGAGCCATATCGCGCACGGCCAGTTGATTCTCGGTAAATGTAAAATCAATCATTGTTCCAATTGCTCCTTATCCAACCAGCCTCAAAGGTCAAGTCAGTTCATCGAAAAGAAAATTATTATCTGTTTTTCAAGGGCTACAAAAAATAGCCACATACGGCCACTGCAGATAATCTACAGTGAGCGTATGTGGCAATGATATAACAGGAAGGAATTATGAAGTCAATTAAGAGCAATACTCAGCAAAACTTGAGAATCATGCCAGGTATCTTTGGAAGTAGGCTACCCTAGAAATTTGGACTTCCGTAAGTGAAGAAAAGCGCGTCGGGTTTGCGGAACTCTTTTGGTTTCTCGTCTTCAGTGGGCTCTATTGAAATTGTGAAAAGCGTCGCATTTTGACGTCCAGGCAGCTTTCCGGCAAAAATGACTTTCTTGCCATTGTCGATAAAGCGCGCATTACCAAAATGAGACTCGCGAGTTCCGGTTTTGGTCAGGTTGTACGGATTGGTTCCGTCTGCATCGAGACGTACAATATTTCCGTCAGTACGATTGGTGCCAACAATATATTTTCCCGTAGGAGACCAAATAGTCTCAGTGATATACATCGTATCTGACACAAAAAACGGTTTCACCGGACCGCCCTTAGCCGAAATCGAATACAGTCCCTTTTTTCCCTGATGACGAGAGAAAATGATAGTCGAGCCGTCGGTACTCCATGACGGCATATAAGAGCTGACAGTGTCATGGGTTAGCTGTTCAAGATTCGTGGCCTCCCCATTTGCATCGACCACAAAGATTTGCCTGGAATCATATCTGTCCTTGGAGGCGAAAGCTATAACATCCGCAGTAGGTGACCAGGCTGGCATCTCAGGGGTAAGAAACTCCGGTGTTTTAATAACTACGCCTTTGCCCGGCTTGTCCAGAGCCAAAATCTTCATATTCAAACGCGGATCAATCACCACCGCACGGACATGATCTGTTGACCATGAAGCATGCCCGCCGCGACTGGAAACATGTTGTAGCGTATCACCTTTTGCATCCAGTAGCCACATGCCTTTATTGCGCCCTCGCGTGGCGCAATCAGCGAAAATCAATTTTTTAGGGCGTAACACACTAATACTGTTCTTGGTGGAATCCTTCGGGTCAATTCGGTAATCGAGCATTTCACCGGGCCTGAGTGTCCTAACTCGTGTATTGCTCTTCTCTTTATCCTTCTTCTGCGAAAGAATCTGTGAGTGGGTTACCTGCCCCAGACCAGAAAAAAGAACCGCGAAAACCGAAAAGACCACCGCCAAGCGACTTAGAAATGAGGCATTGAGCTTGCCTGTGCGAAATTCTCTGCATTTAGTCTTCATTATTCTATCAATCTTCCCGAGTAATATTGGCCTTGAGGTCAGTTATTCTAGTTTTCCGGCGGTTAGAGCCGGGAGTAATCCGGAAATCCGGGGTTCTTATATGCTTATACCGAAACAACTTAGATTCGTTGTGAGTAATTGGCGTCTTTCTCTTCAGGATACCCATTCTAACGATAGTATCCCCGATGAAGAGGCTTATACTTGCTCTTATGCAAGTTCCATTCCCGCATACACTTGCGATAGATATTTTTGGCAAACGCCTACAAATAACTCATGCACCCCGGTTTCCTTGACAATTGGAGCTATCAGAGTACAATATGCTACAGCATGGCGCGAATTAGCTGACCTATTGGTCCGCTAATAATGGAGCGGTTTTGAGACGCTCCTAATCGCCAGAGAAGTATAGGGTTGGCAGACCGCCTGAGGCAAGTCTGACTTTCGCATACAGCAATCGTAGCACAGGAAAAATCAAAAGGAAGATTGATGAAAGAATCAGCTCTTAAAGAAGTAGTCATTATCGACGGCGCCAGAACCGCATTCGGATCATTCGGCGGCTCGCTAAAAGGTTTTTCAGCTTTGGATTTAGGGACTTTCGCCGCCAAAGGCGCGCTCGAAAAATCAGGTGTCAAACCAGATCAAATCGACCACACTGTAATGGGCAATGCCCTGCAAACCAGCAATGATGCGCTCTATGGGGCCCGTCACGTATCACTCAGAGCCGGTGTACCGGTTGACCGACCGGCGCTGACAGTCAACCGCATCTGCGGTTCAGGATTGCAGGCGATTGTCACCGCCGCGCAAATGATTCAACTAGGTGAAGCCGATATTTGTCTCGCCGGCGGCATGGAGAGTATGTCGCAGACTCCGCATGTAATCCACGGCGCTCGCTGGGGTTTGCCATTGGGACAAGGCAAGATGGATGACCTGTTATGGGAGGCGCTGATGGACACCTATTGTGATACCTCAATGGCAGTCACCGCCGAGAACCTCGCCGAAAAGTACAAAGTCTCACGCAAGGACGCAGACGAATACGCGCTACGTAGCCAGCATCTAGCGGCCACCGCCCAGAAAAACGGTTGGTTTGCCGAAGAAATCACACCTATCGAAATCAAATCCCGCAAGGGGGTCAAAGTTGTCGATACCGACGAGCACATTCGCCCTGATGCGTCAATTGAGAGCATGGCCAAATTGCGCACTGTCTTCAAAAAGGACGGCGTAGTGACAGCCGGTAACGCCTCAGGCATTTGCGATGGCGCCGCAGTTGTAGTAGTCGCCAGCAAAGAAGCCGCAGACAAACACGGACTTACAGCGCTCGGAACTCTGAAATCCTACGCTATCTCAGGCGTAGAGCCGACTCTGATGGGCATAGGTCCTGCGCCGGCTATTCTCGATGCAGTTAAGAAAGCCAATTCGGAACTTAGCGCGATGGAAATCATAGAAGTCAATGAGGCTTTTGCACCGCAAGTAGTATCGGTGGAGAGAGAGCTAAAAATCAAACGTGAAGTACTCAACCCCAACGGTGGCGGAATCTCTTTAGGGCATCCACTAGGCGCATCCGGCGCCCGTCTGGCGTTGACAACTTTGTATCACATGAAGCGCAACAACCAAAAACTCGGAGTAGCGTCACTATGTATCGGTGGCGGACAAGGAATAGCCGCAGTATTCGAACGCGCTAGTTAACGATAAACAAGTAGGTCGGGTTCCGAATGCGCGTCAGCGCAAGAGAAACCCGACAAAGCAAATAGCATCATTGTACAGCAATAAATCAAAACAGCTATAAAGCAAGGAAAGAACAATGACACCCATGACAGAAGAAGCAACAGGCGCCGCAATTAGCGCAGGCGCATCAAAGGACATTAAAAAAGTCGGTATAGTCGGTTGTGGTCTTATGGGACGAGGCATTGCCCAAGTCGCCGCGCAAACCGGTTACACTGTGCTTACTCACGAGCAAGACAAGAAGTTTTTTGATAACGGAATCGGCGCTATCACCAAGTCACTCGATAAGAGAGTCGCAAAAGGCAAACTCGACGAGGACACCAAGAACAAAACTCTCTCGAATATCTCATTTGCCGCATCACTTTCAGATTTCGCTGACTGTGATTTTGTAATCGAAGCCGTAACCGAAAACATTGAAGTTAAAAAAGCGATTTTCAAAGAGCTTGACGGCGTATGCAAGCCGTCATGTATCTTCGCTTCCAACACCAGCTCTATTCCGATTTCGGATATGGCGGCGGTAACCAATCGTCGTGACAAATTTGTTGGCACACATTTCTTCAACCCGGTTCCGGTTATGAAGCTCGTGGAAATTGTGCGCTCAATTGACACTTCCGATGAGACAGTGGAAATCGCGATGGACTTCGGCAAAGCGCTAGGCAAGAAAACTGTCGAAGCCAAAGACACTCCGGGGTTCATTGTCAATGTGCTACTGGTTCCTTATCTCCTCGATGCGGTGCGCCAACTTGAGAACGGTCTTGCCACTGCCAAAGAAATTGATGATGCAATGGTCTTCGGTTGCGGACACCCGATGGGCCCGCTCACATTGCTGGACTTCGTTGGACTTGATACAACATTGTTCATTGCAGATATCATGTTCGAAGAATTCAAGTCGGTGCACTATGCCGCGCCGCCACTGTTGCGTCGTTTAGTCACCGCCGGATACAACGGCAAAAAAGCCGGTCGCGGAGTTTACGACTACAGCGCAAAATAGCGCTGAGATAAAGTTACTGTTGAGGTGATGTCCGCGGACGTAGGGGCGCCGTTTCGGCGCCCTTTTGTTCTTGGATGAGCGCTGCAAGATTCATAAGACGGGCGGGGAAACCCCGCCCCTACTTTAGCGGGGTTTGAAACAACATGAATTACGAACTAATAAAAATCGAACAAGAAGGCCACGTTGCAACTCTGATTATCAATCGCCCTGATGCGCTAAATGCGCTCAATGCGCAGATGATTTCCGAGATGCAGGACTGGCTGCGTAGCGTATGGTATGATGACACTATACGCGTGATAATTGTAACCGGTGACGGCAAAGCGTTTATCTCCGGAGCTGATATCGCCGAGCTGGCGACTATGGGCGTGCAGGATGGAATGCGCAAATCAGCCACCGGGCAATATTTAATGAAATCATTTGAAAATATCCCGAAGGTCGTGATTGCGGCAATCAATGGTTTCTGTTTTGGCGGCGGCATGGAGCTGGCCTTAGCTTGTGATATTCGTTTGGCCTCAGAGAAAGCCCGCATGGGTCTGCCCGAAGTCAAACTGGGAATCATCCCGGGCTACGGAGGCACTCAGCGTCTGGCAAGACTAGTTGGCGCCGGTCGCGCGAAGCAAATGATTTTCACTGGTGACTTCTTCAAAGCGCAACAATGCTACGAATACGGTGTGGTGCAGGAAGTCTATGCGCCGGAAGAGTTGATGGCCAAAGCTAAAGAGATGGCGAATGTAATTGCCTCGCGCGGACCTCTGGCAATCAAGGCCACCAAAGAGTGTGTCAACCGCGGACTGGACATGCCGCTCTCGAATGCCTGTGACTATGAAAAACTCAGTTTCGGCGCAATAGCCGCCTCCGCGGACATGAAAGAAGGCCTAAACGCCTTCCTAGAAAAACGCGAAGCGGAATTCAAGAACGAGTAAACAAGGGCCACAGAAAAATACTTGTATTGAGAAAGATGCTTGTATTGAGAATAATACTCGTATCGTAGCGGCACAGCGCGCTGAGCCTTTCGCAAAATCAGCAGAATGCAACGAATTCGTAGGGGCGTCGTTTCGGCGCCCTTTTTTCTGTCACCTCCCACTGTTCATTTGTTGCTCATTGATATCCAACGATTCTTTAGCCTTGCGATAGCCCTAGCAAAGAAGTAAGATGAGACCGATACACTGTGAGATAATCGTAGTTAATTAGAAGCAAACCACCGGAGAGATAATATGTTCACCAAGAGAATAATCACTACCATACTAACTCTATCAGCGATTGTACTCCTGACCTCACCAAGTTCTTTCGCGGCTTCAAAATATGCTCTCGGCGCTCGCGGAGGTTTTAGCTCCTCGCCGGATCAATTCTTCCTCGGCTTACAAGGTTCATTGGGCAATGTCGGTGGAGCCGCAGGTACTGCAGTTTTTGCTCCCAGCGTTGATGTTGGAGCTGGTGATAATTTCACTTCTGTGCTAATCAATGGAGATCTGCGCTGGTACGTATTTCGTCTACCGGAAACTGGTATCAAGTTTTATGGCGCCGCAGGACCAACTTTGGGCTATTACTCTATCAACAATGCCGGAAGCTCCACTGAACTAGGTCTTTCCCTAACTGCTGGAGCAAGAATCCCCATGAGAGGCAATCGCAGTTACAACCTCGAAATGCGTTTCGGATTCGGCGATATTCCGGATATGAAACTATCGCTCGGCGTGATGTTCTAAAGTCTTGTTGTTATGTGTCATTGCGAGCGCAGCGCGGCAATCTCGTAGGACTCAAAGTCGCTCTACGAATCTACGAGATTGCCGCGCTGCGCTCGCAATGACTGTTCACCCGCAACTCATACAAATACCAAAGTTTCGCGCCTTGCCTGAGCCTCATTTAGCGCCTACAATACTCCCGCTATGTGTGGAGCAAATATCTCAAATAACAGAAACTTCTATCAGAAACTTCCCAAACCGGCGTTGGTTTTGGCGCCTTTGGAGCAAGTCACTGATGCGGCTTTTCGCTATATAATAAACAAGTATGGCAAACCACATGTCATCTACACCGAGTTCACCTCCGCCGACGGTCTCTGCAGTCCAGGACTTGAACGACTAATACCGGATCTGCGTTACACCGAAGCCGAGCGCCCAATAGTAGCGCAGATTTTCGGTCGCCGACCTGAGACTATGCGTCACGCCGCATCCATTTGCCGGAAGCTCGGATTTGATGGAGTAGACATAAACATGGGGTGCCCCGAAAAAAACGTCTGCAAAACCGGAGCGGGCGCTGGAATGATAAACAACCCGGCTCTGGCGAAAGAATGTATAGCCGCTGTCAAAGAAGGCGCAGGTGACTTGCCTGTCTCAGTGAAAACTAGAATCGGGTTCACTGATATTACCATGGAAGAATGGGTCGAACACCTGCTGGAAACAGACTTGCAAGTTATCACTTTGCACCTGCGAACTCGCAAAGAGATGTCCAAAGTCCCGGCGCATTGGGACAAGGTTCATCATGTCGTCGAGCAATTCAAAGGAACAGAGACATTGCTCTATGGCAATGGCGATGTTGAATCGTTACAACAGGCAAATCAGCTAGCCGAAGAAACCGGAGTCGATGGCATAATGTGCGGTCGGGCCATTTTCGGAAACCCTTGGTTTTTCAACCCCGATGTTTGTCGTGAAGAACTAACAGTCACAGAGCGTCTGCACGTAATGTTGGAGCATGCATACGTTTTCGAGCATTTCTTCGCGGATACACGCAAACATTTTCTAGTGATGCGGTCGCATTTCCACGCCTACGTCAGCGGAATGCCCAAAGCCAAGGAAATGCGAATCAAGCTCACCCTGTGCTCCAGCGCTGATGAGGCGCATGAGGCAGTTAAGGAGTATCTCGAAACGCCATTCGTTTTTAACCCTCCACCCCTACATGATTCGGTTAACCTCGACGAATTGCGGCAAATTTTCGCCTAGTTCGGTTTTTTTGCCTCTCGCATCTTTGACTCCCTGCTCAATAATTCCTCCCCTCTTTTGTTGCCTCTCCCGGAGAAATCCGGTTAATTGAATGACGTAGCGGACGTTGAGCGCATCAGCGGAGCCGCGATGGAGGAAATACTAGCTATGGAACAGAATTCAGACCCTACAGGTCATCCCGATATTGCCAGCTTGATTCATGATTGGAACCAATCAGAGGACGAGACCCGATCTGCAGAACATCCAGATATACATTTCGTCGATGAAACCCTGCGCGATGGATTGCAGTCGCCCTCAATCAAGGACCCATCAATAGAGCAGAAACTCAAGATGTTACACTTGATGGAAGAGCTGGGTATCGATTGTGTCGATTTGGGTTTACCCGGCTCCGGGCCGCGCGCAGTTAAGGACATCACTCGACTGGCGCAGGAAATCAAAGACAACAATTTCAAAATCAAAGCCTATTGCGCGGTGCGCACTCATCCCGCTGATATCAAGCCGCTGATTGAAATCTCACAGAAGGTCGGCATGCCGGTAGCCGCCGCGGCGTTTATTGGCTCCTCGCCGATTCGTCAGTATGCCGAGGGTTGGACTGTCGCGGATATTATCAAGAAGTCAGTTGCGGCAGTGAAGTTAGCAGTCGACAATGGTCTGCCGGTGATGTATGTCACCGAGGACACGACTCGCGCTACACCTGCTGACATACGCGCTCTTTACACCGCGGCCATAGAGAATGGCGCCGAAAGAATTTGCATTTGTGACACCTGCGGCTATGTGACTCCTGCCGGAGTGCGCAGTTTGTTGAAATTTGCCAATGAAGTAATTGCCGAAACCGGCGCCGACATCAAAATTGACTGGCACGGCCACAATGACCGCGGACTGGGTGTTTCCAATTCCCTGGCGGCAATCTATGCCGGCGTCGACCGGGTTCATGGAACAATCCTCGGAATTGGAGAACGTGTTGGCAATGCGTCACTAGACCAGATTTTGGTGAACTTAAAACTCAACGGCGTAATCAGTCGTGACCTAACAGCTCTCGCCGAGTATTGCGAATTGGTGCGTGTTCACTGCCACGGACCTCTACCGAATAATTACCCGGTGATGGGCGCTGACGCCTTCCGTACTGCAACTGGTGTGCATGCCGCGGCGATAATCAAGGCCGAGAAAAAAGGCGATCACTGGCTTGCTGATAGAGTCTACTCAGGTGTTCCAGCTGGAGATTTTGGCAAAGAGCAAGTCATTGAGATTGGCTTTATGTCAGGTCTTTCCAATGTGAAATACTGGCTACGCAAACACGAAATCGAAGGCTCAGAAGAAGAGCTGGAGAAAATCGCCGAGGAAATTTTTTCAATAGCCAAGTCACGTCAGGAGAACTTGAACAATGAAGAAATTCTTGAAATAATAGAAAAGTGTAAATCCGAAGCGCTAAGCTCCTAGGTTGCGCCAAAAAACTCACATGAATCAGACATCCAAACAAAACACCGTGCGCAGACCGATGACACTCACTGAGAAAATTCTCGCTGATCACGCAATCGGATTGAAACGACCATATGTCAAACCCGGGGATATAATCCGTATCAAAGTTGACTGGACTATCGCCTCAGAGTTGGCCTGGAATGGAATGAACCAGACCTATGAGAAACTCGGCCGACCTCCAATTCATGACCCGGAGCGCTTCTATCTGGCAATAGACCACACCGTTGACCCGATAACTATTGCCAACGACCCGCGCACAAAACGACTAATACAACTATCAAAAGCCTTCGCCTCCGAAGCGCAGTTGAAACATTTCTATGACTCAAATGAAACGATTCTGCACACCAAATTCTATCGTGACCTAATTCAGCCCGGCGAAATTGTACTCGGCGCTGACTCACACACATCATCACATGGCGGACTAGGCGCATTTTCAATCGGACTAGGTGGCGCTGATATCACAGTAGCTATGACACTAGGTGAAAGCTGGATTGAAGTTCCCTCAGCAATCGCAGTCATCTTCAACGGCGCTCTGCCGTTTGGTATTGGCGGCAAGGATGTAATCCTCAAGACACTTGGAATACTAAAGCGCAACACCGCCGCGATGGAGCGCTCGGTGGAATATATCGGCCCTGCTGTTAGTGAGTTCTCCACCGATATGCGTTTTACCATAGCCAACATGACCGCCGAGCTAGGCGGACTCAATGGCATATTCGCGCCCGATGAAATAGTGCGTGCCTGGGTTGAACACCGTGATAGTTACAACACTGGCGGGAAATATTTTCAAGCGGATAGTGACGCTGAATATGTTGAGCGCTTTGAAATAGACTTGAACAATCTCGCGCCGCAAATAGCTAAGCCGTTTTCACCGGATAATACAGTGGATGTCACTGAGGTTCTCGGCACAACTCTTGACGGATGTTTCATCGGCGCTTGCACCACAACCGAAGAGGAGTTGGTTCTCGGTGGTATGATTCTAGAGCAGGCGCTCGCCGATGGAATCAATGTCAAAGAAACGCGCAATCGATTAGTTGCTCCAGGTGATTTGAATATCGAAGCAAATCTCAGAGACTCCGGCCTATTAGCGGTCTATGAAAAAGCCGGTTTCAGAATTGCCCCTCCCGGTTGTCATCTGTGTTTGGGAATCGCCTCCGAGCAGGCAGGTAGCGGCGAGTTGTGGCTATCATCCCAAAATAGAAATTATCAAAACCGCATGGGTGAAGGCTCGCTCGCATGGTTAGCCTCAGCGGCAACAGTCGCCGCCAGCGCGCCGGATTTGACCCTGCGCGACCCAAGACCGCTACTTACGCGCATCGACCAACAGCGCTACATGAAAATTCTTGGTCGTTCAGATTTGGTTAGAATTACTCCGGATGTCACTGTCACATACACTGAACCGGAAGTAGATGTAATAGATAGCGCATCGGATAGCGTCGAAGCATCCAAAGCCGCCACCAGTGAAGCGCCGAAAGTAACAGAGAGAATACTCGGACGCGCGCAGGTCTTCGGTGATCACATAGATACAGACGCAATCATCCCTGGAGAGTTTTGCCATCTCTCGGATATTGATGAAATAGGCGCAAAGTGTTTCCACTATGTGCGTCCGGAGTTTATCGAGCGGGTTAGTGACGGTCAAACAATTGTTGTAGCCGGTGAAGCATGGGGAAGTGGCTCTTCCCGTGAGCATGCAGTATGGGCCCTAAAAGGCGCCGGAGTGAAACTAGTTATCGCCAAAGGCTATGCCTTTATCCACAAACGCAATCTGGTAAACGAAGCGCTACCCTACTTACTAGTGACAGACAATGAATTCTTCAAGTTAGTCTCCGAAAACGATGAGCTTTCCGTAAACCCCACCAGTGGCGAAATTCTACACATCGCCTCCGGCAAAACCTTCACCGCAGAATCCCCCAGCGCCATAGTGACGGCGCTAACCGCCGCAGGCGGAATAGTCCCGGCAATCAAACGCTACGAAAAACAAGTCTTCGCCGAGTTGGCTGGTTGACCCCAAGGGATTGTAATTGTCCTATTGTCCCGCGACACAGGGCAGTCGTGGATTCGTTCCGAAAATATGTCCGACAAGATATGTAACATCGCCAATATTGAAAGCGCCATCAGCATTAGCGTCAGCGTCGTCAGGGCAAGCCGTAGCGCTTCCACCTGAAAATATTCTAGCGACAGCGGCTGTTACATCTGCAATATTGACAAAACCATCAGCGAGAAAATCACCACGTGTGAAGCAACAATCTACACCGGGGGTAATAGAAAGGCCGTAAACTACACCGGCAGAATCTCCGGCGGCATTGTCGAGGTAATCCGCAAATGCAATATCTGAGATTCCGTCACCGTTGAAATCTCCTGTTCCAACCAATCGACCACCATTCACTCCATCCAGCAAAGGATTGGACAGTCCTGACCAAGCCGCTCGAAGTCCTGTAGCCCCGGAATAAATAATATATCGTCCGTGGTGTGTCGCGGCGAGTATATCAGAAACACCGTCACCATCAATGTCCGCTATTGTGCCGAGCGAAGGCCAAAGACTGTTCCCCTGTTGCATGAGACCATACAATACCTGGCCATCAATCCCTGAGTAAACTTTGCCCCTGCTCTGTCCATTCACCGCAAAATCTCCGTGCCCGTCTGAATTGACATCACCGACACCGCTAACTGCAATCCCAAGGTACCGGTAACAGCTCTCCCCTGGATAACAATAAAGAAGGCTTCCGTCAGCGCCCGAAAAAACGTATGCCTTTCCACTCGCGAAGCACTCCGCGCTTTCGCTTTGATACATGGCGCCAACGATAATGTCGTCATAGCCGTCTGCGTTCACGTCACCAGCGCCGTCCAAATTATCACCAAACCCCGTCCATCCACTTACATCAGCATACAGAGTGTATAGTAGCGCTCCGTCAACTCCCGAATGGACTCGAACCACACCGTTAACTCCAATTCCAATGTCAGGAACAGTATCATCGTTGACATCACCAATTCCGGCTACTGAGTTTCCCATCGTGCCATAATTACCGCCTTCAATAGTCAACAAAACAGTCCCGTCAATTCCGGAGCGAACATAGATTTTCCCATGAGGCATACTGAACTCACCTATAGCGAAATCGTCAAACCCGTCATTGTTGATATCGCCAATACCGTCAACTGAGGAGCCAAGGTTAGCTCCGGAGAATCCCTCATAGCGATACAGAACAGTACCGTCAGCTCCCGATAATACGGTAGCGAGTCCATTTGTGCCCAGGTGCTTTCGAGCTCCCACAATTAGGTCATCGATACCATCGTTATTTACATCTCCTGCATTGGCGATATTTTCGCCAAGCCAATCTCCTGCGTTTTCAGCATAGCTGAAAGACGGCACACTCGAGCCGTGCGCCCAAAAAAGCGGGTGCAAAACAAAACACAACGCCAAGGCCGAAATCCACAAGCCACGTTTAGAAATTCGGTACGAATTCGCCATCAAGACAACCTTCCAATATAAGGTTAGCGCTACTCTTCTCTGCTGGTAAAGTATATCCTGCGAACTAATTCGTCAAGCTAATTCTTTTGTAACAGTCTAGCTCAACGCATCGCCCCGTCCATAAACTTCACCAAATCACTCTTCAACTGCGCTAACTCGTTGACTTTGATATACATCATATGCCCAGCCTCGTAGTAAGCCATACTCACATTTTCCTGCAAAGAAGGGTCCAAGCCCAGATGACTGAAAGTGTATTCGGTTGCCAAGTAAGGGGTTGCAAGATCATAGTACCCATTAGCGACAAAAACTTTTAAGTATGGATTCTTAGTCATTGCTTGGCGTAATGTCTCGCCTACATTCACGAACCGGTTTTTGTATTCGCCATAATTCCAGGGATGCACATTACCAGTAAGAATCTCATAGGGCAAATCACTCTCAAAATCCAACTCACGACGCAAATAGTCATTCATCGTCGCTCCGTAAGCGCCTAGTATATTAGAATAGCTAGGATCATAATCTGTATATTCACCAGCGGCATCCGAGTCAATCCCCACAAAACGACTGTCAAGTCTGCCGACAGTGCGGCGCTCATCACGCAGTAGCTCTTTGGTAAAGCGATGAATCAAAATCCGCATATTAGTTTGCGAAACATATTTTTCTGATAGTCCAGTCAAACGCGCCAACTCACGAGTAACTGCTTCGCGCTTAATATCTGAGATATTATCGCCCTCCATCAAAGCGCTGGCATAGTCACCCATAGCGAACTTCTCGGATTCTCTAAGCGCTACTTGCAAATCCTTTTGCAAATCTGATGGCAAACGTTTGTGATACCAGGCTGTTGCGGTATATGAAGGCAGGAATAGAACATACGGCAAATCATTGCCGGTTGTGAAGCGCGCGGTTTCAAAATTTAGAATCGAGGAAACCAACATGATTCCATTCAAATAAAGCCCGTGTTTGTTTTGCAAATAACCCGAGAGTCCCGCCGCGCGTGTGGTGCCATAACTTTCTCCAATCAAAAACTTCGGCGAGGCCCAGCGTTCGTTCTTGGTAGTGTACAAACGAATGAACTCACCCACCGACTTGATGTCCTCACGCACCCCGTGAAACTGATTTGCATCCTCACCATCGGCCGCGCGACTGAAACCTGTGCTAACCGGATCAATAAACACCAAATCGGTTTTATCAAGCAAGGAGAATTCGTTGTCGACCAATTCATAAGGCGGCGCGAATGCATTGCCCAGTGAATCCATCTTCACCCGACGCGGCCCCAGCAAACCCAGATGCAACCAAACCGATGATGAGCCGGGCCCGCCGTTGAATGAAAAGGTAACTGGACGTTTCGCCGGATTCTTCTGTGCGTCACTAGCGCCGATACGAGTGTAAGCAATATAGAAAATCCCGGCCTTAGCGTCTTCGGAGTCCTCGGTCAAGGGCATAGTCCCGGCGACTACTTTGTAGGAAACTTTTTGACCGTCAATAAGAATACTATGAGTGGTCTCAGAGATAACCTCCTTAACCTCACCCTTCTTCTCATCTGACTTCTCGCCTTTGTCTTTGTCAGCAGACTCTGCCATATGCTGACCAAAGGCGCTTGCGCCAGACAACATCACCAAAGCAAACAAAACCAAAGCGCTACGGATTAGCTTTAACATGTGAAATCCCTTTCATTGATATTCGTTCGACAAATACATCACGCAGGCAATATAGACATACTGACCTGCAGAGCAAACAGGGCTACGAAAGGGCAAGTATCATGTTTGGTCTGCACTGGAATCCAATATCAAAAAGACTTCTCATAGGCTTCTTTCAACCAGTCCAGCAGTTCATTATCAATATCTGATTTTTCAAATATCTCAACACGATGCGTGCACATTGCTCCAAATGGACCGGAGTTTTGGAGACGTTTGCCTGTTGGTTTGTCTCTGAGTTTCAATCCCAGGTCAATTCGAGTCTTAGCGCTTGGTTGTATCAAAGCGAACTGTTTTTTCGTCTTAATACTCACACTGGATTTTTTCGGGACAACCTCTATTCCATCCCCTAGCTTCTTGATCTTGCGAACCAGCAGATCATAAATCGGTCTTAGCTCCTCTTTGCCCTTGCTATATTGCGCGTCGACCAACTCAGCGGGATCAAAGAAGTTGGCCCCCGCCTCTCGTGCTGTCATAGCTACAAAGTTGGCGAAGCCGTGAGTAAATCCGTGTTCTGTTTTTAGAAACTTTATTATCTCGCCATGTTTTTCAATCTTGGATTTCTTAACTATCTTAACCCACTGCTGCAACGTCTTTCCCGTTTTCTCCAGCAACCCTTTTTCCATGCAAGTAATCCTCTTTCAAATTCAATTGTCTGTTCCAAGCCTTCAGTTCACTTTCCAAGCAACAAGAAACAAGTAGGTGGCGCTACGGTATTGTAAAAAAGTAACCTCTCTAGTCCAGCGGGAAGAAGTTCATGCGCTCTGTAGTTTTGTAGTCGCTGATAAACTTTGAAGGGTTGATACCGCAGAAACTCTTGAACTCCTTTATGAAATGCGCTTGATCATAATAGCCGCAACTCAAAGCGATTTGGGTCCAACCTATATTATCCTCTTTTGAAATACATTGAAGGATATCATTAAAGCGAAAAACTCTCTGCAATTGTTTAGGAGTTAAGCCAACGTATTTCTTGAATTGATTTATGAAATGTTTCTTGGATATGCCCGCCTTAGAAATCATCTCCGCGATGGAATTAAATTCTAACTTAGAATCTTGTTGCATCGTATTACATGCAGAAACTACGAAATCATCCGGAGAGTTTTCTTCGTCAAATCTAGCGAGCAACCATTCCTCACATAATGACATCTTGCCTTCATAAGTAGGCGTCTTCATAAGACTGCTTCGGAATTCGAAAACACTTTCTCCCAGCGCTCCCTCTGCTCCTATTACAAGATTATTGAATTCTGAAATTGGAGACTTCAAAAAAGGAAATGCTCCATAAGGTTTGAATTTTACCGCCAGCATTTCTGAATCAGGTAAAGCGGAAATTGTGAGATAGTCTGTATGCATACCCGAAATCCAGGCTTTTGTAAATTCACCTTTTTTTTCACCTGTGACAGTGTCAAACGTATGTCGCGGCATCCCGTCAAGTTCAATCAGCAGATAAGAGCTTCCATCTGGTACAACTTTTTCCAGGGAATGCTCCGGCGTGTAACCCTTGAAATAGATGATTACTTCTATGAACCCATTTAGAGGATGAGAGGGGACATGTGATTCTATGAGCATACCTACTTTTCCTTATGATTTGGCTATTAGAGAGAAGCGGACTTGGCCAAAATGGCAAGCAATACAAGATACTATCTTGCTTGATGTTTGTCGTCCATTAGAATAGCGAGTTGGGAATAGCTCTGGAATCTCGGAGGACCGAAGTGTGTTACGCCCATATCGATAAACCGAAAGCACATGGGTGCAGGACGATAAGATGTGTTATCCCAATAAGTTATATAGCCACGCAATGCAGGTTTTTACTTCTCACCAAACTAATAGTGGATTATCAGGTCACTTTTCCGTAAACTGGATAATGGAAGCGTCAATTCGGGAATTAGAATTGACTACCCAAACGCATAGCGGTGTTGATAATTGTAAAACAATAGGAGTTTGGTATGGCTATTGAGACACTCGAGAAAAAGTTGGATGTTGAGGGGACTATGGAGAATTTGTTTGAGCCGAAAAGCGCAGCGGAGTATGGATTCAAAGAAATACTCTATGAGAAGAAAGACTGGATTGCGCGCATCACTATCAATCGCGAGCATTCATACAACGCTTACAATACCCCCTGCCTGCGTGAACTAATGACCGCTTTCACCGATGCAACCTGGGATGACAGTGTCGGAGTGATAATTTTCACCGGCGCTGGCGAGAAAGCCTTTTGCACCGGCGGGGATGTCAAAGAATACGCCGAGTATTACACTCAGAAACCACGCGATTATTACAAATATATGGGCTATTTCGCTGGATACATCGAAGCGATGCTCAAATGCGGCAAGCCGATAATTTGCCGCCTCAATGGCATGGCGGTCGGTGGCGGAAATGAATCCCACATGGCCTGCGACCTGTCCATCATGGCTGACGACACCTACATTGGCCAAATAGGAACCAACGTCGGTTCGGTTGCCTGTGGCGGAGCCACGCAGTGGCTACCGATATTCGTCGGTGACCGTCGCGCGCGTGAGATATTATTCCTCAATGAAAAAATTAGAGCCGACAAAGCCCTCGAATGGGGATTGGTCAATCAGGTAGTTCCGCGCGAAAAACTCGATGAAGCCTGCAACATCATGGCTGAAAAGATGCTGAACAAATTCCCCGAATGCATGCGCTACACCAAAACTCAGGTCAATCACCTCAAAGAGCAAATCTGGTTCGCAACTATCGGTCATGCGCGTGACTGGTTGGCCCTGCATTTCAATGACTGGGAACCCAATGAAGGCATGCAGGCGTTTGTAGAAAAGCGCAAAGCCGATTACATGGGCTTACGTAAGGTCGCTGCTGAGGGTGGTTCTTCGGAATCCAAGTATGGTGTCTACAAGCACACCTGTCCGTCATGCGGTGTGACACAGCTTCCGAGTGTACATCAATTCTGCGGCATGTGTGGCTCTGCATTGAAGGGCGCCTAGGAATTGGCGAGGATTCTTCAAGATAAAGTAGCCTTGGTGACCGGTGGCGCCACTGGAATCGGCGCCGCCGTTGCCTTGGCGCTTGCCAAAAGCGGCGCTAGTGTAATTGTCAATCATTTGTACAAACCCGCCGAGGCCGGCGAGATTGTCACTGCAATTGAAAAGCTCGGATCCAAAGCGCTGGCGATAGAGTGTGATGTTTCCTCACACTCCGCCGTCTCTGAAATGATTTCACAAGCGTTGGAGAAGTTCAATCACATTGACATTCTCGTCAACTGCGCCGGTGTCACTAGCGATGGTGTAATTTGGAAAATGAGTGAATCCGCCTGGGATGATGTAATTGCAGTAAACCTAAAAGGCTGTTTCAACCTAATCAACGCAGTCTCGCCTTCAATGCGAAAACAAAAATCCGGCAAGATTGTCAATATCTCCTCAATAAACGGTCTGCGCGGCAAATTCGGCCAGGCAAATTACGCGGCCTCGAAAGCCGGCATAATAGGTCTGACTAAATCGGTAGCCCGTGAATTAGGCGCTAGTAATATCAATGTCAACGTTGTTGCCCCGGGGATGATTCTCACTGATATGATGGCCAACTTACCCGAGGAGATTCGCCAAAAGGCGCTTGATGAAACAGCGCTCGGTCGACTCGGAGAGCCGAAAGATGTCGCGGAGGTTGTGTTGTTCCTATGTAGCGAGCAAGCCCGGCATATCACTGGTGAAGTAATCAAAGTCGACGGCGGACAATACATGTAGTGAGAATGTGTGTCGAGCTAATGGCACAGGAGCATAGAATATGAGTGTTGCAACACAAACAGAATATCAAAGCATAAAGACATCCGTGCAAGACGGAGTTGCAGAGCTGACTCTAGCGAGACCGGAGTATAATGTGCTCAATATCGCAATGATGGAGGAAATCAATTCGGCGCTCGAATCGTTGAACGCAGGTCGTGATCTAAAAGCGCTGGTGATTCGCGCCAAAGGAAAAGTGTTTTCTGCCGGAGTGGATGTCGCCGAGCATACCGACGAGCTCGCCGGGAAAATGATTGAGACATTTCATCGCATGTTCAGATTGCTGGATAAGTTCGAAGCGCCGACTATTGCTTTGGTTCATGGCTCAGCGCTTGGCGGCGGTTGTGAGGTGGCGATGTTTTGCGATATGATACTTGCCTCCGAGCGCGCAAAATTTGGTCAACCGGAAATAAAAGTCGGTGTCTTTCCGCCGATTGCCGCCTTGCGTATGCCGCAAACCATGACCGCCGCGAAAGCCTACGAGTTTCTACTAACCGGAGATAGCTGGAAAGCCGAGGAGCTTCTCAAGCAGGGTGTCATCAATCAAGTCTATCCGGTGGATGAATTCCAAGCAAAGAGCGCCGAATTCATCAGCGCCCTGACAGCAAATTCAGGAGTCGTTCTACGTCTGACCAAAAAGGCGATTCGAACAGGTCTGAATCGTTCTTTTACCGAAGCGCTGGGCGATGTCGAAGACATCTACCTAAAGGAGCTAATGACCACCGCTGACGCGCATGAAGGCTTAACCGCTTTCATGGAAAAACGCGCCGCAAAATGGTCAAATAGCTAACTGTGGTTGGATTCTTGGAAAAATAATTACTCGTACCCGAGTTGATGGGCCGCTATAATCCACTAAGCTGTCCGGGTGTGACTTAGCGATGTTTCAACTGATGATTGTGCATAACTAGTAGTTGATCGTAGAGGTATAGTTAATTTAACGGTCAATTTATCCTTTACGCTGGGGTCCATAATCTGTATAATTAGAACGAACGTTCGATTTGTTATTTATCAATAACGTTCCTAGGGACACAATGGCACACCCCGACAAGCACATACCGACCGACGCCGCCCGGCAGGACTCCGGCGCGACACAAGGGCCAAAATTCCAAAAGAAATTGACTGATATTCTAAGCTCCGCCGCAGAAGTAATAGCCGAGCGCGGATTCCAGGGAGCCTCAGTGCGCGAAGTTGCCGCGCGAGGCGGAGTCGGCCTTTCGGGCATCTACTACTATTTCAAAAGCAAAGACGAGATGCTCTTTGCGATTCAGCGCAATACTTTTACCGCTCTGATAGCGATGCTACAAGAAAAACTCGCAGGGGTGACAAACCCTGAAACTGGTTTGCGTTTAGTGGTGGAGAATCATCTCGGCTATTTTCTTAACCATCCGCAGGAACTAAAAGTCTGTTTTCATGAGCTTGACTCTCTAAGTGGTGACTATTACCAGCGAGTCCTTAGCCTGCGCAGAGAATACTATGATTTGGTACGCTCAGCCCTTGCCAGGTTCGGGAAATCCGACGAACACACAACAAGTTTGAACACATTGTTTCTATTCGGATCTCTGAATTGGGTCAACATGTGGTATGACCCCTCCGAGAGAAATGATTCGCAGAATGTTATTGAGCGTCTCGTTGATTTGTATTTGCGCGGGATTACCGGCGCGACACAAATATCAAACTAGACCAACAAGGACGAACAGCAGAATGACCAACAACACATTCAATAGCGCAGACAATAGCACAAATGTCTTTCCTGAATGGCGCAACAAAGACCTGAAAGATGCGCTTTGCGCCTGCAGAGATTTGCTGGAAGACACGAGCTTCCCAACTGTTGCGCGCTGGCGAGAAAACGGCGGCAAAGTAATCGGGCATTTCCAAGTGTATTTTCCCGAAGAGCTGGCCCACGCCGCAGGAGCGCTGCCGGTAAAGATGCGGGGTACACAACTTGATTCGACACATGCAGATTCTCACTTCGGCTCCTATCTCTGCTCGATAATTAAAACCACGCTCGAAGTGTCACTAAGCAAGAATATTACTTTGGATATGTTTGTGTCACACCCAATCTGCGACGCCGCGCGTAACTTAGCGGCTATTTGGGGCAGGAATCATGACTATCCCTGCCAGATTCTCTACTTGCCGCAGAATCCTAATTCAAGTCACAGTGTGGAGTATCTCAAAGATGAATACTCACGCCTGCTCGAAACAATCACCGCGGTAACCGGAAGCAAAGTTACTGACGCTGATATAACCAATAGCATAAATGTATTCAATGAAAACCGTGAGTTGATGCGCGACCTCTATGACATCAAGCGTGAAACTCCCTGGTTGATTTCCGCTGAGGACGCCTACGCATTAGTAGCGCTATCTGGAATAATTCCGCGCGAAGAGCACAATGAATTGCTACGCTGGGCGCTTCCACTAATCAAAGAACGTAGTGAACGACAACAGGACAGAATCCGCGTAGTGTTCGAAGGCGCTTTTTGCGAGCAACCGCCGCTGGATATGGTGCGGATGTTGGGGCAGTCATGCTATGTAGTTGATGATGATTTCTTAATCGGTCTGCGATGGATAACCGATGATGTGCCAAATACCGGTAATCCAATCTACAATCTAGCAGAGTCATATATAGAGCGCTCTTCCTACAGTCCGGTACAGCATGACAATCGCAAACTCAAAGAAGAGATGTTACTCACACGTGTGCGCAAATCACGCGCCGAGGCGGTGATTGTAGCCGCGGCAAAAATGTGTGAGCCGGGGCTCGAAGAGCAAGTGGCTTACACCTATGCGCTGGACGAAGCAGGGATTCCATATTTTGTGAGTGAATTTGAAGAAAACATGACGTCCTTTGAAGGTATTGGTCTGCAGGTTGAGACCTTCCTGGAAAATATCCTGTTCGCCTAATTCCAGTATAGACTAAAGGAACAATTTACAATGGCAGAAAAAAATCAAAGCAACGGAAGCGCTGAGAATAATCGAGTCAAAGCCCAAACTGACGACCTGCATGACACTCTAGTAGGCCGCGGCAATCGTGATGGCGCACAGCTGTTTCGGGATTGGTTCGAAGAGCTAAACCACACCGCCGAAACCGGTGGACAATCGGCCTATGTGTTTGTGATGGGTAGCTTCAATGAGATACTCAAAACTTTCGATTTGCCGGTGGTGTTTCCCGAAATAAACTCACTGCAAACCGCAGTGCGTCGAGTGTCACATGAATTCCTAAGTGAAGCCGAAGATTATGGCTACTCCCCAGATATTTGCGGCTATGTAAAAGCCGACGTAGCGGTGCAACTTCGCGGTGGTGATCATCCGATGGGAAAAATTCCGAAACCCTCACTGGCGGTATATACCAATGCTTGTAACACCTACATCAAATGGGCCGAAATTTGGGAGCGGATGTACAAAATCCCGGTTTTCACAATTGATGTACCCGGCTCACGTGATGTCCATGACAACAGCGCCCCCGGTGAGCGGCATTTCGAAAATGACCGCCGCTATGTAGAAGCGCAGATTCATGAATTGATAAAACTATGCGAAAAGGTAACCGGCAAGAAATTCGACATAGACAAACTACGTGAAATTATGGGCCACGCCAATGACATCAGTGTCAGTTGGAAACGCATTCTCGAACTCAACCAAAACAGACCGTCACTATTCAACGCCCTAACCGACGGCACAATCTACCTTGGCGTAGCCAACGGTTTCCGGGGGGAGGAAGCTGGAGGACGATATTTCAAAGAGTTGGTTGAGGAAATGGAATACAAAGCCAAGCATGGAATCGGAGCGATTACCGAAGAGAAATACCGACTCGTATTCGTCGGTGTCCCTTGTTACCCGATTTTCCGACGCTTTAACGAAATGTTCAGCGAATGGGGCGGGACTTTCATTCACTCCACCTACCTATGGTTCGCCTCAGGTGGCGCTAACTGCGGTTTTGAGTATGACCTGAAAAACCCAATTGCCAGCTTGGCTGAAGGAACACTGTTGAGCGTGCGTGACGCAATGGACAGCATGTTTCATCAGGAACGCGCAGTGGAAAACATGATGAAAGATTTTTCGGTTGATGGTGTCATCTATCATCCAATCAAAAGTTGCCGCACCGTATCAACAGGTCTTGCTGACGGACGGCGCTACTTAACCGATAAACACGATATCGCAACACTGTTTCTTGAATCAGATATGATGGATAGGCGAGTAGTTTCAGAAGCGCAGATGAAAAATCGTATCGACGCATTTTTCGAAGGACTGGCTTCACGCAGACGGCACAAGGAAACAGTTTAGTAGCAAGGATTAAAGAGGAGTAAGCATGGCATATTCAGCGGGAGTCGATGTCGGCTCGACACAAACCAAAGCTGTTATCATCGACGAAGACGGCGCCATTGTCAGCCGGGCCTTAATTGACACCGGAGCCAACGTAGTGATGGCGGCGCAAAACTCGTTCAACATGGCGCGCGAAGACGCCGGCATTGGTGAACAGGAAATTGAGTATGTCATAGGAACAGGCTACGGGCGCTATCGTGTGACATTCGGCAATGCGCAAGTAACAGAAATCAGTTGCCATGGACGAGGCGCTGTCAAAATGTTTCCGAAGACTCGCACAGTAGTCGATATGGGCGGACAGGACACTAAAGCGATTCGCGTGAGTCCAACCGGTGAGATTCTTGATTTTTGCATGAATGACAAGTGCGCCGCTGGCACTGGCAGATTTTTAGGCGCCGCCGCCGCCGCGCTGGATATTCCGCTGGAGGAGCTTGGACCTACCGCGCTGAAACATCAGCATGCAATTCGAATCAGCACAACCTGTACTGTCTTCGCTGAATCCGAAGTGCTTTCCTGGTTAGGAAAGGGTAAGAAAATCGAAGACATACTTTGGGGTGTGCATCAGTCGATGGCTACTCGCTCCGCGGCTTTGCTTCGCCGAGTTGGAATCGAAGAAGAAGTGACATTCACCGGTGGTGTGACAAAAAATATTGGCATGGTGCAGGCGCTCGAGGATAGATTGGAATTGAAGGTCAATGTCAGCAACGACTCTCACTACATGGGAGCGCTTGGCGCGGCGCTTTTTGCGATGGACCATATCTTCGAAAGCCGTCGCAGTCCACAAGAATCAGTAGAGAAATAACAGGAAGTGAGAGTCAGATAATGAGTATCACAGCCGGAATAGATGTAGGGTCAACTTATACCAAAGTTGTTATTGTAAACGACCAGGGAGAAATCTTAGCCCGGGAACTACGCCCTACCGGATTCAAATTATTACAAGTAGCCACTGCAACCCTTGAGAGTTGCATTAAGAAAGCCGGGTTGAACCGTGAAGATATTAACTACATAATAGCAACAGGCATCGGGCGACATCAGGTAACTTTCAAAGATGTGCATGTAACAGACCTGACAGCCAGCGCACGCGGCGCGGGCTATTTATTTCCCAACACTCGTAGTGTCCTGGATGTTGGCGGCCAGACAATGAAAGCCAGTCGTGTCGATGAGAACTCGAAAGTATCTTCGTTTCGTATGAATGACAAATGCGCCGCGGGAACCGGAGCCTTCTTAGAGAAAACCGCTCGCTACATGGGTTTTGAAACCGAAGAAATCGGGCCTCTGCTTTCGACATCACGTGAGCCAGTGCCAATTTCCGGAGTATGCGCTGTCTTCGCGGAATCCGAAGTGATAAACCATCTCTCTCTGGGAACACCACCGGCGGATATCATGCTCGGCGCTATCACCTCACTAGTCGAACGCTGTTTGCAGCTATTACGTCGAATCAAAGCAGAACCTGAATTCACTCTAATCGGCGGAATCCTGCGGTTTGAGGCAATGGCCAAGTCTATTGGAGATCAGGTGGATGTGAAAGTCAATGTCCCGGCGGATGACATCGTTCAATTTGTGACAGCTTTCGGCGCCGCAATACTGGGGCAACGTCGTCTAAAAAAACTAGCCGAAGAGCAAGCGTTGGAAGCCAGCGCCGGATAAGAGATATGTTTTCCGCAGATGATGAACATTCAGCCAGTGATAGTATCGGCAAAGGGAATAAACCTGATGTTCCAACAAGCGCCGCTAAATCCTGCCCCACCGACACACCCGAAGGAGAAGGTTGGAAACAACAGTTTTCCTGCTCTGGTGACAGATTGAAAGAGGCGCTTGAAACATATTGTTTCTTAGGATTGGAAGTAAAGACTGTGCCATTGAAAGAAATGAATTGCGATGGATGCACACTATGTTTCGACAATGAGGCAGACGAAACAATGATGATTTTCACCAGAGCCAAATCTGATTAACGATAATTTCGCCTAACAATTTACATAAAATATCTACAGTAATAATGCAGTTGAGGATGTGATGTCAAAGAATACCATGAAGGCCGCAGTGTTTCACGGGCCCAATCAGCCATTAGTAGTTGAAGAAGTCCCTCGTCCGGAACCCGGTCAAGGTGAATTGTTAATCAAAGTAGCCGCTTGCGGTGTCTGTCACACCGACATGCACTATATAGATCACGGAGTCCCGACTTTCAAAAAGCCTCCGCTGATTCTGGGTCACGAACCTTCAGGTACAGTCGCTGGAATTGGAAAGGACGCAAAAGGTTTCGCCGAAGGCGACAGAGTGTTGCTACCTGCAGTCCTAACTTGCGGAGCCTGTGAAGCCTGTCGCACCGGACGCGAAAATATCTGCGAGAACAATATCATGTTTGGTAACAATGTCGACGGCGCCTATGCCGAATACTTGGTTTCCCCTGCAAAGGACACTTTCCATTTGCCCGATGAAATCCCTCTTAATGAAGGTTCAATTATCGCCGATGCGGTTTCGACACCGTTTCATGCAGTCAAGAACCGCGCGAATGTAAGCCCCGGCGATACAGTAGTTGTGCTGGGCTGTGGCGGTGTTGGTATCAATGTTGTGCAAGTGGCAAACGCAGTAGGTGGCTCGGTTATCGCGGTAGATATCTCCAATGAGAAACTCCAATGGGCCAAAGATTTTGGCGCCAATGTCACTATCAATGCGCAAGAGGATGAGAACTGGCCCAAGACTGTGCGTAAATTAACCGGTGGCGGCGCTGATGTAGCGATTGAGGCAATCGGAAATCCGGTGACCATCGAGACAGCATTCAAAGCGCTACGCACTGGTGGAAGACTCGTCGTGCTAGGATTCACAAGCAAAGATATAGCGCTGAACGCCGGACGCATCATGTATCGCGAAATGGAAATAGTTGGATCACTCGGATGTCGTCCGGTTGACTATCCCAAACTCATAGAACTATGCCGACTTGGCAAAATCAAGATCAAAGAACTAGTGACAGCGCGTTTTGCACTTGAGAACATCAATGACGCATTCGATTTACTACGCGCTGGTAAAGGTCTGCGTTCAATCATAGAAATGTAATCGTAACCCAATATGTATATCCCCCCACTAGAATACACATCCCCGGCGACTATCGCCGAAGCGCTAAAGGCCCTTGAAAATACCAAAGGAGCCACGCCGCTCGCCGGTGGCACCGACTTGGTAGTGATGATGAAAGAAGGCCGCGCCGCGCCTCCGGGCTTAGTGTCACTACGTCACCTTGATGAGCTCAAGGCTCTTACAATTGAAGGCGACAAATGCACTCTCGGCGCGAGTGTCACAGTCTCACAAATAGAAAAGTCAAAGCTCAGCAAAATGAACCCCGGGTTTGCCGATATGGTTCGCAACATGGCCAGCCCGCCAATTCGCAATCGCGCCACAGTCGGAGGCAATCTATGTACAGCCGCCGCCTGCGCTGATATTCCGCCTATCCTGATGGTCAATGACGCACAAGTGACTATCGCCAGTTCAACCGGAGAACGTAGCGTGCCGCTAGTGGATTTCTTCACCGGCCCTCGGCAAACGCAACTAAACTCCGATGAATTGTTACTGCGCGTTAGCTGTCGCGCTAACAACAAAGGCACATCCTATATCAAATTCGGCCCGCGCAAAGTGGTGAACATAGCCATAGTAGGTGTCGCCTGCGCTTTGGAGTTAGACGGCGATAATGTGTCATCATTGAAAGTAGCCGTCACCGCCGCCTCACCAACCCCGATACTAATGGACACTGATACACTGCAAGCCAGTGGCGAAGTAGCCAATGCTGAACTTTGGGGACGCGTAGCCCAATTAGCGCTAAAACAACTAGCGCCGATTTCAGATATTCGCGCCAGCGCTGAATATCGAATGGAACTAGCTCAGGTAGGTGTCATCCGTGCTTGTGAGACAGCATTTGCGCGACTCAAAGGAGGCGCCGATGCCTGAGATTCATGTCACTATAAACAACGAAGAACGCAATCTGGTAGTGGATGTCAACGAAACCCTACTTGATATGTTGCGCGATAGAATACATCTCAGCGGATCCAAACGAGGATGTGACACTGGCGATTGCGGCGCCTGCACTGTCTTGCTAAATGGCGAACCGGTGAATAGCTGTCTGATGCTAGCAGTCGAAAGTGATGGCGCGGAGATTACCACAGTCGAAGGAATCAAAAGTCCGGTAATTGAGCGCTTCGCCAAACACGGCGCCTTCCAATGCGGTTTTTGCGCTTCAGGTGCGGTCGTTAGCTCCGCGGCCCTGATAGAGAAAGAACCTTCCCCATCGGATGAGCAAATTGAAGAGACACTATCGGGACATATTTGTCGTTGCACCGGCTATGTGCGCATGCTCGCGGCTTTGAAAGATGAAGCTCCTGAGTCCACAGGCAGTAAGCGCCATGACGTAGTTGGCCAGCCTGTGATGCGCAAAGACATACTCGATAAACTAACCGGCAAAGCGCGATTCACCGATGATTACTATTTCCCCGGCATGATCTATGGCGCGCTAGTCAAAAGTCCATATCCCTATGCGCGTATCAAAAGCATTGATACAAGCGAAGCTCTGAAAGACAAACGTGTGTTACTAGTCTTAACAGCCGCTGATGTCTCCCAGGTAAAATATGGTGTCACACCCGCCAGATATGACGAAACGATTCTGCCGAAAGAGATAGTGCGACATGTGGGCGAACCGGTTGCGGCTATTTGCGCAACTGACAGAAGAGTAGCAGAGCTTTTAGCAGAGAATGTGAAAGTCGAATACGAGCCACTAGAAGGTGTGTTCAAAGCTGAAGATGCAAAAAAGAGTTCCGCTCCGCAATTGCATGAAACTTTCAAAGGCAATGTAAACACCGATATTCATCAAAACTTCGGTGATGTGGAAGCCGCCTTCAAGAGCGCCGACTATGTGCGCGAAGATACTTTTCAAGGACAAAAAATTCATCAGGCTTTCCTGGAACCACACGCCGCTTTGGCGATGGAAGAAGGCGACCTGATAAATGTCTGGACCGCAAATCAGAATCCGCATTTAGTGCAAGTGCAACTAGCCCGCGTATTGGATATTCCCCAAAGTAAGTTAAGAGTAATACGCCCAGCGCTAGGCGGAGGATTTGGTGGCAAAGCCGAAACCACCAAGTTGGAATTCCTAAGCGTCATCGCCGCTCGAAAACTAAAACGCCCAGTGATGATGACCTTCGATAGAAAACAAGTGTTCCAACACGGACGCGGCAGACATGCGCAAACAGTCCGTCTGAAATCCGCATTCGATAAAGATGGATCACTACTGGCAACCCATGAGGAAGTGACACTAGACGGAGGCGCCTACACCAGCTACGGAATAATCACCTCATACTACTCCGGCAATTTGTTACCAATACTATACCGTCTGCCAAATTTCCGATTCGATGCGCAAAGAATCTGCACAAACCTGCCAGCATGCGGAGCAATGCGCGGCAATGGCACACCCCAACCGCGTTTCGCGCTTGAATCGCATTTGGATATGGCCGCCAAAGACCTTGGTATATCGCCGATTGAATTACGTAGACGAAATCTCGTTTACGAGAACTACAAAACAGTCAATGATCTGCAAGTCACTAGTTGCGGACTCGAAGAGTGTCTCGACAAAGCCGTCGAAATGTCTGACTATGAAAAGAAACATAGCAAGCTACCGTTCGGCAAAGGAATTGGTGTCGGCCTCGGAAGTTTCGTCTCCGGCGCCGGATACCCGATTATCCGTGGTGACTTCCCGCATTCAGCTTGTAACATTCGTGTAGCCGAAGACGGCGAACGTGTATTCCTGCACACCGGCGCCTCAGAAATTGGCCAAGGCTCAGATACTGTGCTCTCACAAATCGCCGCCGAAGCTTTGGGAATTGACTATGACCGCGTGACGATATTTTCTTCGGACTCTGCAATCACCCCCACAGACTTAGGCTCCTACTCATCACGAGTAACCTTCATGGCCGGAAACGCAGTGATAGACGCCGGAAACAGCATCAAGAAAATCCTGACCGAATTCTGGAAATCCAAAGTCGCAGGTGATATGACAGAGTTGCAGTTCAAGCGCAATACTGTAACAGATGGCAAAACCGAAATGTCATTTGCAGAACTGACACTAAAATATTTCCGCGCCAAAGGACCACTAATCGGAGTGGGAATCTACAACCCGCCAAAACTAGGCGGTTCATACAAAGGCGCCGCCGTCGGTACCTCACCGGCGTATAGTTTCTGCGCGATGGTAGCCGAAGTGACAGTTGACACCGAAACCGGAGTAGTGACAGTAGATGATGTCTATGCCGCGCATGATTCTGGTACGGTGATTAACCCTATAACTTTTCACGGCCAGGTCGAAGGCTCAATAGTGATGGGTGTCGGCGAAACATTGATGGAAAGCGTGGAGCAAAAAGATGGCTATCTCAAGAATCCCAATTTCCATGACTACATACTGCCGACTATAGCGGATATTCCCCGTATTCATTCAACCACCGTCGATGTTGTAGACCCCAATGGCCCATTCGGCGCCAAAGAAGTCGGCGAAGGTAGCATACTTCCGGTGATGGGAGCTATTGCAAACGCAATTGATGACGCAGTGGGCGCACGGATAATGTCACTACCGATTACCGCCGAAAAAGTCTTGCAGGCGATCAAGGCCGGTCGCAAGAGTCATGCGTAACTTACATGACATTCTAGAATGCTACTTAGGCAAGCCGGAGCGTACATTCGTTTTGGCTACCTTGTTCTCAGTCGACGGCTCACATGTATACCGTCCCGGAGCGCTCCTAGCTCTAGCCGAGGACGGAGCCACCTACGGAAGCATTAGCGCCGGATGTTTGGAGGATGATATCCGTTCACATGCAACATCGCTCTTTGCGGATGGCGGGTCGAAAATGATTCACTATTGCGCCGAAGAAGTTGCCGATAATATCCTCGGCCTGGGACTTGGTTGCGGTGGAAGTGTGAGTGTGCTATTGGAGCGCCTGCCTGATAGACGTGAGACATCACACTTATTCCATTTACGTAAAGCTCTCAAGCAGAATATCAATTGCAAAAGTGTAATTCGCTGGCGCAAAGAACAAGAGCTTTCACCGTCTCCACCGCAAAGAGCAGTCTATGTCAATGACAAGCTGGTATTTGATACCGTTTGTGACCGAGACAGAGATGACTTATTGGAGAGAGATGACACCGCTGGCGAGTCGCTAATCACTATTCATAGCCCGCAGAAATCACTAGAGATATTCGGAGCTGGAGAAATCGCAACAGCGCTCCAAACATTAGCAGAGTTTCTTCAATGGCGAGTGACATTGATAAGTTCAACAGAAGCGCTTGACTGTGTGAGAGCCGTCACTGTTGGCAGTGACATGGCCGTCCTTCTCACTCACAATGACGACCTCGAAACCAAACTCCTGCAGGAGTTGCTTTCTTCATCCATATCTTATGTCGGTGTGCTTGGATCACGCTCAAGAATTACACGAATAGTTAATGACCTGAAACACAATCATCCTGAATGGTCCGACCAACACTGGAACAAACTACATGCGCCAGTGGGATTAGACATTGGCTCTGAAACAGCACAGGAAATAGCGCTTTCGATAGTCGCTGAAATAATCTCTTCTTCCAACAAAAGCAGTGGACAATCTTTGCGAGAGAGCTCAGTCACTTATATCCTACAGGATGCAAGAGAACTCACACACACTTCCTAGATGTGGTGGCGCCCAATTACACCATGACCTGCGCAAAAAACAACTCAGAAAAAACCGCCGCAATAATTCTGGCCGCCGGTGAGTCAAAACGTTTCGGACTCCCCAAACAAACTCTCAGGCTTGCAGGACAAACATTGCTCGAACGAGCTGTCACTACAGTTTTGGATTCGCCTGTTGATAAAGTCATCGTTGTCCTGGGCGCCAATGCGCCCGACTGCCGGAAGATTCTGGCTCCCTATCGGGTTCAAGTTGTTATGAACAACAACTGGCGCGATGGAATCAGCGCCTCAATCAGAACCGGACTGACGGCTTTAGACGGGCCGGAGGATGGCAACTTTGACTCGGCCCTATTTCTAATGTGTGATCAACCTCGCCTCTCTGTGCAACTAATCACGGACTTGATAGTTGAATTCCGATCTGGTGAAGCCTTGATCGTGGCCTCCTCCTATGCCAAATGCCTCGGTACACCAGCGCTCTTTAGTCGCAGGCTCTTCCCTGAGATTATTCAGCTACGCGGAGATTCAGGCGCTAAATCGCTGATTCTGAAGTATCAAGAAAAGAATCAGAGCTTGGTTTCATCGGTTGAATTTCAGGACGGCGAGATTGATATCGATATCCCCTCAGATATTGACAGTCTCCTTGCCTGAGCCAAGATTCTGTCTCACAAGCGGATACTGCGCTTGATTCGCAAAAACCCCCAACCAGAATCTATCACATCCTAATAAATATCACCTGCGGGTCTTGCAGAATTCCGAGACATAACGCATTTTCGCCTCAAGACGCTACGTCGCCTATCGCGCCGGACGTGAGATGATATAGCAATAACAATATAAACGTATGGAGTTCAGAATATGAGCGCACTTGTAGGAAAAGAAGCCCCGGATTTTACCGCCAAGACAGTTAACCCTGACAATGAGATTGTCGAATTCACTTTGTCCGAGCTAAAAGGAAAATACGTCATCCTGTTTTTCTATCCCCTGGATTTCACCTTCGTCTGCCCGACCGAGATTGTGGCATTCGATAAGAAACTCGATGAGTTCAAGAAACGCGACTGCGAAGTCGTTTCGGTTTCCGTCGATTCACAATTCACCCATCTCGCCTGGAAAAACACTCCGCTGGATCAAGGTGGAATTGGCCAAATCCAATACCCGATGGTTTCTGATTTGTCGCATAGTATTTCAAAAGACTATGGCGTGTTCTTCGAAGGCGCTTCAGTCGCATTCCGGGGACTATTCCTAATAGACAAAGAAGGTATAGTTCGTCATCAGTTGGTGAATGACCTTCCTCTCGGAAGAAGCGTCACTGAAGCCCTGAGAACTTTAGATGCGCTACGTTTTGTAGATAAAAACGGTGGTGAAGTTTGTCCCGCTGATTGGAAAGAGGGCGAGGACGCAATGAAAGCCTCAGCCGATGGAGTTGCATCTTACCTTGCCACGCAGGCCTAAATAGAATACATCATCAGCGTCACGAGTATACTAGCCGGGCTTTTACTTCAGGTATCTGGAGCCAAAAAGCCCGGTTTTTTTGTTGGTGTGTGTTTTTGTAGAGAAGAATGAAGCGCGATGAAAAACCAAAAAGTGTAAGCAGGTTAGGCAGTTGACTTAGCGCCCTCGGCTTCAGCTTTGACCCTGTTAGGTGTCGACAACACACGATGCTGTATCGGCGCATCTAATATTCCCACCAATTCCTTCACAGTAGGAGTTTCCCCAGCGGTGCGAATGTCACCATCGACACACAAAGCCGGAGTCAGACGCGGCCCGAAACACAAAATTCGCTGGACATCAGTGACATGTTCAATGTCATACTCCAAACCCAATTGCTCAGCGGCGATTTCAACACGATGCGCTATTTCTTTGGCGTTTGAGTTTTTTGTCCCCAGGATTTGAATTCTTCTAATCATAATCCCCTCCAAAATCTATGAAACTAATAATACAGTCTCCTATTTCGTTAAACTCACTTACAACATTTCAGTTCCCATTAAAGCCCACAACCTCCGCAGTTTTAACATGCAAAGGTATCAACGCGACGCAAACGCCGGTGTAATTGGAGATGGTGTTCTAGGATGTTATTCAATACGCCGACGTAGGCGCGAGCGTTATCAAAGACATACCGCAATCAACGCCTCACGTCAATCAATAATTTCCCGGAAGCAGATTCACATTTCTCCGAATCTTAATCCTTGCTGGCCTCTCTGGCATGTTGTGTCGAGTCTTTGTTTCTGTGAAGCGAAAACCGCAATACGATACTCGATTCAGGACAAAATCTCCCGATACTGTCTCAGGTTTCCTGAGCGGTAACATATTGTAAGGCAGCATGTTGTATGATATATGCGCTGGCGGAATCAATTAGGACAAAAAAGTCCGAAATAATGCTTGACTTTTGCCCGTCCTAAGGCTTTTTCTCTACAGGGCAGTCGCAGATTGGATAGAATTAGTCTGTGATCAATAATAAATGTATAAACAGTGGAACGAAAAAGCGGCCGGAAACAAATTGGTCGCAATTATGAATGGAGATTGATTATGTCAGCAATTCAACCCGAAACGACCATCGCCGAAATAGTAGCAGAACGTCCGTCACGGTCACGTGTTTTTGAGGAGCTTGGAATTGACTATTGTTGCGGCGGCGGAAAGTCACTTGCGGCTGTATGTGACAAAAAAGGCTTAAGCGTCGATGAGACACTTGAGAACATCGCCGCCGAGGATTCACGTCCCGCAGGCAAAGAACTAGACCAACTAGCCGGTATGTCACTCTCGGAACTAATCACCCACATCCTCAAAGAGCATCACGACTATCTAAAACGCGAGCTACCCAGAATTCAGGCTCTGGCCGATAGAGTAGCCGAGCGACACGGAGAACGTGACAATCGTCTGATTGATCTGGCGCGAGTTCATCAGGGATTCGCTGAGGAGCTTCAGCTACATATGATGAAAGAGGAGCAAATGCTCTTTCCAGAGATTCGGCAGATGGATGAAACCGGTGTCACAGTAGGATCGCCGGGACCAATTGCCATGAAGATTAGCGTTATGGAAGCCGAGCATGAAAATGCAGGCGTCGCTATGGAGAAATTCGGCCAGCTCACCGATGGTTTTGCAATTACTGATGAATGTTGTAACAAACATCGCGCGCTGTTACAAGGTCTGAAAGAACTATGTGACAATACCCACCAGCATGTAAGCGCTGAGAATAATATCCTGTTCCCGCGCGCCAAAGCTATGGAAGAACAGAAATAGCTCCGTCGCCGGTAAAGTAGCGTTGTCGAAAGTACAACGCTACTTTTACCAGCGCCAATAGAACCGGAACTTCAACTAGCGGACCAATTACTGCGGTGAATGCCACCGCAGAATTGATCCCGAAAACTGCAATAGCCACTGCTATGGCTAGTTCAAAATTGTTCGATGCGGCGGTAAAGCTCAAGGTAATCGATTGCTTGTAATCTGCCCCGAAGCGCTTGCTCAAAAAGAAACTCACCAAGAACATCACCACAAAGTAAATCGTCAATGGCAGAGCAATCCTTGCGACATCCAGCGGGATCTTGACAATATACTCGCCCTTCAAAGAGAACATCACCAGAATTGTAAAGAGCAACGCAACTAAAGTCAGAGGACTGATTTTGGGTATGAACTGATTCTGATACCAATCCTCACCCTTCTTACGTACCAGAATAATTCTAGTGAGGATTCCCGCAACGAATGGGACGCCTAGATATATCAAAACACTCTCAGCAATTTGAGCAATTGAAATATCTACTATCGCGCCAGAGAGTCCGAAGAGCGGCGGTAGTTTGGTAATAAATATCCAGGCGAACAAAGAGTAGAACAACACCTGAAAAACTGAATTAAATGCAACTAGCCCTGCCGCATACTCCGGGTCGCCGCCAGCAAGATCATTCCACACAATCACCATAGCAATACAACGAGCCAACCCAATCATTATCAACCCAACCATAAACTCCGGCTGTCCGCTAAGGAATATAATCGCCAACGCAAACATCAGCATCGGGCCGATTACCCAGTTTTGAACCAAACTCAATACTAGAATCTTGTAGTTACGAAATACCTCACCCATTTTTTCATAGCGCACCTTCGCCAGCGGCGGATACATCATAACAATCAACCCAATGGCAATCGGCACATTGGTAGCGCCAACACTCATCGAATTCCAAAACGTAGCCACCTGCGGATACAGGTAACCGGTTAAGACGCCAGCGCCCATAACTAGAAAAATCCAAAGTGTCAGGTAACTATCCAGGAAGGAGAGGCGCTTCTCCTGGCCTCCCTCACTTGGGCAGATGCTCTTGGCGGATTGAGTTGCTCTATTCATGCGAAGTCTGCTGACCTTCTTCGACAATGGATTTCGGCAGAGATTCCACCATCGCGCGGATTTCGTCGCGCACTCTGCGATAATGACTCAAAGCCTCTTCCGCGGATTCTGCATCGATAGCTAAGCGCGGTGGGTCGTCGAAGCTAATATGAAAAACAGTCGTAGGACCCGGGAATATCGGACAGCTTTCATGCGCATTGTCACATACGGTGATAACGTAGTCAAAATCTATTCCTTCCAAATCAGAGAGTAATTTCGATTTGTGTTTTGAAATATCCACTCCGGATTCGGCCATCACTTTGACTGCGCTGGGATTGAGTCCGTGAGTCTCAATTCCTGCGGAGTAGGAATCAGAATAATCTCCTATGAGAAACTTTCCCCAGCCTTCGGCCATTTGCGAGCGGCAGGAATTTCCGGTGCACAGAAATAGAATTTTCACTTTGTCACTCATCGCGCAACCCTTTGTGATTCACATAGACATTCAGGATCGATACAAAGAATCTCTTTGATTCGTTTACGGTCAGTTTTGATAAGTTCTGTTTTCTTAGCGCTGGTAGCGACCAGCTCGGCCAGTTGATTCTCAAATGTACCCGGCTCAGTTTCTGCAGAGCGAAAATATATCCATCTACCAACTTTTCGGGATTCTATCAAGCCCGCTTGCTTGAGAATCGAGAGATGTTTCGAGACAGTAGAGGGAGCAAGTTCAAGTAATTCAACAACTTGACACTGGCAAAGCTCGCGTGAACGCAAAGCAACCAACGCCCGCAAACGGTTTTCATCCGAGAGCGCCTTCAACGCCAGCAGGTAGTACGCAACTGCTCCCTTATTTCTATAATTCGCCATATGACGAAATATATACGGGCCCAAGCTATTTGTCAAGGGCGGGGCTAACACAATTCTTAAGGAAATAAGCGAACCGGCAATAACAGTCATTGCGAGCGAAGCGCGGCAATCCCGTTGATTCAAAGAGACTATCTCGCGCCACTGGATTGCCACGTCCTTCGCTCCTCGCAATGACGCAGTTCGGCAGACTACTTGTAGGTGAATTACTGACTCACGGTTCTGGTTAAGCTGTGGGTCTACCCCAAATCCCGGAATTGCTTCAACACGTCTAACGCATAATCAATATCAAACTCAGTATGCTCCGCGGAAACCTGGAATCGAATCTCTTCATCACCTTGAGGTACAACCGGGAAATTCAAACCAGTTCCCAGTACGCCGTTCTCCACCAGAAACTCGACTAACTTAGCAGTGCGCTCAGTATCCCGAACCATCAGCGGCACAACCGGATGCTCACTTTCAATCACCTCATAGCCCAACGAAATCAAACCCTGCTCAAAGCGCTTGGTCAGGGCAAGTAGCCTTTCAAGTAATCTAATACCCTCGGGGCTATCGAGAATCTCCAGCGACTTATGCGCCGCGCTGGCCTCTGAAACAGTAATCGGATTCGAATAAATATACATCGGAGCTTTTTCGCGCAAATAGCCGATGACTGTTTCGCTGGAGACAACATAGCCGCCGTTGACACCGAGAGCCTTACCCAAGGTCGCTACTAGAATATCAATCCCCTGCGCGTTTGTGTATTCCTCAGTACCGCGCCCGGTCTTACCGAAAGCGCCAACTCCATGCGAGTCATCAACAACACTAATCACACCATCTTCAAACTCACCTGAATACTTCCGACAAAGTTCCGCGAATTCATCCAGCGGAGCATAGTCGCCGCGCATGCTGAATATCCCGTCTGTCACTACCAAAACTCGTTTGCAGGTTCCGATAGTATCTTTGAGGCGCTGTTCAAGCTCTACCATATCCAAATGCTTGTAAATCGTTTTAGCCTTAGGTCGTGACAGGCGCATTGCGTTGATAATACAATTGTGATTCAGCTCGTCACTAATGACTGTAGTTTCTTTGGTAGTCAGTGGCGCCAGCACACCCATAACTGTTGTGTATGCCGAGCTAAAAATCATTCCCGCTGGACGGCCATGAAAATCCGCGAGTTTGTTTTCTAGATCAATATGCGCTTTGTAACTGCCGCTGATAAAACGCACTGCTCCGGGACCGGCGCCGAATTCCGCGCCGGCTTTCTCCTCTGCGGCAATCACCTCCTTGTTCAATGACATACCGAGATAGGAATTAGAATTCATCTTGAGAAATTCTTGCTGGCCGTAACCCTCAAGCAAAAAACGCGGTCCCTTGGTGTCAGTTGCCGGAATAACCTTGGTTATTACTTTCTCGGCCCCTTTCGAAGTTCCGGCGCTCTGCAACTCATCCAGTTCAATTTGCAATGCGCTGTTAAGTTTCTCTATTGTGGCTGACTGTGTCTCTGTAGTTGACATTTGTGCAATTCCTTGTGACGGACAATCCGGACTGATTGATTCGTAGGTTTCTTAAGTAAGGCAAGCATCCGATGTTCTGCCTTGCCCGGCGTTATCTGATAAGTTCCTGAGCATATCGGCAGTCATTGAGTTAAGGTCATAATCAGGCGCCCAATTCCATTCCTTGCGCGCGCAAGTGTCATCAAGCTTGTCCGGCCATGAATCTGCAATAGCCTGACGCACCGGGTCAATCTCATAGGTGATTTCAAATTCGGGGATGTGCTTGCGAATTTCTGCGGCAAGTATTTCCGGTGTGACACTCATAGCGGTAACGTTGAATGCATTACGATGACTCAACCGATTTGCGTCAGCTTCCATGAGATCAATCGCCGCTTTGAGCGCATCGGGCATATACATCATATCCAACATAGTGTCTGCCTTCAAGTAACATGTATATTTCTTGTGTGCCAGCGCTGAAGTGAAAATCTCTATAGCGTAGTCAGTTGTGCCGCCACCCGGTGGCGCTTTGTAGGAAATGATTCCCGGATAACGCACTCCTCGGGTGTCAACTCCAAACCGCGCATGATAATAATCACAAAGCAACTCACCGCTAACCTTAGTGACACCATACATAGAAGTAGGACGCTGTATTGTATCCTGCGGGGTCATTTCCGCCGGTGTTGATGGCCCAAAAGCGCCGATTGAACTGGGAGTGAATACTGCGCATCCGTATTCACGCGCAACCTCCAGCACATTATAGAGCCCGCCGACATTAACTTCCCAAGCGAGAGTCGGCTTGTCCTCGGCAACCGCAGAAAGCAAAGCCGCCAGATGGAATATGGTATCAACCTTGTGCTTCTTAACTACTTTCTCGATTTGATCTCTCTGAGTGCAATCAATAAAGTGAAAATGCCCGACACTTCGAAGAACAGCATCGGGAATATTTTTGAGCCCCGATGCAATTACATTGTCGTCCCCATATCGCTCTCGCAAAGCCATCGTTAGTTCCGTGCCGATTTGTCCGGTAGCCCCGGTTATTGAAATACTACGCATAGTTCTATATTCCTTTTATCAACGACACAATTTCACAAACCGGTGTCGTAGTAACCCAATGTAATATCTTTCGCGTCGAAACCCAAGAATGTATAATCCAAGAGAATACTACGATTGTTTGAAAGTATCTGGAATCGCCATGTTTGTGCAACACCTTGGACCATAATCCGTTATGGGGCGTCTCTCTTCCGGTTGCCGTTGGCTGGGCCAAACTCTCCCTGAGCCTCAGAATTGCCTAATGCATTGTTCTCTCCTATGTTAGGCATCGATCGGAGAGACTCTCTCTTCAGGTAACTATTAAACTGAAAAACGCTTCAAGAAAATAATAGAATATGAGCAACGTAGAGTCCACACATACCACCTTCACCATAGGCGGGATGCATTGCGCCGCCTGTGCGATAACCATCGAAAAGGGGCTTGCGAAAGTTGAAGGAGTAGATTCTGTGCGAGTCAATTTCGCCATGGGCTCGGCTTCAATTGAGTACCGGGCGCCGATAACTGATGACTCGACAGTATCCAAAGAAGTCGAGAAACTCGGTTTCACCGCTAAAGCGCGAAAAGCCGATGACATTCTCAACTATCGTCAGGAAACCAAACAGGCCAAGCGAGATTTCTTGGTCTCAGCTATGATGGCGGTTCCGCTGTTTGTAATCAATATGCTCAGCGGCGCGCACATGCTACAATCCGATGGCTTCGGCTCAACAGTAAGCCCCGGGAAACTCACCGCAGTTCTGGTTGTCGCAGCGCTTGCTACTGTAACAGTATTTGTATCTGGGCGCGGGATATTTATTGACGCTTTCAAGCAGTTGCGAAATCGAGCGGCGAATATGAACTCACTAATCGCGCTCGGTGTCGGGGCGGCGTACGCCTTCAGCGCCTACAACCTAACCGCCTATTTCACCGGATGGCAGCCGTTGTCGAATCACCTGTACTTTGAAGCGGTAGGTGTCATTATCATGTTGGTGCTTTTGGGACGATTTCTGGAATCTCGGGCCGGAGGAAATGCCAAAGAGGCTATTGTTGGTCTGATGGATCTTCGGCCGCAAAAAGCGACTGCGGTTATAAATGGCGTGCAGGTGGAAATAGACAGCGCCTCAGCCCAGCCGGGGATGGTTCTGTTGGTTCGTCCCGGCGAACGTATTTCAGCCGATGGAGAAATCACAAAGGGCGAACCCTCGGTTGATGAGTCGATGCTAACCGGCGAATCTATTCCAGTTGATAAGTCAGTCGGCTCAAAAGTAATCGGAGGCTCAGTCAATACCGCCAAAGCTTTCGAGATGCGTGTCACACAAGCCGGTGAGGATAGCTACCTCAATAGCATAATCCGGCTCGTCTCAGATGCGCAGGATTCCAAAGCGCCAATTCAACGTATTGCTGACAGAATAGCCGGGGTGTTCGCGCCTATTGCGCTGTTGATTTCATTAGTGACGTTCATGGCCTGGTTTTTCTTCGGCGAGGGTGACTCACGCACATTGCTGATGTATTCGGCGCCAATCGCGGTGCTGATTATTGCCTGTCCCTGCGCCTTGGGACTTGCCACACCCACCGCCGTTCTCGCTGGCACAGGCGCGGCGGCGCGTCAGGGAATACTCTTCAAAGGCGGCGAGGCGCTGGAACGTTTTATCAAATCCGATGCCATTGTCTTCGACAAAACCGGAACACTAACCTACGGTCATCCCGAAGTAGTTCTCATCAAAACAATCGGCGAAACCAATGAAGAACAAATACTGAAAGTTTGTGCCTCAGTGGAAAACGGCAGTGAGCATCCGATTGGCGGAAGTATCATGCGCGAGGTGCGTCAGCGTAAGATTTCTTTCAAGGATGCAAGTGATATCGAGGCGCTAAGCGGTTTTGGCGTGCGGGGCAAGCTTGATCTCAAAGAAGTTCTGGTAGGCAGTGGTAAAGCAATGCGCAATCAGCAAATTGACATAGAAGAGCTAAAGACCGCCGCCGAATCTGAAATGGACCGGGGCCGCACTATTATCTATGTGGCTCTCGATGGACAGGCTTTAGGTATGATTGCCTTGATGGACAAATTCAAACGCGAAGCCCCCGAGGTGATTAAACGTCTAAAAGATGAGGGCCTGAAAGTATTCATGTTCACCGGTGATAATCGTCGCTCTGCCAAGACCATAGCCGACGCGCTGGGGATTGACCACGTAGAATCAGAGATTCGTCCCGAACAAAAGAGCGAGTTGGTGCGCGCCTTGCGCAAAGTTGGCTATCATGTGACGATGGTCGGTGATGGTATCAATGACGCTCCGGCGCTCGCCGAGGCGGAAATTGGTGTGGCGATTGGCGGTGGCACAGATGTAGCCAAGCAAGCGGCGGATATTATCCTGATGAAATCAAACCTGCGCTATTTGCTGGCGGCAAGAGACCTGTCTCGTCAGACATTTAGAGTAATCAAACAGAATCTTTTCTGGGCATTGGTATACAATGCGCTGGCAATACCAATTGCCGCAGGTGTGTTCTATCATTCAGTTGGCTGGAAACTATCCCCGGAGCTGGGAGCTTTGGCGATGGCGTTTTCCTCTGTCTTGGTTGTTAGCAACTCTGTGCGCCTAACCTGGCTGAATGTAATCAGAGATAAGGATTCAGAGTTTGAGGAAGAAGTTGCGATATAGTAGTAACTTGCTTTCCTCTTCTATAATGTAATCACAGCTCGTCTCGATTGAGAAATTCAAAATGTTCAAGAGATCAAGAATAAAAAATGTAAACAAGCAGTCGCTGATTATTTTCATTGTGCTAGCAGTGGTCTTTGTGGCGCAGTTGCTGTGGTGGATAGTGTTCCATTTCAGATTGATTGACCAGCGTTACAATGACTATCTTTCCTATGTGCAATCAAGAAAAATCGAGTTGGCCTCAGCGCTGTACGAGGAATATCAATCAGCGCGTGACCTGATGTTAATCAACGCCGAAAACCTCGATAATAGCGCCATCGACAGCCTAACTAATGCAGTTGAGGCGAACCGCTTTGTCTCACGATTGATAATCACCAATGGCCAACATGATACTTTGCTGGAGTATGATTCCGAGAGATTCAATAAAACTCATGCAGTTGACGCCGGTGTGCGTTTATCCAAAGAGGGAACAATCATAGCGGTAGCGATTGATTATAGCATTGCCAGCGAATTAGCCGACGCCTATCAGCCACGACTGGAATTCATCCCTCCACCGCAGGACTCGGCATTCTTTCATCCAATCGGCGGCAAAAACTTCCAGCCGCATCACGAACAGGTAAAGGCCTATCAGGATCAAATGCGTAACTCACGAATCATGCTCTTTTCTGAGGGCGGCTTCTTTATTATCCTGACATTGGTTGGGTTGGCTTTGATTTTTCGCGCGCTTTCACGCTCAGAGGAATCGCGCAGGATGCAGGAGAATTTCTTAATGGCCGTAACGCACGAACTCCGCTCGCCCCTTGCGTCACTAAAGTTGAGCATAGAAGGCTTGCAACGCGGAAAACTCTCCGAACCTAATCGTATTAAAGCCATGAAAATGATAGACTCTGATTTAGATCGCCTGGGATACTTAATTGATGACCTGCTTGAAGCCGGTCGAAGTTCAGGCAAGTCTAAGGCCGAAGCTGAGACTGTTGCGCTGATACAATTCACCCGGGACTATTTTTCCTTGCGAAAAGAAGAATTTGAAGGACGAAAGATTAAGGTGACACTTAACTTGCCAGAAAGTAGTTCTGAGCTTATCACACGAATCTCAAACGGTGATTTGACCCGGTGTATTGACATTGCTGTTGACAACGCTATAAAGTTTTCGGATTCTGAGATAAGAATCGAAGCCACACTTGCAGGCGATAAAGAAAACGCCACCCTGTCAATTAAAGACTTCGGCATAGGATTGGAAAAGTCAGAGCGCAGTCGAGTATTTGAACGTTTCTACAGAGTAGGGAATGAACTAACTCGCACACGTCAGGGAACCGGGCTGGGACTATATTTAGCCAAAAGAATAATCGAATCCAGCGCTGGTAGTGTAGCTATTGAATCAGAGGGGTTGGGGGCAGGAACGACTGTTACATTTACACTCAACCTAAAATAATAGTAAGCAATGAGATTTATCATGCATAGAATCAAAATGAGAATAACTAGACAGTGAGACGTATTCTAGTAGTAGAAGATGAGCCGAATTTGGCGTCAGGTTTGGAGATGAATCTCTCAGCTGAAGGCTATGAAGTGGTGATTGCCAGTGATGGAATCAGCGCTATGGAGCTCTTCGGTCAAATCGAATTCGACCTGGCCATACTTGATATCATGTTGCCCGGCATGGACGGGATTTCGCTTTGCAGAGAAATTCGCAAGACCTCACACATCCCCGTGATTTTTCTGACCGCGCGCGATGGTGACAAAGACAAAGTGCAGGGACTTTCTGTCGGAGGTGATGACTACATCACCAAGCCTTTTAATCTCGAAGAACTGCTCCACCGGATTTCATCAGTGTTTCGCAGAATAAGCTGGCAAGGAGCCGATGAAGAAAAAAGTGACATCATTCGCTTCGGTGATTGCATGTTGAATATGCAAACCTTCGAAGCCTCAGGTCCCGGAGGAGCTGTGACTCTTTCTCGCAAAGAAGCGCAAGTGGTGAAATATCTCTACGAGCGACGCGGACAATCAGTCAGCCGTGATTCATTGCTCGACGGAGTTTGGGGATACAATGCATTTCCCTCAACTCGAACCGTAGACAATTTCATCCTGCGCCTGCGCAAAGTATTCGAAAAAGACCCGGCCAAACCCGAGATTATCAAAAGCATTCGCGGTGTCGGCTATAAATTCGACGCCTGAGACCTTGATCCAAACCCTGGATTCCTCCCAACATGATAAGCTACGTGATAATCGGCCTGGGGAATGTTGGACGCCAATATGAATCCTCTCGCCACAATATCGGTTTCGATGTAGTCGATTCGCTGGCGGACAGGCACAATTTCAAGTTCATCCCCGGAAAAGGTGATTTCTACCAAGCCTCCGATAAATCTGCCAACAATTCGGGTCTTTTGGGGTGGTTCAGGAATATCTTTATAGCAAAACCATCCGATTTGGGCGATTCTAAGGCCTCAAACCCGGCCGATTCCTTTCGAGGTGTTCTGATTAAGCCCACAACTCTGATGAATCGTTCTGGAATTGCCGCAAGGCAGGCCCTAGACTTGTTTAATGTTACGCCACAACAGCTTATAGTGGTAGTCGATGACTTCCATTTGCCCCTGGGCAGGCTCAGACTACGAAAAAGCGGCTCCGATGGAGGCCATAACGGCCTGAAATCAATAATTTCCGAGCTGGAAACCGATGAATTCCCACGTCTAAGGGTAGGAATTGGCCCGAAACCGCCCAAGCATGACATCATCGAGTTCGTACTAGGCCAATTCACTGAATCCGAACAGGTTATCAAAGAGACCGCATTAAACCGCGCGGCTGACGCCTGCGACTTTATTCTCTCAAATACCTCTGCAAATCTACTTGATATTGCCGCAGAAAAGTACAATACTTCCGCCGACCCTGCCCCGGGATCCGACTAGCGGCTACAATTTAGTCTAAACTAAATCAACCGCTACAGAACGGGGCCGTAACTCGTTGCGCACCACAAAAAGCGCAACATCAACTTCTTAAAGTCCAAAGGGAGGATCCACGTATGAGTCGTTACGACACGACATTCATCGTTAATCCCCAAATCGGCGACGACAACATCAACGCGAGTGTCAACGCCATCACCGAAATCATCACCTCTAACGAAGGTGAGGTTCTTCGCGAACGCCGTATCGGCTCACGTCGCCTGGCCTATCAAATCGATCGTCAAACTCACGGATATTACGTAAGTTTGATTCACGATTGTGATGCCAGCGTCCTGCCGAAACTCGACCGACATTTCAAACTTGGTGACAACTATCTGCGAGATTTGACTATTCGCTATGATGGCGATCCATTCAGGAAGTCTATCACTGACGTAATGATGGGCGCCGATTCTGATGATCGTCGTCCGGCAGGTAATCGCGATTCAGGCGATGGGCGTAGACCCGCGACAGCTAGCGCTACACCTGCCGCCAAGGTAGAGTCAAAAGTAGAGGCAAAACCTGCCGCTTCACCAGAAGCCAAAGTAGAGTCAAAAGTAGAGGCAAAACCTGCCACTTCACCGGAAGCCAAGGTAGAGTCAAAAGCAGAGGCTACACCTGCCGCTGTAGCTCCCACCGCTGAGCCAAAAGCCGAAGATACACCTGTGGCGGACGCTCCGTCTTCCGCCATCACCGAAGAAGAGGCGCTTTGAGGATTTCCGTGAGAAACTTTTCTGACTCGAATGGCTGTCTGTTGTTACGAGCCTGTTGCTACGGGTCAGTTGTTATTCTCAAGAGATGTCTTTAGAACATGGCTACTAGATGAGCGAACGTAGATTTCCTTTTCTTAACCGGGTGGTTATCAGCGGAACTGTTGCGCGTAAGCTCGCCCTGCGGACCAACAAGTCCGGTGTGGCGACCTTGAAATTGCCGCTGACAGTTTCATTGCCAACTCTCTCGGATGACTCAACCCGCCAGAGGCTCTCCACGATTAGAGTTTCTGTCTTTATCGTGGGCCAATTGGCTGTCAGTTGCGATAGTATGTTATCCACCGGCGCTGAAGTAATTGTCGAAGGACGATTGTCATCGCCTCCGGCGCATGGCTCAGTGTCACGACTTGAAGTCCATGCCGAGCGTATTCAGCTAGTTGATAGTGATGGAGCTTTAAGATTTCTCGAAAGAGATTTCTTGGAACAAAGTTCGACGCAAGTCGCTGATAGCGCAGGCGACTCTCAGAGTGACACTGTCGCTGAGAAAACTGCAGAGAAAACTGCAGAGAAGACTGCACCCAAACCGACGACAACCAGGAAAGTTGAGCCATCACAAACTACAAAGCACAGCGCCACCGAGAAGCCAAAGCCAACTCGAAGCAAGCGAAAACGTCCAGTGGTTGTTGCTGAATCCAGTTCCGAAGTAGGGAATGATTCAAACGCTGATTCAATAGTTGTTTCAAACTCCGAGACTAAAGCTGGAGACAAACCCAAACCTCGTCGCAGACGAAGCGTAAGAAAACGCCCAGTCTCCGCAGAGACGGAGAAAGTCTCAACTAGTTCAGAGTCACCTGTCAAAGAGGTTGCAGCAGTCGAAGAGAGCAAGCCGGCCTCCAAAAGCAGGAGACCGTCCGGCTCAAGAAGAACAGAAAGACGTCCCCGAAAAGCCGACAAAGATAACGTCGGCAGAGATAGCGCCGTCAAGAATAACACTGCCAAGGATAACGCCGGCAAAGTAGCTGGCAAGACCAAAGACAGCGCGAGAGTCAAAGACAGTGCGAAAGTCAAAGACAGTAAGAAATCAAATGAGCCCAAGCCAAGTTCGGATTCACCTTTCGAGTTGGTGGAATCAAAGGATTCGTTTGATCCATTTCTGTTGGAAGACTGAACACATTTTCAGGGCGTAACAAAATCGAAAAGATGAACACAATGATAAATTCACAGAATGAAAGGACAGTCACATATGGCTGAATTCACTAGAGGTCGCAGACGCGGATGTTTGCTCTGCGAATACAAAATCAACTATGTTGATTACAAAGACGAGAGATTTTTACGACGTTTCATTAACGAGCGCGGTAAAATTGTCCCGAGACGTATCTCAGGAACCACAGCTATGCATCAGCGCATGATTGCCACAGCGATCAAACGCGCAAGACTAATGGCCATCCTGCCTTACACTAATGAGATTTACAAGTAACCGGGCGGCATTTGCTGAGTGACTTATACAGTAGAAATGATTGACGCAGACAACACAAAGACAGAACCGCAAGCGGCCTCTCCCGAAGCGCATATAGCGCAAACGAGAGGTTTCACTGGCAGAGATTGGATGGAACTAGCGTTTATCCTGCTCCACCCGGTGTTCCTGTCCTTGCCGATTCTGAATGTAATGGCAGGTATTCTATCGCTATACGCTCTTTTGAGTCTGGCCGCGCGCGGAAGAATGACACTGGCGTTTATTGCCAGCGCTTTTGCAATCGGTTTAGGGTCTATCATCCGCATAGGCGCAACTCCGCCGGAATTCAACATCGCGTTGCTCGCGTTGTCACTGGGGCCGACTTTGGCTTTGGCGATTGGATTCCGGATGTTTAGTAGCATGCGTTCTGCGTTTTTGCTGATGTCGCTCGTGGCTCTGGCTACAGTCGCCGTTGTCTATTCATTGGGTGGCGAAGCCATAACTGGTATCTTTGATGAGTTCAAGGCGCTTACCGAATCCGACCCGGCATTGAATGCGGCGGTCATTGGTCAACTGCTTGATACTCTGCGTTGGCTCACTCCAGCGTTGATAGCAACTCAGGCATTGTTGCCTATAGTGTTGGCTTGGTATTTGGCGCCAACACTCGAGCGTATGCTAACTGGTGGCAAGTCAGTCGAACTAGCGACAAGTCGAAACTTCCGCTGGTTGACACTAACCCAATGGCGGCTCCCGCAATACACTTTGGCGCTATTGTTCGTCTTCGCCGCTGGAAGGCTTATTAGTGATTCCATGGAGTTAGAAAACATAAAGCGTTTATCTGATAATCTGCTTTTTGTTTCAGCGCTAGTGTTTTCCATAGCCGGATTTGCCATGATTGAATACATTTTTCGCAAATATCGGGTAGCTTGGCTTATGCGCGGATTGTTCTATTTCTTGGCGCTAATCAGCGCCTTACCCGGCACTATATTTCTAGCGGCTATCGGGTTAGCCGATGCACAGTTCGATTTGCGAGCCAGGTTGGCCGCTTTGAAAGCCAGGCAGGCCAAAGATTGACTTTAGAGGCGCTTAGCGGCCACAAGCAACTAAAGCGCTGGACAAAAACTATTGAATAACGGTATTATTATAGTAGAGGATTGAATTATGAAAGTAATTTTGAGAGATGAACTAGAAGGGCGGGGCAAAACCGGTGATGTGGTTGAGGTCAAGGCCGGTTATGCGCGCAACTTCCTTATCCCGCGCAATCTTGCGATTCCCGCAACTCGCGGAAACCTTCGCGCAATTGACGAAGTGAAATCACAGAAAGACACACGCGACAAGAAGCGTCGTCGTGATTCTGAAAAAATCAAGATTCGCATTGAAAAGCTTTCTTTAACAGCCGAAGCAAGAGTTGGTGAGGACGAGAAATTGTTTGGTTCAATCACCGCACAAAATGTCGCTGACTTGATGGCCAAAGAAGGTGTGACAGTTGATCGTCGCAACATCGATATGCCAGACCATATCAAATCACTGGGTGTGTATACTGTTCCGGTGAAAATCGAAGCCGATGTTATCGCTAATGTAAAACTTTGGGTGGTAAAGCAATCGTAGCCTTGAAACTCATACAGGCAAAAGTAGTCAGCTTGGCTCTTGATTCCGCTACCCAATCACCGGTGGTGGTGCTTGCTCCGCTTGATGCAGAAGCCGATGGCAAACGTGTGCTTCCAATTTGGATTGGGCACACCGAAGCCTGGGTTATTGCTATGGAGCTTTCGGATCTGCGTTCGGCGCGTCCGATGACGCATGACCTTCTACGTGACACCTTGCGCACCTTCGACGCCAAAGTAACGCGGGTGGATATTACCGAGCTTCGTGACCAAACGTTCTATGCTATGATTACTCTGGATCAGAATCAGAATTATTATCAAATTGACGCTCGTCCTTCGGACTCAATCGCCATGGCGCTCAAATTCGGAGCGTCGATTTATGTGGCTGAGGATTTGTTCTTCTTGGAGAGAACAGAAAACAAGGAAGAGGCCGAGCGGATGAACCTGACCAATGACCCGGAGACCCTGGAAGAACGTTTGCGGAAAATAAATCCCGAAGACTTTGGTAAATACTCGTTGTAAGCGCTTATGGGCTTACAAAATATCTTGTGAGGAGTCAATTGAATCTACTGCAATCCGGACGTGGAGCGCCGGCTGTGAAAGCCAACGTAACATCTCTCCTTTTCCTGCTATGCCTGGGAATCACCTCATGGGCCCCGACTCTATTGGCAGTTGGTGACACCAAAGCCTCTGCTTCAATATTGGAGAAGAGCGCAATTGACCTGCTTAATGACGGTCGTTACAATCGCGCGGCCTCGATTTTTGCAGACTTGGCGTCAAGATTTCCCGCCTCACCAGCCCATGATTCATGGCTCTACAATCTTGCTCGTAGCAAATATCATCTTGGACAGTTCGAAAGCGCCAAACGAGACTTTGCTGACGGAATATCACGCTACGGTCAGAGTCACAACAAGTCCGGCGCGTACACTTCCTACCGTTGGTTCTTTCTTGGTAATATCGCTGTAAGGGAGGCTGACGCAGTCAACGCGGCGCGTGACTATGTAAGAGCTTATGCCCTGGCATCAGATGAGCGCCTGATGAAACTCTCGATTGAGTCAATTCAAGCGTTAGCCGAAAATTCAGGAGATTCGCTTTCGGCATTCGTGAAGCTCGGCTCCGAAACGTATTCACAGCTGGGCGCTTCAGCGACAAATTCCAAAGATTCTTTCATTGCCGCCCTAACTGGCGCCGCCTCCAAAGAGAGTAGCGGAAACAGTTTCACTGATCACAACAGAAACAACCGAAATCTGCCAACAGTGACACTAGCTTTGCCGATGAGTGGCAAACTCGAACAATATGGCAAAAGAATTGAGCGCGGAGCGCGTTTGGCGAATTACACTTCGCGAGAGGATTCCAAGTCTGTTGTCAATCTGGAACTCAAAGACACCCAAGGCTCACCATCATTGGCTGTAGAAATCGCCCGGCGCGCCGAACAGGACAAATCACTGGCGCTCATTGGCCCCTTGACATCGGAAGAAGCAGTGGCAGTCTCTGCGTCACTAGCTTGCTTCGACCTCCCGGCGCTCGCCCCGGCGGCAAATCAGAATAATTTTGCTAGACTATCACAAACAATGTTTCAAATGTCACCTTCACCAAGCACAATAGGCCGCCGACTGGCAGAATACGCCTTCTTGCAAATGCCGGTGTCAACCGCCGCAACCCTCGCGCAGAATAGCGCATCCGATAAAGAAATGGCCGCGGCCTTTGCCAAACGTTTCGAGGAGCTAGGCGGAGAAATTGTAGCAGTCGAGGTGTTTCCACCAAGCGCCACTGATTTTGGAAAGTTTGGTGAGCGTATCAAGACTCGTTTTCTCGGTGGTTATGCTGACGACGTGGAACTGATTGGCGAGAATGGTGACACGTTGGATTTCGACGAGGCGCCAGTTGAAATCGGTTGCATTTTTGTCGGAGCTACTGTACGTCAGTTACAACTGATACTGCCACAAATTAATTATCACAATATCAAGACAACTCTAATCGGTTCCGATGGATTAGCCACTCCCAGTATTTGGGACTTGCCTTTGCAAAATGTCAAAGGAATCATCTTCACCTCCTGGCGCACACAGGACGCAGAAAACTCCGCGTTCCGCGCGTTTGCGCAAATGTACCGCAATCGTTATGGCGAATCACCAGATAGACTCGCGGCGCTGGGCTATGACGCTCTGCGCATGGTAATCGAAGGAGTCAACAACGGTGCTCGTTCTCAGTCAGATATGTCAAAGTTTCTGGAATCTCTGACTGAGCACAAAGGCGCTTCCGGTGATGTTGCTTTCGGCGTCGATCATGTCAATCGTGAGCTTTCCTTGTACACAGTGGTGGACAAGCTTCCCAAGAGACTATCCTGGAACCCGCCGCGAATGATAGACACAGAAACCCATAGAAACCGAAGCAGTAACTGATTGACACCCTCAACCCAAATACAGCCCCCTGATTCGCAGGTGAATGTTGAGACCGAACAAGTCTGCTCGAAACTATTAGAGTTCATTGGCGTTCATGAATCAGCAATAGTAGCCTTTAGTGGCGGTCTGGATTCGGCGCTTGTACTTTGGGCTACCTGCAAGGCGCTCGGTTCCGAAAGAACATTGGCTGTGACTTCAATCTCGGCCTCACTACCCAGACGTGAAATCGAAGCAACCAAAGCCTTCGCAGTCTCAATCGGACTGCCGCAATCTAGTCACAGGTTCATCGAAACAGACGAACTAGCCAATCCTGAATACGCACAAAACTCACCCACTCGTTGCTTCCATTGCAAGGATACTTTGTACACTGACCTGGAAGTCATTCGAAAGCAGGAGAGTATTGAAGTAATCTTCGATGGTTGCAATCTTTCCGACCTTGGCGATTACCGCCCCGGCAGAAAGGCCGCCGAAAACGCCGGAGTCGTCTCGCCCCTGTTAGCCTGTGGAATCGACAAACCAACTGCGCGCGCCATTGCTCACCTGCAGAACCTGAGCGTAGCCGATAAACCCTCTTCGGCGTGTCTAAGTTCGCGCATCCCGCATGGCATAACAATCACTTCCGATATTCTCCGCCAAATAGATAGCGCAGAGAGCGCATTACATCAATTAGGTTTCTCCGGTTGTCGCGTTCGCTATCACAAAGAGGTAGCGCGATTGGAGTTGACTGATTCAGATATGCAGAAAATTCAGAATGATGAAACTCGCAGGGAAGTGGTGCGTGTAATCAAAGAAGCTGGCTTTCGCTTCGTGGCGCTGGACCTCGAAGGTTATCGAACCGGTTCGCTGAACCCAATCTCGGCAGTCACCAAAAAATAAGCTCTGCCGAGCTTCGCAATCGAATTCGCAAAGGTCAATAATATGTCACTCTTCTCTCGTAACAAAAACGACAAAACCAAGAAAACAGATTCATCAGAAACAGCTCTGAAAATGGTCATGGGTGACGAAACTCGCGACGTGTCATTCAATGAATTAGTCCTCTCCAATAATCTAGCGCAACAAGCGCTGGTGCGTCTGCTAATCAACAAGAAGTTGATTGAGCCTGATGAGCTAATGGACATGATGGAAACCGTGCGCAAAGACAACTACCGCTCACCGGAACAGACTGATTGACACTGACTCAGGTTGATTTTTTAAACCAAATGAACAAATCAGAAACAAAAGAAGAGACCGAACCGCAAGAGGAGTCACTTGAAGTGATTCTTAGCTGGAAGTCACACCCCTTGAAGCGCTCGACAGTAAAGGCGTCAATTGCAGTTGGCGCTGTCCTGCTTAGTGTCATCATCGGCAGTTGGTATATGGAATCAATTGTCTTCGGAGCGTTGGCGGGAGTAGTGATGTTCGGCTCTTTGGCGAAATTCTTTTTGCCAACCACCTACTCATTCGATGCCAAGGGAGTGACAGTCAAGTCCACGACCCAGACTTTCACTCGCCCCTGGAAAATGTTTCGCTCATTCTACAAAGACAAGAACGGCGTGTTGCTATCACCATTCATTGGCCCGTCACGATTGGAGAACTTTCGCGGTCTGTATATTACCTTCGATGGCAATCGTGAGAGTGTAATGGAAATCATAAAAGAGTATGTAATCCCCCCTGCAAATATCGGCGCCGACAAGGAGAGTGACTCATGAGTCTGTTTTCCCAGTCAACTCCCGATGACAATAGAGCCGAAATTCGACCAGAAGACGAAGAGCGCGTGATAGACACACTAGCGCTGAAAATCGTTGAGAGGCGTATGGCCCCAGTTGCAATCCTCGCAATTGAAGCCCATAGGCCGTTCAACTACATTGCCTCACAGGCAATGATATTTGCGAGTCCTATACTGGATCCGATGGTTGAAATCATTTTCAACTATAAAGACTACGACATACTGCGACAGGCCATGGAGCGTCGCGCCAATGTTGAGTATCTAATTTTGAAAATCGAAAACTACGATGCTTTCGCGCAGATTTATGATAGGAAGCTCAAGAAGTTTCTTAAAGCGGAAAAGAAAAAATGGAAGTGGTACCAACGCTGGCTGGGTATTTCGACTCCCAAGTTATCTCCTCCCGATGACCTAAAGAACTACGATTGGCGCGAGGCCGCGCGCGAAGATGAAACACTTCGCAAGTCTGATTCAAAGTAACTAATTCGGTGCAAAAACAACCTATCTCTTGAAACGCTCCAGTTGATACTTCTGAATAGCCTTTTTGAGAGTGCTCTGATAGACTGCAAACATAGTGTCAGTCGGGCTTAGGCTCGCCAAACGCCCAAGCTCTACCAGCGCCGCATTAGCGCTATCAGGCATATTCTTCGCCAGAAAACCCTCGCCTCTATACTCAATCGCCGGAGCATAATCCGGTTTTAGTGTTAGGCACTGCTCGTATGAAGCAAATGATTCATCAAGCTTCCCAAGTTTCCGAAAGCAAAATCCCCGGTCACTAAATGCCTCATACATTTCCGGATTCAATGCAATAGCCTTGTCGAATTTCTCTATTGCGCGTTCGTAGTCTTTTTGAGCCTTAGCATTTTGCGTAGCGCGATAATTGAAAGCGAATGTAGAATCGGACTTCTCCGCATGCTTACGCGCGTTATCCATTTTCTTAAGCCCCTTGTTATATTCTTTGGCGGCCTTCTTGATATCCTCTTGCTTTTGCTCTTCAGGAGTTTTTTTCTTACCGCCAAAAGCCTGCGCTGATTGTGACACTGTGAAGAAATTCATAGCCAGCGCTAGAATCATAATTAGTGAGAACCACGAAGTTCTCCTTTTCGCTGCTCCATTTGGATTTGTCTTGCTGGTCTTCATTTTAGCTCCTCCGGAACTTTCACTATAGCTACCATATCTTCAAGATAAGGCTAATTACCTACCAAAGCTATCGTCAATAGTTATAACGCTCGTAACCCGTAAGGGTTTCACCTGAATGAAAAATGTAAACTAGACGACAGAGGTGCGAATCCTGATGTAATTCACCCGATTTGCCAGTGAAATTCTATCTACTCCCCAATGCCCGATCCAAATCATCAATAAGGTCAGCGGCATCTTCAATACCCACCGCGATTCGTATTAACCCCGGTGTGATATTGTGCATGGCCTTAACTTCCTCGGGCACTACCGCATGTGTCATTGTGAATGGGTGCTCAATCAATGAGTCCACACAACCCAACGACACAGCAAGGCAAAACAGCTTAGTCGAGTTAAGAACCAACTGCGCGCGCTCATAACCGCCCTCAACTTCAAAAGCTATCACACCTCCGTAGCCATCCATTTGTTTCTCTGCTAGTTCTTTCTGAGGAAAACTTTTGCAGGCGGGATATAGCACACGACTGATACCTTTTCTATTATCCAGAAAATCCGCAATTTTCATCGCGTTTTCACAATGACGTTTCATGCGCAAGGGCAGTGTCTTCAAACCTGTATTCAGCAACCAGCTATCAAAGGGCGATGGCACCCCGCCAGTATCAATTTGCATTGAATGCATCCTGGCAAAAAACTCTTCATCTGTGCCAATAGCCAATCCACTGATGACATTACCATGACCGGACAAATACTTTGTACCGCTGTGCATGACAATATCCGCTCCCAGCTCCAACGGACGCTGAAGAATCGGCGTGGCAAATGTATTGTCTACCACCAAGAGCGCGCGGTTTTTGCACAGCTCTGCGACACCTGCGATATCACAAAGTTTCATAGTAGGGTTCCCCGGAGTTTCCAAAAACACCATCTTAGTATTAGGATGGTCCTCGAAAGCCTTCTCCAATGCTGTCAAATCCGAACAATCCACAAAATCCACATGAATCCCGAATCGCGGCAGGACATTATCGAACAAATCATTGGTGCATCCATAAAGTATTGTATCAGCAAGCAAATGGTCTCCGGCGGAAAGCGCTGTGAATACAATAGTGGAAATCGCCGACATCCCCGAGGCAAATGCGCGGCAATAAACCGAAATGTCCTCGCCCCTCTCTTTGGCCTTGAGCATCAAACCGCGCCCCTCAAGAGCCGCAACTTTGCGCTCCATCAACTCAACAGTCGGATTCCCCAACCGTGAATAAATGTAACCGCTTTTTTCATTGGCAAAAAGGTCACGCCCCTCCGCCGCATCAGAAAACACAAAAGTTGAAGTCTGATAAATTGGCCCTACATGTCCACGTGTGTCATTAACATATTCGCCCGCATGCACCGCGTGTGTATCGGGGCTATAGTGAAGTGGTATCGATTTCATTGCTCTGCCTTATTAGAATCTTTGTCGTTCTGTGAAGTGTGTCGTATTCCAAATAGACGACTACTCGCTCGCATACTAGCGCCAAATCAACCCTATAGCAATCTTACAAAGTCGTAGCGTACGATTTCCGCCGGTTGTTTTGCTCGATACAACGCCTTATATTGCGCCGACTTTCGATAGGGTGGGGGACCAAGGGCAAGGCTCTATCTCAATAAGCGCTTTGTCTCTAACAAGGATATTACAAAAGGACATCTCATGGAAGCTTTTGATTCGTTTTGGTCCACCGCCGTTGACTACGCCTGGGGGTTGCCTCTAGTTTTTTTACTAATCGGCTCCGGGCTATATTTTCTAATCGCCAGCAGATTCACACCTTTTCGCGCTCTCAAACACACTTTCAATATCCTGCGCGGGAAATATGACCACGACCAAGACCCCGGAGAAATTACTCATTTTCAGGCGCTGACCGCGGCGCTTTCAGCGACAATCGGCATGGGCAACATAGCCGGCGTGGCGATTGCAATCACTCTAGGCGGTCCCGGCGCCGTTTTCTGGATGTGGGTCGCCGGCGCAGTGGGCATGGCCACCAAGTTTTTCACCTGCACTCTGGCAACCATGTATCGCAAAAAAGACGAACATGGAGTTGAGCAGGGCGGTCCGATGTATTTCATCGAAGTCGGGTTGGGCAAGAAATTCAAGCCATTGGCGATTATGTTCGCAATTTTCGGCATGATAGGTTCATTGGCGATGTTCCAATCCAATCAGCTTGCAAAACTTCTTGATGCGCATTGGAGCATTAGCCCCTGGTTGACTGGCATTGTCGCGATGATAATAGTCGGGATAGTGATTCTCGGCGGTGTAGCGCGAGTTGGGCAGGTTACCTCGAAAGTTGTTCCGGCGATGGTGATTCTATACTTCGTCTCAGCGATGATAGTGATTCTCGGTAACTACCAGGAAATCCCGCAACTGTTCTTGTCAATTTTCACTAATGCCTTCGGAACCGACGCAGTAGTAGGTGGCGCCGCCGGCATGGCTTTCAAAACCGTATTGATAACCGGCGTAAAACGCGCCGCATTCTCAAACGAAGCTGGAATCGGCACCGCCCCAATGGCGCATGGCGCCGCAAAAACCAAAGAGCCGGTGCGCGAAGGCTTAGTCGCGATGGTCGGTCCGTTTCTTGACACCCATATAGTATGCACCTTAACCGCCTTAGTGATTCTGAGCGCCGGTGTCGGCGGCGGTAGTGACGGCGTAGTGATGACTGTCAATGCATTCGATAAAGGAATGTTTGGCATCGGAAAATTAGTTTTGGCAATTGTCATCACTTTGTTCTCAATCTCAACAATGATTTCCTATTCCTACTACAGCCTAAAATGCTCCCGCTACCTATTCGGCAGCAAATTCGGCCAATACTACATCTACGTATACCTGGCCTCAATCCTACTCTCAGCCCTATGGACCCAAGACACCGTAATAAACATCCTGGACACCGCCTTCGCCCTAATGGCCTTCCCGACCTTAGTAGGAACCCTATTACTCTCCCCCAAAGTAATAGCCGCCCTAAAAGACTATTTCGTGCGCATGAAGATCTAGTCTGAACGCAAAACACAAATCTTAGCCCGGGCATGAGCCGATGCTGTTCAGCTATTTCAAGATTCCTCGAATTACATGCAACTATAAGGGCGGCTTCTTTGTATGATGCAAAAGGCAGAACCGCTTCAGGCTCTGTCCACACGAAAGCTAAGAGCAACTATGACCAAACAACGACTTCTTTTCTTCTCCTTACTGGTTCTTTTCGGCGCCTTATCAACTTCAGCCCTACGCGCCCAATGAGCCCTCTGAGTATCTCCTAATCTGCCGGTCGGCAGATCCGAAACTACAGTGATTCACAAAGGCGATTTGCAATTCGGTGTCAGTTATCGCTATTCCAATCGTGATATCAGGCGTAACGGCTCAAAGAGGATTCCCAACCCTAACAACCTTGAGACAACTTCGCAGACCGCGACCTTCAACCTGAATTTTGGTCTATCTAATAATTTCAGTATAGCTGTATCAGCGCCGGTGATTCGTCTTGAGCGCTCAGCAACCGGAGCGAAAGCCGCTGAGAATGGAACGTCCACTACTTTTGGGGATTTATCTGTCCTGCCGAGATTTTTCTTCTCGCCGCGCCTCTTTGGCAAACCGACAAACCTCCAAGTGGCTATTGGCGCCTCACTCCCTACCAGCAACGGCTCATTCAAAGCCGAAACCAACCAACGTGACTTCGCCAGTGGAACTATTGACCCGCTAATGAGCGCCACCCTCGCCGCGCTGGTAGGCGGCGGAGCCAATATCTTTGTCTCACTATACTCAAGACTGACACTGACACAATCCAACGGTCGTGAGGCAGGCGATCTGTATAGCGCACGCCTCGGTGTGACCAGGCCAATCATAGGTGACAAATTGCGAGGTTCGTTTCGCTTGCGCTGGACTCACATCGCACCCGATGTGGTGACCGATTCGCTGGGAACTGTAAGCGCCATAAGTGGTGATGACTTCTACTCAATCAGCCCGGGACTGTCGATGACCCTGGCGGGCTCAGGCGAAGGCGCTCTTCACGGATGGATTGAGGTTGATATTCCGGTGAGACAATTTGTTCAAGGAGATCAATTAACCGAACAATGGTCAGTGTCACTAGGACTAAACACCGGCCTGGCGCTCTTCGGCCATAAAGAACCCCCGAAGTCTGGATTCGGTCATCACTAGTGGACTTGTTGAGTAGTGACACTGCCTAGAACTGCAACCCCGCGTTAAAATACACTCTATCACGACTCTCACTAGCGCGTCCATAGCCGAGAATTATTGGCCCGAACGGTGTATCAAGCCCCAACGCCGCCGCCCAGCCGTAGCGCAAATTATCGAAATTCAAATCTTCAGTCTGTCCGTAAGTATTGCCGCTGTTATAGCGAGTAATCAAATATATTCTTGGCAGAAGCCTGTAACGAAGCTCCAAATTCATCAACAAAACCTTAGAGCCTGAAAGCTCAGTCGTTCGAAACCCCTCAAATGAACCCAGCCCGCCGAGATAGAACTGCTCCGGCGCCGGAAGATTTGCGCGTGACACCGCCGCGGTAAACTTTGGATTAAAATTAAGCCTTTTAGTAAGCGGGAAATATGATTCAATAGAGCTGAACCACTTGGTGTATTCAGTCTCCCCGCCAAAAATCTTTCCAGCGGACTCCAGTGACAACAAATGCTTTCTGCCGCGTTGCGTAAAATTTGTTCTGTCAAAATCCTCAACCAAAGACCGAATTTGTATTTTGCGCAAATTGTAATTCAACGGAAACATTGCGCCCGGTTCAGTGGATTCCACATGCTCCACAATCGCCGCCGCAGAAAGAATCCCAAAACGCGAAATCTGTTGTCCAATTCTCAATGAAACGCCGCGTCGTGACTCACGACGAAAGCCAAGCTTGTCTCCATTAGGCGCCAGCAATCGCCTGTCCAGCTTAGTTGAAAACGCTTCCAAGTTGAATGCCACATGAGTGCGAAAAATCCTATCAGTGCGTAATCCAGCGCTAAACCTCTGACGTCTATCAGCAAATCGCGCCAATAGACTCCCCTCTAAGCCTATACCAAAGATGTTGCTCTCAAGCCCTTTTACAAATCCTTCACTGTGATATTCATCATCCCAATGATAGCCAAACTGCATTTGCAATGTGTTTTTCTCATGCACCAGCACTTCTACATCCGCGCCGTCTTCAGTTGGAATCACATCAATTGAAACACGTTCAAAAAGTCCCGAACCGTAAATATCACGATATGCGCGTCTGGCAGTTTCCAGCGTAAAAGGAATGCCGCTAGAGAAACTGCTAATCCTATCACGAATAAAACTCGGCCTGGTATGTGAAACTCCCTTAATACTCAACTCGTGACTGCGAGCCTCATCAATCCGCAAATACACAGTTTTCGTCTCAGGAGCATAGATACAAACTCGAACAGCGCTGAGATCCGCTCCGCTATTGCGATAGAGTTGTGACGCCCACTCGGCAATAGAATCGAGTTGTATGAACTTCAGACTCATGATGTTCTGGTACAGCATTTCCTCTACAGCGCCTTGACGTTTGCCAAAGTTGTTTTCAACCTCCACCTCAATTTCATCAAGAGCTGGCTGAAGAGCTCCGCTTATCTTCAGTTGCGCATATGACACTTGCAGTGAATCGCCTTCTTCAAGTGGAGAACTAACAATATCCAACCACACCAAATCTCCAGCATCCCAGCGCCGCTGAAAAATCTCGTCAAGGCGCTTCAATGTCACCGATGTCTCACGCAAAGAGTCTAACACATCATCAAGGCCGGTAACTCCCGTCACCAAAAAATTACTCAACGTAATAGCATTCGTAGAAAGCTGAGCTTCGTGTTCACGACGAATCTTATCAATTGTCGCTTGCGCTTCAACATAACCAGCGTCTACAAAATCCTTGAAGTTACCAAAGTCAGCGCCATTACCAGAGCCGACCTTAGGAGTGATTACATAGTCCGCTAGAGCCAACTCCTCGCGCAATTCACGTAGTGACATAATAGTAGTCACTTGCGTCGCCATATCAAACGGGTCCTTGATACCGCCTTTCGGTAACAGTCGCTTGGTCGTGTTAACCGCCACAATCTTGATACCAACAGCATCACCAACCAGGCCCTTAGCGATCTCCACCGGAACCGGCTCCACCATCCCGCCGTCCATCAATAAGCGCCCATCAATTTCAACCGGTGAAATAGCCAATGGAAACGCCATAGTAGCGCGAATCGCATCGGCAAGATTACCATTATCAAGCACCACAGCCTCACCGGTAGAAATATCAGTTGCAACAGTAGTAAACGGAATAGAGAGCTTAGTGAAATCCGCTCCTGCGGCATAGTTTTGCCGGAGTGTCAACAAAGAGAGCAACTCGGTCAATTGTTGCGCCGAGCTGAAACCAGTGGGAAAAGTTGGTTTGCCTCGATCGAACCTAATCGATAGCAAAGCCCTGTCCATATTTTCGCGCTGAGTTAGAAAAAGCGATTGCCGCCGCGGAGAATTGGAAAACAACGCCCGAAAGTCTACCTTGCGAGCCAAATCCTCAATTTCATCTGTGCTGATACCTGCAGAATATAACCCCCCGACAATGCCGCCCATTGAAGTTCCGGCAATTGCGACAATCTCAATACCCGCCTCCTCAAAAGCCCGAATAACTCCAATATGAGCCAATCCCCTGGCCCCGCCACCGGATAACGCCAAAGCCACTTGCGGTTTGCCGGTAGATTCACGTTCGCGGGTGGTCAATTTCCCCCAGCGACGAGCGTATACCGGCGCCTCTGAGCTTCGTTGCAGAGCGCTGGTATTTGTCGTATCCTGCGCCTGAGAGAAGCCGGGGAAACCGGCAGTCAATAGACAGCAAATAAGAAGAGTTTTCAGGTAGTATCGAATCGGTTGCTTGGAAAGAGATGTCGTGGAGTTAGGTTTCATCAATGGTCCCGGTTCTCATAAGAACAACTGCAAGATACGAGGATAATACAAACAAATACAATTGACAGCCTTGAAACTATCAATAAGATTTTTTCCTTCAATAAGTAAAGACAATGCACAAGAAATCACGCTACTTACCAACCGAAACCAGCTCCACCGCTCGTCTCACCAAGGCGGATATCAATCGATTGGTTTCGCTGAAAACCAAAAAAGGCCGCCGACAGGAAGAATTGTTCCTTGCCGAAGGTGTGCGTTTGCTCGAAGAAGCTCTCAAGCATCACCGCTTGCCCCGCAGGATTTTTCTCTATCCGCCGGATATCAACGAGCGCGCGCAATCCTTAGTGGAGTCTTTCCGCTCAAAGAATGTTCCAACCGAGACAATAGCCTCAAGAGATTTCCATCGTATAGTGGATACCAAAAGCCCCCAGGGACTGGTGGGAGTCTTTGATCTTCCCAGCCTTGAATTCGATCTCAAAAGAGCCAGCAGCGCCAAGAGAATCCTCTTGGTGGAAGACATCAACGATCCCGGGAATCTAGGAGCGCTACTACGATCAGCGCTGGGATTTCGATTTGATCTTATATTATTAGTTGGCGAATGTGTTGAACCATTCAATTCAAAAGTAGTGCGTTCCACAGCCGGAGCTGTATTCGGTTGTTGGATTATGAATTGCAACCTCGACCAATTGCGCTCGTTAAAGGAAGAGAACGGTTTACGTCTGCTGGTAACCGACGTAGAGGGTGAACCCGAAGAAAACTGGTTCAACGAAACCAATGCGAGCTCCAAAAACAGCGCGATTGCAGTGGCAGTGGGAGCCGAAAGCAATGGAGCCAGCGCCGAGTTACGTGAACTTGCCCATAGAAAAATAAGCATAAAGCACAGTCCATTGCTAGAATCTCTCAATGCCGGTATTGCCGGATCAATAGTGATGCATCGATTGTACTTGCATGACACTGCAAGTTAAGCTGAAAGTTGGCGAATTACTCAACGAATGACTCTCGGGATTCGCCCTCGTCAATCCAGTTTGTTCTTGTAGTTTTCGCCCTCAGATATAGCTTATATGAGCGTTTGGAAGCTCTGCTGAATGACAAGGTCAATTAGCAAAACCCCATGAATCCTCAAGTGACAAAAGCAATGAAACAGCAAGGCGCAAACAAACTCAGCTCTGGTTTTCGGCCTTACGTAGCGGCTCTCACTGTGAGCTACATGTTGCTATCTGTCAGCTCGGTCACCGCTCAAAACCAACCCCGCTCAATAGGTGGTGGATTCTACCAAATCAAATTACCAACTGTCAGTTCACAAATGAGCTCACAGAAAGTTCTTGAAGTCTCTGTTGTAGGCAAGCTACCTATCTCAGGAGCAATTGACATAATAGCCAGTGATGTAGACTCGGTACAAGTCGATGTCACTAGCGCTTTTCGCGCCGATGATATCGAACAAGCCGGCGAAATGATGTCCACTAGCGGAGCGCGGTTGATTGAAACCGAAGACGGACTCCATCTAAAGATTCGCATCGATCCCTCCGTCTGGACTCTGTACGAGGGAGAGAATCCGAGTCTGGATATGATTGTAACTGTTCCGCGAGAAACCTCAGTAGAACTCAATGCGCCCTATCTGGAGCTTAGTTCCCGCGGGGCCATCGCTGATCTGTTGATAAACGAAACCTATGAGCCAGTTGATGTCCGCGGCGCTCGTGGGATAATCAGAGTAGAGTCTCATAACAGTACCATTCGCATAATCGATCTAGTTGGCGGCTTCGATGTCCGAACCAGCAACGCCAAGATAACATTGACTGACATTCAAGTAACTGAGGTGTCTGTCAACCGGGCGCGAACAGAAGACGGACGTGTTGATATACGACGTTATCGTGGTCCACTACGAGCAAGAACCGCGCGCGCAGAGATTAGATGTGAGGATATCCAGCTAACCGGTGACCGCAACTGGATAGAGAACAGCGGTGGTTTGATAAATGTAGTCTTCACTGGTATTCAACCAGACACTCGAGTAGATATTCGAAATTCCTATGAGGATATCAATCTAAAGTTCCCCCGCGATATATCGGCGATATTTTCGCTACGCACAAAGGATGGCAAATCAATCGACATCGAAAACCTGCCTCACAGAATTGTTGATGTGGGCGAGAACAAAATCGAAGCAGAATGCGGGGACGGCCAAGCCTTGGTCGCAGTGCGGGCCAAATACGGTGGCTCAATTCTGATAAGCGGGAAGAAATAGCTAGCCACAAAACCACAAGCGCCTCAGACTTACTCCCAGTTTCTGAAAAACAGAACAACCTGACCATGAATAAGATTAGTAGAACAACCAAAATAACTAGAAACATAGCGCTGGCTTTGACTTGTCTTGTAACAGCCTCCGCGCCGTCACTGTCGTTAGCAACTCCCAGGATATTCTTCCCCGAAGGAGTGCATTTCCAACGCTTTGCCGCTTCGGTCTCCGGCGCAGAAGCCATTTGGACAAACCCCGCAGGTCTTGGTGTTTACAAAACTCCCACCGCGCTACTGATGGCCGACTATCGCGAGCCATCATTAGCCAAAGACTGGGGCTTCGCCACCTCGACTGGTGGCTTTGGATACTCCTATCGCAAACTAAACAACATCTCCGGCGCACAAGACTACAAAGAACATATTTTTGCGATAGGGCATGGTGGAAATGGTGGCTTCTCTTTCGGACTTTCGTATCGCAATGTCAAAGAAGGCCCCACTTTGTTAAACAAACGTCACACCTGGAATCTGGGAGTCCTCTACCGCTCAAGCCCCTCATGGTCCCTGGGAGCCACTTGGTCGAATCTGAACAAAGGCAAAATCGCAAACATCGAATCAGCAGTTGAACAAGTTTATGGTCTGGCCTATCGCCCATTCAAGGACAGCCGTCTGACCCTGAATGGCGAAATGTCCCTTTCACACAAACAGAATATCGGCGATGCAGTTTTCCGTCTAGGCGCCAGCGGCTCTCCTACTCGCGGAATAATTCTCTACGGCTCCTGGGACGAGAACAAGTCTGTTGAGCTGGGTGTAAGAGTGAATTTTGAGCGCTCATTCGTCGGAGGCCAGAGCCGTCACTCCAGCGATAACAATTTCCGTAGCGCTACCGGTTACTTCGGAACTGTAGCAGACAAACAACTCTCGGTAACCAGCAAGAAACGCTCACTCCGGGTGGGAGTAGCTGGCGCAATCCAGGAAAACCCCCTGCAAACAGTATTCGGCAGAAAAAAGCTCGCTTTCTTCGACTACATTTCCTCTCTCTATCGCGCCGCCGCCGACGAATCAATTGCCGATGTACTACTCACAGTCGGCCCCAACAATCTAAGCTGGGCGCAAACGCAGGAAATCAAAGCCGCAATCGAGGTTATCAAATCATCCGGCAAAAAAGTGTATATCTATCTCAGTTCGGCCTCAAATCGTAACTACTACTTAGCCTGCTCAGCTGATAAAATAATAATCCCGCCGGCAAGCTACGTGTCCTTAACCGGTCTGCGTGTCGAACTTTCGTTCTACGCCAAAGCATTAGATAAAATCGGTGTCACTATGGAAGCCGAAAAAATCGGGGCTTACAAAACCGCCACCGAACAATGGATGGAGTCCGAACCATCGCCCGAAAACCGCGAGATGACCAACCGCTGGTTAGGAGATCTATATGACCAGCTAGTCGATGGCATAGCCACAGCGCGTAATTTCCCCACAGAAAAAGTCGAGACCATAATTGATGCAGGTCCCTACACCTCGCCAGAAGCGCTGGATATCGGACTAGTAGATATTCTAGCCTACCCCGACGAAATCTCCAAAAAACTAAAAGGGCTAACTCCCAGCGTAATCGGACTGCGTGATTACCTGCATGAAGCAGAATTCTCCGACACTTGGGGAACCCAGCCAGCCATTGCTGTTGTTGTAGCCGAAGGAGAAATCAGCGCCAGTCCCACAGGTGGCGATCCGACTCTGCGCGCAAACATAACCCCCGCGGGGATGAGCCGCGGATTCGCGCAGGCGCTTTCAAACCCGAATGTGAAAGGTCTCACACTCAGAGTGAATTCCCCCGGAGGCTCAGCGCTGGCGTCTGATTTGATTTACCGGCAAAGCCAATTGGCCAAAGATGCGCGCCCGTTAACTGTTTCAATGTCTGGAGTAGCGGCATCAGGTGGATACTATATTTCCGCCGCCTCCAATTCGGTTTTTGCAAGTCCGGCAACTATCACAGGCTCAATAGGAATTTTCGCTCTCAAGCCTGATCTAAGCGGACTATATCACAAAATCGGTGTGAACAAGGTGTATATCAAAAAAGGCAAAAACTCAGATTTCTATTCATTGGCCCGGCCATTCGGTGAGCAGGAGCGCAAGAAAGTTCGCTCCGGTTTGCGAGCGCTATATCAGCGCTTCACCGAAATAGCCGGCAAAGAGCGAGGATTGAGTCCGGACTCTGTAAACTCACTAGGTGAAGGCAGAGTATGGACCGGCAGAGAAGCAAAAGCTGTAGGTTTGGTGGATGAACTTGGCGGTCTATGGGAATCAGTCAACGCCACGGCTCTCGAAGCCGGAATTGAAGACTATCGAGTGGAAATCTACCCCCGGCGAAAAACCCTATTCTCATTCGGCGGCAATCCCTTGTTTGCCCCTCTGCGCGCTTTGCGTCGTTTGATTTCGTTTATTCCCGGTCTGGGTAACGAGAGTTTGAAACTAGACGAAACTACCGAAGCGGCGCTAAATGACTTGCTTTCCGCCGCTGAGAGCGGCTCTGGCGTCGGTAGTGGATTTGATACAAAATACCTGATGCGACTACCATATGATCTTTCGATTGAATAACTTATTCCACAAGTGAGAAAGCACATTTGAATACCAACAGTCAATTAACCAAACTTAAGAGGCATGTGACACTAATGTTTCTTGTTGTCACCCTCCTGACATTGCAGAGCGCCTCTGTATATGCAGGCCCTAGATCCAAAGAAAAGGGCGTTCGTGACACAACACTCACCAACGGTATCACTGTATTAGCATTCGAAGATAAGTCCGACCCGTTGATAGCCATAACTGTTCTCTATGATGTAGGTAGTCGTGACGACCCGCCCGGAAAAACCGGATTGGCCAAAGTCTGTGAGCGGATAATGAACAATGGTTCGCTAGGCTATTGGAAAGGTGAAAGAGAAAGACTACTGCATCCGGCAGGAGGAAGTTCATCCTCGCTGGTGTGGCAGGACTATTCATCATATTCATCACGTTTCCCCAAAGAACTCCTGCGGAAAGTGTTACTAATCGAGGCCGACCGCATGGAAAGCCCGCTGATTTCTCGCGAAACCGTAGAGGCCGCCAAGCACAGCGTGATGCGCGAGCAAAGAATCGCGCGTGAAAACAATATCTACTCGGCGTTGACCAATGAAACGCTAAACCAATCCTATACCAAGCATCCCTATAGAGCCGATGAATACGGTTCCCCCGCAGACTTGGCGTCCATCGAACCCGAGGATGTGCGCATATTCATGCGCCGCTTCTATCAGCCGTCAAATGCCACACTCTCTATTGTCGGCGACTTCAAATACAAAAAACTATTCAAAGAGCTAATCGAGATTCTTTCAGATATCCCGACTGGTCCTCGTCCGGAACACACCTATCCGTCAGAGCCCCGGCAAACAGCCGAGCGAAGAGTAACCGTAAGCGCTGACTTAACTGTTCCGGTGTTCATAGTGTCATTTCATACACCCGGAGCCAAAGACAAAGACCGACTGGCGCTGGAAGTCCTCGCGACCATGCTGGTTGGCGGACGCTCTTCATATTTGTATCAAAAACTAGTCAGTGATACAAATCTATGTTTCACCGTGGGCGGAGCGGTAGCGGAGTTTTCAGATCCGAGTTTAATCTATGTATATGGATTCCTCAATGACGGTGTAACATTTGAAGAAACGGAATCTTTACTAAATATCAGTATAGAAGAAGTCGCTAAAGGCAATCTTACCCAGGCAAGCTTGAAAATTGCCAAAAACCAAATGGAAGCCGCTTTCTACAACTCATGGTCGGGCGCCTTAGGAAGAAGCTCCAAGATAGCGCACTCATACCAAGTTTGGGGAGATGGCTCCTATTGGGAACAACGAACAGGCCGCATCGAGAAAATCTCTCTGTCCGATATTAGTCGGGTAGCAAAAAAATACCTAAATCCCGAGAACCGGGTGTCAATTTTCCTCAAGCCCAAAGCATCCTCCGTCAATTCAGAGAACTAGAAAGAGCGCAAGCAAGCCATGACCAAAACCAGCGCAAAACAAAGAGTCCTAATCCTTGTAGTGATACTTGGCGTAGTATTTTCCGCACTCTTCACCTCTTCAACATCAGTTGCGAAAGTTCGTCCGTACACCAAGTTCCGCGTACTTCAAAATTTGATCCGATTGAATCTGGTCGAGCGTCCCGAACGCCCGCTAATAGAATTCCGTATACTAATCCGCGCTGGTTCAAAATATGACCCCGAGGGAAAGTCCGGATTAGCTAGTGTCACTGCCGGAATGTTACGTCAGGGAGCCGGCCCGCGAAGCGGCGCTGAGTTTCAACGTCTCATTGATTCTATTGGTGTGCGTATGCGAATTGAAGTGACGCGCGATGTTGTGGATATTTCTGTGTCAGTACTGCGCAAAGAACTTCTATCAGGCACACGGTTGATTCGCGACCTGCTGATGGAGCAACGTTTCGAACAAGAAAGTCTGACACGTCAGTTACAACGAAGCGTCTCAGCTGTCAATCAAGCCAATGACGCAGGATACAGGACTTTATCAAACTTTGCCTACCGACATTTCTTTCCCAACGACGCCTATGGAAATCCTCCACTAGGTTCAGCAGAGCAAATAGCCTCTATCACCTTGAATGACGTAGAAGCATTCTACAAACGTTTCTATGCGCCTGATAGAATTTCAATCGTTGTCGCCGGAGATATAAGCGCTAAGGAGTACATCAACAAAATTCACGAAGCTCTCACGCCATATCCAAAAAACAAACACATCGAAAAAGATTTGCCGATTCATGTAAATACCAGCGAAACAGATTCCCTGAAGTTTTACCTGCTTGATACACCTGAAGCCGAAGGAGCCAAGATAGGATTTTTCGCCCTATGTGACAGCGCTAATGACACACGCGCCTTTGGTTCAGAGTTGATGGTCGCACACCTGCTGGCTGGATTCCCCGAGCTGTCTTTTCTCGGCAGAAGACTCGTAGGTGATGTAAATCTGGTTTCCAATCTAAGCGCAAATCTGAATTTCGCGCCGGGGCCAACTCTAATGGAAATTAAAATGGACTGCACCGGCGACAAAGTTGTCGACGCAGTCCATGAAACCGTTGCCGCCCTAAAACTGCTCAGCGAAACACGAGTATCCAAACGCGAGCTCGAAGAAGGTAAAAACTTCTATCGCGGATTCTATGCGCTAGGCTTTGAAACCGCCAAAGATGTAACCGAAAGATTTGCCGAACTAATCCAAGCCAATATCAAGGTCAAAAAAGGCCATGACACCCTTCTAACTGAACTAAACCTGCTAACTCAAGCGGACTTGCGAGAAACATCAGAGAAAATTTTCTCCCCCTCGCACCTAATCGTAGTAGTGCGCGGTGACGCCAAGGTTTTCGCCGAATACCTTAGAGCCTATGGAACCGTCGAGATAATACCAAGCCGTAAATCCCGGGAATAACCGCCTGTCCAATAATCCCCCTGGCTCTTGCCCTTATAGAGCGATTCGCTATATACTGCCTGAGGTGGAGCAGAGTTCGCGGGGAGAAAATCTGATTCGATTAACAACCGCTTGCCGTTCCTGCAATCTAACTTAGAATCTCTCATTGGAACCATAGAAAGTAGCGCAAAAATGAAAATCGGTATTATCGGCTTACCACAATCAGGAAAAAGCGCGGTCTTCGCCGCCGCTTGCGGAAAGTCCGAAACACCAGCCTCAGCGACTCGCCTGCAACGCGCTATTATCCAGGTCCCAGATGAACGCCTGCAAGTCCTCAGCGATTTAGCGGAATCAAAGCGCATAGTAAATGCAGAAATCGAATTGCTAGACGCTGGAGGGTTCAGCGGCAGCGCCAAAGGAGCCGGCGTGGATTCCAAAGCCCTCGCTGAACTAAAACAAATGGATGCCTTGCTACTAGTGGTGGATTCATTCTCCGGAACACGTGAACCTGACTCTGACATCCAAAATGCCATAGATGAGATGATTCTCAATGACTTGGCGCAAATCGAATCCCAAGTGCCAAAATTAGAAAAAGTAGTCAAAATGGGCGGCGCAGCAGACCGCACCGAGGAGCTGAAAGTCCTCAAGAAATGCCTGGCAACTCTCGAAGAAGAGCGACCGCTAATTGAGCTGAGCTTGAATGACGCCGAACTAAAAGAAATACGCGGCTACACCTTCCTGAGCATCAAACCCCTGCTAATAGTCATCAACATAGCCGAAGAAAAGCTAGCCGACGCTACCACTATCGAGAGTTCATTCGATTCAAGAGTAACCCCGCATCGCTGTGAAGTAGCAGTAATCTGCGGTAAAATCGAGATGGAGCTGGCCGAAATGGAACCCGCCGAACGCGCCGAATTCCTGCAAGACCTCGGCATTCTCAACCCGGCTGTAGATGTAGTAATCCAAAAAGCCTACACCCTGCTGGGTCTAATCCCATATTTCACCGCCGGCGAAATGGAAACACGCGCCTGGACCATTCGACGTGGTTGCGTCGCCCAAAAAGCCGCCGGAGTTATCCACACTGATATTGAGCGAGGTTTCATTCGCGCCGAAGTTATCGCCTACGAAGATTATGTAGCCTGCAAGACCCACCTTGAAGCCAAAAAACAGGGAAAAATGCGCCTCGAGGGCAAAGAATATGTCGTCCAGGATGGAGACGTAATCAACTACCGTTTCAACGTCTAGCAATCGACGCGCTCCCTATCTAGCTCCCGCCCGGCAGAACAAATAAGCGCTGTTTAGGCTGGGGAATAGATTGATTACTGAGCCTTCCTGTCGATACCTTGTATAAGCTACCCTGCCTCTGTTGCGGGATAACAAAAACACAGAAACGACAAGGCCGAAACGACAGCCCCTAATTGACAGCTTTCAAAATACACGGTCGCCAAAAGCTAAAAGAGAATTATGAATATAAATAGCATGTACATGAGTCCTGACGAAATTGATGAAATCATGATTCAGGCGGTAACCGATTCAATCGACAGCCTACCACTCTCCGAAGAAGACAGCAAAAAAGCGATTCCGATTCTCCCTATCAAAGGAGTAATCGTCTTCCCCTATTTGGTAGCCCCGCTGGTAGTCACCGAGCAACGTCAATCCAAACTGATTGACGACGCCCTGATGAAAGGCACTCGCATAGGTCTCTTCCTCCAGCATGATTCTGAAGCAACCAATGTCGATTCCGACGGAATCTACGACGTAGGTTGCTCAGGGAATATCCTCAAGATGCTACGCTTTCCCGACGGCACAGTTCGCTTTCTGGTGCAGGGGCTCGCACGAGTAAGAGTCAAAGAATTCGTTGACTCTGAGCCATATCTAACCGGTGTAATAGAAGAAATCCCCGAATCCTCAGCTAGCACCGTCAGAGCCGAAGCCTTCCAACGCAATCTGTTGGAGTAGGTCAAGATTCTAGTTGAGTTGGCTCCATATCTAAATGAAGAGCTATACATCTCAGCTATCAATCAGGAAACTCCTTCAAAACTCGCAGACCTGGTAGGTTCAAATCTGAATATTCCAGTCGAGGACAAACAACGCCTGCTGGAGTTAGTGAACCCCACCGCGCGCATGGAATTCCTTTTGAGTTTGGTCAACAAGGAAATCGAAGTCCTGGACCTCTCGCGCAAAATCCAAAGCAAAGCCTCTGAAGAATTAGGCAAAACTCAACGCGACTACATTCTCCGCGAGCAAATCAAAGCCATACGTCGCGAACTTGGTGACCTCGATGAACGAGCCGAAATCGAGGAGCTGGAGAAAAAAATAGAAACCGTAGGCATGGACGAGTCGGCGCAAAAAATTGCCAAAAAAGAGCTCGAAAGATTCAGCCGCATGAATCCCTCCTCCGCCGAATACACTGTCTCACGAACCTATCTAGATTGGCTGGTAGATTTGCCCTGGCAGGTATCCAGCAAAGACACACTCGATTTACGCAAAGCAAAGCAAACTCTCGACAGAGACCATGACGGTCTAGAAAAAGTCAAAGAGCGCATCCTTGAATTCCTGGCCGTTCGCAAACTCAAACCAGACCAGAAAGGACCAATCCTTTGTTTGGTAGGCCCCCCCGGAGTTGGAAAAACATCGCTGGGGCGCTCAATCGCCACTGCCATGGGACGCAAGTTCGCGCGCCTTTCGCTAGGCGGCATGCATGATGAAGCCGAAATCCGCGGCCACCGTCGCACCTATATCGGCTCAATGCCCGGCAGAATCATTCAGGAAATCAAAAGAGCCGGAACCAACAACCCACTGATAATTCTCGATGAAATCGACAAAGTCGGTACAGACTTCCGAGGTGATCCGGCCTCAGCCCTGCTTGAGGTCCTCGACCCCGAGCAGAACAACACTTTCACTGACCACTATCTCGATGTGCCATTTGATTTATCGCGCGTGATGTTCATCACCACCGCCAACGTACTCGACACTGTTCCTTCGGCGCTTCGCGACAGAATGGAAGTGATTCGTCTCTCCGGCTACACCGTGCAGGAAAAACTGGTAATCGCCAAACACCACATAGTCCCGAAACAAGTCAAAGAAAACGGACTAACAACTGCGAACATCCGCTTCACAGACGCCGCTCTGCGATTTACTATCCAAAGCTACACGCTAGAAGCCGGACTAAGAAACCTCGAACGTGAAGTAGCGTCAATCTGCCGCAAAGTCGCACGCAAAGTTGCCGGTGGCTCCAAAAAGAAAATTGTAGTCGATGAAAAACTAGTCGAAAAATATCTCGGGCCGCCCAGAAAAATTCAGGAATGCGTTTCCACAACTTCACAAATCGGCGTAGTAACCGGCCTGGCCTGGACTTCCGCCGGAGGTGAGACTCTGTTTGTTGAAGCCACTTCAATGCCCGGCAAAGGCAAATTCACCTTGACCGGTCAACTTGGCGATGTAATGCAGGAATCCGCGCAAGCGGCGCTGTCATTCGTGCGCGCGCATGCGGATGCGTTGGGAATCGGCGATGACGTCTGGGAGACTCACGATTTACACATCCATGTCCCCGCCGGAGCCACGCCAAAAGACGGGCCCTCCGCTGGAATCGCAATGGCTACAGCTTTGGCGTCACTATTCACCCACCGACCAGTCAAAGCCCAACTGGCAATGACCGGTGAGCTGACTTTACGTGGCGAATCAATGCCCATAGGTGGTGTCAAAGAAAAATTACTGGCGGCATACCGCGCCGGAGTGAAAACCGTAATCCTACCAGAAGCAAACCGCAAAGACGTCCGCGACGTCCCCACCGAAGTTCGTAAACAACTAAAACTAATCTTTTGCGATAGCGTAATGGACGTAATAAAAAAAGCCCTGGAACCCAAAACCAGCCCCACCACAAAAAAGAAAAAACCCACCAAACGAAAATAGGCCAAGCAGTCTCCACAACCACAACACCCGCCAAAGAACCGTCATTCCACCAAAGAAAACCGTCATACCCGCGAAGGGGCTTGTTGAAGAAGTTCTATTTTCTGGGCTATGTACACTGGATTGTTTCCGGATTCCTTTGTGTGTAATGCATCGGGAGTAGTGTGCGTGTTATTAGCCGAAATGCGCTCTTGTAGAGCTGTTTCAGACG
>JAJRPM010000004.1 GCA_024280775.1 Candidatus Zixiibacteriota bacterium | reverse complement strand
CGTCTGAAACAGCTCTACAAGAGCGCATTTCGGCTAATAACACGCACACTACTCCCGATGCATTACACACAAAGGAATCCGGAAACAATCCAGTGTACATAGCCCAGAAAATAGAACTTCTTCAACAAGCCCCTTCGCGGGAATGACATAGTGGTTGGCTTTGAGTCAGCGGAGATAGCCGCGCTTCGCTTGCAATGACTCTTGGACGTTATCACACTTAACGCGTACAATCACACATCAAACGGAAATCAACAATGTCTGAAAAAACACTTCGTGTGGTAGCGATAATGAAAGCCAAGCCGGGCAAGGAATCTGAGCTGCGCGCTTTATTGGAAGCCTTGGTCGAGCCGACCAGCAAAGAAGTCGGATACCTGCGCTATGAAATGCATGGTAATATCAATGACCCCGCCGAGTTTGTGTTTATTGAAGAATGGCAAACCGAAGCTGATCTGGACACTCACCTGGCGAGTCCGCACTTGCAAGCGGCGATAGAAAAGATTCCTGATCTCTTGGCCGGGGAGTTGGAAATCCGGCGCTTGACTTTGACTAAGTGATTCGCGCGCGCTTCAACCGGAAAGTGTAGTTGCGATACTCTTTACAGTCCGGCTAGTTCTGCGCCGAAGTGTCCGGCTACAAAGACTGTGATTGTGGCAAGCGCCAGGGTGATGCGGTAGATGAGTTCAAATTTCTTTGCACGGTTTTTGTCTTTGTTCCTTTTGGAGCGTTGTTGAGCTTGCGCCAGCGAGTAAAGTGATACAAGCGCCAGCGCGGATGTTACGAGTCCAAAGAGTCGATGAAGCGCTAGAAGTTCTGCATCAGGTCCCAAAAACGGTCCCACTTCACCGGCCATCAGTCCCAACGAAATAGTCCCCAGTGAAATGACTGCGCCAAGTGTCAATGTATGGAATGCACTTGTTCTCCATTTCGAATTTGCGCTTTTGATGAATATCAATTCAAAAGCGAAAGCCGCGAAAATCAGCGCCAATGGGAAATGAACCGAAAGCGGATGCAGGCTACCTAGAAATCGAGTAACTTCTGAGACTTCGCTACCAGAAAATGCGTCAGTAGCAATGTCAGCAAGTGAGATTTCTGAGCCAAGCGCGAATATCGTCAGCGAAACAGCAAACACTACAAGCGGGTTTCGCCAAGGCGATAGGAAACTTGCGGTTTTGGCTTTTCGCCGGGGGGCAATCAACTTTGTACCTTTTTTCACAACATCTCCTTTGAGGTCGATGTTGTCCGAATCGCTTGTTTCATCGTGATTCTCCACCAACTCCCGACCTCTATTTCACAACTACCACAGATAACCTAGTTGCTAACATAGTGTTAAGATTGAGGCGGCTACGCATCTTTCTTTGTGGCGTGAGCGGTCAATTGGGCTTTTGCAGGCGTTTGGAGTGTTTGTAAATCGAGAATAAAAGCAAAGAAAGCCGCATTCCTCAGCATTCCTTAGCGGAATATCTTGACTTCGCCTACTGAGAATACTATTGTTTCCGCCGATAGGACGCAAGGCAAAACAATTGCCCGGGTCTTGTTAGACGCTTTTATTGAATTTTTTATCAAGTAATTAACTAACTGAACAGTTATCTGAGACCTTGAAGCCGGCGGGTCGGAAGACGCCCTAGCTGGAGATGATGTCTTGAATTCATTCCTAAGGATAGTTGGATAGAATCGGTCAACGACCAAGACAAAGCGACAGCAACATCATTTATCCATCTGCTATCCCCTCATTGAAATGTCCAGCCTAAAAGACTATATCCAGCTAACTAAGCCGACAATTATGTTGTTGGTGCTATTTACTGGAGCTACCGCATTGGTGATGGAGGGCAGTATGCTCTCTGACCCGTTACGATTCGCTTTGGTTATGCTCGGACTATATCTCAGTGGCGGTTCAGCAAATGCGCTCAACCAATGTTTTGAGCGGGATATTGACTCCCAAATGTCCCGCACCAGCAAACGCCGGCCCTTGCCGTTAAAACGCCTAACTGTTCGAAACAGTTTCATTTTCTCTATAGCTATCGGCATAGCTGGAGTGGCTCTGTTCGCGATCGCGTTCAATCTCCTTAGCGGACTCTTGGCTTTGGGCACAATACTGTTCTACAGTCTCTTCTATACTCTATATCTAAAGCCTACCACTGATCAGAATATTGTAATAGGTGGAATAGCCGGAGCGATGGGGCCGCTCATCGCCTGGGCCGCCGCCAGTGGGACTCTGACTCTCACACCGGTGATATTGTTTACTATTGTCTTCCTCTGGACCCCGCCTCATTTTTGGGCGCTGGCGCTTTTTTGCCAGGAAGACTATCGCAAGATAGGAATGCCGATGTTGCCGGTGGTTCGCGGCGAGGAAACCACATTTCGTTGGATAATGATATACACTCTCGCAGTAATCGCGGTCAGTATGACCCTGCTATTCGTTGGTGTTGGGATCGCTTATGCGGTTGTGGCGCTGGTCCTGGGAGCCGTATTTGTCAAAAAAGTTGTAGATGCAACGAAAGCTCGCACTGAAGCATCCGAGCGAAAGTTGTTTTTTTACTCGATGATCTATCTTTTTGCATTGTTCTTCACAATCATTGTTGACGGAATGGGTTTGATTTCTTAATCTGGCGCGGTGAATAACCGGAAAGCTATCAGCGCTGGTTGAACTAAAACTAATATCGATTCTAAGACTAACGTAAGATTACAAAAAAGATTGTAAAGGCCTATATCGCTCTTTAGTATTGACCGTCGCGTTGAACTGACGCATTGTATCGCTACTAGGAACAGAGCAAAGCAGGCATACGTACTAAGAAAGATTTCTAAGAACCTTGGCGCAGATATTTCCCAAATGGACGGTTAAGCTACCGCTATATATTTTACTGGCTGTTGGTTTTATGACAGTGAACGGAGTTGCCTTCATTTGGTACTACGGCTCTCCTAAATACACCGATGTAGGATATCGGCCGAAGCAACCTGTGCCTTATAGTCATAAGTTACACGCAGGTGATTTGGGTATGGACTGTCGCTATTGCCATACTGGCGTAGAGCGCACAGCAGTCGCGGGTGTTCCGCCAACAGAAACTTGCATGAACTGTCACACGCTGGTATTGCCTGCCAGCGAAAAGTTGGCTCCGGTGCGAGAAAGCTTCGCAACCGGCAAGCCGATTGAGTGGGTTCGCATCCACAAATCTCCTGACTTTGTATATTTCGATCACAGCGCTCATCTGCGCGCCAATGTCGGTTGTGAATCCTGCCATGGAAACGTCCGGCAGATGGAAGAAATTGAGCAAAAAGAGCCATTGAGCATGGGTTGGTGTTTAGATTGCCATCGTTCACCGGAGATGGCGTTACGTCGTCCGGATCAGGTTACAGTGATGGAATGGGTTCCTCCTGCGGATCAGGAAGAATTCGCTAAGAATTTCATGGCTCACAAAGATATTGCTCCACCAAAGGATTGTTCTGGATGTCATCGATAGTCGAAGATAAAGACAAAGCTCTTTCCACCGTCAAGCAGAAACGCTATTGGCGCAGTCTTGATAATCTAGCAGAAACGCCGGAGTTCAAGAAAATTGTCGAGCGCGAGTTTCCTGAGGGCGCCTCGACACTTAATGACCCGGTTAGTCGACGGAAGTTCATGGGTATCATGGGCGCTTCGATGGCGCTAGCTGGTTTGGCGAGTTGTCGTCGTCCGGTGCAAAAAATCGTTCCCTATGTAGTGCCGCCGGAGAATTTGGTTCCGGGTATGCCACAATACTATGCTACTTCAATGCCTCATGGCTTGAGTTCGTACGGGTTGTTGGTTGAGAGTCATGAAGGTCGCCCGACAAAAATTGAAGGCAATACGCTTCATCCCTCGACACTCGGTTCAACCAGCGCCCAAATGCAGGCTACTACTTTGGCGCTCTATGATCCTGATAGAATCGGCGCTGTTACTCTCGATGGGGCCGCAAAAACCTGGGATGATTTCGTAAAGTTCTGGCGCGGTGAGTTTGCCACTTACAAAGCGGCAGGCGGCGCAGGCATAGCGATATTAACCGAGTCACACAATTCACCGACTATGGCCAAGTTGGCCAAGCGCTGGAAAAGTAAATTCCCGAAAGCTCCCTGGGTGGCCTATGAGTCAATCAGTGATGAGAATATTTACGCCGGTATTGCTTTGGCTACTGGAAAAGAATATCTGCCAAGCTACAATTATGATAAGGCCGATGTAGTTTTGGCCCTTGATTCTGATTTCTTGCAACGTGACAGCGAGAGTATCACCGCCGCGCGTGGTTTTGCTGATGGTAGAAGAGTTAAATCAGTAAAAGACTCGATGAATCGCCTTTATGTTGTCGAGAGTATGTTTACTCTCACTGGTGGCATGGCGGATCATCGTTTGCGTGTCGCTTCATCTGAGATTTCCGCATTCGCATTAGCCCTTGCCGCCGAACTTAAGCGGCAGGGATTGACTGTAGCCGGACTAAAGGCGCAGGGGCCATCATTCTCCGGAGACAAAAAGAAATGGTTGGCGGCTCTCGCTAAAGACTTAATTAAGGCGCGTGGCAAATCACTAGTGGTCACTGGCCGTCGCCAGCCGTCACATGTACATGCGTTGACGCTGGCTATCAATAGCGCGCTGGGCAATATCGGAAAAACAGTTGAGTATCATGCCGCGCCTGATGCGATATTCCCGCGGCGTGACGATCTGTCGAATCTAGTTTCGAAAATGAATGCCGGAGAGATTTCCACCCTGATTATTGTCGGTGGTAATCCGGTTTATGACGCTCCGGCGGACACCAAATTTGCGGATGCTCTGAAAAAAGTCAGCAATGTGATTCGTCTTGGGCATTCTGATGATGAAACCGCGAATGTCTCCAATTGGGTTTTACCGCAAGCGCATTTCCTTGAGAGCTGGGGTGATACCCGCTCGGTTAACGGAACTCTGGCAATTACTCAGCCATTGATTGATCCGCTTTACAAAGGACGAAGCGCTATTGAAGTCGTGTCTTTGGTATTGGGTGGTCGCGAGACTCCCGGCTATGAGCTGGTTCGTGGAACTTTACGGGATGTGATTGGCAAAATAAATTTTGAGACTGGCTGGGAGCGCACGCTACATGACGGCCTGCTCGCAAAGTCAGCAAGCCAGCCGGTAGCTGTGAAAATGAAGTCCGGCGCTTTGAATAATTATCCTGCCGGTTCAGTCTCTATTACTGATAGCAACTTGGAAATAGTTTTCTATGACGGTAATCTCCATGACGGTCGCCTAGCCAATGTCGGATGGTTGCAAGAGCTACCTGATCCTGTTACCAAGCTGACCTGGGATAATGCCGCGCTAATGAGTCCTGCGACTGCGCATCGCCTTGGCGTGAGTAACTCTGATGTAGTTACATTGCAGGTTGATGGTAAGTCACTGGAAGCCCCAGTATGGGTGATGCCCGGGCAGGCTGATAATTCAATTGCTCTAGCGCTTGGTTATGGGCGCCGTATGGCTGGCTCTGTGGGAACTGCAGTTGGTGTGGACGCTGGCGCTTTGCGTACATCTGGCACATTCAGTTTTGCCGCAGGTGTTACTGTCAGCTCGACAGGAAAGACATATCCGCTCTCCAGTAGTCAGGACCATGGCTCTATGGAAGATCGTCCTTTGATTCGCGAAGCGACTCTAGAAGAGTATCGCGCCGCGCCGACCTTTGCTCCTGATATGGTTGAGACTCCCGAGTTGGAGTCGTTGTGGAGTGATATTAAGTATGACACCGGCTATCAGTGGGGCATGACAATTGATTTGAATGTTTGCACTGGTTGCAACGCCTGCACTATCGCTTGTCAGAGTGAAAACAATGTTCCGATTGTAGGAAAAGAGCAGGTGGCCAAGGGGCGCGAAATGCACTGGCTTAGAATGGACAGGTATTTCATAGGCGACGAGGATGATCCGCAGATGGCGCAACAGCCGATGGCTTGTCAGCAATGTGAGATGGCTCCTTGCGAACAGGTTTGTCCGGTAGCCGCAACCAATCATGACAAAGAAGGTTTGAATGTAATGGTGTATAACCGTTGCATTGGCACTCGCTATTGTTCAAACAACTGTCCCTACAAGGTGCGACGATTCAACTTCTTTAATTACACCAAGGACACTTCTGAAGTCGCAAAGATGGGAATGAACCCGGATGTCACAGTTCGCTCGCGCGGTGTGATGGAAAAATGTACTTATTGCACTCAGCGAATTTCCCGGGCCAAATTGACCGCTAAGAAAGATGATCGTCAGGTCGCTGATGGCGAGATAGTCTCTGCCTGTCAGCAGGCTTGTCCGACTAAGGCGATTGTTTTTGGTAATATCAATGATCCGAATAGCGAAGTCTCAAGAATCAAAGAGCGAAACCTTGACTATGAAATTCTCGCAGAAATAAATACCAGGCCTAGAACGTCATATCAGGCGCGCCTACGTAATCCTAATCCCGAATTGCCGAGCAAAGCGGTTGAAGGGTAAATCAAAGAACTGTTAATGTACGGTATATCAATAGCCCTATGAGCACAGCAGCAGCCAAAAAAGAAACGATTCCTCTCGATGCGCCATTGGTGCTCGGTAATCCGAGTTTCAGCGACCTCAGCGAGACAATAGGCGGCATTACCGAAAAGAAAGCCCCGGTTCAGTGGTTTCTACTGGTCGGTTTCTTTGCGTCACTAGCCCTGCTATTTGCCGGTTCAGTCGGCTATTTGTTTTGGGAAGGTGTTGGTATTTGGGGGTTAAATGTCCCGGTCGCCTGGGGTTGGGCGATTGTGAACTTCGTTTGGTGGGTCGGTATCGGGCATGCCGGAACCTTGATCTCCGCAATCCTTTTCCTTTTCCGACAACGCTGGCGCACAGCTATCAATCGTTTCGCTGAGGCGATGACGATTTTTGCCGTCATTTGCGCACTACTTTTTCCGATGATCCACGTTGGTCGTGTGTGGGTGGTCTACTGGACACTACCTTTTCCGAATCAAATGATGATGTGGCCGAATTTCCGCAGTCCGCTTTTGTGGGATGTGTTCGCGGTGAGCACATATTTTACGGTATCGCTCTTGTTCTGGTATGTGGGGATGATTCCCGATCTCGCTACCTTGCGTGACCGCGCTACTACGAAAGTTCGTAAAGTCATGCTTGGTATTTTCTCGCTAGGATGGCGCGGTAGTAACAAGCAGTGGAAGCACTACGAGCGCGCCTACTTGATTCTCGCCGCTCTAGCGACTCCGCTGGTTTTGTCAGTGCATAGTGTCGTTAGTTTTGATTTTGCGGTCTCTCAGTTACCCGGGTGGCATACCACGATTTTCCCGCCATATTTTGTAGCCGGAGCGATTTTCAGTGGATTCGCTATGGTGATGACGCTGGCCATTGTCGCTAGAAAGATTTATAAGCTTGAAAATATAATTACTATCAATCACCTGGATGTGATGAATAAGATTATGCTGGCGACAAGTTTGATGGTTGGCTATGCATATTCCTGCGAGTTCTTTGTCGCTTGGTATAGCGGAAACGAATTCGAGCAATTCGCCTTTATCAACCGCGCCACCGGCCCTTATGCCTGGGCTTACTGGATTATGATTACTTGTAACGTCTTTATCCCCCAATTCCTGTGGTCGCAGAGAATCAGACGTAGTATTCCGTTTATGTTTGTGATTACCATCTTCATCAATATCGGAATGTGGTTCGAGAGATTTGTAATTGTAGTCAGCTCGCTGGCGAACGACTTCCTGCCGTCGAGTTGGGCGTACTACACGCCATCGATGTGGGATGTGATGACGTACATTGGGACATTTGGTGTGTTCTTCACATTGTTCTTGTTATTCCTGCGCTTCTTACCAATGGTTGCAATTTCAGAAGTCAAAGGCGTACTGCCCGCAGCGAATCCGCATTATCGTGGCCCGGTGAGTTCAGGGGGGCAATCATGAGTTCACAAGTGGAAAGCGCTATGACGTCTAGCCCTAAAATGCGTAATGCGTTGGTTTTGGCCGAGTTTGCCGATGTCAAGGCGTTGCTCAGCGCCGCTGAAAAAGTGCGTGATGCAGGCTATAAGAAATTTGACTGCTATTCTCCTTTCCCGGTTCACGGTCTCGATGCGGCGATGGGTGAAAAACAATCGCCGCTGGGATGGATTGTCGGGATTATGGCCTTGCTGGGTGGCGGAGGCGCCTTATTGCTCCAGTGGTGGACCAGCGCTGTTGATTATCCGCTGATTATCTCTGGTAAACCGCTATTTAGTTTTGAGGCCTTCGTGCCAATCATTTTCGAGTTAACTGTTTTGCTCTCGGCGTTCGGCGCTGTCTTTGGAATGTTTGCATTGAACAAAATGCCGAGACTGTATCATCCGATTTTCAATTCCGATAGATTCCGCGCCGCGACAGATGGCGGGTTTTTTGTTGGCATTGAGGCCGAAGACGCAAAATTTGAAGTTGGGCAAGTCAAGCAGTTTCTCACTGTGGTGGGAGCCACTCACGTTGAAGTAGTCGAGGAGGAAATGGACTAACTCGGTAAGAAGAGTTCTTTCTAAGGAATATGACTACAACAATGAAAAGACAAAGCTCCGCAATAGCCTCAAGAGTAATGATACTTGGAGCGTTGATGATGGCTTTGGCGTTGAGCGGTTGCATGAGAGGTGTGCCGTCAGATAAGCCGCCGATTCATGTAAACCCCAATATGGACTCCCAGCCCAAATACAAAACTCAAGGCTCAAGCGCCTTTTTCGCTGATGGTTCGGCGATGCGCACGCCGGTTGCCGGCACAATTGCTCGTGGCTCTTTGATTGCCACTCCGGCTGATTCGGCCTATTTGTTAGGCAAGAATGGCGCTGGCGAACTCATCAAGAGCAATCCGAGAAAAGTCACCATGGATTTGTTGAGCCGTGGGCAGGAACGCTATGGAATATTCTGCGCCCCATGTCATGGCGCTGTCGGTGACGGCAAGGGAATTGTTGTGTTACGCGACAAAGGAATGTTGCCGCCGACGAATTACCATGATGATCGCATGCGCGCGTTGCCCGATGGTCATTACTTTAATGTGATTTCTAATGGTATTCGTAATATGCCTGGCTATCGTCACCAGATTCCGGTCGCAGATCGTTGGGCGATTGTAAGTTATGTGCGCGCGCTACAGCGGAGTCAAAACGCAAAACTGCAGGATATTCCCGAAAATCTCAGAGGCGGCGTCAAGTAAACTATAGTATTCGAATTTTCTCGGCCTATAAAGCAACTATCAAAAATATCAGAATTATGAAGATAGACACTAAGACATTTAGATTCACCGACACTGGCTCCTTCGGCTCGAAAGCCATGATTGTCGGCGTCATAGGATTGCTGGCTAGCGCCGCGGGATACTTAGTCAACAGCGAACAGTTTTTCCATTCCTATCTGACAGCCTTCGTTTTTTGGGTTACCCTTGGCCTTGGCGCCTTGTTCTTCACTTTGATTCACCATTTGGTGGACGCTGAATGGAGTGTGGTTTTGCGCCGAGTCATGGAATCAACGATGGTGACATTGCCTCTTCTGATAGTATTCTTTGTCCCGATTGCTTTTGGTATGCATGACCTTTTTGAATGGACTCATGTAGATGTAGTCGCAGGTGATACTTTGTTGCAGGGCAAAGCGCCGTATCTGAACACAACGTTCTTCCTGGCCCGCACTGCCGGGTATTTCCTTATTTGGTACTTGCTGACTCGCGCTCTTTATACGCGCTCAATCAAACAAGACACCTCAAACGAAAAGGGCCAGACCATTCGCATGCGTCAAATAAGCGCTCCCGGAATGGTTCTATTCGGATTTACTTTGACTTATGCCGCATTCGACTGGCTGATGTCACTCAATCCTCATTGGTATTCAACCATTTTCGGGGTGTATATTTTCGTTGGAGCATTGCTCTCATCTTTGGGCTTCATAACACTCATCCTGCTTTTCTTGCGGGGTAAGGGTGTACTAGCGGACAAAGTTACGGTTGAGCATTATCACGATCTAGGTAAATTGATATTCGCCTTCACCATTTTTTGGGCCTATATCGGGTTCTCTCAATATTTCCTGATTTGGTATGGAAATATCCCTGAAGAGACAATCTTCTATCATACTCGTTGGGCAGGTTCATGGAAGTATGTCAGTATGTTGATTATCCTGGGCCACTTCATTTTCCCCTTCCTGATGCTACTGACCCGCGCGGCAAAAAGAAGTTTGAAAGTCCTGGCCTTTATGGGATTTTGGATGTTATTCATTCACTGGGTCGATATGTACTGGGTCATCCTGCCGAGCATGGGAGCGCATGGCGCAAACGCTCATCACGGGTTCTCGCTCTCATGGATGGATCTATCTACCATGCTGGGTATCGGCGGCATATTTGTCTGGCTGTTCTGGAAACGCTTTACTTCACAGCCGGTGGTGCCGGTCAACGACCCGAAACTGGAAGCGTCATTCCACTTTGTTAATGGTTAAGGGTCTGTTAATGGTTAAGCGTCAATGGGTAGGCTTGTTAGCCAATAGGTTGCGAGAGCAAATATCAGCAAGTATCCGAGTGTAATATCATGTCAGAATTTGAAATACATCCACCAAGCCACGGCGTAGAAGTTGCCTTCGAGGACGAAGGTGTAAACTATACCAAGATTGTCATCATTGGAGTCTTGGGTTTGGGCTTGTTCGTTGCTTCCCTGTTTCTTCTCGACGATATATTCAGTCTCGAACGCGAGAAGGAAATACTAAAGGTCGACTTGGGTATTCCATCTGAACAACTAAAAGCCATGCATAACAACGAAAACTCCATCCTGAGTTCCTATAAGTTATTGGATCCGGACAAAGCGGTCTATAGAATACCGATTGATCGTGCGATGCGCTTAGTGGCCGGTGAGGCTTTCGAAGGCGCAAACTAAGAAATAGTTGAAAACAACTCAGTTGTAAGTTGAAGAGTAAGATTTATGAAAAACACAACCCGCATAAATAGAATCCTTGGACTCGCCTTGGCGTCGCTGGCGTTGGTAGGTGGGCTAAGCTCAGTAGCATTTGCTCAGCGGGCGCTCGATAAGGCGCCTGATGATTTGACGGGGATTGATGTAACTGAGCATCTTGGTGACTTTGTGCCTGAGGATATCAAGATAGTGAACGAGGCTGGTGACACTGTGTTGTTGGGTGAGATGCTTCACCACGACAAGCCGATAATTCTGACCCTCGGATACTACTCTTGCCCGATGCTATGCAATTTGGTCTTCAACGGGCTAAGCAATTCAGTTGCGCAATTGAAGTGGAACGCTGCAAATGAGTTTGATATGCTGACTGTTAGCATCAGCCCGACAGAAACTGCAGAGCTAGCAAAAGCAAAAAAGAAAAACTATCTCGAAGATTTTGAGAAGAATTCCGGTAAGAAATTTGACCCGGCAGGTTGGACATTCGCAGTCGCCGAGGGCGACCAATCGCGAGCATTGGCTGACGCTGTCGGATTTGGCTATCGCTATGATAGCTCAACCCAGCAATACGCCCATCCGGCAGTCACAATCATCCTGACTCCCGAAGGCATGGTCTCACGTTACCTATACGGTATAGACCACACTCGCCAGAACCTGAAGCTGGCTTTGCTTGAAGCCTCAGAAGGCAAATACGGCACTACAGTTGATAGAATCATCTTGTATTGTTTTCAATATGACCCGGATGCCAAAGGGTATGTGTTATTCGCTAGCAATGTAATGAAGCTAGGCGGCGCGATGACTGTGCTGGCCTTTGGCTTCTTCTTTATGGTAATGTGGCTACGCAAGCGCGCCAAACGTGGCGGTGCATCGGGAGCCAATTCAAGTGGGGCAAACGCTATCACGTCGCGATGACGAGTATTGTTTCGCCTAAGGTATAAGAGTTAGAGGATAGTTTTTAGGACAGTATGGATACCACCGCCACAATTTGGATGCCCCAACAGGCCTCAACCATCGCTAGTGAAGTCGATGCGCTTTTCTATTTCGTGTACTGGATTAGTATCTTCTTTCTAGCTGTCATCACCATTGGCACAATCTATTTCGCAGTCAAATATCGCCGCCGCGGTGAACGCGACCAATTAACAACCGGACCAGATGGAAATCATACGCTCGAGTTGATTTGGTCAATTATTCCGACATTGATTGTGATTGTTATGTTTGCCTGGGGATTCCAAACATATCTGAAGATGAACGTCATTCCCAAGGACGCGCTGGAAATAAAAGTTACCGGCTATCAGTGGGCTTGGGTTTTCGATTACCCCGAGGGTTTCAACACAGGTGGTGAGCTAGTAGTACCCAAAGACAAACCGATAAAACTACTCATGCACTCCAAGGATGTTTTGCATAGTTTCTACGTTCCCGCCTTCAGAGTCAAGATGGACGTTCTGCCGAATCGCTACACTAGCCTATGGTTTGAGGCCATGTATGAGGGCGAATTCCAAATATTCTGCACCGAGTATTGTGGGAAATCACATTCAGAGATGCTAGGGATGGTAAAGGTTCTATCTCAGCAAGATTACGACAAATGGGTCGAAGAGCAGGGTAATGACTCCGGCCAACCACCTGAGGTCAAAGGCGAGAAGTTATTCACCAGCCGAGCCTGCAACACTTGCCACAGCATCGACGGTAGCAAAAGCGTCGGTCCGACTTGGAAAGGGACATTCGGGAGCACAGAAACAATGGCCTCTGGTGAGACAATTATAATTGATGAGAATTACGTTCGCGAATCGATATTGACTCCGAATGCTAAAATTGTTAAAGGCTTTAACCCTGTGATGCCGACATTTCAGGGAATTCTTAACGATAAAGATATAGAAGCCTTGATTGCCTATATGAAGACATTGAAGTAACCTGTTGAAGCAAATACACTATGAGAGATTGACATAAATCACTCAGCAGAAAAAACAGAAGCAAATGAATACCATACCTGATCATAATTATTTCACCTCCCCGACCGGGCTGAAGTCATGGTTGCTGACCAAAGACCACAAGCGTATCGGCTTGATGTATCTGATGGCAATATCGCTATTCTTCTTAGTCGGTGGCGCTTTGGCAATGGTGATGCGTCTAGAGCTATTTTCACCCGGCTCACAATTGATGAGCGCCGACACCTACAATAGAATGTTCACCTTGCATGGCGCGATTATGATATTCCTGTTCATTATCCCGTCGATACCCGCGGCGCTGGGCAACTTTGTGTTGCCGCTCCAGCTAGGGGCAATTGATGTCGCCTTCCCTCGCCTGAATCTCGCCAGTTGGTATATCTATGTAGTCGGAGCGCTATTCGCTCTAGGCGCGATTGTCGCTGGCGGTATTGATACCGGTTGGACTTTCTATACACCGTATAGTGTACAAACCGAAGGCGCTGTGGTGATGATGGTAATGGCGGCATTTATCCTCGGGTTTTCCTCGATATTTACCGGGCTAAACTTTATAGCCACAGTGCACAAAATGCGCGCTCCCGGGATGACTTGGTTCAAGATGCCCTTGTTTGTATGGGGTATCTATGCCACAGCCATCATTCAGGTGCTTGCGACACCGGTTCTCGCGATAACTTTACTTTTGCTGGCAGTTGAACGAGGAGCGGGCATTGGAATATTTGATCCCAAGATGGGCGGCGATCCGGTTCTGTTCCAGCATTTCTTTTGGTTCTATTCGCACCCGGCTGTGTACATTATGATTCTACCCGGGATGGCGATTATTAGTGAATTGATGGCTACTTTTACTCGCAAGAGAGTGTTTGGATATCGAGCTGTTGCATATTCAAGTTTGGCGATCGCTCTCTTGAGTTTTATCGTTTGGGGGCATCACATGTTCACCAGCGGTCAGTCAGAGCTAGCGGCGATGATATTCTCATTCTTGACATTCTCAGTGGCAATACCCTCGGCGGTGAAGGTGTTCAACTGGATGGCGACGATGTATCGAGGGTCGATAAGTTTTGATACACCTATGCTATATGCGCTGGCCTTCCTGTTCCTGTTTACTATTGGTGGTCTAACCGGACTTTTCCTGGGCACTCTAGCTGTGGATTTGCATTTGCATGACACATATTTCATTGTTGCCCACTTCCATTATACGATGATGGGTGGAACGGTTATCGCATTCCTCGGCGGATTACATTATTGGTGGCCGAAAATATGGGGCAGGATGTATAGCGAGAAATGGGCGCGGATAGCCTGGGCGCTGATATTCATCGGATTCAACGCTACCTTTATTCCGCAATTCATAATGGGTTCACAGGGAATGCCGCGTAGATACTTCAACTACATAGATCAGTATCAACCGATGCATGCCTTCTCGTCAATTGGCGCGTTTATTCTGGGCTCAGGGTTCTTAGTAATGCTTATATACTTGTGGCGTTCGGTTAAGCACGGCCCAATAGCCGGAAGCAATCCTTGGGGAGCTTCTACATTTGAATGGACCCACGCTAGTTCGCCGCCGGATCTGCACAATTTCGCCCAGCAACCGGTTTGTGAACATGAGGCGTATCCTTATGATAAAGTAATATTCAAGAGCACAAACCCGTATGACGCCGAAGAAGTGAATAGCTGATTTCAAGAGGGCTGATTACCAAGAAACTCAATTACAGAGACTAATTTGTAACGATAATTATGCACACACCTACCGCAAATACAGGACACGAAGAACGACCTGAGTTCCTGCAACACCACTTCGCTACCGTTGAACAACAGCGTGAAACATCAAAGCTCGGGCTTTGGATATTCTTAGTTACCGAAGTGCTGTTTTTCGGAGGGCTGTTTTGCTTTTACGCAATTTATCGCTCCTGGTATCCCGAGATGTTCCATGAAGCACACAAGATGCTCGATGTCAATCTTGGAGCGCTCAATACGGTTGTGCTAATCACAAGTTCACTGACGATGGCTTTGGCGATACGTTCGATGCAAGTCGGCAATAAAATGTGGACTCAGATAAATCTGGCCACAACTTTGGCTTTAGCTGGTACATTCCTAGTAGTCAAGTTCATCGAGTATTCACACAAGTTCCATGATGGATTGGAGTGGGGTAAGTTTTTCACCAATACACAAATTGATGGAACCAACCCGCACATCTTTTTCAGCGTCTATTTCACTATGACCGGATTGCATGGGATTCATGTGATTGCTGGAATGATTGCTATTGGGTGGATGATGTACCGTACTTCGAAAAACCATTTTTCAGCAGATTATTATACCCCGATAGAGATGACCGGACTTTACTGGCATTTAGTCGATCTAATTTGGATATTCCTTTTCCCGCTTCTGTACTTGGTGGGTTAACGTATCTGGTAGGACAACAGCATATATGAGCACAAAAGCCGCACACAAACCACATATTCTCCCTCTAAGCGTATACTTTGGAGTCGCGTTCGCCTTATTGGTAATGACAGTTGTTACAGTCTACGCCGCTTCAATTGATTTCGGCGAGTGGAACTTGGTTATCGCCATGCTCATAGCGATATTCAAAGCCTCTTTGGTGGCGCTTATTTTCATGCACCTGTTCTGGGACGACAAGTTTCTGGCAATAGTGTTTGTGAGTTCGCTGGTGTTCTTAGGGTTCTTCTTAACTCTCACAATGTTTGACACTCTCAAGCGGGACAAAATCTATATGGAGCGCGGCGGACCAATAGTTCCCGCCGCAGTTATCTACAAAGCCTCCGAAGGCGTTGTGGCAGATTCACTAAAAGTGGATTCATCAGCGGCAGCAGGAGACTCCGCGCAAGCTGCTGATGAAGAGGATACTGCGGCGTCCGAAGATGAAAATTGGGGTTTTGAGTAGACACTCAAGCGCCACGAAGTAGCTCCTGAGAGCCTGACCGGCTTCCAAACCTCTAACGAAACAATTCCTATGTCGCTTAGCGACCTCCCTGCCCTAAATGCCACGCTGAATCTAATCAGCGCCGTATTGCTTTTCCTTGGATACCGGAATATCAAGCGCGGTGACCGTGAGCGTCATCAGCGCTTCATGGTGGCGGCGCTGATAACCTCGACCCTGTTCCTGATCAGCTATGTTATCTATCATGCAAATATCGGATCCAAGCCCTATCCGTTCGATGATTGGACCAGGCCCCTGTATTTTGCTATCCTCATTCCTCATGTAATCCTCGCGGCCTTGATGGCTCCATTTGTAGTGGTTATTGTCAAACGGGCAGCGAAAGGTGATTTCAAGAAACATCGAAAACTCGCCAGAATAGTCTGGCCGGTATGGATGTTCGTTTCTGTAAGTGGCGTAGTGATTTATGCTATGCTCTATTTGCGCTAGGCTTAAATCAAGGGGCTTGTTGATAAAGGCCGATTAGTTGTGTGGGGTCTTGATTTTCGCTTTTGCGAAAATTGCGACCTCACACTTTTTCATAGAGAAAGTGTCGGGTCACACGACGGCAAAAAAGCCGTCGCAAGACCCAACACAACAGGATTCGGCTTTTTCAACAAGCCCCAAGCCCTCCCGCGCCACTTTACATTTCGAATCTCCGGGGATAGCCTCTAGGGTTTTGTTGATGGAGTTCCATTTCGTATACTCTCCTGACGGTAATCGGGTATGCGCTGGTTTGTGGCGCCATGATATACTGACTTCGAAATATCAATACATTGGGCAACAGCGACGCGGTAATCGCGTATAGAATAGTGTGGAGTGTTGTGTGACAGCGGAACTAGATGATGAACTCATAAAGAGCGCGCGCGAAGGCGATCAGCGCGCCTATTGGCGTCTGGTAAACCGCTATCAGAAAACAGTTTACCATGTTGCGTACAAGATTGTGCGTAATGAGGAAACCGCCGAGGACATCGCTCAGGAGACTTTTATGAAGGCCTTTACCGCTTTGGCTTCGTACAAGTCAGAGTTTCGCTTTTCGACCTGGTTGTGCAAAATTGCGGCGAATACCTCAATCGACCATCTGCGGAAAAAGCGGATTCATGCGCTGTCGCTGGATAGAGAGATTGATACCGGCGACGGAACCGTTGAATTTGAAGTAGCCGACTATTCGTTTCATCCTGAACGAGAATTGGTGGCTAAACAGCAGAGATTATCCATTGACGAGGCGATTAACAGCCTAAGCGAGAGGTATCGGCAGGTTATCCTGTACCGCCATCGGGATGATAAATCCTATGAGGAAATAGCCGAACTATTGAATGTGCCCGTCGGCACAGTCAAAGCCCGGATATTCAGGGCGCGGGAACTATTGAAAAAATCTCTCAAAGGAATACGCTGAAATATCATGCGTAACTGAAACCATGCCAAAACAGACAACTGCTTATAAGACTAGTAAGACTATGCGCTACTCTGCTAAGTCATTAGCCACATATCCAGTATTCAACACAATATTCAACAAAGGATTGCTGGCGGGCTTTGTTTTCGTAGCGTTGATGGTTGGAGCAAAGACAGCGAATTCCAAAACTTTTCGTTTTGATTATCACAAAGAGATGGTTGTGCCCACAGGAGCGGCGCTTAGGATTAACAATCAGAATGGCAATATCACCATAGTCGGAGTTAAACATCTCGATCAGATAAAAATCGACGCAATCAAGACTGTTCACGCAGTGGATGAAACAGCGGCGCGCGAAGTAGCGACTCATGTAGAATTGAGATTCTCCACTCGCAATGATGAAGCTGTGCTAGAAACTTTGCTTGAAGAAGTATCAGAGCGTCACAGAAGTTTCTGGGAGCGATTGGTTGGCTCCGACGATGATTGGTTTGGGTCGGTGGATTATGTGATTTCTGTTCCTGCGGAAACTAACATCACGGTGAACAATTCCAATGGTGACCTGGATATTCGTGGGATAACCGGGGCTTTGGATATTTCGATGGAAAGCGGCGAAGCCCTGATAAATCAGGTGGTCGGCTCTGTCACAATAGATATATCAGGCGGACTAATCGAATTGAAGGACCTCGACGCTGATGTTGAATTGACTTCCACCACTGCTGACCTGCGTATGACCGCCATTGCCGGCAATGTCACTATTCATGGTGGAGCGGGAAGTACGATAGGTGATAATATCACAGGTGAAATAACAATCATCCAAACCTCAGGTGATATTACTCTCACTTCAATCAATGGAGATGCGCGTCTGAAGGCGACTTCCGGCGATCTTTCTATTCAACAGGATAGAGGCGCGCTCGATATCTTTACCCACACAGGAAAAGTTAGCGTCAACACTGAGTTGTTTTCAGAGCGAGATTACTCTGTTGAGACACTTTCCGGTTCAATCACGTTTTCGATTCCGGATAATGCCGGAGCCGATGTTCTGCTTTCGACTCTCTCGGGAGATATCGACACCAAAGGTCTGCCGATGGAGGTCGGGTCTTTTTCCCGGCGCGAGATTTCCGGTTCAGTAGGAGCAGGCGGGGCGCAGGTTTCTCTGAAGAGTGATTCCGGGGATATCCGTTTGGGATGGTTTTGAGGTAGGAAGCGCCTATGGCTCAAATGAATTGTCTGAAACTTTTCGAACTTCCCGGTTTTCACCGCAACAATTCGGCGCTTCTCCGAGATTCGGCGCTTCTCCGACTGACAATGACAGCGCTCACGCTATCTGTCCTGTATCTCATCCCTTCGGTTTCGTTAGCCGCCAAAGCAAAAGCCCAAGCTACCGCAACATCAGATGCCGCGACATCATCTTCCGCATCCAATTCTGAGAAAAAAAATAACAAGAAGAGCAAGGATGCTTCGGAATCTCAATCTTTCAACATCACTATTACAGCTGATTCAAATGGTGTAGTTGTCAAAGCTGGAGAACCGGAATTTCCTGTTGCCCCTGAAACTCCTGTAGTAGAGTCAGAAGTAGAGATAATCCTAATACCAGATAATCCGGTGTCGATTTCTACTTCCCCTCCGGACACTGTCTTTGAAAACTCCCACTATGAGAACGGTGTTTTGACTGCCGAGGATTCTTTGGGACGTGAATGGGAATACGATAGTCGTTTGGGAGTTTTTCGTTTGGGTTGGGATGAAGTTCGTTCAACTGGGAGTGGTCGTGAAGGGATGATCTATTTCAACGACGATGACACTGTTTTGGTAAGTCGTGATCGTGATATAGGCTGGGCCGAAGAGGTCAAACGGGTTCGCAAAATGACCACTCGCAAAGTTCATGTTAGAGCCGGGCAATATGTTTCACGATCAATTAAAAGTTCCAAAAGAATAACCATTGACGGGCTTGTTGAAGGGGATGTGACTTCTTTGAAGGAGGTTGTAGTCGGAAGTACGGGGGTAGTAGATGGTGACGTCCGGGCGCCTTCGATAAAAGTTCGTTCTGGTGGCTTGATTACCGGTGATGAAACTGAAGTTGAAAGAGGAATAGAGTTCGGTGAGGAATTCGAGAAAGAATACCGCAGAATTATTGATTTCGGAGAGATTCCGATCTTTATCGCTCTAGCGGCTCTATTGATAATGGTTGCTTTCGTCTCGCTTTCAGTGGCCCCTGACTCTATCTCGCGAGCCAGTCTCGCAATAGGCTCACACCTTTGGACCACAATATGGGTTGGATTTCTGTCGCTTCTTTCTCTGCCATTCTTGCTTGTGCTGTTGAGCATAACAATTGTAGGTATCCCAGTGGCGATTGTCGTAGCTCTTGCTACTCCGGTGGCCTTGCTGGTTGGAATAGTCGCCTACTCACAATTCAGTGGCAAAACGGCTCTAGCGGCCTATGGAAAAGAAGGCGCTAGTCGTATTAGAAACATTGTTGTTGGAATATTTGTAATAATAGGGCTTTGGACCCTTGCATTTCTGCTGGCGACCAGTAGCGCTGAATTTCTTTCTGGAATCGGTGTCTTCCTAATTGTGGTATCTATTACATTCTCCTCGGTTGCGATATTCTCCGGCATAGGGGCAGTAGTGCTGACACGCTTTGGGAAAAGAGAGTATACACCGAAGCCACGTCGCTACGGCCCGGGCCATCCACCTCCGCCAAGTCCACCACCGACACCGCAACCTCCGCCATTGCCCTATGCGAATCCGGTTCGGCCTCCAGATTTGCCACAGGGGAATCAGCCCAACCATTAACTGAAATTGCTGTGTGGTTATGCCGAAAAGCTTGCCAGGGATTTCGTAAAAAAGATTGCCAAAACGAATTCTTGAGCAAGTTTGTGTGGCATAATTGTATCTCGCGCTGGTATAATGTCTCAGAAGGAAGCGTTGTGAGAGTCTGCGATGACAGATTCAAACTATGCCCAAAGATGTAAATCCAGAGAAACCAGGTACAGCCAGGTAGCGCCACGTCATTAACACTATGAAGTTCATTAATAGAAACAGGTCGGGGCTAAGGCGCCGTGAAATAGTCAAGGCGTTTGTTGTTACGCCACTCGCAATTGCTCTTACGTTAACACTTGCCAAGCCCAGTGTCTCAGCCGAGAGTCTGCAAGAGCGCTTGTATCACGCGCGCGATGCAGTTCTGCCGGCGCTGGTGCATATTCAGCCGGTAATATCAGACTATCGCACCGGCAAGAAACGCAAGCAATCTATTGTTGGTTCGGGAGTAATCATCCACGCCGATGGTTATGTAGTGACAAACTATCATGTTGCAGGAAAAGCGCAGAACATACTTTGCACATTGTATGACAAAGAACAAGTTGATGCGGTTCTTATCGGTGGTGATCCCTCGACAGATTTGGCGGTGATAAAGCTGGATCTAAGCGAATACAAGGGAGTTCTGCCAGTCGCAGTTTTTGGTGATTCGGATTCGTTGCAGGTAGGTCAGCAAGTAATTGCGATGGGTTCACCTCTTGCGTTGGCCCGCTCGATAACTTTCGGCGTGATTTCAACTCTCGATAGATACTTTACCGATGATGCGCGTTTGCCGTCAGGTGAGAGAACCGGACAATACAATCTATGGCTTCAAACCGACGCCGCGATAAACCCTGGCAACTCCGGAGGGCCGTTGGTGAATCTCGATGGCTTAGTAGTGGGAGTGAATAGCCGGGCGAGTACCTTCGCAAACAATATCGGATTTTCAATTCCGTCGAATATTGTGCGCGCCATTTCGGACGAATTGATAGCTCATGGAAAAGTAAGCCGTAGCTGGATAGGAGTTCATTTTCAGCCACTGCAGAATTTGGAAAACTGGTTTGGTTCCAAAGACGAATCCGGAGTGTTGATAGCCTCAGTAGATTCAAAGGCCCCGGCGCAGTTGTCGCACCTTAGGGCAGGTGACATTATCAAATCTATCAATGGTGTGGAGGTCTCGGCGCGATTCAATGAGGAGCTTCCCGATGTCTACCGCACAATTGCTGAGTATCCGATTGGCTCGGAATTGTTGCTCGATGTTCAGCGTAGCGGAGAAACATTCACCGCTATGGTGCGAACACGTGAGTTGGGTGTCCTGCAGGGTGAAGACTTGGAGTGCCCCGAATGGGGATTCACGGTTAAAGAAATCACACGTCAGATGGCTTTGGATTATCAGCTTGCTTCAGAAGCGGGAGTGTATGTAACCGGTGTCAAACGCTCCGGTCCGGCGAATGAAGGCGGATTGCGCGGAGGCGATGTAATTACGCGTATCGACGATATTGATATCGCTGACTTGGCGCAGTTTTCTTTACTTTATCAAGAGCGAATAAAGTCAAAACAGGAGCTGACCATGCTCACCTTCCGTCGCGGCGGGGCGCTTCGTTTCGCAGTAGTCAAACCGGAGAAAGAATCCGCCAAGGAAGAAGGCGCCGACTCCACCAAAGCAGACACTCAATAGTGTCACAAAGCTATGAATAAGTATATGATAGAACAAATAAAGAACTGGAAACGACATACAGGCTGCGATAGCGCATTGAAATTCAGATTCGCCAAGTTCGGTGTTTTCGTGGCAATCCTGTTTGCCGTGGTCCTCTCTCTTGCGCAAGTATCCGAAGCCCAGCGATTCGATTTTAGACGTCTGCAAGAAAAGGCGAAAAAGTATACAGTGATAGTTAAGGCAACTGTCTCAGTTTCCACTGGCTCCGAGCCGGTTGAAGCCAACGTTCGTGGCATGGGGGCTATTGTAACCCAGGACGGGCTAGTGATTCTTGATGCCGCAACTATTGATTTTGGCTCAGGTGTTGCCGCGTATTATGGCACAACCTCCAGTTTTGAGGTCAACAATCTGACTGTCACAAGTTTGAACGGTGACGAATGGAAAGCTGAGTGGCTGGGAATAGACCAGTTTTCGGGGATAGGATTTTGCAGAATCACCGATAGCGTTCGCACCTCATTTGACCATGTGCGTTTCCATAAGCGCTATGACTTCAAAGTCGGCGAATGGACCGCGCTGTTTTTCCTGCTTCCTGAGTATGTCGATCCACCAATTGGCGCAGATATCGGCATGATAACCGCGGTCTTAGAGAAGCCTGAAAAGTCTCCGTTGTTAGTAGGTTTCTCTGAAAGTCAGGAACGCTCCATTATTTATGACGAGCGAGGTGACGCAGTAGGCATTCTAGCCGAAATAGCCTCACCGGAGAATCCGTTGAATTTTTCTGATCCGACTTCGTTTCTTAGTTCGCTAAGTGATGGATTATCTGGCTATCCACTGCTGGGTATACTGACTGCAGATCGACTGGAAAAACTAATCGAGAATCCGCCTCAGCCTGGAATAAAAAACCGTGGCTGGCTGGGTGTGACATTTCAGCCACTCAGCAAAGACTTAGCGAAGTATTGGAAGCTGGAAGCCCAGGGAGGTGTGGTTGTAAACGATGTGGCAAAAAACTCCCCGGCGGAAAAATCCGGATTGAAAGTGGGAGATGTAATAGTTGCTATCAACGATGACAATCTGGATGTCGACCGAGAGGAAAACTCGCGGAACTTCAGCCGGACAGTAGCTGAATTCGGCGCCGGAGCGGTGACTGAGTTTCAGGCTCTGCGCGCTGATTCTACCGGAGAGTTTGAACGTGTAGATATAGTTGTCGAATTGGGTAGCTCTCCTATTACCTTTGATGAAGCTAAAACCTACGAAGACACTTCTTTTGAATTCAAAGTTCGCAATATGGTTTTTAATGATTACCTGGCCTACAATCTCGATGAGGACGAGTTCAACGGAGTATGGGTTTCAGATGTCAACTCCGGAGGTTGGGCGGCGCTGGCAAGTCTGTATCCCGGTGATATCGTTCAGTCCATCAATGGCCGTAAAATCAACTCCGTCGAGGAGGCTGAGTCAGCTCTGAGGGAGATTGCCGAAAACAAGAACGCCGAAGTGGTATTCTTGGTTTGGCGGGATAATAAGACTCTTTTTGTGAATATTCGACCCACCTGGGACGACGAATCCTAGCAATACGCCAATAAACTCTTTTCGCCAACTTGCTCCACTTAATCCAATCGATATCGGGCCGTACAAGTGTGCAGCGTCTTGCACAAATCCCCCCAGATGTATTAGCTTCACCTTTGGCTTGAGGGACCTAGCGCCCGGCGCCCCTTTTGCTCAATAGGCATGTGAGTCGTTGCGCATATTCTGATGTATAAGCTTTGAAGGCGCAATTCTCACCCAATATGAAGCGCCAAATACTTGTTCATGAACTGTGAGCAAGGAGTCCCGGAGAAAGGATTTCGCAGTATGAAAAAAATCTTAACGAGCGGTACTAGGTTGTTTTTGTTAGTAGCGTCGATAACGCTCTTGGCATTTCCTGTCACAGAAGCCAACGCGGTTGCGCGTATTCATGTAGAAACTGTAGTTAGCGCTCCGGGGGCCACTGTTGGCGTAGGAGTTTATCTTGGTGGAAACACCGATGCGTTTTCCGGAGGGCTCATACCCCTGCGATATAATTCAGCGGATGTGACCCCGGATTCGATTAGTCTTATCGGTACTATTCTTGATCCGGCGATGACTGTAGTTAAGAGCATGAATGTTGATTCCGGATATTTTGGTGTACTGATAATTCCGCCGTTTTCTTCGCCAATTCCTACTGTCTCCGTAGATAGCGGTTTGATATGCACTTTTTGGTATACCGTTTCGCCCTCAGCTCAACCGCAAAATATCACCATCGATTCATTGAACACTGTTGACACGGTTTCCATCGCGCCGCTGATTTTGAGCCGCAGAAGAGTCAACTTAGTCGACCCTACCGGGCTGATAATTTACTTGCCTTCATTCACACCGGGACATATTCAATTGCTCGCGACTGCTGTCAATGATGACATTACTGATCCCGCGTTGCCGCAAAGGTTCGAGCTAAACCAAAACTACCCGAATCCTTTCAACCCCAGCACTAAGATAGGATTCTCACTTCCGGCAAAAACGTCGGTGACTCTAGATGTTTTCAATTTGCTGGGACAAAGAGTGACAACTTTGTTCTCAGGTGAGCTTGGCGCTGGTAATCATGAGGTAGAGTGGGACGCAAGCGCCAACCCCAGTGGCGTGTATTTCTACCGTATCAAAACCGGCCTGGGAGTCAAAACCCGCAAGATGGTTCTGATGAAATAATTCGTAATAATACAGTTTCAAGAATTGAATCGCCCCTGACACCGCTATGCATCATGTGTCAGGGGCTTTTCTTGTCGTGTCAATTCGCGATCTGTTTCATTTTGGCGCTGATATGCCTATGCCTCTTAGTGTAACTGAACAATAGTTGCGCTCTTAGCGCTCGAGATGTTTGTGGCAATAAACAATTGTCCCTGCGTTCCGACATCCTATATATATGCAAACCAAAGTTCTACAACGTCCTAAGCCAGCCCCAAGCCCGACTACTTCCACTATCATGAAGTCCGCGCCGATTCTTGGTGACTATAAACTAGTTTCCAAAATCGGAGAGGGTGGCATAGCCGAGATATTCAAAGCGATTCAAATGAGCTTGAATCGTGAGGTGGCGGTCAAAGTGCTTTCTTCAAGAATGTCTAGTGACCCGGAAATAGTTCGGCGCTTTGATAGAGAATCGATTACCATTGCCAAGTTGAATCACCCTAACATCGTCCAGGTGATTGATAGAGGTAGTTCGCAGGGACGCTACTATTTTGTGATGGAGTATGTCGAAGGCGCTTCGTTCAAAGAAATTGTTTGCTCTAATGATGTACCGCTGGTCACCCGCATTGAGATAATAATCAACACCCTCAAAGGTCTGGACTACGCCCACAAGAACGGTGTGATTCATCGCGACATCAAGCCTGCAAATATCCTGGTAGACCTGCAGGGCAACGCCAAAGTAGCAGACTTCGGGATTGCGCATTTGATGTCTACTCCGGCAATTGACGCAACCAGCTCGGATATCATCATGGGCACTATGGCTTATATGTCACCGGAGCAAAAGCTCTCCTCGGCGAATGTAGATTGCACAACTGATATTTATGCTGTGGGTGTGATGCTCTATGAGACTCTTCTCGGTGAAAAACCGTTGGGGAATTTCAAATTGCCGTCACAAGTGAAACCCGAACTGCCCGCCGCTTTTGACACTATCATCGAAAGATGCCTGGCGCCAAAAGCCAAAGACCGCTTTCAAACTGCAGTGGAAGCCAAGGACGCCTTACTTGAGATAGTATCCAATCAATCAGAGAAAAAGAGCGACAAGAAGATTACCTCAGTCCAGGGTATCGAAGCGATAACCGGGGCCTGTCGTTATCTCGATACAATTCGCGAAAACTCCTATGGCGCAACTTATCTGGTTGAGAATACTCAGACCAAGAAGCTGATAATCATCAAGCGCTACAATGTAGAAGACCTTGGAATCAAAGAAGCCAAGATTCTATCGCATCTTTCGCATGATAACATTGTTGGCATTCTCGGCGCAGGTAGTGACGCACGAAAAACGGTGATAGTGATGGACTATTCGCAAGGCGGTTCTTTGGCAGACCGTCTTGTGCGGACTTATGATGTTAATGAGGCTCTCAAAATTGGTTTGCAAATCGCGAGTGGACTTTCATTTGCTCATAAGAATGATGTTGTTCATGGAAATCTAAGGCCGTCGAATATTCTTTTTGACACTGACGGAACTCCAAAACTATCGGATTTCGGAATGCCCGCGCATTACAGCGCCAAACGTAACTGGTATACGCCGCCGGAGAAAGGCACTTCCACTCGAGGGGATATCTATGGGCTGGGAGTGATTATCCATCAGATGCTAATCGGCGCCACGCCAAACTTTTCCCGACATGGAGAGTTGCTACTTGATAGCGCTGTCTCGCATATCCCAGAAGAAATAGAGCGAATGCTACGCAAGTTGCTGGCGCTACAATGCGCCGACAGGTATCAAACCTGCGATGAATTCATCAGTGATTGGGAGCAGTATCAGGAGTCTCAGAACAAACCCGCCGAAGTAGTTTCTTCGGATAAGTCTGCAGTAAAATCAACTCCCGCTAAAACCACTTCAGTGTCATTGATTTTTACACTTGGATTAGTAATCGGAATGGCGCTCGGTATACTGATTGCCTTCTACGCAGAACTGTAACGCACAGCCTCGATAGTTTCACTACTTTGCAGAGAATGTTTCGCTCTCGTCAGGGTAGGAACCACCTCTAACATCTTTACCGAAAGCTTTTGCCGCATCAATGATGGTCGCGCCGAGGTTGGCATACTGACGCACAAACTTGGGTTGCATCTTGTCATACAATCCTAGGATATCATTGGTGACAAGTATTTGACCGTCACATTCAGAGCCAGCGCCGATGCCAATAGTAGGTATCTCGAGCTTGCTAGTGATTTCAGTGGCCACGTCAGCTTGAATTAACTCAAGTATAATAGAAAAAGCGCCAGCTTCTTGCAGAGCTAAGGCTGACTCCAGCAAATAAGCGTGACCTGCGTCCTTACGGCCTTGAACCTTGGCGCCGCTTTGTGCATGAATGCGTTGGAATGACAGGCCAATGTGCGCCATCACCGGAATACCGGCTCGAACTATTGCGCGAGCGGTGTCTACCATCTCCAAGCCGCCTTCAATCTTAACAGCCTCGGCTCCGGCTTCTTTGATAAACCTACCCGCATTGGTGATTGCCTGCTCAATTGACGCCTGATAGCTCATAAAAGGCATATCGGCGACAACAAATGCATACTTGGAACCGCGAGAAACCGCCGCGGTATGATCCAGCATGGTTTCCATGGTGATAGGTAATGTATTCTCAAAACCATGCACCACCATAGCGGCGCTATCGCCAACCAACAACAAATCGACCCCCGCCTCATCAAGCAATCGCGCCATCGAATAGTCATAGGCAGTCAGCGCTACAATCTTTTTGCCTGCGCTCTTGCGAGCCAGCAAAGTAGAGAGTCTTATTTTTTTTCTGTCACTCATGTTGCTTCTGTTTTCTATTCAGGGAGCTTACTGCGGACTTCCGTAATCCAACTCAGGAGAGGGTGACGGGCTGTAGTAGCGCTTGCCGTGAATCGGACGGTTCAATTGTTTTACAATATCAGCGAGATGGTCCGGCTCATTCACAAAATCGATATTATCAGTTTTGACTACCAGCAATGGCGTGTCGGTGTAATGAAAGAAAAACTGATTATAGGCGTCACACAGTTTATCTATGTAGTCGTTTCCAATAGCTCGTTCGGCTTTGATGTTTCGAATGCGGATTCTCTCCAGCAGAACCTCGGTGGAGGCCTGTAGGTAAATCACTAACTCCGGCTTGGGAATATCCTGCGCTAGAATAGGCATGATTTTTTCATATAGTGTCAGCTCAAGATCAGTGAGAGTCACCGAAGCAAACAATGAGTCACGAGCGAAAATGTAGTCCGCGACAATTCGTTGCGAGAAGAGGTCATGAGTGCGCAGGCTCTGCTGACGTTGAAACCTGCTCAGCAAAAAAAACAACTGCGTGGTGAATGCATGGCGTTCTTGATTACGATAAAAATCTGATAGGAACGGGTTGTCATAACCCTGATCCAATTCTAAAGTCGCGCCGATTTCACTAGCGAGCGCCTCGGCGAATGAAGTTTTACCCACACCGATTACTCCCTCGACGGCAATATAGCGGGGAATCTCAAAGCTCTCTGCCATTACGCCTCTAATCTCATCATCTGCTCAGCTTCATTTTCTGTGTCGCGTTCATCGATTATCTTGACCTTACTTGCGAAATCCAGGCCCACTAACTCTCGATAGGGTTGACCAGTGTTGGGATTTTTCAGGCTGTTGTCAAGCTCCAACATTGGTATCAAGGCAAATGCTCGTAGGTGCAACCTCACGTGAGGTATTATCAATGAATCAGTGTGGATAATCTGTTGACCAAAAAGAAGAATATCAATGTCAATGGTTCTTGAACTGTTGGCGCTCTTACTTGAGCGGCCCAAGTCACGTTCCAGTTTTTCGGTTTTCTCCAAAAGCTCTGTTGGAGTCAATTTCGTTTCTACACAAATCACCTGATTGAGAAACGTCGCAGTTCCCGGAGCCATTTGTTCTGGCCGGGTTTCATAGACGCCACTTGTCGCCTCAAGCTCAATCCCTCGGGTCGCTCCAAGTCGCTCCCGGCAAGTCGCCAAGCGCTCGAGTCGCGGTTCGATATTGGATCCTAAAGAAAGATATACTTTCTCAGACTTACTATTTGTTGCTTCGGGTGTCACGGTTATTAGGATAGCTCTGGTTTCTACATTGATAGTGATTGTTGCGCCAGTAGTTTATCTGTGTCCGGCTGGGCGCGTGTGACTTCCACTTCGATATAGTCAACATGCCCCACAATTGGTGGCATAAGTTTACGCACCCGCACTGTCACTTCGAAAACCGCAAATGAATCAAGAACACACTTCGCGATTTCGCAACTAAGGCGCTCAACCAAATCGAACGCTTTGCCAGTGACAATCTCTTCGATTTTCAAATAAACAGAATTGTAGTCAATGGTGTCACCAAGTTTGTCACTAGCCCCTGACTCAGCGATATCAACCTTCAGCTCACAGTCAACTTCAAACCTCCGGCCGGTTTCTTTCTCCGGCTCAGTGACTCCGTGAAAGCCGTAGAACACCATATTTACCAAACGAATCGTATCCATCAGTCTTATCCTGTTCGTAGTTTTCTGGAGCCTAAGCGCTCAATTGCTTCCTGGAATGGCAATGGACCCGATGTCAATGCCAGGCGCACATAGCCTTCGCCTAAATCACCGAACGCAATAGCCGGTAATGTCACAATTCCCTGACGACGTAATAACGATGAAGAAAACGCCCGGGAAGAATTGCGTCGCGGAACTCGCGCCAGCAAATAGGGGAATCCCTGACGTCCAACCGGTTCAAGCCCCAGCGTCTCACAAAACCGACACGCCGCCGGGTATGCGTCACGAATCCGTGAGCGCAATGAATGTAACGCCTGTGAAGGATATTTCGCCAGCTCCTCAATGGCCATCTGCGCCTGAGATTCATACATCGTATCGGGGGAAACCACTTCAGCGGACGAAAGGCCAGCAATCAAATCTCGGGAGCCGATGGCAAACGCCAGACGAATCCCGGTAGCGCCAACCAGAAATGGAATATCATATAGCTCCAGCCCGATTCGTTTGCCGCTAGGTGAGCCCAAAACCGAAGCGCCGTCATGCGCGGCATAGGAATAATACGCCGCGTCATTGACTATCAGGATATTATCCCGAGCCGCCAGCCAGAGCAATTCGTCCAACTCCTCAATATCCAGCTCGCTGGCTGTCGGGTTGTGCGGGTTATTGAGAAACATCAGGCGCGCGGCTTTGCCAACTCTATCTGAGAACTGTTTGAAACGAGGCTTGAAACCTCGTTTCTCGGTAAGACGGTAATCAATCGGCTCGGCGCCGTAGGTTATAATCATCTGACGGTATGCCGGGTAACCTGGGTTTGGAGTCAAAGCCAAATCACCCGGATCCAGATAACCCAGCGCCACTAAAGAAAGCAGGCGACGAATACTTGAGCCGACAAAGATTTCTTTTTCAGGATTGAGCTTAACCGACATCTCCGAAAGCGCCCAATCAGCAATCGACTCTTTGAGCGAGAAAAGCGTCCTGGAGCTGATTTTGGTTCCGATAATTTCCGGAGTAATCTCTGAACCAGGAGTTCCCCAAGACGGTCTGGCCAAATCCAGTTGCGATTGCTTCTTTGAAGCCATCGCGAGAGTATGCGGATAGAAATCCTGTATTGGGGGCGCCAGTTGGTACAATCTATCAGCGCGGTCTATGATTATCTTTTTTCTCAGAATATGCTCTCTCTCAACAAGTCTACTTCCGGTTTTGCTACTTGTGGATAACTGTAAAGTAGCATTAACCCAGCCTCGGGGCAAATTACCGGGATACCCAATACAAGGGCCACTGCCCTCTTATACATACAACATTAGCAAAAATGTGATGATAGATTACGCGGAGCTATTCGCTCAAACCACGTAAACGCTTCATTTCCGAGGCATCCAGTTTGTCGATATTGCCAAGTGACTTGGCGATAGTCAGAATCCGCAAGTATTGCTCCACTATTTCATGTCGATTCAGCGCTTCGTCTAGAGTCGCTCCGATGGTCAGCAAACCGTGGTTCTTCAACAAAAAGGCATTACAGGTCTCAAGAGCTGGCAAAAGCGACTCACCCACTGCTGGAGTCCCGGGTGGCGCATATTCGGTAAGTGCGATTTTTCCCACAAATACCGATACCTCCGGTAGAATATCAATGTCTGGTTGAATACCAGCTATCGCGTAAGCGGTGGCATGAGGGGCATGCGAATGTACGCAGGCGAAGATGTCCTTGCGCTTCTGATAGACCATCAAGTGCATCCCCAGCTCCGATGACGGTTTTAAGTCGTCCTGTTTGCTAATCTGAGCTCCGGATTCTTCCAACTCCACAATTGATTTGCCCACAAGTTCGCCCTTTCGGGCTCCGGCCGGAGTAATCAAGAATCTTCCGTCAGAGAGTCGTAGCGAGATATTCCCCTCGGTTCCGGCGATAAAACCGCTATGGTACAACGACTTACCGCAATGGGCTATGTCCTCTGCCGCCCTCTGGGTTGCGCAGTCGGCCCCACCTATATCTTTGCTCTTGTTATCTATATCTGTCATTACAAAACCATACGAGGTGAATATCGAGTCGTCAAGTTGGAGGACTCGAATGTGTATTTTGCAGGCCAGGCTTGGCGGGTTATCGCCCACTTTGAGCCGCATGTATGTTATATGGGCGACTTTTGTGAAACTTGTCACTATCGAGAAACTCTACAGTGAAGCCCGGCGTATAACCGATATGGAAAGTGATTGCCAAAGACATAAACTTTCCCATTGACAGATAGAAAAAATGACATATATTTCTTGGCTCGGCGCTAAATGCGTGTGAAGTGACGGCAGATGCTCATAATCGATAGGAATTTAAGGATTATCAGCTTTCTGGGCGCTAGACTGCGGGCCGAGAAGAGAGGGGTTTTTAAGATTTGACTGACATGCTGGACACAACAGAAAACAAGAGCGCTCCTAATCGTTTCTCAGGCGCGCGTATTATCTTCATCGCTGTGAGCTTCACATTTCTCGGGATAATAATCGCATCACAACTTGACTGGACCGGACATTCTTTCGCCGGGGCTAATCAATCCTCAACTCAATCCTCAGACAATTCCGCTACTCATCAAACCGGTGAGGTTAATGCAATCTTTGCGGGTGTGCAGGTAATCAAAGGTGATGATGGCGAATATACCTCGCCCTTTGTCCCGATTATTGAGCGAGTATCAGATGCAGTAGTATCTGTCACCGCCAAGAAGCATAATCAGTCAAATGGCTTTTTTCGCAGAAATCAAAGAGGGTCAGAGTCAACGAGTTCCGGCACGGCTTTCTTCTTCCGTCATGACGGGTATTTGCTGACCAACAATCACGTTATCAAAGGCGCCGAGAGCATTGAGGTGCGAACTACCAAAGGTTTTGTCTATCAGGCAAAGCTTGTTGGGTTGGACCCCGCCACTGACTTGGCGGTTTTCAAAGTTGATACCGATGATGAGCTAACAATTATTCCTTTTGGTGATTCAGATAAACTGCGGGTGGGTGATTGGGCGATTGCTATCGGTAATCCATTTCCGCAACAGGGTCTCTCGGGCACGGTGACTGTAGGTGTGGTCTCGGCCAAGGGCCGTTCCAGTCTCAGATTTGGCTCTGAGAGTCCTGACTATCAGGATTACATCCAAGTCGATGCGGCAATCAATCCCGGCAACTCCGGCGGGCCATTGCTAAACCTTCGTGGTGAAGCAGTGGGTATCAACTCTGCGATTTCTTCACCCACCGGTTCATCTGTCGGAATTGGATTCTCAATTCCCATCAATTTGGCCAGGTCAATTGTGCCGGATCTAATCGCTTATGGCGAAGTCCGTCGCGCCTGGCTCGGCATTCGCATGGCGGATGTTACACCGGCGGACGCTAGAAGATTGCATCTCGACGAAGTCAGAGGTGTGGTGGTCGAACAAGTTGTGCCAAATTCTCCGGCGGCAAGAGCCGGACTCCGCAAGGATGACATAATAGTAGATTTCAACGGCACCGAAGTCACAAACAATTCGCAACTGATGATTTTGGTTTCGACTTTGCACGATGGAGACAAAGCTAAGATTAACATTATTCGTGATCGCAATCGAATGGCGTTTACCGCTCTGCTAACGGATAAACGCAAAGGTGATATACTCGCCTCTAGCCGTGGAGGAGAAGACCCTAACGCTCTAGAGTCTGTAATTTGGGGAGGATTGGAAGTTACAACTTTCACTCGTGATATCGCTAGAAGGAATGGTTTGGAATTCGCTGAGGGCGTGGTGGTGATGGGAGTCACCGGCAATAGTTCCGCTAAACTCGCGGGATTCAAACCGGGTGATGTCATAACTGAGATTGGAAGTAAACCGGTCAAGAATGTTGACGAGTTCAAGAGCGTCACTAGCTCAATGTCCGACCGTACTAAGAGAGTTTCAATGATAGTGATAGATAGATTCGGGAATACTGAATATCGTTCTGTACAGCTGTAGGAGAGGGACTCACAAGTTTACTTGTTAGCCAAAAATAATTTTTGCTCAGCTGGAACAAGATGATACAGGAGAATCGGATTTATTGCGTCGAATTGGCGCAAAGTGTCAACTAGTGATTTAAACAGTAGCAATATATGGGAAATAGGAGCTTCTCATACGCTTCTGAGATGAAGCGAACCAGTTAACTGAAACGGTTTATGAAAACTGACCAGGCGCATCAGCTGGGTGTGAGTTTTCGTAGATGCATAACACTGCAGAGTGTTGCATGAAGTTATAGGGATCAACACATATACAATGGCAATGAAGTATAAGGATGAGGATCGGTCGCTTGATCTTTATCTAAAAGAAATCGGGGAAACCCCCCTAATAAACGCCGCCGAAGAGGTGCGTTTGGCCAAGAAAATAAAGCAGGGTAGCCAAAGAGCCCTGGACGCATTAACCAAGGCCAACTTACGCTTCGTAGTATCGGTAGCGAAACAATACCAAAACCAGGGACTTTCCCTGGCTGACCTAATCAATGAAGGTAACATTGGTCTCATCAAAGCCGCCAAGCGCTTTGATGAAACTCGTGGCTTCAAGTTTATCAGTTATGCAGTCTGGTGGATTCGCCAGGCAATTTTGCAGGCTCTTGCCGAGCAAAGCCGTATTGTCCGACTTCCGCTAAACCGGGTTGGTACACTACACAAAATCGGCAAGATCTCCTCGCGTTTGGAACAGACCTATTCACGCATTCCCTCTCCGGAGGAAATCGCCAAAGAGCTGGATCTGCCCGAAGGTGAAGTATCTGATACGCTGAAGATTTCAAATTCGCATCTGTCGCTGGATGCGCCTTTTTCACAGTCCGAAGACAACTCGCTGATTGATATCCTTGAAGACGAGTTCCAACCGTCTCCGGATGAGGACTTGATGGGGCACAGCTTGCGCCTTGAGATTGAAAAGGCGCTGGATACATTGACAGCTCGCGAGGCCGAGGTCATTAACTTGTATTTCGGTTTGAACAACGATAAAGCGCTAACGCTCGAAGAAATCGGCGCGCGCTTTTCGCTGACTCGTGAACGTGTGCGCCAAATCAAAGAAAAGGCGATCCGTCGCCTGCGCCACGCCTCAAGGAGCCGGTCGCTAAGAGCGTATTTGAATTAGTAAGTAGAGAGACTGATTGACCCACTCGGTTGTTGGTCATAGTAAACGTCAAGCCGCCCTGGAACTGTCCCGGGCGGCTTGTTTTATTCTGGTCGAATTAGTCGAAGTGAATTCTCACCATCGGGCAACGCGTCTCGTCTGATGAAGTTACCCGACATGATTTTTCGGTTCAATTGCTTTCCGGCGTAGGTGTCCTCATACTCCGATATCCAAACATAGTCACGTGCAAATCTATCGTCAGTATCGAATTGCGATATACTAGTAAAGTACCCATGCGTGTGTATGAAGGTGGGCTTTATTTCATCGAATACGTAATCATAGAATGCGGGTTGTTTCCTCGGATGCAATCTCGCAATCGTTTTGTCACATAGTCCAGCCAAGTCATAAATCTTCAGCTTGGAATAGTATAGTGTTCCTCCCAAATCGGGGACTAGAAATGAAGCGTCCTTAAGTCCCAGCTTTTCTGCATACGAATTGAATGGATACGCATAGGTATTGGCAATTCTCTCGAAAGTTACAACTGGATTACCATAGAATTTTGTCAGGCGCGGGTAATGCTCAAAGAGATAGAATCCTAAGCTAGGAAGGACAATCACGCCAACTAGGGTCATGCGTATTGAAGGGCTAAGATTGAATCTTGAAGCAGCGTAGTCTATAAGAGTCTTCACCTCCACCGCGAGAGTTGTTGCAAGCAATACAAAAAACGGTGTAGCAAAGCGGAATTCTCCCATCCAGTCGCTAGGCATCAAACCGAAAGCAATCAAGGCAAGAAAGACGAGATTCCATAAAGCGACGTGTTGACGCCACTGCGGTTTGCTCCGACGATATGCATTGGCCAAGAGTACGAGCATTATGATACCAAATGGAATCCACAGGTCTACGCCGAAAAGGCTATTGAGAAGTTGATGGGGATTGCGCATTGAAGGTCTCAGGCCGCCTTTGGCGTAATACGTATTCGGGTGCATCGATCCGAAGTATGCCAAGCGAAACACAAAATATGAACCGTAGGTCAAAGCAAAAGCGCCGGCAAAACCGAATATGCTTTTGCCTGCATGGATGAATTTTGCTTTATTGAATACATTGAATGTAGTCAGGAGTATCACTGGCAGTGACAAAATGTAAATGGCTCCGTCAGGACGGGTCAGTGCAGCAAGCCCAATAACCGCGCCAATCTTTCCTGCCTCTATTGCTGTCGGTATTTCCTCGGATGCGTATTTCAATATTAGTAGCATTGCCAGAGAAATGAGCATCGCGAAAAGTCCGTTCTCCAAACCCGATGTGGTCCAAATGACGAACGAGGCGTTTGATGCGACAAATATCAACGCGATTAGCGGAACAAGGATCTGACTGTTGGTGATTCTATGAATAGATTTTTGTACGAAGACAAACGACAATCCCACCAGGATGAAGCTGACAAACTTCGGCAGGTAATAGGGATCGAATGCGCCGACCTTGAAAAAAAAACGATAGCGTCAGAACCCAAAGGAAATTTGAATATCCTTCAACCGGAAACATCCCCGGTTGAGAGACTAGGCCGGCGCCCGATGCAAGACTCCTGGCATAGGCATAGCTGATCCCCGCATCATCAATTACCCAACCCATCAGTGGATACGCGGCTATCAAGTACACAGCTAGCGGAATGAGAATCGCGACCCATGGTCTTACATTGCTAAGTCTGTTTGTCGAAATCAATTGTTTCTCCCTTGTGTACGATTAGCTTGGGACTGTTTGCATCGGGTGGGGTGAACGATATGTAGTTAATCGTTCGCAGGGAATAATGAAGTGTCACCTAATTAGTGTCCCGTGTTCAGAAAGGCTCACTCCCTTGACCCTCAGATTATAGTCAGATATCCCCGGCACATATAAGATTTCTGCCGAATCCGCAACAAATTCTGTGATTTCGGTCGAATCGAGAAGATAAGCAAATGAAGAGCGTGTCTTTTTGTTGGCAAGCGTCACTTCAATTTTGGGGAACCACCAGCCCACAACAATAACATCATTTGAGTCAAGTGACTCAGATAGACAAATCAATTCTTGAATATATGCTTGGCTTTCTTGACGGCGTTCATGTTCCTTATTCAATATCCCTTTTTCTGCAAACTGCGATGGGTACAAATTTACAAAGGGAGCAACAAGCATGATGCCGGTCAATACGAGCGCAGTAACTCGATTAGCCTGCCAAAACACCAGTAGAAGAATCAAAGGGACTATTGGCAATAGATAGCGCTGGTGAGGTAACATGAAGAACGCTACAATATAGAGCGCTATGCCTGAGTAAGTGAACCACAGTAACCCCTTTGAAGATATGCCAACGGGTGATTTGCTCTGCCCGAGTTTCTTTCTTTTGCGGACAGTCATGATGGTGAGTATTATCGCGAGGGCTATCCCCCAAAGTCCTGTGTATCCCCAGACAAAATCAGTTAACATGTGTTGCATTCGTCCAAAGGACGGGTTGTAGCCGGTCGCGCTGTAGGTCAGGATGCTTAGTTTATACTTGAGGTAAACCGGGAGGAACCAGGCCGCGCCGACGATAAGCGAAGAAGCTGTGAACTGCATTAGCGCTCGCATCTTGTCTTGGTAGATTTCCCCGAAATAGATTAATAGCGCTAGCGGGAGCAGCATCGCGCCGCTGGTGATTCTAGTTCCGATAGCACAGCCTAGCATGATACCCGCTAGGATGGGCCGTTTGTCCATCAGGAAGAATGTAGCGGCGAGCATGAAAGCGATTCCCCACACTGGGTCAATCGCCTCAACGCTTGCCACAAATACCAATGGAACAAAGGCAAGTGTTATTCCAGCCAAGGCCGACCATCTTACACCAAGGCGTCGTACGATCAATGTCAAAAACGCCGCTGCGAAGGCGCTCATAAGAGCTGATGCGCCATTTAGCGCAAAAGGACCGCCTTGCCACATTGTTGCTGAGATCAGCTCATGAGCGGGGAAACCCGGCGCTCGCGAGGGGAAATAGTCCCCGCTTTGCGAGATAATCTGCGCAATTCGAGCGACTCGCCAGGCGTCAGGGGAATTGCCGTAGCCCGGAGTCAAATATGGGAATCTAGTTGCGAATATCGCAACTGTCATTACCAAAAATATAGGCAATTCTGTTTTTGGAGTATACTTGTTGATTAACTCTTTGAGCCATATCAGGCTGTGATTGAGGGTTGGCATCAAAACAATGTCGTTGTCAGGCGATACCCTGTCAAGTGAACCCTCTTTGGGAGGCTTGGCCACTTGCCGATGAAACCGATTCACCGTATAATTGGCTCCGTTGCAGGGATAGTCCTTGCGGCGTCCGCAGAATGCCGAAGTGGTGGAATTGGTAGACGCGCTACGTTCAGGGCGTAGTGTCCGTAAGGACGTGGGGGTTCGAGTCCCCCCTTCGGCACCATTGATTGAAGTTATAGATTTCCAGTATTAGATAACTAATAGTATTGCCCCAACAAGACGGTATCTACAGCTAAGTAACGTTAGCCGTGGAGATTTTGGAGTATGTGGATCGCTGACAATTAGTGTGAAACGTTGATGCGCTGCATTTCGCCATCTTTGAGACGGCGACGAAGCGAAAGGCTCACCAGGGATAGTGATGCTTGTGAGCACAGTGAGCTGAGGGTGCGGACTTTTTGTTCGTCTACGTGGTCATAGCCTGTATGAGGAGTTGCGATGGCGATGTATTTCAATTCGCCTTCTACGTGCAAAGGTATAGCCACAAACTTGTTGTTTTGCTGAATATACAGGGTTGCTTCGGGGTCAAAGTTTTCATCAGCTGTTAGAGCGGCGTTGCTTTGCACACCATCAATGGTCGCTGGCAAAGATTTCCCCTGATAGATATTCCCGGCGTTTAGCTTGTCAAATAGGTCGGCGTTACTCTGATTCTGCGGAATAACTAATTGACTCCTTGCAGGGTTGATTCTTCCATAGCCCAGCATCCCGGTGAATTCTCCGTTGCTCTCAGATTTTTCGAAGAACACCATCGCCCCAAGCTCCAAACCCCGGAACGCTCCATCGACAACAATTCCTAAAACATCCTCATCAGAATTCGCTTTCATCAAAGCCTCAGTAGCGCCTTGGATGATAGATAGTTGCAATTCACGCAGCGCCAGTTTTGAATTGAGGGCCGCTACAGATTCTAACGGATTCTCCTGAGCTCCCTCGCTGATTTGCATATTCAATTCAGAAGCGATTTCAACAATCAATGCGCGACCGTCCTCAACCAGTGCATCGATATTCTCAGGCTTCAAATCGAGCAAACTCAATGCTTCACTCTGTGTGCGGGCCAACGATCCGCCTTGCCCGGTGTTACGGATCATCACATGTGGAAAAAGTCTGTTTGCGACATAGACATAATCTGTCAGCCGTTCACTTGCGCGCTCGTTTTCCTTGTATGAGCGTCTATCATGCTCTTCGATTGGCGCCACCAGTTTGAGCGGAAGTTTCCATTTGCGCGCCAGCCAGCCACCGGCTATGAGATGATTCAGCCCCAATACCTCTTCTTCAAAGTCCGGTAGAGAATTTGGTGTGGGGTTTTTCATCAGTATTTCATCATATTCCCGGGGAAAAACCGCCGCGAGAAGCGGCTGGCCGATATTGTGCAGAAAACCTGTGATAAATGCTTCTTCTGACGAACGGTAGCCATTGCTCAGGGCCAATTGCTTGGCAATAACCCCGACTCCAATTGAGCGAGTCCAAAACGTCGGAAAATCAAAGGCTGTGCATTTCGAAAGTTTCTCCACCGCTGAGTAAATCGCCAGCGCCAACGCCGCATTTCTCACCGAGCGAAATCCCATCAATGTAACCGCCTGTGTCACACGAGTAACTTTCCCCGCATATTCACCATAGTATGCGGAATTCGCCATTCGGAGAATACGGGTTGTCAGTTGATGGTCGGTAAGGATTACATTGGCTAAGTCAGCAACTCCGGACTTGGGGTCCTCGCTGACCTCGCGAATCTTGAAAAGCACCTGAGGAATAGATGGCAAGGAGCCGTTATCCAGAAACTGATCAAGTCGCAAGCGAGAGGCGGCATGTAGTTTGGATTTCTTCATCTGTGTTATTTTTAACGCTATGCCTAATTGCAATTTCTCCGGGATACTTACTGATGTATCTCAGACAAATAGACTGCGTTCCTGTTGGAAGTTTTCAGCTAGATTGTCACGAATCTCCGCGAGTTTCTCATCGTCGATAGAAAGCGCCTTGGCGCTCCATAGATTCTCTGCGGAGAATTCCTCAATGTCGGATTCTCCAAATCCTGCGCCGATTTCTCGCGCGACTGCGCTGGCTAGATTCACTATATTTGAAATACTAATTGGCTCATTTTCCTGCTGGGCAGTGCGGTCATGATGGTCGGCGATAGCGCTCACCAACAGCTCAGGGAAAGACCATGAACTCAAGAGAGCCGAGCCGAGTTCGTCATGACCGAATCCGAATGCTTCACGTTCACCGGGGATACTGCTTACTCCCGGTTGAGCCCCCTCGATCATCTCTGGGTATTGCTCCGGAAATTTCTTCAGCAAAATAAGCTTGCCAATGTCATGCATTAGTCCGGCCAGGAAACACTCTTCAAGATTGTTATGCTCTATCAATTGAGCTATTTGCCGGGAAGCAATTGCAGTTGCCAGTGAATGCTCCCATAGAGCGCTAGCTAGATTCTCCTGATTCTCTGATTGACCGTCACCCTTGAACAAGTCATAGGTTGCAGTGGCGACCACCAAAGAACGAACTGTGAAGAAGCCCAAAACCAGCACTGCCTCCTCGACTGAGCTGACATCTGCCGGTCGTCCATAGAATGGAGAATTCGACAGCCGCAAAGCGCGAGCCGCCATTGCCGGATCTGAGGATAACGCTCGCGATAACTCGCGCACATCAGTATTCAAATCCGAAGTCATTCCCATCACCAGACTAACTACTGCCGGGGAGCTAGGTAACTCGCCGATAGTGTTGAGAATCTGTTCAAGAGAACTACTCTGTTGTATGTCTTTCGTCATGTTCTGGCTCGTTTGTGATGCGCCCTGGGGATTTGATATTGAGCGATTTGGATATCACATTCCTTCAGAAGTCCAAAGCGTGACGAAGGCGCGGTCACTACTCTGTTTGTCGGTAGATATTCATCTCCCCTTGACGCAGGCAATAGCAGTATCTACAAAACTTTCCTGGTTTTGATTGTTCTTGCCTCGCCGCGGCTAGGAATTCTGGGGGCACAGGCTCATCAGCCTTCCTGTGAATCATTTCCGATAGGTAGGTCTGAATACTCTGCGTTCTGTCGAGGTGAATTAAAGCCGCTATGCGGACAGTAAAGGTCCGGTATTGTCGAGATTTTGATGAACGTCAATGCTTACGTAAATGACAGTAGCACAAGCTACTAATCGTCATGTGTCCTAATGAGGGCCCGACAGGTCTTGTGAAAAAAATCACATGGCCCAATAATAAAGTCTTGACATTGTTAAGTCTTTGACACTATCGTCGATACAAGAGTCGGGAACTCGGTAATTATGAGGGGTAAACATATCGATGTCGAAGAATAGTATTTTGGGACAGCAGGGAATAGTTGATCAGGGCCGCGAAGCCTGGCTAAGGTGGATATTGGGGGCGCTTGCGATAGTTGTAGTGTTTGCCATGGCGCTGGGGTTTATCGGGGGGTACCCGGCGCTGGCAAACCTCTCTGATTCACCGGAGGTAGAATCATCGGTTTGCGCTGACTGCCATGAAGAAAGCGCTCCAAGTCTGAAACACACAGCTCACGCCGATGCGATAGCTGATCTCGGCGGATTGAGTTGCTCGTCATGTCACATGGGGGCGACGAATCATGTGGAAGATCCTTCAGCGGAGAACATCACCAATCCAACAAATCTGGACCCTGCAAACCAAACAGCCCTGTGTTCTAATTGCCATATGCCTCACACTGAACTCGATGGGCGAGGATTCAATGCTCATATCGACGGGGAGTTGGGATGCTTGGATTGTCACAGTGTTCATAGCTCCGATGTAAACGCCAAGAAGCTCCTTATAGCGCCAGAAAAAGAATTGTGTTTGTCATGTCACTCGGATATCGAGCTTGAGTTTGATCGCAGATCAAGACATCCGGTAAGCGAAGGGAATACGTTGTGTCTAAGTTGCCACGATTTTACCGGCGCTGATATAGGCGGAGTAATTTCAAGTTCAGGTGGCGTGTGTGGAAACTGTCACGCAGAACACACAGGTCCATTTCCCTACGAGCATGAAGCGACGGTTACATACACAACCGAGGGTGACGGATGTTTGGAGTGTCACAATCCGCATGGAAGCGAATCCAACTTTCTCCTCAAAGAGCGTTCGGATGATGTTTGCTTACAGTGTCACGTCAAACCACCGAAACACGAGACCGAGCACGGCGGAATCGCCAATAATCGCACCTGTGTCACTTGCCACTCAGATATCCACGGATCATTCACCGACAAACATTTTCTCCGACCTAACCTGCAAAGTGTGGTGGGCTACTTCAGGGATTGTTTCGAGGCGACATGTCATCCGCTTGATGAGATAGGAGGATGATATGAAATATGCAGTCAAAAGAATAATCATACTAGCGCTGTCAACCGCTCTGTTTCTGATGCTATCGGGGGTATCGAATTCGTTACTAGCCCAAACGGGCGGTGGAACCGTAAAGTTGGGGTATGTCCTCACTGACGAAGAAGGAAGTCGGGCTGTTAACCAGAAGACATTCGACCTCTACGAAGGACTTGGCATTAGTGTTAATGACTTCTCCTACTTTTGGGCAAATGGACTTGGTTTGCGCGCAGATATAACCAATGCCACTTTGAAGAATCGCAACGAAACAGTAAGCCTCTTCAAACCGGGCGCGTTTTCGTTGAATGTGCATCACGACAGGAATCAGAGAATCTACAGCGCGAATGCGAGTGACCCGGTTCGTCGTGAGTCATTCCGTAGTTCTGCGTCAGTTAACGCTTCGAGAAACGCTGAACTATTTGGAGGATTCTCGCTGACTGACCGGGTGGGTGTCTTCACTGATGTTTTTCAGTCGCGGGCTGACACCACTTCTTACAGAGTAGATTACCAAAACACGACATACAATATCGGGGCTAGGGCATTCGATCACCACGGAGAGCTTCGAGTGGAATACCGGAACTCCAAGCTTAGCGATAATGCGCGGAGCGCCGCCGATAGGACAACCGACAATTTCAACATTCGCGCTGGCGTCCGCCGGTTCGGTTGGGATCGTCTAACACTGTCCAGTGGCTACACCTACCGACGTGCCAAACTTGATGTCGGAGCTCAGGAGTTGGAAACAAAACTTGGCTGGGCAATAGCTAGAGCGTCATTGCCGAATAGAGTGAGCGCTACTTACAAGTTTACCTTTGGCCGCACAAACAACAGCTCAGGACAGTTCGCTGAAACCGACAATGTTGTCAACGCGCTGACTCTGGCAAAAAGCTGGCGCGGTCGTTATGGACTTCGTTTGGGTTATGAGAATCGTATCTCAGATGATCTCAGTGAGAGAACCACCTCAAACGGCATAATAATCGGTGGTTGGTTGCGCGATAAGAAACATTTCAGCGCCAACGGCGAGTTTTTCCTGCGTGACAAGAATGTCAACAATGGAGCAACCCAAACTGGTGACCTGACAGCCTACAGACAAAAAGTCACTGTCAAATACCGAGACAAAGGTTGGGGTGATGTTTCAATGCGCTGGAGTGGAAAAACGACAAACCGTGACCCGGCGCTCTCAATCCGTGACACACTAACGAATCCGAACATAGAGACTCGTGTCAATTACAATGTTATTACCACGACAGCGAATCTAAAATCGAAAAAGTATGGCTCTGTTTCGGTTACCTATTCGTACTACGTTGGTAAGTTTCAGAACAATAGCGCAGAGGACACTTATGAGTTTTCAGATAATGTGATCAGAGCGCGTGTGAAGCCTGTCACGTTCGATAAGCTGAATCTGAGTTTGGGTGGGTCATATCAGCGAAGCCGCAGAAACCAGAATATCGAGCGCTTCAATCTGGAGCTCGAGGCGGCGTATGAAGTGACATCTGACTATAGCGCAGGTTTCAAATACACCGCGCAGAATTTCGATGACTTTCTATTCGCAGACCAATTTTACACTGGAAATATTTTTGAGCTATATCTAAAGAAGAACATTCAATTATAAAGAGGAATCCCTGGAGAGGGATGCTACTACAAGGAGTTAGGGGGCGCTTATGAAACAGAAACATGCTCTATTAGTTTGGACAATAGCCATTGGATTTATGGCAGTTTCCATTGCTTGCGAGCGAACAGTAACAAACGAAATCACAAAAACCGTTACACCAGCTACCGCTTCATACATGGGGAGTTCCAGTTGCGGTTCCACCGGTTGCCATGAGGCCAAGTATACAGAATTCATGAAGACTGGTCATCCATACAAGCTCAACGAGGCTTCGGATGTCCAGCAAGCGGGTTATTATCCGTATTCCTCGGTACCGACTCCGCCTCCTGGTGTGAATTGGGCTGACGTGGATAAAGTTATCGGTGGCTTCAGGTGGAAGGCGCGCTTCATCGACAATGATGGTTTCATCATCACTGGTGATCAAGTGCAATACAATTTGGAAACCGGTGGCTGGGTGGCATATCACTCAGGCGAGACCAAACCCTATGATTGCGGTCCGTGTCACATGACCAACTACAAACCAGTGGGCAATCAAGAAGGCAAACCTGGTCTTATTGGCACCTGGGAAGCCAATGGCATCCAATGTGAAGAATGTCACGGTCCGGGTGAGGCGCATGAGTCTGACCCACTGAGTGTGGCTATGAAAATCGACCGCTCCAACGAGGGCTGTGGTAAGTGTCACATTCGTGGGGATGTCAACGCAATCCCGGCCAGCGGAGGGTTCATCAGACATCACGAGCAATGGAATGAAATGGCCAGCAGTCAACACAGAGCGCTTCAATGTGTGGATTGTCACGATGTGCATGAGAGTCTGCATCCGTTGAATCCTAATAGAGATCAAGCGATCAACGTAAATTGCGAGAACTGTCACATCAAGGAATACAATACTTTCCAAAATACTTCTATTACCCAACACAAGGCGGATCCAAATGGACCGGAGTGTATTGATTGCCACATGCCCAAAGCAGCCAAATCCGCAATAGGTGATTTGGCAACTTATTCAGGCGATGTGCCGTCACATCTATTCCAAATCAACACCGATCCGAGCGCCGAAATGTTTACTGCGGATGGAAAGTTTGCTAATGGATATTTGACACTTGATTACTCGTGCCTGAAATGTCACTCTGATAAGGACAAGACCTGGGCGGCGGCTAATGTAAGTAGGGTGCATGTGGAACAAACGGATATTTCGACTAGTTGTTTCAGCTGTCACTCAGACAAGGATGTCTTCCTGTTGGCCAAGGGTGAACAATGGCAGAATTCTAAACACGCCTCAGGTGACAACATAGACAGAAACCGCAACAACAAATCCTTCTATGCCGCTTGTGAGAAGTGTCACACCAGTGAAGGATTTGTGGCGAACCTGGCTGGTGGAACTGCCACCGGCGACCATTTCTCATCTATCAATTGCTTCACCTGCCATGCGCCACACACTAACGGCGATTTCAAGTTGCGAGTAGAAACTCCAGCTACTTTGGCCAACGGCGCGACCTTTGACAAAGGCCCCGCGAATCTTTGCGCCTCTTGTCACCAGAGTCGTCAGGACGCGAGTACATACGTAACCGCCAATACGACACTCAGCGCCTATTGGGGGCCGCACCATAGCAATCAGGCTGATATGTTGATTGGCGTGAACGCATATGAATACGCCGGGTACAGTTATGGCAACTCTGCGCATACGAATGTGACCGACGAGGGATGTATACAATGTCACATGGACGGTGGAGTTCCGACATTCACTGGAGGACATACTTGGATAATGCACGACAAGACGCGCAATTTCCAGAACACCGGTGGTTGCAATGACCCGAATTGTCACAATGGTTCTATCTCAGATTTCAACGTGTTAGCTGACGTGGACTTCAACGGCAATGGTACAATTGAAGGTGTTCAGGATGAGATAAACTCACTGGCTGATAGTTTGAAGGTCTTACTAATAGCCGCGAATCTGGTCGATGCGTCAGGTACGCCGCTAAGTGTGACTGTAACAACAGCAGATTCCGCCGGCGCAGTTTACAACTTCAAGTTTGTCGAAGAAGACAGATCTGAAGGTATCCACAACACAGACTACACTGTCGGACTATTAAAATCTTCCATCAATTTCCTCAATACCGGCAACCCGAATGGCGCGCCGCCTCTCAACAGCAACGGATATTCGCTAAGGCGATAACTATCCGCCGTTGTAACTTGTGATAGAGCCGGGGCCTAACTAAGGCCCCGGCTCTTTTTGTATGTGAGTGTGTTTACTGAGGATGTTGAAGTGTCACTAAGTAGTGACAGCCTCCAAGTGTAATGTTGTAATGTCACTGTGACGTGTCACACTACGAACAAGTGGCATATGTCACAAAGAAGTTGCAATTGTTCGCAAATAGCGCTATACTTATGCAGTGCATAAGGTAGGGCTAGTGACGCGCTGTATGATGAGCCTGTTTAGTGAAGCCAGTATTGAGGTGTTCTTGGGCTAAGCTTTGTGCGGTGCATGTGACGGTTTCGGTTCTGCCATGCGCTGGGAAGGAGTTGTTCGCCATGGATTCGGCTAGTGTTAGTTTGGTTGTCGCCAAGTTTGGTAACACAATTGCAATTGTAACGAAAGCAGCGCCACTGTTTTGGTGGGCTGTAGCAGTTGTGTTCGCTCTTGTTTCACTCGCCCTGGGGTTTAAGTTTCTCAAGATAGCCCTATTTGCGGTCATAGTTGCTGTCTATGCTTATGTATTTCCTGAATTTGCGCTAGCGCAAATTACTTTATTTGCCGGCTTGCCATTGATATGGTCACTGTTCCCCGGTGATCCTTCGAACCTTTCAAAACAATATCAACCACGCCGGAGAGAGGCGTTAGTGATTCGGGACTTAATGCCGTTTTACGACACTGGCCAGGTGATAGAGCACGGCGAAGTTTGGGGGGCGGTTTGTGACGAGCCGGTCCCGGCGGGAGAAGTAGTTGAGATCCTCTACATAATAGGTTGTAAAATGCGCGTCCAGCGAATCGATGATTCCAAGCGGACTGCTTGAGTATTCTCGTCTCTGGATTACTTTGGCTGGATTTCTCTGATTTGATGGTTTTGTAACCTTTCACGCTTCAGGACACATTCCCGCCTTTCGGACGTTAGCTTCTCCGGTTTCACCCCCTATACTCAACCTTGACTTACACTTAGCGCGCGGGTATTATCGTGGCAGTATTGTGGGCTTTTTTCTAGCTGAAATTGGCCGAGAGATAATGAGTCAAATAAGGGTAAGTCCTTGATTTACAACGTAATAATGGCAGGTGGACGAGGAGAGCGGTTTTGGCCGTTGTCCCGCCGCAAACGCCCCAAACAGCTATTGGCCCTGACATCAGAGAAAACGATGTTGCAGGAGACAATCGACAGAATATTGCCGCTGGTTCCGCTGGATAAGACCATGATTGTTACCGGCGAGGAAATCAGCGAGGCTATCCTCAAAGAAATAGACTATCTCGACGACAAACACCTGCTAGTTGAGCCTCAAGGACGCAATACACTTTTTGCGATTGGTCTCGCTGCTGTGCATATCCAAAAGCAAGACCCCGATGGTGTCATGATTGTGCTTTCAGCTGACCATCTAATCAACCCGCCGGAGCGTCTGCGCGCAATTATCAAATTTGGGGCCTCGGTAGCCGCCAAAGAAGACTTCTTGATTACAATCGGCATTGCCCCCTCCCGCGCTGAAACTGGCTATGGATATATCAAACTCGGCAAGCCATACAAGATGGAAGCGGGGATAACCATCTATGAGGTGGAAGAATTCGCTGAGAAGCCGCGTTTATTGATTGCGCAGAAATACTACTATGGCCGCGAGCATCTTTGGAATTCCGGCATGTTCATTTGGTCAGTAAAGACCATCATGAAAGCCATTGCCGAACACTCCCCCGAGGCCTTCGAACAACTGCAAACCTACGCCAAATCAATCGGGACTCCCGATGAGGACTCTGCGCGCAAAAAACTCTACGACGAAGCCACTCCAGATTCAATTGACTTTGCTGTTTTGGAGAAATCTAGCAATACCCTGACGTTAAAAGCGGATATTATTTGGGATGATGTTGGTAGTTGGAATTCGCTGGAGCGCTATATGAAGCCGGATGCAGACCGGAATGTCGTAGTGGGCAATGCAGTTCTTGAGGATAGCTATGAGCTGACTGTGTATAATGAAGGTGAAGGACTAATCGCCGGACTGGGCGTTTCGGACCTGGTAATTGTCAAGAGCGGTGATCTGTGTTTGGTGGCGCATAAGACCAAGGTTGGTGAAATAAAGCAATTGCTGGCGAAAATCAACGAGCGCGATGATTCAGACAAATATTTCTAGCTAATCCGCAACGATGAAAATACAGCAAACTAAAACCACACTTCTTGCCGGAGTGGCTCTCTTACTTGTGATTGTCTTTGCAGTAGGGTCTTGCACTCCGACTAATCAAGTGGCTGTTGACGAGAGACCGTCATCGAGGCCCGATACGACTCTAGCGTCATCCGATAAGCAGGATATTAGCGCCGATTTGAGCTTTGATCCTCTGGGCGCTCAAGGTGATGTGATAATTGTACCCGAAGCGCTTCGTGATTCAGTAACTTATAGTCTTACAAATCTGGCTCTCGATTCAACCTTCGGGCTAGAAAATCCATCCGAGGATTCAACGATTCTGGAGATAGCGCTTTCACCGGATACTATAGCCTATGACACCTATCGTATACAGCTTTTCAATTCCCGAGTGTATACCGAAGCTGCATTAGAGCGCTCAATCGCAACCGAGATATTCGACTACACCGTGACACTGGATTACGAAGTTCCGTATTTCAAGGTCCGTATCGGAGATTTCCCGGATGCCAAAGTTGCCAGAGAGTATCTCAAAGACTATGTCAAACCTGCCGGCTACCCCGATAGTTGGGTGGCGCGTGTGCGTGTGACTCCGCAAAAGTCCGCCGAGGCGCAAGCCCTGTTGACTGCATATTTTGATTCACTGCGCACCGCAATTCTGATGGAAGGCCTGGATCTTGAAACACTGGATTCTCTGGGAGTGTTGGATTCGCTATTTGCTGATTCACTGCTTGGAGATACTCTTAGTGACACTACAAACGCTGAAGATGTTGATGAGTGAGCATGCAACAATTAGCAAGCGTAACTCCAAAATCGACCTACCGCATGAGTCCGGTTAGCCCGATTCTAATACAATCTGCTCCCGAAGCGCTGGAGCAAGCTCGCGTAGCTCTTGAAGCTGGACAATTAGTAGTGGCTCCAACTGAAACTCGCTATGGGTTATTGTGCCGCGCCGATGATGAATCAGCGTTGGAACGTCTATATCTTGCCAAGCAAAGACCAACTGAACTGGTAAGCTCAGTCTTTGTTGCATCGGTTTCGGAAGTAGAACAATGGGCGAGAGTATCGACGATTGCAGGAAAACTGCGGGACCATTTCCTGCCAGGTCCTATGACACTCGTTCTCTCGGCAAATGACAAAGCCATGAGCGTCTTATCGGAGAAAGTCATCCGCAATAGAGAAATTGGAATTCGAGTTTCCAACTCAGACTTCATAGCAAAACTTTCCGCGCTGGTTCGGTTTCCATTAACAGCCACCAGCGCGAATATATCCGGAGCCGCCGCGCCAACCTCGGTGACCGAAATCCGTAGCCAACTTGGGGATGATATTTCCCTCTATATTGATAATGGGGAATTGTCAGGGCCTGTTTCGACTGTGGTGCGTTGTCCTGATGAACATAGTTCAAGGGAATGTGTTGAAGTCTTGCGAGAGGGCGCTGTCTCCTGCGCCGAAATCCGGGCTTTTCTTAATGAAGAATTTTCCGGGAATGATATTGAGGTGAGAGAACTATGACAGCAGAACAAGATAGAGTTTTCAGAGTTATGTTTGTCTGCACCGGTAATATCTGCCGCTCACCTATGGCCGAGGAAATCCTGCGTGTGATGTTCGACAATGCCGAAGTGGACAATGTTCTTGTCAGTTCATCGGGAGTGGGCGCGGTTGTGGGACATCCGGCCAGTGAGTATGCGCAAGTGGCGGTGAAAACCTGCGGCGGCCTGCTTAGTGAACATCGCGGACAACAACTAACCAAAGAACTAATAGAGGAGCAGGATGTTATTCTTGCTCTTTCCTCGGGGCATTATCATTCAATACTCAGAATCGCTCCGGAATCTGAAAGCAAGACCTATTTGTTCAAAGCCTTTCCAGAACACGGAGACACCGGCGAAAGTATCTTTGACCCTATCGGTTCGAGTCAAAGTGTGTATAACGAAGTGTACCTGGAAATCTATAGTGAGTTACAGCGAATGTTTCCAGAATTAGAATCTATGGCGCAAGACAAACTCGCCGGAAGTCAGTAAAGTAAGTAAAAGGAGTCAGTACCATTAGCCCTCGCGTTCTACACAATACCAGTAAACTCATCCTCTTGTTGATTATGGCAGTCGGTACAATTCCGCTGGCATATTTTTTCAAAGTGGAATACGGAGCCGCCCAAACTCTCAGTGACAGTTCCGAGATTAACAAGCTTGGAGTTGATTCTCTCTCTACCGCTATCGACGAAACAGACCCGCTGGATCGCGGCGCTGTGAATCTTTCTTTTGGTGTCGGTGAGGAGTTAATCTTCGATATCAACTATGGTTTCATAAACGCCGGCGAAGCGCAGATGCGCGTGTTGGGTATTGTAGAGTGGGCAGGGCGTCCTTGCTACTATATCCAAACCCAAGCGCACTCTAACAGCTTCTTCAATTCGATTTTCCCGGTTAATGATACAGTCGAAACAATTGTCGATGCGGTTGGACTATCAAGCTGGCATTTTGACAGGCGCCTGCGAGAGGGAACCTACAAGTCAGACCGTATTTACGATTTTGATCAACTTAACAACCTTGCAATCTACGAAGGTGACACAACCGAAACGCCGCCGTTTATTCAGGATGTGTTAAGCGCTTTCTACTATGTTCGCACTCTTGATCTCAAAGTTGGCTCCTCGGTGACAATGCAAAATTTCACTCGCGGAAAAGTAACGCCGTTTGAAGTGAAGGTGTTGCGCAAAGAAACTATTGAGGTTCCCGCAGGCGAGTTTGACTGCATTGTCGTCGAACCCATGCTAAAAGCCGCCGGAGTGTTCAAACATGAGGGCCGTATGACAGTTTGGCTGACTGACGATCGTCTCAAGATGCCAGTGAGAATGAAGTCTAAAGTTATTGTCGGATCGATTGATGTCACTTTGAAAGCCTACAAGTTGGGTGAAATTGAGCAATTCTAACGAAGTGTTTCCAGTGTTCCATATTCGGCAAGTGAGATAGAGAAGATAGAGTATCATGGAACGCAAGAAACCCACTGGCAAATCCTCAAACAAAGCTGAGTATCCAAAGCCGATAGATTTATCGAAGGTCACCACTCGTCCGATACGTACCCGGGCCAACAAAGTGAAACTCAGCGACATGGCAACCCCGCTTAGCGCCAGTGGCGCACAGCGCTTCTTTGACTCTTTGCCCAACCAGTTAAAAGGCGCAGACTTGCGCCGTTTCATCAGTTTGGCGCAAACCGCGCGCGCCAAAGGACTACCTTTCCATTGGATGATGGGCGCGCATGTAATCAAAGTTGGACTCAGTCCGATTGTTATTGACTTGATGAAACGTAAAATCATTACCGGTGTCTCGTTTAATGGCGCAGGTGTGATACATGATTTGGAATTAGCTTTCTGGGGCGGGACTAGCGAGGACGTGCAAAGTGGTCTCAATGATGGAAGTTTTGGAATGGCTAAAGAAACTGCCGATCTGTTTTGCGGGGCGCTTGAACTCTCGGGAGAAAAAGGTTGTGGTCTCGGTCAGGCCGCAGGAGAGTTGATTCGCGCGAAGAAAGCCCCCAATGCCCGACTCTCTATTCTTGCTGAAGCCGCAAGGCTAAGAATGCCGGCGACCATTCATGTAGGAATCGGCACCGATATAGTAGCGCAACATCCGTCATTTTCTGGAGCGTTGGCTGGCGAAAGTTCACATCATGATTTTCGCCTACTTGCAACTGTCGCACAAAGCGCAGACCGGGGTGGGGTGTTTGTGAATATCGGTTCAACCTCGTTACTTCCCGAAGTGTTTCTAAAAGCCCTAACTGTCGCGAGGAACATAGAGCGCTCGAGTAAAGGCGGTTCCAAAAACACAGGAAAGATAGTAACTGCGAATTTCGATATGATTCGTAGCTATCGTCCCACGCAGAATGTAGTGCAACGCCCGACACAAAAAACCGGGGCCGGTTTCGAATTCATAGGCCACCACGAAATCATGGTCCCCTTACTGGCTTGGGGCCTCAAAGGAATGCAAAAGAAAAAACTTTGACATAAAAGAAGTTTCTCTGTGTCTAATCACATAGAGCAACACATGTCAATCAAGTAGGTCGGGTTCCGTAGTCACATTCATGTGACAAAGAAACCCGACAATTTATCAGAAAAACAACAACACACACATTATTACAAATAGAGTAACCATGAGCAAATTAATAGAATGTATACCAAATTTCTCCGAAGGCCGTCGGCCCGAAGTAATTGATGAAATCGTGGCGGCAATAACTTCTGTCGACGGCGCCTACGCGCTCGCGCAGGAGATGGACCCGGATCACAACCGGGCGGTTGTGACTTTTGCGAGTGATCCTGATGTCGTAGTAGAAGCGGCATTTCGTGGCATTGCCAAAGCCGCAGAGTTGATAGATATGCAAACGCATACCGGTGAACATCCGCGCATGGGCGCCACCGATGTTTGCCCATTGGTGCCGCTCGATGGTGTCACAATGGAAGACGCTGTCACTCTCGCCAATCAACTCGGCGCAAAGGTCGGAAGCGAATTAGACATTCCGGTTTACATGTATGAAGACGCCGCGAAAGTTGCAGGACGCAAGAATCTCGCCAAAGCCCGCCGCGGGCAATACGAGGGGATTCGCGATGAAATAGAAACTGTAGCATCGCGCAAGCCAGACTACGGTCCTTCAAAGATGAATCTAAAGGCCGGAGCAACGGCTATAGGCGCGCGTTTCCCGCTGGTGGCCTACAATGTCTATCTCGGGACCAATGATATTACTGTAGCTCAAAAGATCGCCGATGCAGTGCGTCACTTGCGCGGTGGGTTGCGCTTCGTAAAAGCGCTTGGCTTTGAAATCAAAGAGCGCAATCAGGTTCAGGTGTCAATGAATTTGGTGAACTACACCAAGTCCCCTGTTTACCGGGTTTTCGAAATGATAAAATCCGAGGCCGAAAGATATGGCGTGGCTGTCACTTCATCGGAGCTAATCGGACTGGTTCCGCAGGCCGCTCTCATGGATGTATCAGAGTTCTATTTACGTTTGGAGAATTTCAGCCCGGACCAGGTTCTGGAAAACAAACTCAAGCAGGTAGTCGGCGGGGGAGAGGGCGGTAGTTCTTCAAACTTCTATGCCGATGTTGCATCATCGTCACCTGCGCCGGGAGGTGGCTCAGTTTCGGCTTCCGCCGGAGCGCTAGCGGCGGCCTTGGCTGGCATGGTTTGCCGTTTGACGGTAAAGAAAAAGAAATTCGCCGCTGTGCGTGACGAGCTTCTGGAAGTCTCTACCAAGGCTGACGCTCTGAGAAAAGAGCTAACTGAGCTAATAGTCGAGGACGAAAAAGCCTTCGACGCAGTGATGGCGGCGTTTGCTCTCCCGAAGAGTAATGACAAACAAATTTCCGCGCGCACAGCCGCGATCGCAGAAAGCTCACGCAATGCAACACTAGTTCCAATGAAAGTTGTAGAAAGTTCATTGGCGTCGTTACGTTTGGCGAGAGTTGTCGCCGAGAAGGGAAATCCGAATTCAATCACCGATGCCGGAGTCGCCGGGCTTATGGCGCTCGCGGGAATCGAGGGCGCCGGATACAATGCGCGCATCAATCTCAAAGACCTCGACGATGCGAAGTTCTGCAAAGAGATAACCGAGCGTTTGGCTAAGATGATACCCGAGGCCCAGAAGGTAAGCGCGGAGATTCGCGAACTAGTTGAGAAGGCGCTCGTTTGATGAACAAGACAATTGACATGCACATGCATACCACCGCTTCCGACGGATTGAAGAGTCCGGCGAAGCTAATTGAGCTTGTGCGAGCCTCCGGTGTCAGCGCCTTCGCTGTCACAGACCATGACACATTCGCCGGAAGCGCCGAATTGCGCAAGCTAATGCAACCCGGTGACCCGACTCTAGTCACCGCTATCGAACTCTCCGCCGGTGACCCCGGTGAGGACTTGCACATGCTGGCGTATTTTTTCCACACCGATGCAATTGCCGCGGGCAGTCCTATTGATGAAGCCGTGAACGAATTCAGTCGCCGCCGTGAAACTCGCGGCGAACGCATGGTCGAAAAACTTAATGCCGCAGGATTAGAGATAACTATTGAGAGTGTATTGGAGATCGCTGATGGCAGTCCGATTGGTCGGCCGCATATTGCTGATGCGCTACTGAAATCCGGTGCCATCCAATCCTACGATGAGGCGTTCTACACCTGGATAGGCTATCAAAAGCCGGGTTTCGTCGAAAAAGAGAATATCTCTCCCAATGCCGCAATCGACCTGGTTCATGAATCCGGCGGGATAATCTCACTGGCCCATCCGGCTATCAACGGGGCGGAAAATGAAGTTGAAAGGTTAGTTGGCTTCGGATTAGACTGTATCGAGGTCCTGCATCCGGCTAATTCTACTTCTCAGCGCAAGAAATATCGCAAAGCGGCCAAAGCGCATGGGTTGGCGATTTCCGGTGGAAGTGATTATCATGGAAGGAACGACCATCATGGCGAAATCGGCCAGATGCAAGTTCCTTACGAATATTTCGAGCGCATGCAAGAGCGAGCAGAGCGCTATCGCTAGACCCCAAAGATGAAAGAGTATTTCAAATTGGCTAGATTAAGAACACCTTCTATCTCAATTGCGTTACTAACAGCGTCCCTTGTTTCCTGCGTTCTCTCTTTAGGATTCGTAGAAACAGCAGTTTCGGCAACAAAGCCTGTTTACCCAGGCGCCACCAGAATGCCGCTCGCCGAACAGGAAACCTTGTATGCGCATCTAACCGGTTTGGACTTTTCCGGGAAAAAGTCCGCAGTGGCAGAACGAGCTCTCAAATGTGGAACTCCGATAGCAAATACGAATTTCGATTCGAATCTCATGAATCCGCTTTTGCGCACATCTGTACAGGGTATATTCGACAGGGCGCTAATGCAAGCTACCTACGATTCTCCCGAAGGTCGTTTCAAATTACATTTTGACACAACCGGAACTAACGCCATCAAGAATGCGAACATTGATCTTTCAGGTCCGCTGGGAGTTGGCGGACCTGATGGTGTTCCGGATTTCATCAACGTTTCTGGTGATATCTTTGATTCTGCATGGAATATTATTGAAGGCCCTAGAGGCGCGGGTAGCAAGAATCTGGAGTATCCTGCGCCGCCCAATGATGGCCTCTCAATAAGCGCTGAAAATCCTGATTCGTTGTATGACGTTTATTTCGTAAACCTCGGCGGGAATTTTTTTGGGGCGACGGTTGCCGCTGATACTGTTCTTGGTCACTTTATCAGCTTCCCTCTCTCAAGGTCGAGAGCTTCATACATAATCTTGGACAATGATTACGTTGAAGCAGGCTACAGCGCTGTAAATGACTATCGAAAGAAACCGCTCGATGCCGTACGTGTGACAGTAGCGCACGAATACTTTCATGCTATTCATTTTGGAATTGATGAGACAGAGTTTGAGTTTCAGGCGGGGTTTGCAAGGAAGTTTTGGTTTGAGATGTCAGCGGTTTCGATGGAAGAGTACATCTATGACGATATCAATGATTACTATGCTTACTTGTTCAATTCCTCCACGAGTATTCCGTTTGATGCTCCCCATGTGTCTCTAGAAACATTCTCTTTTAGTAGTGATTTCCCCTATGCTATGGGCATATTCCCGATTTGGCTGACAAATAAGTTCGGGCCTGAGATTGTTAGAGGAACCTGGCTTGGTTGTGGCTCCCCCGGACCAGATTTTCTAGGGGCGGTTGACTCGGCGCTGACTGCTTTTACCAATGGTGAGTATGGCTTCAGGCGCGCCTTCCAGGAATTCGGCGCTGCGCTGGCTCTATCGGGTGAAAGAGCAAAATTCGCTCCCGCTGGATTCGGCTTTGAAGAAGGAGAGTTTTATCCTACAATTAGAGACACTATCTTCAAGCCGGGAGTTTTCAATAGGACTGTTGATACAATTGTCCTCGGACCCATCCACAGCTCATATCCGGTAGCGCCCCAGCCATTCAATGCATTGCAACCGGCTCCGCAATCAAACTCCAATAGCTTTGTTTTCATGCACGATGTTCTCAGCGTTCGTGATGGTTGTTTCAAGCCATTGCTATCTGTGCCTACTGCCCTGGTATTCGCCGGATTTGAGCGCAGTTTGTCTTTAGTTGCTATTCCGAAGAACCAATTTGATACGGCTGTAGTAATTAGCGCGCCGTTTACCAAGCTGGTTATTGACACCAACCTATTGATAAATGAAGCGGAATTAGACGCGACTGTTCAGAATCTTGTTGATTCTTTTGTCTGTTACAACACTGTAGTAATCGACACGTTGAATCCCGGCGCTCTTAATGATGGACAGCCTGACAGTATTTACCTGAGAGTAGAAAATCTGGCCCCGGGTGTCGTTCTTCCAGACCCTGCTCGTTATTCTGATGTGATGCTAATTGTGACGCAAACCTCACTGGATCCTCGTGACTATGAGAGCTCTGCCGGAATAGCCGAGTATCCCTATTCCTATGTCGTGCAGGATAGTTCTAATGCCATCCAAAATGTCTCACAGCCTTTTTCGGTGCGCACACCATACCCAAATCCAGTTCTCCCCGGAAACGATCAGGTAATTTTTGAAGCCCTGCGCGATCCGCTGGTGCGAAACTCTGGCGAACTGACACTCAATGTCTCTATCTTCACCGAGACCGGAGAGTTAGTGCGTGATAACCTGTCACAAGCCAGCGGCCCCGCGTTTACTCAAGTATCAGTAACCTGGGATTTGACTAATCAATCCGGAGTAAAAGTTGCTCCCGGTGTTTACATAGTATTGCAGAAAATTGTCGATGGCTCAGGGAATCTGGCGCATTCTGAAGTCACAAAAGTCCTGGTTATTCGCTAACGCAGTTCATCATAAACAATCATAGGCAATTCAAATAAACCGAACTGAGAGCCATGTCTGCGTCCGGCGATAAACCTGAGACAAGCGGAATTCAGCTCTGCATACGCTTATGCCGAAGCACGCTTATTGTTCTTACTCTGTTAGTCTTTGCCGTAGTATCCGAGCTACATGCCCAAACAGATTCTCCGCCGCCTGATACATCGCAGGCGCTTGACTCCACTACCACAGATTCCAGCGCTATACTTTCGGGAGACACGCTCTCTGATACATCAGCAATCATTGATTCCTTGCATATTCGGACAGGTCCGGATTCGTCAGCAATTATTGCCGAGCGTATGCTTGATTCAATCGATGCCGCAAACCAGGTAGATACTGTAAGCGCCATCAACCCCTTTCGTTTCAACGAATATGCCGCGGCCATGTTGCTTGGCGCGCAACGTGAGCAGAATAAGAACATTGGCAAAGCTTTCTATCATGACGCCGGAGATTTCTTTCGAGCCGACAGATCATTTTTTACAGTAGACTATCTAACTACTCCGGCGCGTCACACTGTCTCCGCTTTTGGAGTCCCGGGCCCAAGAGTGACACCGATTTTCGATGGCCGTCCTCTGGCGCCCTTGGAACATCTGACCGAGCAGGATGGTCAGTATGACTTTAATGACATTCCCACTTCTTCAGTTAGTGATGTTTACACCCTCACCGGTCCGGTTGCCGCATTTCTCGGCGGACAGAGCGGAGTTGGGGGGATATGGTTACAAAAACTACGCGCCGATGGCCCTCGCTCGGAATCCCGTCTGGAAATCCAAAAGGGCCCATTCGGATATGCCTATACCAAGGGTATGATTTCAGAGACTTTGCCAAATGGATTCTCCTATACAGCGGCGCTTGGTTTTCGCAAGACTGAATTTGGCTCTCTATTGGCCAATGATGACGCCAGTCATCAGTTTTGGGAAATTGAGGCTCCCTACAAGAGAAACTGGCGCATAACAACTTCAGTTAGGCTCTACCGGCGCAAAGCCAACATCGCCTACAAACCTCAATCGCTAAACAGGAAGTTCAACCGCGATAGACGCGACAGAGATATAGTAGCCAGAGTTGAAAGAAAAGCGGGAAACAACAATTCACTTGGTGTGGAGTTTCGTCACCAGCGTTCAGAATCAGGACTTGATGCGCTTTCGAGTCCCTATAGTCAAAGACTTGATCGCATTGAAAACGGTTTCAGCGCAATTTGGAATCATCGTAGCTCTACGAAAATGCTCAAAGTCAATCTCAGCGCATCAAAAGAGAAGCTGGAGTTTGAAGTAGGGAGCAATGAACGCAAACTTGGTGACGCCTCGCTGAAAGCGCTAGTGCGGCTTGGCGGTGATGCGCTAACCGAAATTGAATTGCCGACTTCAGCGGTACATCCTCCAAGGATATTGGCGAACCGAAGTGAATTCCAGAGTGGGCTAAACTCCTCATTCATTTTCGGTGAAATCGCCGCGTCTGGTGCGGGAGGGTATGATGTGCAACCAAGAGTGAACCTGGGGTTTGTATCTGTAGCTCCGGGACGTTCATTTACTTTGGCGCTAGGTGTCACTCCAGTCTTCCCGCGACAATATGAATTGGATTTGCCACCTGAAGCTCCAGTTACACAATCAACTGTCGGAACTCTCGAGCAGTCGGGCAATGGTAGTCTAACTCCCGAGGCGCAATACACAGCAACAGCAGAAGCGCGTATAGGGTCGGGCGCTAAGCAACTGACACTTTCAATCACCGGTGGCAAGATTACAGATGGAATCAACTGGCGAACCTCGCCGACATCTAGCGGTTTGCTCTATAGGCCGATCAATGAGGACTTCACCTTCTTCGGCGCAACTGTTACTAAGCGCCTGGCGCTGACGTCCTGGTTAGTGTGGAACTCCTCGGCGGCCATTTACAATTCAGAGTATGACTCAACCGCGCAACCTGCTTATTCACCAGATTACAATCTATTCTCCGGACTGGCGCTTGATTTCTATTATCGCCCTCTGGAAATACACTTCTCCGGTTATGGAGAAGTAACCTATAACGGGGAGTATTTCGGCTATGACGGCAGTCTGCTTGGTAAGCAGGCGGTAATCAACTATCGCGCCGCGTTTCGTATCAAAGACTTCACTTTCAACTATGTATTTGAAAACTCACTCAACGCCCAATTCCAGGCGCGTGAAGGATACGATTACATAGGGCGCTACAGTTGGTATTGGATTACCTGGAACTTCTTTAATTAGAGGTTTTCTAAACCCATTGTCATGCTGAGCGAAGCGAAGTATCTTGCTGGTTGTTAGCAGAATGAATCGAAAGAAGATTCTTCGCTTCTCTCAGAATGACATAGTCCGAGACTAACCCGGAACAGAAGTGTTCGGTTGACTGACATTCCAAGAGAGAAAACATGATAGACCATAAAACAGCGCTAGCGTTGATGGAAGAAAAAATCGAGAATGTAAATCTGCGCAAGCACATTCGCTCGGTTGAAGCAGGGATGCGTCACCTTGCGCTACGTTTTGGCGCCGATGCAGACTTGTGGGGGCTGACTGGTATATTGCATGACCTTGACTACAATGAGACAGCAGAGAATGAATCAAAGCACACCTTTCTGACCGAAGAATGGTTGAAGCCCTATGATGTCCCGACAGATATGATTTACGCTATCCGTTGCCATCCCGGACACACTCCCTGCAAAAGCCAAATGGATTGGGCGCTTTACTCAGTCGACCCAACTACCGGTTTCCTGGTCGCCTGCGCTCTTATGCATCCTGACAAATCTCTAGCGGCTCTCGACGAGCGCTTTGTGCTCAAGCGCTTCAAAGAAAAACGCTTTGCCGCAGGAGCCACGCGCGAAAATATGGCCGCTTGTTCAAATCTGGATATGGAACTAGCCGAATTTATCCTAGCAGTTCGCGACGGTATGCTAAATATCGGCGACTACCTGGGACTGTAAGAACGAACACAAATCATAGGCAAAAAATGAACAGCGCCAGTGTCGCCAATTCCGCTCCTTCGGAGAAAAAGCGTTTTGCCCACCTGATGTTCAAAAAGGACATCTTCAGCTGGGCGCTGTATGATTTTGCCAATACGATATTCTCGATGAATATCGTTTCTTCATATTTCAAACCCTGGATAGTAGATGACCTCGGAAAATCAGGTTTCACATTTGACCTGACAGTGGCGCTTTCAATGTTGGGTGTTGCAATTCTTTCACCGGCTTTAGGCGCCCTATCTGATGGCGCCTCGCGCAAGAAGCAATTCTTATTCCTCTTTACAGTGTCATGTTTCCTGTCAGTTGCCGGATTCAGTTTTCTGCCGGCGTCGGCTTTTGTGATTATCCTGTTTCTATTCGGGCTGGCGAATTTCTTCTATGAAGGCAGCATGGTGTTCTATAATTCCTTGCTGTACTCTGTAGCCGATGACGACATCCAAGCGCGGTTCATTAGCGGCTACGGAGTGGCGCTAGGTTATCTTGGCGCAATAATCGGACTGTTCGCTGTCCTGCCCTTTGTCGATGGAAATCTTTTCGGTTTGGAAATCCCATTTGTCGAAGGCAGTGGAAAATCCGGCGCCTTCATGCCTACTGCGGTAATCTTCCTAGCGCTAGCAGTTCCGTTGTTCCTGTTTGTCCGTGAGAGAAAGACATCAAAGACAGTGACAGGTACCGGAATAGCGCGGGCATACAAGTCACTATGGAAGAGCTTGCGCGATGCAGAAAAGTATCCCGGCCTGCTACGTTTCCTGTTAACTGACTTCTTCATCAAGAATGCTGTCAATGCCGTAATCATCAACATCGGAGTTTTCTGCCTGTATGTAATCGGACTCAGCGACGCAGAAAAAACAATTTTCCTTGCGATAGTGACACTCGCGGCAGTAATAGGCTCGTTCATCATCGGGCGTGTTGCAGTGAGAATCCCCCTTCGCTCTGCAATCATTGCCATAGCTTTGGGCTGGATAGTCACTATGGCGCTATTCGGTGTAGCCTTTGAGCGCTGGCAATACTGGGCGCTTAGCGCCATAGCTGGTATTTTGCTCGGAGGAGTGTGGACAATTCATCGACCCTATTTCGCCGAAATGGTCCCCAAAGATGAGCTGGGGAAATTCTTTGGATTATATTCTCTAACCGGAAAGAGCGCCGCAGTGCTCGGACCGCTATGGTGGGGGCTGTTTTTCTGGCTCTTCCAATCTGATGGTGTAATCGGGAGAGTTTTTTCGGTTTCAGAAGAGCTTGCAATTCAATTGCCTTACCGAGCCGCCGCCGCTAGTCTCTCATTGCTGGTTCTAGTCGGTCTGCTTATCTTCATCAAAGGCAAGCGCCCGCCACTGGAGCATTCAATGCCATTGGAGCATCCAACAGATAGATAATCCTAGAGCAGTGAAACAGTTAATATGATAAGAGACAAGACAGGGTACTATCACTACACCGGCTGTATACACATGCACACGCTGGACTCCGATGGAACTGCGACGCATGATGAGGTAATAGCTTTCGGCGCCGAAGTCGGGTTGGACTTTTTGTTCTTTACTGATCACATGACGCTAAAGTCACGTGACGCATTCGCCGGATACCATGGAGATTTGTTTGTGGCAGTGGGCTATGAACATAATGACCCCGCTGATAAGAATCACTTCCTGATTTTCGACAGCCCCGGAGTATATGACCCGGAATTACATGTGAGTGACTATGTGACGCAATGCGCCGCGGATAACGCCCTCGGCATAATCGCCCACCCCGATGAAAAACGTCCCGAAGACGGAAAGTACCCTCCCTACCAATGGCAGGACTGGACGGTCGAAGGCTATCATGGAATTGAGCTGTGGAATCAAATGTCAGAGTGGATGGAACGTCTGGAGGAAGCCGGACCAATCGGCAAGGTCGCTTTGCTCTTTTCGCCCCGGAAATTTATGAAAGCTCCGCCTGTCGAAACTCTACGTCATTGGGACAAAGTCAATCACACTCGAAGGGTAGTAGGTATCGCCGGAGTCGATGCCCATGCATTCCCATACCAGCTCGGACCTAAACAAGTAACAATCTTTCCCTACAAGGTTCACTTCCGTTCTTTGCAAAACCACATCATCCTAACAGAGCCACTCTCCCAAGACCCTGAAGAAGCTCGTATTCAACTGCTGAATGCCCTGCGCTCCTGTCAGCTATACTTTTCCAATCGTCGCCGAGGCGATGCACAGGGATTCCAATTTGTGGCAACCTCTGGAGGGAGTGCCGCTATCAGCGGTGGATCTCTGGAAAGCCCGGCTGGAGCTTCGATTCATGTAAAGGCTCCACAGCGAGGAGAAATCCGTCTCATTCGTAACGGCTCGGCAGTATTGCGGGTCGAGTCCGACGAGCTGGAATACACCCCTTCACAGTCCGGATTGTATCGCATCGAGGTTCTGCGAAAGGGATTTGGTTGGATTTATTCAAACCACATCAGAATTGGCGTTCCAGCGAGTGGTTCAGTTCCGTAAGCCCCTGTGGTTCAACAAACTAAAACTTTGTTACAGATTTCACAAAGTCGTCTTGACAGGGTTATGACTAATGTCTATGATTTCCGATAGAGACATCTAGGATTGAAGGTGTCTGGCGATTCAGTTCGCCACAAAAGGGAGCGAACCGGTATTGCACACATTCGAAATACCGGAATTAAATCTTGGAATATGGACTTCGGAAGTGGCATAATTGCTATGCTACTTAGATAGAGCCTCATGGATAAAGTCGAGATATATCTGCCGATTCTGATAATGGTCGCAGTGGGGGCCTTGATCGCCACTGTTTTGATGGGCCTCTCTGTATTGATTGGCAAACGCACCCGCTCCAAAGTCAAAATGCAACCCTACGAATGTGGTGTTGATCCGGTCGGTGACACAAAGCACCCCGTTCCTGTTAAATACTATATGGTGGCAATCCTCTTTATCATCTTCGATATCGAGGTTGTCTTTCTATATCCCTGGGCTGTCATATATGACTCCCTCGGGATGTTCGGATTCCTGGAAATGTTGGTGTTCGTTGCGATACTTATCACTGGCTATTTCTATATCCTTGGCAAAGGAGCCCTGAAATGGGACTAGAAGAAAAAATTCCTGAGGGAATCGCATTGACGACAGTCGACACCATGGTTAATTGGGCGCGCAAACGCTCAATCTGGCCGCTTGGTTTCGGTTTGGCTTGTTGCGCTATTGAAATGATGTCCACCTTTGCTTCTAGATTTGATGTTGCGCGATTCGGTATGGAGGTGATGCGCTCCTCGCCGCGTCAGGCGGATTTGATTATTGTCTCCGGTCGTGTGACGCAAAAAATGGCTCCGGTGCTACGCAAGCTCTACGAGCAAATGCCCGACCCCAAATGGGTGATTTCTATGGGCGCTTGCGCTTCATGTGGCGGGGTTTTTAACAACTACGCAATTGTGCAAGGAGTCGATAGGGTAGTTCCGGTTGATATATATGTTCCCGGATGTCCTCCCAGACCTGAGCAGTTAATCGATGGTATTCTGAAATTGCACGCCAAAATCGAAAAAGAATCACTACGCGCCAAACCCAAAAGCGCCGCTAGAACACAAACAGCAGATGATGCCGCAAAGAAAGCCGACGCCTAATACCTCGGTTCAGTAATGATGGAAGACAAGATCAGAACATTTCTAACGGGCCGTTTCGGCGACAAGATTCTCTCCGAGTATTCGCACCGAGGGCAACTCTCATTCTATGTCCAGGCCCAAGCGGTTCGTGAAGTAATTCTGGCGCTCAAAGCGGATTCCGAGTTGAAATTCGATTTTCTCACTGACATAACTGCTGTCGACCATCAAGGCCAGTCGTGGGAAAAAGAAGGTCGTTTTGAGATAATCTACATCCTGACGTCACTGAAAAACACTTCCCGAATTATCCTTCGCACTAAACTCCAGGAGGACGCCGCATCTATTGCAACACTTTCCGGAGATTGGGGATGCGCCAACTGGCTAGAACGTGAAGTCTGGGATTTGATGGGTATCAAATTCGAGGGGCATCCTGACCTAACCAAGATTTTGACAGTTGAGGAATTAGAAGGTCATCCACTGCGCAAGGACTTTGGCATCACTTATGAAATGCCGCAATTCTCCCACAACTCAAGCGACATAGAAGTCGTACCGGATAATCCGCATCACTAAGCGCTACTTGTATAAAACACTGTTACACTATCCAAGATTATGAATAGCCCGGTCGAACATAAGCCCTCCAATGTCGAGTTCAGCGACGTAGTCACACATGACTCCGGTCGTAAGACAATGACATTGAATATGGGGCCACAGCATCCGTCGACACATGGAGTTCTGCGACTGGTGCTTGAACTTGACGGCGAAACAGTTGTCTCCTGTCGCCCGGAAATCGGCTATTTGCACACCGGCATAGAAAAAACACTGGAGAGCAAACTCTATTACAAGGCCCTGCCAATGACCGACCGGATGGACTATATGTCCCCGATGTCGAACAATCTTGGCTATTGTCTGGCGGTGGAAAAACTGCTGGATATTGAAGATGCAATTCCCGCTCGGGCAAAATGGATACGGGTGCTAATGTCCGAGCTGACTCGTATCAATTCGCATTTAGTGTGGCTGGGAACACATGCAATTGACCTCGGCGCTATGTCGATGTTTCTCTATACTTTCCGTGACCGTGAGACCCTGCTGGATATATACGAATTGGTTTCTGGGCAGAGAATGATGTCGAGTTATTTCAGAATTGGCGGCCTGATGATGGATGTGCCAAAAGACTTCGACAAATCGATACGGCGGATTCTCAAGAATCTTCCCGATAGAATTGACGAATACGAAGACCTGCTAACCAACAATCGCATCTGGCAAATGCGAACTATTGGTGTGGCGAAAATCTCTGCCGAGAACGCCATCGACGGCGGGCTAACTGGCGCTTCTTTGCGCGGTAGCGGTGTAAAGTATGATGTGCGCAAAGCATTCCCATACTCTGACTATGATAAGTTTGATTTCCAGGTTCCGGTGGGAGTGCATGGTGATGTGTTCAGCCGCTATCAGGTTCGTGTTTACGAAATGCGTGAGTCACTGAAGATAATGGGGCAGGCTCTCGATGGACTTCCGGAGGGACCGTATATCGCGCATGTCCCGGGAGTGATATTGCCACCTAAGCCCGATGTGCTCTCGAAAATGGAGTCTCTGATTTATCATTTCAAGATAATCACCGATGGATTCAAAGTTCCGCGCGGCTCAGTCTATGTGCCGATAGAATCCGGCAAAGGTGAAATAGGTTTCTATATCGATTCCGACGGAACAAATGTTCCGAATCGTGTGCGAGTCCGTCCGCCCTCATTTGTGAATCTGTCGGCATTGCCGAAGATGGTCGAAGGCAGTCTTGTCAGTGACGTGGTTGCCGCTATCGGATCAATTGACATTGTTCTTGGCGAGATTGACAGATAAGATAGTTAAGAACTTAGAAGATACATTTCAGAAGATATTGTAATGTCAGATAATAAGACTCAAACTCAGCCGATTCCGGGATTGCCGCATGTCAAGTCCCCCGGCGCTCCGCAGGTGAAAACACGTATCCTGAATGCTGAATCAGTTGCAGAGATTCAGAAAAAGATGGCCCGTTATCCGGTGCGCAAATCAGCGGTTCTGCCGGCGCTCACTGTCGCATATCGCCAGGTCGGTTATCTCAATGATGAAATCTACGCCGAGCTTGCGGCGATAACCGAGATCCCAAAACTACAACTCGCCGAAGCCGCAACATTCTACACCATGTTTCCCAAAAAACCGCGCGGAAAACATTTGATAATGGTTTGTGACAACATATCCTGCGCCCTCTGCGGAGCGGATAATCTCCTGCGATACTTGGAGCAAAAACTGGAAATCAAAGTCGGTGAAACCACAAAAGACAATCTCTTTACACTACAAATTGCGGAATGTCTGGCCGGGTGTAGCGCCGCGCCAATGATGCAGGTCAACCACGAATATCATGAAAACCTCACTCGCGAAAAAGTCGATGCGCTAATCGACGGCTGGCGTAAAGAGGGATAGTGTCCAAAATATAGAACCCAAGACAATGGCCGAGCATAAACTACTTCTAGCCCACACCGATGATCCGCAACATAAGACTGTTGCCGGATATGTAGCCAATGGCGGCTATCGCGCCTGGCGTAAGGTGTTAACTTCGATGACACGCGATGAAGTCATAACCGAAGTCAAAGCCTCCGGCTTGCGTGGCAGAGGCGGAGCCGGTTTTCCCACCGGGCTCAAATGGAGTTTTGTGCCCAAAGATTCTCCCAAGCCGCGCTACTTAGTATGCAACGCCGACGAATCCGAGCCGGGAACTTGCAAAGACCGGGTGCTATTAGAATGCGACCCGCAGGCGGTAATTGAGGGCATGGCCATAGCCGCATTTTCAATTGGCTCGCATTTGGCGTTCAATTACATTCGTGGTGAATTCGATTACCCGATTGAAGTATTCGAAAAAGCAGTCGAGGACGCCTACGACAACGGTCATCTCGGCAAGAATATCTATGGCACCGGCTATGATCTCGATGTAGTGACACACACCGGTGGCGGAGCCTATATCTGCGGCGAAGAAACTGCATTACTGCAATCACTAGCCGGACATCGCGGGATGTCACAAATGAAACCGCCGTTTCCGGCAGTCGAAGGACTCTATGGATGTCCGACAGTGGTGAACAATGTCGAAACTCTCGCGGTTGTGCCGCACTTGATAAACAATGGCGGCGAATGGTACAAAACTTTCGGCACAGAAAAGTCGGCTGGCACAAAACTATTCTCACTTACAGGACACATAAATAGCCCTGGCAACTACGAGCTGGAGATGGGAACCTCGTTACGCTACCTGATAGAAGAAATGGGTGGCGGGATTCCCGAGGGTCGAAAAATCAAAGCGATTATTCCCGGCGGCGCATCATGTCCGTTCATGACCGCCGACCAAATTGACACACCGCTCGATTACGAAGCCATAGCCGACGCCGGATCAATGCTTGGCTCGGGCGCATGCATAATTCTCGATGAGCGCACCGACATCGTTTGGGCTACATACAAGTTGATAAAATTTTTCAAACATGAATCCTGTGGAAAATGCACTCCCTGTCGTGAGGGCACCAAGTGGCTCACGCAATTAGTTGAGCGGATTCTAAATGGCGAAGGCGAAGAGTCGGATATCGACAAAATAGATAACATTTGCCACAATATCCTCGGACGGACAATCTGTCCGCTTGGTGATGCCGCGGCAATGCCTGTAATATCAGTAATCCAGAGATTCAGACAGGACTTTGTAGATAGAATCAAGGCCAAAGATGTTCTGCCAATGGAGCAGTTCTCTTTCAATTGAGTCTAGTTTGATTCGATTAGATTAGAATAGATAGCAATGAGCGATACAGCAACAAAAGACCAGAAAACAACTCCGGCAGTGGAGATGGTAAGCCTGACAATCGACGGACGCCCTATCTCAGTTAAGAAGGGCGCCACAGTGTTGGATGCCTGCAGGCAGGAAAATATTCCAGTGCCGACATTCTGCTGGCATCCGAAACTGCGTTCGGTCGGTGCCTGCCGTATGTGTTATGTGGAAATCGAGAAATTCCCCAAGCTGATGGTGAGCTGTGCGACCGAAGCCATGAATGATATGGTTGTTCTCACTGATTCCGAGAAATGTCGCGAAGGTAGAAAAGCTATAATCGAATTCATCCTGCTGGATCATCCACTGGACTGTCCAACTTGTGACAAAGGCGGCGAATGCGACCTGCAGGACAACGCTTTCGAATACGGACTATCCGATGACACTCGTTTTGCTTTCCGCAAGGCACGTAAGATTCGGGATAAAAACTCTACCTTTGACGACCTGCAAATCGGTCCGGAGATGGTCCGCAATCAAAACCGTTGCATACTGTGCTACAAATGTGTTCGCGCCAATGAAGAAGCCTTTGGGGAATACGACATTGGCGCCTATCAGCGAGGACACAATACCGAAATCGACGCCGCGCCCGGCGGACAGGTAGCATCGCTATATAGTGGTAATCTAGTAGAAATCTGCCCGGTAGGAGCTTTAACCAGCAGTGACTGGCGCTATAAAATCCGTGTTTGGAATACGCAAACAGTTCCGTCAATCGACCCCTATCATGCCGATGGAGCCAATCTGACACTATGGAAAGACGCCACCAAGGTTCATCGCGCAACCTCGCGCATGAACGATGACACCGACGACGGTTGGATTTCAGATATTGCTCGCTATGGCTATCAAATAGCAACTTCAGAACGTCGAATCAAAGCCCCATTGGTGAACAAGAATGGCGCGATGGTTGAAGTTTCATGGGAAGAAGCGCTCGGAGTGATAAGTCGTCGCTTCAAAGAAGTGAAAGAAAGTCAGGGAGCGCCCTGTCTCGCCGGTGTTGTCTCGCCGAATCTTGACCTTAAGACCTTACACGCATTCAACAAACTTTTCCGTGGAGCCTTGGGTTCAAATAATGTAGACTATCGCTCTGATTACTCGAATTTACCGACTGATGCGGACTCAACCTATGGCTTTATGGCCTCCAGGTCGTTCAGCATTGATGCGGTAGCGTCGTCGGATGTAATCTTTGTGGTTGGCTCCAATTTGATTCGCGAACATCCGAATGTGCACCTGAAAACCCGTCGCGCGATTTTCGAAAAACTCAGTTGGCTCTATACTGCCAATCCGATTGTCACCAAGTCTGCGGACTGTTCCACCGATGAAATGATTTACAACCTCGGAACCGACGAAGTCTTCCTCAATGGAGTGACTCTAAGTTTGATTCAGCAGGGACTAGCCGACAAAGAAGTCGATACCGGCAAGATAGAAACACTATTGATTCCAAATACACTTGAGAAGTGCGCCGAGACTTGCGGTGTGAGCGTAGAGCGCATCAATGAATGCGCCAAACGTCTGGCAAACTCAAAATCTCCTACTTTGATAGCCGGTGAGTTAGTTTCAAACTCGATTGCACGGGAAAATATTGCCAAGTCATTCTATAATGTCGCTCTCTTGCTTGGCATAGTGCAGGGCAAACGAGGTCAAGCCGCAGTATTGGCGAAAGCCGCCAATAGCAAAGGCGCTGAAGCCCTAGGGTTGTTCCCTGAGATAAGCGCTACGCAGACGGCTACCCTCAAGAATCAATTCCAGTCATTCCCGGAGTTAGCCGGAGCGAATTGGGATGCAATGTTAAGCGGCGCGCAGGGCGAAGACATCAAAGCCATGTTAATCTTTGGAGCTAATCCTGTGCAAACTGGAGCGGATTACAATCACATAAAGAAATCACTAGAGTCATTGGATTTTCTAGTAGTTGCAGACTTGAAAGAGACTCCTACGACCGCTCTGGCGGATGTAGTTCTTCCGCTCTCAAGTTTTGCCGAATATGATGGCTCGTTTACCAATCTTGAAGGCCGCACTCAGGATTTCTGCGCCGGTATGAAACGCATCGGCGCGTCACTGCCGGGTTACGAGGCCCTAAACCGCATTGCGCAATCATTGGGTTTCAGTCTCTATGCAGACTTGAGTTCTTTGCAGGATGAAGTCAGCGAGTTGCTGGACTCCTATAACGCACCTGAGCGGAAACATTTCCTGATGGAATCACATTTCCAGGCGCCGCCAGCGCCGCAAGAGAATAGTCTGCCGTTATTCGCAGGTGACGCCTTACATCACTTTGGACACTGGACTGAGATGTGTCATTCACTATTAGAGTTCAACCCGGAAGCGGCGCTTGAAATCTCTGCCGATTTGGCGAGTCGCTTGGATATCCAAACTGGTGATAGTGTGCGTGTCTTATGTGATAGAGGTGATAAAGGCAACAAAGGCGAGAAGTTGATTCTCAAAGCTTTAGTCTCAGATATCTTGGAAGGTGATACCCTGCTGGCTTCGCATAATTTCGCGGCCAAGCCAGTGAATTGTTTCACCAGTCGTGATAGCCGCGTGTCATATGTGCGCATTGAAAAGATTGAGAAGCAGTAACTAGAACGTAACGGGAATCATGGATTACTTACAGTTTGCGCTCATATCTCTGATTAAAGTCGTCACCATTGTCGGTGTTGTACTGACTGGCTGCGCCTATATGACCTATGCAGAACGACGCATAGTGGCGCTTTTCCAGCAACGTGTTGGGCCAAATCTCGCCGGCCCGTTTGGATTGCTACAACCGATGGCTGACGCGATCAAGATGATTTTCAAAGAGGACATTCGTCCGGCCGCCGCCGAGGGATGGTTCTACAACTTGGCCCCGGTGATAACTTTCATCCCTGCCTTACTAACCTTCACGGTAATCCCCTTCGGTGACACTGTCACAGTTTTTGGGATTGAAACAAAGCTGATTCTCTCGGACATGAACATCGGAGTGCTGTTTTTCTTCGCCGTCACGTCGCTTTCCGTCTATGGCATCCTGCTGGCCGGATGGTCGTCAGGTTCGAAATACTCACTGATGGGCGGCCTGCGCGCCAGCGCGCAAATGATCTCCTATGAAGTAGCTTATGGACTGTCGCTAGTTGGTGTTCTATTGCTCGCGCAAACACTGTCCCTCCAGGAACTGGTTCACCAACAGCAAGGTTTCTGGGGCATGTATGTATGGAAACAACCAATAGGCTTTATGGTCTTCTTCATTTGCGCAGTAGCCGAAACCAATCGGTCACCATTCGATTTGGCTGAGGCTGAATCCGAGTTGGTAGCGGGTTTTCATACCGAATACAGCTCAATGCGCTTCGGAACATTCTTCATCGGTGAATACGCAGCCATGATAGGCGTAGGAGCAATCGCCACCACAATCTTCTTCGGAGGCTGGCAGTCACCGTTCGAGTTCCTGGATTTCATTCCGCCGGTATTGTGGTTTGCTATTAAAGTTTCCGGTTTCATGTTCTTCTACATTTGGATGCGCGCAACTTTGCCGCGTTTCCGTTATGACCAACTCATGAATTTCGGCTGGAAGATGTTGTTTCCAATCGCATTACTGAATACTATGCTAACCGCAGGAATTCGCTTGTGGCTAAAATAGGCGGCGTGTACAGAAAAACAAAATGAACAAACTTAAGACCATAAGCCGCACAGATGACTATGTAGTCCTCTCTCGAGAAAGCCGTCCGGTTCCGGATCCTGGTGTCTGGGGAATGTTACGCACTACTGTGGTGGCGATTCCCATCGGTTTCATCACGGTGTTCAAACATCTATTCCGCAAGTCAGTGACTATTGAATACCCATTCAAAAAACGCCCCATGTTTCCGCGTTATCGTGGACTACACTATTTGGAGCGCTATGAAGACGGCACCGAGCGCTGTGTATGTTGCGGACTTTGCGCGGCGGCCTGCCCGGCGGATGCTATATATATGGAGCCGATGGAAAACGAGAATGGCGAGCGTTTGGCGAAAGTCTATGAAATCAATATGATCCGCTGCATTTTCTGCGGTTTCTGCGAAGAGGCTTGCCCGGAAGAAGCAATTTTCCTGGGGCAGGAGTACGAATTCGCAACCGACTCTCGCGACGGGTTCATTTACAACAAAGAGAAACTACTAGTCACACATCCAAGACCAGAAAACACATTGAAGAAAATGTGGCGAAAAGTACGAAGATTTTTTTAGGCCAATAGCGCAATTACGCAATGGAAGCTCTCAATCTAAATGTCATAGTGTTTTACCTCGCCGCAGGTCTAGCCATCGCCGGCGCATTCCTGATGGTATGGCAGAAAAACCCGGTTGCCTCAGCCTTGTACATGCTTTTGTCAATAGTCTCGCAGGCTGTTCTATACCTCCAGCTTGACGCTCTATTTGTTGGAGCGGTATTGATAATAGTTTATGCCGGAGCGATTGTGACATTATTCCTGTTTGTCATCATGTTACTAAACCTCCGGGGCGAAGATCTGGTGAACCCCAGCGCTGGTCCCAAACGCTATGTAAAGCTCATTATCTCAGGAGTTGTAGGAGCTGAGTTAGTCTATTTATTAGTTGAGAGCACAGGTATAGGAACACATCTTACCAAGCTCGATTCGGCAATAGCGAATTTCGGCGATGTTAAGCCAGTAGCTGAACTGCTGTACTCAAAATATCTATATGGATTCGAAATCACGTCGATTCTCTTACTGGTGGCTATTGTCGGCGCTGTGATTCTCGCGCGACGTGAACCAGGTGAGAATTAGTAGGAAGAAGACTTATGATAGGCGCAGAACATTTTCTAATAGTCTCAGCAATACTCTTTGCCGTAGGGGTAACCGGAGCGCTAATCTCCCGGAACCTGATTATGATTTTCATGGCGGTGGAGATAATGCTGAATGCCGCAAACCTCGCCTTTATTGCATTCGCGCGCATACATGGCGATATGAGCGGCCATGTAATAGTCTTTCTGACACTGACAGTTGCCGCCGCCGAAGCCGCAGTAGGGCTGGGGTTGATAATGACACTCTATCGCAGGCGCGGCTCAGTTGACGCCTCAAAATTCAATATCATGAAGTGGTAAGAACATGAATACCGTATTGCCACTAATAGTTCTATTTCCGCTGGTCGGATTCTTGATAAACTTCCTGCTTGCCGGAAAACTCTCCCGCAAGTTAGTTGGAATAATCGGTAGTGGAACCGTTTTGATTTCCTTCCTGCTGTCTATCAAGGCATTCCTAGATCTGACAGCTCTACCGGCCGATGCGCGCATCATTAGTGACACTCTCTACAACTGGATGGCAGTCGAAGGTTTCTCGGTAGATGTATCATTCCTGCTGGACCCGCTTTCAGCAATCATGATTCTAGTAGTGACAGGAGTTGGATTCCTGATTCATGTCTATTCAATCGGCTACATGGCGCATGACGAAGGAGTCGGGCGTTTCTTTGCCTATTTGAACCTGTTCATGTTCTCCATGCTGACTTTGGTGTTGGCCAGCAACTTCCTGCTGATGTTTGTCGGCTGGGAAGGAGTTGGACTGTGTTCCTACTTGCTGATAGGTTTCTGGTTCGAAAGAGACTCAGCCACCGAAGCTGGCAAGAAAGCCTTCGTGGTAAACCGTATTGGTGACTTCGGCTTCTTGTTGGGCATGTTCATAATATTCTGGAATGTCGGTTCATTAGATTTTCAAACAGTTACGGCGCTGGCGCCAAGCGCTTTCGCTATTGGCGGGACGGTCATCACCGCCGCAACGCTGTTGTTGTTCTTAGGCGCCACAGGAAAGTCGGCGCAGATTCCTCTATATGTCTGGTTGCCCGATGCAATGGAAGGCCCAACCCCAGTTTCGGCTTTGATCCATGCCGCCACCATGGTAACCGCTGGAGTCTATATGCTGGCGCGCTCATCCGCGCTATTCGTGATGGCCCCCACAACTATGATGGTAGTCGCAGTCATAGGCGCCGCCACTGCATTATTCGCCGCCACCATCGCCCTATTCCAAAACGATATCAAACGAGTGTTGGCATACTCAACAGTTAGCCAACTCGGCTACATGTTCATGGCCTGCGGCGTTGCGGCTTTTGGCGCTGGAGTGTTCCACTTGATGACACACGCCTTTTTCAAAGCGCTTCTTTTCCTCGGAGCTGGCTCAGTTATCCATGGAATGTCCGACGAGCAGGATATGCGCAAGATGGGCGGCTTAAAAAAATATATGCCTGTCACTTTCATCACCATGCTAATCGCAACACTGGCAATCTCCGGGCTACCGGGAATCTCCGGTTTCTTCTCCAAGGATGAAATCCTATGGCAGGCGTTTAGCTCAGATTTAGGGCACCCAGCGCTATGGTTCATCGGTATGATAACCGCCTTGCTAACCACTTTCTATATGTTTCGTCTGATTTTCATGACCTTCTTCGGCAAAGAGCGGATGGACGAAAAAACCAAGTCGCATCTGCATGAATCACCCAAAGTCATGACCATTCCGCTAATCGTGTTGGCGATTCTCTCAATAGCTGGCGGCTGGATTGGCATCCCAAAACTATTCTTCGGAGCCACAAACTTCTTTGAGCATTGGCTCGAACCGGTTTTCGCTCCCGCACAAAGGATTCTACATTCATCAGAGGCGCATCATGCGGCCTCAACCGAATGGGGTCTGATGGCGATAACTGTCACCCTTTCGCTTGGAGCCTTTGCTCTAGCCCTGCGTTTCTATCTCAAGAAACCAGAAACAGTGACACGCCTGCGTGAATCATTTCCCGGTGTGCATCGCCTGCTCTATGGCAAATACTTTATCGATGAAATTTATGACCGCCTCATTATCCGCCCCTTGCACTTCTTCTCGATATTCCTATGGAAAATTGTCGATGTGCTGTTAATCGACGGACTAATTAATGGCGGCGCTTTTTTGGTAGGTGGCGTTTCCCGCGTGATGCGCTACGCCCAATCCGGAAGGCTAACCAGCTATGTAACAGTATTCACGGTCGGAGTAGCGTTAATCACCGGCGTTATGCTGTTACTGGGATACTCAATAGGCAACTAGAACATGTTTGAATCACAGATACTAACATGGTTAACATTCTTCCCGCTAGTCGGGGCTTTTGCTTTGTTGCTAATCAACAAGGAAAACGTCCAGGCAATCAAGCTGGTTGCGATAGCAACTGCTGGTGTAGAGCTACTCCTCTCGCTAGCGCTTTACGGTTCCTTCCAGGTTGGCGTGACACGTATGCAATTCGAAGTCAATATCCCCTGGGTGAGTCAATTCGGTATCAACTATCACCTTGGAATAGACGGCTTGTCTCTACTGTTGATAGTCATGACCACAATCCTGACTTTTCTGGCTATCCTAAGCTCATGGCACAGTATAACCAAATCTGTCCGCGGTTATTACTTCTCGATGCTCTTCCTGCTTAGTGGAATGATTGGCGTCTTCGTAGCGCTGGACTTGTTTGTGTTCTATGTCTTCTGGGAAGTGATGCTGGTGCCCATGTATTTTCTCATCGGAATCTGGGGCGGCCCGAAACGCATTTATGCTTCAATCAAATTCGTACTCTTCACCATGTTCGGCTCCCTGCTGATGCTTGTAGCGCTGCTCTATCTATATTTCGCCTACCAATCACAAACCGGCGTGGCGACGTTCGACTTGATAGCCCTCTACTCAGTAAACCTGCCATTCGGCGCACAGTCATGGGTTTTCCTGGCCTTTGCGCTGGCCTTTGCTATCAAAGTTCCCATCTGGCCTCTGCACACGTGGCTACCTGATGCGCACGTACAAGCTCCGACCGCTGGCTCGGTTATTCTTGCCGGTGTGTTATTGAAGATGGGTACCTACGGTTTCTTGCGCATCTGCTTACCCATGTTCCCCGAGGCTACTATTCACTATGCCCCCCTGATGGTAACATTGGCAATTATTGGAATCATCTACGGAGCGTTAGTGGCCATGGTACAAAAAGACATCAAGTCACTGGTAGCGTTCTCGTCGGTGTCACATCTCGGCTTTGTAATGCTTGGTATGTTCGCTCTGAATACACAGGGCCTTGAGGGCGCCGTGCTACAAATGATAAACCACGGTATTTCAACCGGCGCTCTGTTCCTGATTGTAGGTATGATTTACGAACGCAGACACACTCGCATGATTGCCGATTTCGGCGGACTCGCTAAAGTCATGCCTGTTTTCGCCACATTCTTCCTGATAGCTACGCTTTCATCAATTGGTTTGCCGCTAACTAACGGCTTCGTTGGTGAGTTCATGATTCTGCTGGGAGCATTCAAAGCTAATTGGATTTACGGAACCCTCGCGGCAACTGGTGTGATTCTTGCCGCTATTTACATGCTTTGGATGTTCCAAAGAGTTGTCTGGGGCAAAGTGACACACAAAGAAAACGAAAACCTCACAGATTTAACCACTTTGGAAAAAGCAGTCCTAATCCCCTTGGTAGTATTGATCTTCTGGATTGGCCTGGCTCCGAATGCCATGTTCAAACGCATGGAACCTGCAGTGGCAAATATTCTACACATTGTCCGTCAGGCTGACAACGCACCGGAGTTCTTCCGTGCGCAGGATGAAAAAGTTTTTCCAACTTTGGCAGGAAATGTATCAAAGCAAGAAAACATAGCGGTAACGGTGGGCGGGACCGCAGTAACTCAAGGTACAGATAACCACTCACCCAAGTAGGAGGTCGCGATGTCAGATGTCACAACTGATGTAACAATCTACACCAAGCCCGGATGCCCCTATTGCGCCGCGGCAAAGCAGCATTACAATAATGAAGGAATCTCCTTCACCGAATTTGACGTAAAGTCCGATGACACAGCCGCCGCGAAAGCTGCAGAGCTGGCTAAAGGCTCAAAAGTTGTTCCGGTGATTGTCGAGAACGGAGAAGTGAAGCTGGGCTTCGGCGGTTCGTGAGGATTCTAGTAACCCGATGACCGTGTGTCATCACTAGAATATCTTAAGTTTACGCGAATGTATATGAAGTAATAGTGAAAGTAGAAGAAGCATGAATCTCAGTGGCGCAAATATTGATTTCACCCTGCTATTGCCGGAAATTTCGCTGGCGATTTGTGGCTTTGCCATTCTATTGCTAGGTGTTACCAAACGCGGCAAGGATTTCGGTTTCGGACTGGGGCTCTTCGGACTAATCGCCGCGCTGGCGTTTACCGTCCAGCAATGGGGGACTCTCGAAACCGGCTTTTTCGGTATGGTAACCAAGGATGGTTTCTCTTCACTGTATAATATCATCTTCCTGCTGGCGGGGATTATCTCGCTCCTAATCGCGCAGACTTATTTGCGCGCCAAGAAAATCGACAAGCCTGAGTATTATGCCCTGGTTTTGTTTTCCATCCTCGGTATGATGGTCATGGCCTCCAGTTATGATTTGATAATCATCTTCATTGGCCTGGAGATAATGTCAATTCCGCTCTATGTCCTGGCGGGATTCCATCGCTTCAATCCAAAATCCAATGAAGCCGGTATCAAGTATTTTATCATAGGCGCTTTTGCATCGGGATTCCTGCTCTATGGCATAGCCTTGGTCTACGGAGCGGGAGCGACAACCGACTTACGTCTGATTGCCGCAAACTACCACAGCATGGCCCAACAAGCGCCACTGCTACTCTACGCCGGAGTTGCATTGATTCTAATCGGCTTTGGCTTCAAAGTCGGCGCTGTGCCGTTCCACATGTGGGCGCCAGATGTCTATCAGGGAGCGCCGACTCCCGTGACTGCGTTCTTCTCTGTTGGACCAAAGGCCGCCGGTTTTGCGGCGTTGATGCGCATTCTTGATTTCGGATTTGACAGCATGGATGAGATCCAATCGGTACTATGGATTCTAGCAGTACTGACTATGGCAGTCGGTAATATCCTGGCGCTTTTCCAGGACAATATCAAACGCATGTTGGCCTATTCATCAATCGCCCACGCCGGATACATCCTCGTGGCGCTGACTGTAGGCGGAGAAGGCGCTGTGGCCTCTGGATTGTATTACTTGCTGGGCTACACTTTCTTCAATCTAGGCGCTTTTGCAATCCTGACTATTCTCGATACTCGTGATGGAACAGATTCACGTTTCTCAGAACTAACCGGCATGGCCTCACGCCATCCGTTTTTGGCAACCTTGCTGGCAATCTTCATGTTCTCATTGGCTGGATTCCCGCCGACCGCCGGATTCTTCGGCAAGCTGTACATTTTCTCCGGCGCAGTGGAGGGAGGCTTCATTTGGCTGGCGATAATCGGCGTGATGACAAGTTTCGTCTCAGTCTATTATTACCTGCGCGTAGTGGTCGCCTGCTTCTTCACCAAAGCCGACCACCCCTTCCAGCAAGTAGCAATGAACCCCTACTTAGCGCTGGCCCTGATAATCACCGCCGTCGGCGCCCTGGGCCTGGGACTCTTCCCTTCAAGCTGGATAGACCTATCCCGCCAAGCCTTCGCGTCATTCCTCTAGAGGAAGAGCAGTCCCGATCTTTCAAGTCTTTCAAGCCCCATTCGCATAGTAGAGGCACAGCGCGCTGTGCCTTTTTCAATCTGTCATTCTGCGCACAGCGAAGAATCTACTCTCGGGTTTTTGTGCCGCCTATATACCGGGCAAGATACTTCGCTACGCTCAGCATGACATTCCTTCTTGGCCGAGAAAACATCAAACTGTCAGCCCCCAAATGGGTTCGTTCGGAATATTGGGGTATGCGCGATGGCGATGTTGTAGTTTTTTTGTTGGTTTGCTCCGGTTTAGAGTGTCACTGATACATCGTCCCACTGTCAATGGGTTGTATCGCATTAAAGGGAGTATTTGTAGTGATTCTGTAGCGGAGAAATACTTAAAGCTTGTAAGGGAAGGTGGAACGCTTTCTATTGCGCGCGGCATGGGGTGACGCTCAAGAGTTACATCCCGCCGCCGTTAGAAGTTCGCAGGATAGAGCCTAGCCCGCCTACTACCGTTCCAATCCTGTTATTGACAAAATCCACACCGAAAAGCGGTTGAAAAATGTTACTTTCCTGCATCATCCAGGTAGTCCCTCCATCTGTCGTGCGGAGAATAGTCCCAAATTCTCCGACTATAGAGCCATTACTCGCGTCGGAAAAGCTGACATCCTTTAGCCATATTCTTGTTCCACTGCTCTGCCTGGTCCAACTAGATCCGCCATCTGTTGTCCTCAAGATCAATCCCTGCCATCCGACAGCCGTCCCGATACTTGCATCTACGAAGCTTACGCTATTTGGCAGGTCCGATGTGCTGTCAAGTTGAGGTGTCCAGGTGGAGCCACCGTCTGTTGTACGCAAGATTGCGCCTTGACGGAACCCTCCGACTGCTGTCCCTGTATTTGCATCTGTGAAAGAGACTCCACCGAGAGGTTCGGTTGTGCCGCTGTTTTGTTTCGTCCAACTAAGACCTCCGTCGTTGGAGCGCAGTATGAGACCTCCATTTCCAACGGCAGTAGCGGTATTTACATCTATGAAGCATACTGAGTTGAGAACATGCACGGTATCAATTGTTATGGGTGTCCAGGTGTTTCCGCCATCGGCAGTTTTCATGATCATCCCGACTGTAAGTTTTCGAATGGGAAAGCCTGGTTTTACCAGCGATTTGCTTCCGACTACAAGTCCGTTGTTAGCGTCCGCAAAGCTCACTCCCAGGAGATGATCTTTGACTCCACTGACTCGACTTGTCCATGTGGCGCCACCATCCGTTGTTCCCAGAATTGTGCCGTTTCGTCCGACAGCTATACCGATGTTCGCATCTACTAAATCGATGTCGTAGAGGCTATCTAATATTCGATCGTTTGGGCTGTTCCAAGCAAGTCCACCAATTGAAGTTGTGTGAATCTGGCCCAATCCGTCTACAATCATGCCATGGTCTGCGTCATAGAAACTGACACCCTTGAGTGGTTGCCCCCCGAAAGTGTTTGTAAGACCCCATTTTTGGCCACCATCGTTGGTTATGAGAATTCGTCCGTAATTTCCAATTATTACACCGTTATTTGTATCGCCGAACTCAACACCGGCAAGCATCCCTGTTGTACCGCTGTGTAGGCTGACCCAAGTCTCACCTCCGTCTGTCGTTCTTAGTACTACGTTTTCATCTTGCGCAGGGCGTCCGCCTACAGCTATGGCGGTTATGGAATCGGTAAGGAATACACCTAAGAGGTCAATATTTGTACCACTGCTTTGTTTCGTCCAGTGGCGACCGCCATCAATTGTCCTGAGTATTTCGCCTCGAGTACCAACTGCTGTACCGATATCAAAGTTCCAAAAATGTATGTCTGTTAGAACTGCGGAAGATGCGCTTTGTTGGGGGAGCCAGGAAATACCCCCATCGGTCGTCCGCAGAATAATGCCATTTTCACCTACAACCGTTCCTACTTTTTCGTTAATGAAATAGACAGCATGTAGATCTACATTCATGTTATTCTTTTGAATAGACCAAGTTTCGCCCCCGTCAATTGTACGAACTATAGCCCCATTGGCGCCGACGGCTGTTCCGACGCTCGCGTTAGTGAAACACACATCCATGAAGTTATCATTTAGACCTGTTTCTTGTATGGCCCAGTTGCCTCCGCCATCAATTGAACGAAAGACGTGTCCATAGCCACCTACAGCTACGGCAACATCTTTGTTTACAAAACTTACTGCCGTCAGGTTTTGAGCGGTAGGCATTGGGTGTTGCCATTTCCATCCTGCCGGCGCTGGTGGACCAAGAATGGGGCCGACAGTCTGAGATTCAGGGCAACTAGATAGCAAGAGAAGGAGGCCAGTTGCGAAAAACAATCCTGATTTCCTGAAAGAAATGTAATTTGATGACATCGCAGTGTTCCTCATTTGCTATTGTCCATAAGCTAAGGTAGGCGTCAACATGATTGATTGTTCTTGTGCGCCTTGCGTCAATATAGCTGTATATGCTAGGGAAAAGCAACCGCATATTGTCAAGTCCCTAAGAAGGGGACTTGACCTACTTGAGATGTTAGGACTGCGGCTTTTTCCAGCGGGCGATTGGGGTGATTGCGCCGAAAGTCATCAGTAGCATTGCGCCTAGTGTTAGGCGCATTAGGGGGGCCCAGCGTAGGCCGGGGCGTAGGGCGGATTCTTTGGGGTTGTCGGGATTGTAGCGCACTTTTACGGTTTTCCCGGGAGGGTAGGCTGCCAGGATTTTGCTGGCGGTTTGGCCGCGATAGCGTTTGCTTCCGAAACCTGGAACTGAGAGATCAGTTGAGTCGGTATAGGTGACGCCGTCGACCTGATAGCTATATGTTATCAAAGGCAGAATCGCGCGTTGGCCAACGCGGGTTGTGTCACTGATGACTCCCTCAGTATGAGGCCAGGCTCTGCTTTCGATTTCGGCGTTTATCTCCGGCGCTGAATATGGCAACAACAGGCCTCCGGCTAACAAAGTGACCAGCGCTAGTACCATTGAGACAGTTCCGCCTCGCACACCGCGCCAGCGCAAGAACGCCCCCAGGGCTAATCCAAAGACAAGCGAAAGCGCTCCGACTATTAGCATCAGTTTCATACCGCCAATATGGGCGCAAAATGTCGCGCGTCAAGTTCCGGGGAGAAATGCGAGAGGATATTGTTTTGGGAGGTATGGTGTTAAAGCTGATATGAGCAGGGAGCCGGGCCGGCATTGAAAATACGGTCAATCAGAAAAGTAACATCGGCGATATTGAAACTACCGGAGCAATTCACATCCCCTGAGCCGGGCGGATCAGGAAATGGCCCGCCATTGAAAATAGTAGCAATCATAAATGTAACATCAGCGATATTTATGCTACCTGAGCGGTCGACATCACCGGCCATCTCCAGAACCACTCCGGTATACTCGAACCTCACTGCGCTACCGCTGGCAACTTCCAACGACGCCGGAACAGTTACATCATAAAACGACTCATAGGAGCAATCGAAATCCTGTAATCCAATTAGCGCGGTGGTGGCGAGATTGGTTGTTCCTACGTCCTGATACTGCATGATAACATCGCCATTCTTGTTCAGAATTATCTGGAAGGTCACCAAGGTATCAGATGCAGAATTGAAATTGCCTATTTGGTTCCAAGTGATGGCATAGCGGAAATTGGATAACGGTGAGAAATACACATCACCATGTCCGCCGCCTGCGGGGTCGATTGTCAGGTCATTCCAAAACACCGGTGCAAAGCTGGCGAAAGGCGCCCCGGGAATTGAGAATGCGCCGAAAAATCCATTGGAGCTGACTGAGGAATCAGTGAAGGAAATCCCGCCATTGACACTAACCCATACTTGGTTGTAGGTCGTATCAAAAAATGGGAAATCAAAAGGTATAGTCAGCGGCCCGGCTGTTCCGTCATCCAAAGGAGCGCTGGAACTATTGCCATACAGAGAATGCGGAATCAACTGTCCTGAGCCAACAATCCCTTCCCATGAAAACACCGGTCCCCCGACGCTATCGGAGGGAGTCGCAACATAGCTGGTGTCTTCACACGGCACCTGCAAGAATGTTGGGACTTGCAAGAATGAATCAAGCGCTCCGCCTGAGACTCCCCAGCTGATATCAATTGCTCCCTTGTAAGTGGCGACTCTATCGACCAGCACACTTGCGTCAATAGTCACAGTTAATTCAATCGAGTCAGCCGCCGGAATCGTACCTGAAATCGGAGACGCCTGTAACCAATCTGGAATAAGCGCTCGCGCCAATGAATCATTGCCGGTGACAGCATAATCTATCGCTTGAGTCGCTGAACGATTCAACAACCAAACTGACTTAACTGCAGAAGTTCCTAACTGAAGGGTAGTATCCAGGAAAATGGGGTTAGTGTATAGTGACGGAGGGGCGTTCAAGATAGCGATTGCTCCGGCTAGATTTGGACGCGGGCCAATGTGTTCATTGGCGCCAGTTTGAGCTGAGCCGCTGGCAACCAGAATATCACGCGCGATATCAGCTGTCAGCGAGACACCATTTGCGGTGCGATAGACCCCTTGCAGAGACGCCACTGCACCGGTGACAATCGGCGAGGCAGAGGAGGTGCCGGAGAATGTGGCGGTGTAGCGTTGGTTTTCGTCACCGTTGGGCGCGAAAAGATCACCGTAACCGGTAGTGACAACGTCTCGTCCGTAGCCTTGCAGGTTGACTCTTTCGCCATAGTTACTGAACCCCAGACGTGAACGGTCAGCCCCCCAGGCGCCATTGGGCGGCGCTCCGGCGCCGACTATTATCGCATGGGAGTTACGGACTGTAGTGTCAAAACGGTTTTCATAAATTGGATCATCAAAATTCTCGGAGCCATTTCCGGCGGCTTCGACTACTATAATCCCTTTGGCCCAGAGATATTGGATTGCGTCAAACTCGGCTTGGAAATATTCCATGCAAACAAAGCCCTGCTGTCCATTGGGCGCTGAGAAATTGAATCGTGGCCCCGGAGTGTGTAATTCAATCAACATGACATCACCCACGCCAAGATTCTCTCCGGCCATCAGGAAAGCATCGGCGACTGATACTTGACTCACAGAGATCATTCCGATACTAGCCCCGGGGGCGATGCCCGTTACGCCATAGCCGTTGTCTCCGCCGATTAGCTCACCGATAACTGCTGTGCCGTGATTCCTGTCACTGCCGGTGTTACCAAACTCAATAATCGGATTGGCCGCAGAATCGAGGTCTTCATGTGTGGTTCGCCAGGCGAATTCGATATCTATAATTTTCACCCCTGATGCGTCACCGCCTGCGACAGTGTGTGCGAAGTGCGCGTCAATTCCCGCTGGCGCCGGGTCCAAGTATTCCTGTGTCGGTATGTAATCGGGAGTAGGCGGGGCAATGTCACCTGCTACCTCCACTTGCGGCATGGCATAGGCGATTTCAACCTGCGGATATTGATTCAATTCATTGACCAGGCGCTCTGCTTCCTGCGCGGAACCAACTGACAAGCGATAGTAATTATTCAAATCGGCGAGCTGAACTTGTCCGGCGCTCTCCAGTGATTCCTGTCTGCGCGAGAGGGAGTTGATTGGCAATGAGCCAAACAGGCGTTTTAGTCTTGCGCGGGACGTGTAAGTTTGAAGCGCTCCACTGAGTGACGCATCGAGCGGCTCGGAAAGCGAGCGTAGATTACCGTCGGAGCGCAAACGCACTGGTGTATTCTCTGAGAATTTCACTACCACGTAGGCGATGTTGGCGGTTGAGCCGATTCGCGATTGCGACGGCTTCACTGGCATAGCCCTCGGAGCGAGTTTACTTTTATTCTGCCAGGCGCTGAGCGAGGTGGCTTCTTTGGATTTAGAGAAAAGTTGAGTTGCCGGAGCCAGCATCAGGATGGAAGCCAGAATCATTATTAGCTTCAATAGGGATTTAGAATTGTATGTTGAGTGATTCATTTTGCTACAGTTTCTCTCGTAGGAGGTTTGTTGCGCCAGTTGTCGGTCTCTATAGGTAAGTATCGGCGCCGGAGGGCTTTTGGCTTGACAGACTCGTCTTGTTAGACCGTCGTCGAGGACAAAAGGCACACCAATTATGGCAAATCCCGCGCCACTCAAATATACGTAAGATTCTTGAAGTTCCAAGGGGAAGTTTGCCAGAAGTAGGCCCTAGAATCCTCTTATGCATATTCCGCTTGACTTCCACTGCAAAAGCCATACTATCCAGCGGTTGAGTAACCTAACAGGACTCACCATGAATTCCTTTTGAAGGACAAAAGGTAAAGCGTAAAGACTATGAATTCGAAGCTAAACTTACATTCCGCATATTTCGCGCAAATTGACGCTCTAGTGGCGTCTCGCGGTAGCTTGAAAGTTGTGCATCAGGCTATGTGGCAGATGGATAATGCTATGCAAATGTCTCGGCATAGCCTTATGCGAATTACTGAACCTGTGCGGGGTGGAATCGAAATAGAATGCGGATAGTATGTAAGTAACAGAAATCCGATTGAATATATCGAAGGCCTCCCGTGAAACGGGGGGCCTTTTTTTGTTGTGGTTGTCTATGGAATTTGGATTGAGGAATAGAATAATGTTAGAATTGAAATTTGCCGCGATGGCCTTTGTGTCACTATTGACAGTTGTAAATCCTCTTGGGACTCTGCCGGTGTATTTGGCGATGTCTCCGGCCTGCGAAGCCGACGGACGACGCATGGCGTTGCGCGCTTCGTTTGCCGCGCTGGCGGCGTTGAGTCTTTTTGCGGTGGCCGGACACCTGATTCTTAATTTCTTTTCTGTGTCAGTTGATGCATTGCGTTTGGTTGGCGGAGTGCTGTTCTTTATTGTCGGCTATGATATGCTAAAGGGCAAAAAACCGGCAAACTCACAGGCTGCCGAGGGCGCCAGTGATGCAGATGAGATGGCTATCACTCCTTTGGGTGTTCCGATGATAGCCGGTCCCGGGGCTATTTCGACTGTGATGATTCTGATGAGTCAGACTGAGACTTTTGTAGATAAGGGCGTGTTGCTGGTTGTCATTTGCGGTGTGATGGCTGTGACGTTGTTCCTACTTATTTATGCGCGCCGAATAATGAAACTCCTGGGACCTGTCGGCTCCAATGTGCTCGATAGAGTGATGGGACTAATCCTGATGATGATAGCCGTGGAATTCTTCTTTGCCGGTTTACAGCATTTTGTTAAGAAGCTGGGGTTGGGCGCGTAGTAATGTAAAGCGCTCTATCGAAGCTAAAGTTCAAGACTAGCAGTCATTGGGCGGACTCAGACGCATTGCGTCTGAGTCCGCGGCAATCTCGTATTAGGATTGTGGTATCTTGGGTCGACGGGATTGCCGCGCTTCGCTCGCAATGACAAGTATTGTCCTGCTGGTCAATTAGCTTTGCAGTCCTACTGTTAGTGACAGTCTGAGCTGGTTGTTTTATTCCAAGAAAAACTTACCATTACGAGGTTCGACCGGAATCGGGTATTTGCCGGTGAAACAACCTACACAATAGGATTCTGCCGGTAATGAGCTCATTCCCAACATGCCATCGACGGAGAGATATCCGAGTGAATCGGCGTCGAGATATTTGCGGATTTCTTCGACAGTTTTTGATGAGGCGATAAGCTCTTCTTTGGTGGGCATATCAATGCCATAAAAACAGGGCGCCATAATCGGCGGCGAGGAGGCGCGGAAATGCACTTCTTTAGCTCCGGCCTCACGGATCAGCTTAATAAGTTTCTTAGAAGTTGTTCCGCGCACTATTGAATCATCAACTACAATCACACGTTTGCCATCGAGCACACCTTTGACGGTGTTGAACTTCACACGCACATCCAAATCGCGTATTTTTTGATCCGGGTCAATGAAGGTCCGTCCGACATAATGATTGCGAATCAATCCAATTTCAAAACGTATACCAGACTCTTCCGAATAACCAAGAGTCGCGGTATTAGCCGAATCAGGAATACCTATAACAATGTCCGCCTCAACTGGATGTTCGATAGCTAACTGACGCCCGAGACGACGACGAATCTTATCTACGTTTTCTTCGAAGATTTTCGAATCAGGTCTAGCGAAATAGATGTACTCGAAAATACAGAAAGCATGTTTTTGTTTCTTGTGGGGGAAAACTGATTTGAGATTGTCTTTTGTGATTTGCAGAACCTCACCGGGTTCAATGTCTCGAATGTATTCGGCTCCAACCAAATCGAAGGCGCAAGTTTCCGATGCGACAACATAGCCGCCATTAAAGCGCCCCAAACACAAAGGGCGAAAACCCTGCGGGTCACGTGCAGCAATTACCGAATCTTTGGTCATAAACAGAATCGAGTAGGCGCCGGTGACTGTTTGTAATGCTTCGCAAATTGCTTCAAGAGGTTCTTCGGCTTGTGAACGCGCTACCAGGTGCAGGATAATCTCAGAATCAGAGGTGGTCTGGAAAATCGAACCCTTGGCTTCCAATTCAGTGCGCAAAGTGCGGCTGTTGGTAAGATTGCCGTTGTGGGCCAAAGCCAGTTTGCGCTGACGGTTGGTAATCAGGAAGGGTTGGATATTTGTCAGCGATGACGCGCCGGTTGTCGAGTATCTCGTGTGACCAATAGCAATCGAGCCGGAGAGTCGCTCCATTACCGCTGGATCACGAAAGACACGACTCACCAGTCCCATGCCGCGATGCAGGTGGATTTCGCCTTCATCGGATGTGACAATCCCGGCGGACTCCTGTCCGCGATGTTGTAATGAGTATAGCCCGAAGTAGGTTAGGCGTGAAGCGTCGGACAAACCGACCGCTCCAAAAACTCCGCATTTGTCGTGCATCATATCCACATTATCCCCGCAAAAACCCTCAGGCGTCATCAGAAGTGTCGATTCCAGCGCGGAGTTGTTCCTGCGTCGGAAGGCGCCAAATAACAGAGTGTAGAGGGGACTGTCAAGTCATCAAAGTGCAAGAGATAATGTGCAAGAGATTTCACTATTGAATACCGATTGGCAACTGTACTGCAAAACGGTCGGCAGGTTTCACGATTTACAGGTATAAACTCCAGGTTTCATCACCTGAAGTTGGCTCTTGTGAGCTTGCCAGCCTGTAAGTATGCCTTATACTGTAGTAACATTTCTGACGCCTATCGAAAAACTCAAATAAGCGCGTTCAGAACTGCCAGCGCAGAGGAAAACTACTTGCCTTCTCTGTGACCGTAGTAGCAAACACTTTAGAAGCAAAACTACACCACGATTCATCCATTTAGTGGAGGATTGCGCCCATAATTACTATCTGAACTCGATTCAAGGCACAGCAGTTGCTCAGAGACAATGCAGATGACTTTCAACGAGTATCAGGTCATTACCAGAATTTCTCTCTATCTATATTTGAACTAAGTAGTGGATAAAAATAGCGAATCGAACAGTTTAGCCCGCTTTGAGATATTGCGGCAAATTGCAATTTCCGGCGCACAAGGGAACGATCTCCCCGGGAGCGTCAAAGCGGCCTTGGTGAATACCGCCGCTTTGATCGGTCTTTCTGCAGTGCGGATTGTCTTATGGGGCGAAACCGGAGCGGTGGCTTTGAATGTCTATCATTCAGATGACGACCAATCGCTTTCTATTCTCAATGAACTCGAAGACGACCTTTTTGAAGGTCTGCGAAAGAAACGCAAACTACGTAGCGCCTTTCTCTCATTTGGCGGTGAGAATCCGCTCTCGGCGTTTACTGTACCCCTTATTCAGGGCAAAAAGCTCCTGGGAGCCGCTTTTGGAGTAAAGCCCAATGAAACTGGCATTATCCGAGAGGATTACTTCCTGGAGTCGCTGGCCGCCTCAATTACTCTAGCTGTTGTGGCCAATCTAGGGGCCGCTCCCGCCGGGGAAGGAACCGAGCAGGAACGTATCGACAAGGCCCGCCTGGAAGCCGTGATGGAGACCGCAGTCACTGTCAACCACGAAATCAACAACCCGCTTACCGCCGCTCTGGGCAATGTCCAGTTGCTCCTTATGAAGAGTGATGAGCTTACCCCCGAAGTGCGCCGGAAGCTGGAGATTGTCGAAAAATCAGCTATGCAGATTAGAGACGTAACCCAGCGGCTACTACGTCTCACAGAAGCTCGTTCAATCAACTATGCCGGTGATGAGCAAATGATTGATCTCGGTGAGACCCCCGATGATGATCCTGCGAAAGAAGACCCTCAGAATTAGGCTCGGCAACAATCTGTCCCGCACTGTAAGTCATTCCGTCTCCTACTTTTAATCTGTTGTCCTACAATCGTTTTACTGCTGAAATGTCCCGTAGCCGTCAACTTTTTTCTTAAAAACTATATAATTAGTTAACTTTTCTGTGGTTTTTGCGTATACTCAATAATAGGAAATACTAATTCCTTAATTGTTAAGTTTAGAGCACATTGATCTTCATTGAGCAAAACAGAAAACCAAGCGCAAAACAAACAGGGTCTCGCTGGCAAATCTGCCGGAGTTACAGCCAAGAGATATAGATTGAAGGAGAGCTAAGGATATGGCTAGAAAGAAATCACCGACATTGACTGACGCAGAATTGCGTTTGATGGATATCCTCTGGAAGAAAGGGAGCGGCTCAGTTAGCGATTTGGTTGCGGCCCTGCCGGATTCAGAACCTCTGGCATACAACACCGTGCTAACCACTCTCCGCATACTTGAGCAAAAGCAATATGTTGATCATATCAAAGAAGGCCGCGCGCATGTATTCAAACCGATAGTCGACCAGGACCAGGCGCGCAACAATGTGGTGCAGTATATGCTAAGTCGTTTTTTCAACAACTCACCAGAACTTTTGGCGCAGCACATAATTGAGAGCGATGATATCAATCCGGCGGATCTTGATAAGATCAAGCGATTGATTGAAGGGGAGAATTGAGATAATGTTTACGAATTTCATTGAATTCATAGAGGCGGCGTCACGTATGTCAGTCGAGGCCCTGTTGAATGGTCTGTGGCAAGGAGTAGCGCTGACAGTTGTGATTTGGACATTAGTCAAGATAGCTCCGCGTTTGCATCCGCGCGGACGTTTTGCGATTTGGGCGGCGACTCTCGCAGTGATTGTCGGCTTGCCATTTGTAACCGGACAAAAACTCCTGCCGCCGGTGATTGCTAAATACTTTATCACCGGGGATGATTCTGAGTATCGCGCAACAGAACATCTGGAAGCAACACACAATCATTCGAATCATAGTGCGAAGTGGGCAGATAACTTTCCCGATTCTCCACAGAAGCTTATTAAAGCGCCTGTGGTAGGATTGTCATCCACCAGGAATCTCGCGACACTCCTACTCATAAACGATGGATTGACACCGTCAAAGACGAGACAGTCTGACAGTACACTCAACAGAGCAACCATTGGGGACGCCTCAAAGGCCGACAATTCTCCGAAACTACCTTTGACGAGTTTGTCACAATTATCTGACTCGCCAGGCAATGCAGTGTTTTCGTTTGTGCTTAGCAGGTCAGGGGCATTCTTGTTCTTGGGCATTTGGCTCATAATATCAATGGCGCTAATCCTTCGACTGGCTTATAGCTATTGGTCATTGCAATCACTGCAAGCCGCGGCAGTTGAAGCGCCAGAGGCTCTTCAGAGAAGATTCGCACATTGGATGCATCGCCAGAAAATTACCCGCGATGTCCGCCTGCTGGTATCGAGCGATATTACTGTTCCGTTGGCAGTAGGTTTTGGTTCACCGGCGGTGATAATTCCTCAGACTATCCTCGCCAGCCTCTCTGATGATGAATTTGACTTAGTGTTTGTGCATGAGTTGGCGCATTTGAAACGTCGTGACGATTGGAGTGTATTCTGGCAACAAGCCGCTCAGGCTCTGTTTTTTGTTAACCCCGCCACCATTTGGATTGCGCGTCGGATGGATTTCGAACGCGAATTGGCTTGCGACAATGAAGTTGTGTCATTCATCGGTTCACCTAAAAAATACGCCGCCTGTCTGGCGCGTTTAGCCGAGCTATCTACTGCGCCTCGTCATAGCGCTTTGGTGGCTGGGACATTCATCAGAAAGAATCGTCTGGTCGCGCGGGTAGAGCGCTTGCTCAATAGCGCTTCATTCGGTAGCTCGCGCTCAACAAGAGTGACAGTCAGCGCCACGTTCGTATTGTTGCTACTTGCGTTGGCGCAATTCACTTTGATTCCGGCTGTGGTTGCTGTCGAAGAGCCTCGTAGCAATGAGGTGGAATCAGCGCCAAGAATTGTTCCAATCGATAGGGTTGAGTATTCGCATGTCAGTGATGATTCAAATAACAAGCGGAGCTATCGCAAGTACAAAGAGCAAAGCCGTAGCGCCAAAGAGAAAATAAAGGCCTTGAAGTCAGCTATGAGAGATTTCAAGGCAAAGAACCAGCGCATCACACCCGATGTGCGTGATAGGCTCGACTATTACAAGGATGCGCTGAGAGAATATGAGCATGAATTGGAACGGATCAACAGATCGCTTGAGAGACATTCACGAAGTAACCGAGCGTATAACGCCCGCGTATCGACTGGGTCGGATTTTGTTGCTACCCCAAGGTTTCCAGCTTCTCCTTCGACGCCGGTTGCAGTTTCAGTTGCGCCAAGGGCCGATAGAGATGGCTACTTGTACTCCTATTCTTATGCCGCGCCCGATGTCGCCGCTCCGCTAGTGACTGTGAAGCCTGTGAATCCAGTTGTAATTGTAGATGCTCCGCGGGTCTCCAGCTCACGGAGGAACAGCGGCATTAACATCGCCGTTCCTAGTTTTACTATTGGAGATGATGGAGACTGGAGTTTCAGTAATGACGATGGTGAGTATAGTTACAATTGGTCCGACGGTCGTCACAAAATCAGAGTTCGCGCCCAAGGTGAATTTGAATTCACAGACGACGAAACGGATATCAAGTCGGTTTCCGATGAAGGTTTCTTTACAATCCGTGAACGTGGTCGCGGTGTCGAACGAGAATACGAAGTTCTCTCCGATGAAGATGGCGAACTGGATAAGACATATTACCAAGACGGCCGCAGGAGTGACATTGATGATGACGCCAAAGAGTGGATACATGAGACAATTCTGTTTGTTCTGCGTAACTCCAATATTGGAGCTAAGGAGCGCGTAGATCGTATTCTGGATAACGATGGAGCAGAAGGAGTACTTAAAGAGATCGGGTTAATGGAATCCGACTATGTTAAGCGGGCCTACTATAGCGCGCTATTTGAGAGCGGAAAAATGAGTTCCGAACAAATGCGCGAAGCAGTCAAAACCATCGGACGTGAGATAGATTCTGATTATGAAAAAGCTCAGATTCTCTCGGCAATTGATGAAGATGAGCTAGACGATGACGCCACTCTGAAGGCATATGTCGAAGCCGTCAACACTATTGACTCAGATTACGACAAGAGACAATCACTAGGGACTGTTCTATCACGAAAAGATTTGCCCAAAGGAGTTTTGCTTGAATTGATGCGCGCGGCCGAGTCGATTGACTCGGACTATGAGAGAGCAGAATTGTTACGCGGTCTCTCCGAGAGCGGGTTATCGGACAATGACGTTGTTGATGCGTATGCAGAAGCAATCGCTGGTATTGATTCGGACTATGAAAAACGTCGCGCCCTCGAAGGCATAACCGATAGAGGCGACCTGAGCCGTGAGACAGTTCTGGCTATTCTTAGAATGGCAAAAGACATAGACTCTGATTACGAGCGCGCCGAGTTACTTAGTGACATGTCACGTTACACTAAGGATGATGATTTGTACGCCCAGGCGTATTATGACGCTATAGTGGATATTGATTCAAATTATGAAAAACGCCGCGTCCTGACGAAGCTATTGAATAGAAGAACCATGAACGAAGCTTTGGCTTTGAAGATACTAGCTCTTGCCGGGACAATTGACTCCGACTATGAAAGAGCCGAATTACTAATCGACTTATCACGATTCGACGAAGGACGCAGTGACTTCGGCAAGGCGTATATCGCCTCACTTAGAGGTATTGATTCTGAATACGAAAAGCACAGAGTCTTAGCGAAACTTGATGTTGATGAGTCAACCGATAAGGAAGTCCTGCTGGATGTATTGGGCGTCATTGACGGGTTTGATTCAGACTTTGAAAAAGCCGGCGCTCTAAAGAAGATTGCCATGCTCTATTCAAAGGACGATTCACTCAATGACGCTTTCATGGATGTTGTTGACGGTATTGATTCTGACTATGACCGGGACAGTGTCCTTGCGGCATTGTACAAAGCTGAGCGCTCATCACGGCGCGCACGTTCGCGTAGCGGGAGCGCAATGGATTAAGATACAGTTACGCGCAAAGTACCTGAAGAATCTATGACGATTCTATTTCTTTTTCAGGTTAGTGAGAACTGTTTGCATCCAGTCAGTAATATCTTTGAGCGCTTGCTCGTTGTTGTTGGGGATGTTTGTGCCGTGATTGGCCGAATTGTACACATGAAGAACCTTGCGACCCTCAGTGGTCTCAAATAGTTCATTGGTGGATTCAAAAGAATAGGTGTCCTGTTTGCCCACCATAAAGAGCACATCTTTTTCGTCAGTCATTTTCAAATGCGGCTCGGGTAACAAACCCAGGTAATCTTTTCCAGGTGAAAGCAAAGCGACCGCTTTCACCCGATCTTCGATATTAGCGAGAATCCCTGCGCTGTTAGCGCCGATTGAAGCGCCGATCACCACTATCGGAATACGTCTCAAACTCTTGTATTTATTACGAATTAAACGCAAGGCCTCTTTGATATCATGTGGGATTTTCGTGTATTCGTCACGTCCCATAGAGCGAAAATCCAAAGTGTCACTGCCAGCGTAGATTGACTCACCATGACCTCGCAGGTCAAAATCTATAAATGATAGCTGAGGAAACTTGTCCGCCAGGACATCATCGATTTTTCCGTAGGTGGCTCTAGTGCGGGAGCGCATGGGTAATGTCACAACCAGCGCCTTAGCTTTCTTGGCCGGATTGGTGCGGTACGTGTAACACAGTCGCAGGCTATCATGCAACATGACACATCCGGGTTGATTTTTGAGACTGGAGCTGGTGTCTACTTGGGCAAACGTGGAAGTCGGAGAGCAAAACAAAGCGCCTATGGAAAGAGCGAAAGTCAAAAGGACGACAGTGACACGCGAGTAATTGCTAGATGACATTTGTTTCATGAATGAGCGCTCCTTTGGCAAATCTGTCCGGGGAAAAGTTAGTCAAGTCAATTCGCGGCGCAATGCCGGAAACCAGATCTGCGACAACCATCCCGGCCGCCGGGGCATGCATTAGTCCATGCCCTGAAAATCCGTTTACAAAAATAAGCCCGCCTATTCCCGGAGCCGCTCCGATAATCGCTTGGTGGTCAGGAGTGGTTTCATAGAGACCTCCCCAGGCGGTTCCAATCTCAGCGTCTTCAAGACGTGGCAGGCGCTCCAATGTGCGCATCAATATCTCATCAGTGTAGTCATCATCGGTGGATTCATCATATCCCGGCTGTGTCGCGGGATCGGCCCAACCCATCAGGAGCCCCGGAGTCTCTTTGTGAAAATATGCTCCGGTGGATACATCGACCACCATAGGAAATTCGTCGTTGATGTAATCTAAAGGCCCGGACACCACAATTTGACGTTTTACTGGAGCAACCGGAAGGTCATAGCCCGCCATCTTTGCAATCTCAGCGGCGAACGGACCGGCGGCATTGATAACTTTCTGGCAGTGAATCGTGTCACGATTAGTGATAACAGCAGAAACTGTATTGTCGGTCAATTCCAATCCTGTCACAGTGGTATTTGTCAGGACTTCAACTCCCTGACGTTTAACAGCATTGTAATACCCCATCGCCAAATCTCCCGGGTCGGCTATGCCGTCACGATTAAAGAAGTTGCCGCGAATCAAGTCGTCAACCCTTAGGGCCGGAGCAAGTTTCAGGATTTCATCCGGTGTCAGAAATTGAGTGTCTACCCCCAGTGAACGCTGTAGTTGGGCTTGTTTCTCAAACCTGGCCACTTGCTCCTCAGTCGACTGGAGGAACAAATAGCCGCATTGGTTAAAAACCAATGGACTGCCGGTTTCTTCTTCGAATGACTCAAAAGCCTCAATTGACCTAATAGAAAAAATGATATTCTCAGGGCTGGAAAACTGCGCCCGAATCCCTCCGGCATTCTTGCCAGTTGCGCCAGCGCCGGTGACCGGCTCTTTCTCGATTATCACAATCTTACCGGCGGCGTTACCTGCGTAAATATCTCGGGCCATATAAAATGCGCAGGAAAGCCCGATGACTCCGCCGCCCACAATTACTATATCTGCTGTTTTGCTCATATTCCTCTGTTTCTAATTGGGCGCCTATGCTGTTTTTGCGGCGGTGGGTAAGGTACAGAGTCTCTCTGATTCAAGTCAAGTATCTCGTTGGTCCAGATTCGGTCCTTTGCAGATTCGCTGGTTTCTGAATCGCCGTAAATGGCGTAAAACCTGCAAAGTTTCCTGTCTGTGGCTTGGTAATTCTGATAAACTCGATTACTTTCGTTCTCTAGATGGAGGCCGCAGGCTATTCCTTCATTTCTGACTTTTTTCGAAAGATTGATACAGTAAAGATAAGATACAGTCATGATACTCAGCAGCTCAAATCGCGTTGTTCGCTTCCTAGCTCCGATACTTCATCTGTCACAAACTCAAATCCTGATAATCTTCTCTGTGATTGTCGGAGCCTCGACAGGACTTGGAGCCTATGCCTTTATCAAGCTCATAACCTTTTTCACCGGATTATTCGTTGACCTTGGCGATACTACAGTCTATGGCCTTTCCACCGACCGGCTATATTGGATACCCTTGATTCCATTCATTGGCGGCTTGCTATCAGCGCCGTTGATTATTCGTTTTGCCAAGGAAGCCAAAGGGCATGGGGTTCCAGAGGTCATGAATGCTGTGGCCCGTGAATGCGGTGTGATACGTCCGCGAGTGGCAGTGGTCAAGACTGTCGCCTCTGCGATTTGTATTGGCTCGGGAGGCTCGGCGGGGCGTGAAGGGCCGATTGTGCAAATTGGATCGGCAATTGGCTCAACAATCGGCCAGGTGTTCAAACTCTCCACTGACAGAGTTCGGATATTAGTGGGTTGTGGAGCCGCGGCGGGAATCTCGGCGGTCTTTAATGCGCCGATAGCCGGCGTGTTTTTCTCACTGGAGGTCATTCTCGGTGACTTCGCAATCAAGACATTCTCGCCGGTGCTAATTAGCTCGGTGGTGGCTTCGGTGGTATCGCGCTCGCTGATGGGAAACAATCCAGCCTTTATTGTTCCGCCTTATGAACTGGTTTCTTCCTGGGAGATTCCTATTTATGCGGTTATGGGTTTGGTTCTAGCGTTTGTAGCGGTTGGCTTCACCAAGACACTTGATTGGTCGGAGGATTTTTGGGACAACCTGAAAATCTCTCCCTACTTGAAACCGGCATTCGGTGGATTGTTTCTTGGTTTCATCGGGCTTTTTTACCCGCAGGTTTTCGCCGATGGATATGAATCAGTAACTCAAGCTCTCGAAGGACACATGGTTTTGCGGCTGTTAATTATCCTTATCTTCCTGAAAATTGTCGCTACTTCTTTAACACTCGGCTCCGGCTCTTCCGGCGGAATTTTCGCGCCGGCGCTATTTATGGGGGCTATGGCCGGTGGAGCTTTTGGCTTTTTGGTGGATGCAGTCTTTCCGGGATTGGGTGTGAGTCCGGGGGCTTATGCTCTCGTTGGGATGGCCTGTTTGGTGAGCGGGACTACCCATGCGCCGATGACAGCGATTTTGATAATTTTTGAGATGACAAGTGACTACAGAATCATTCTGCCGCTGATGGTTGCCGTTGTATTCACAACCTTATTGGCGCAAAAGCTCAATAAAGAATCGATTTACACTATCAAACTTGCCAAGCGCGGGATAAATCTCAAAGCCGGTAAGGACATCGATATTTTGCGTAACCTGACCGTTGCTGATGCGATGGATGAGAATGTGACGTTGGTGCCGGCGTCGGCGACCTTGCCTCAGATTATGCAACACGCATCGGATTCCGGGGAAACATACTTCATGGTAGTCGACTATAACGGCGCTCTAACTGGTGTGTTAACTTTCAGCGATTTACATCGCGCGTTAGCCGCCGATACCGTTGTAAACTTAATCATCGCGCAGGACATCGCCTCTTTGCCTTTGACAGTGACAAAATCAGACTCATTGGAAACCGCCCAAAAACTAATGGCCGGAAAGGGTTTGTCTCTATTGCCAGTGGTAGAGAACAAAGAATCCGCAAAAATATTGGGAGTAATCCGCCAGGAAAAACTCCTGCAACGCTACAACCGCAAGCTAATTGAGAGCCTGTAAGCGCCCAACTTATTTGTGCTTGGGTAACGGGCAACAATTACGGATATTGTTCGGATGAATGAGTGGGAATTCACAGGTGATGTAAGTAGCTGGATAAATCAGTTGTTGGACAGGACTCCGATCCCTCCTTTCAAACAAGCGAAAATCGAGCAAACTGGCTCGGGTAGTCAAAAACGACGTGACCTTTCGATTCTAGATAAGAGTAGGCGCCCGATCCTTACGGGAGAAATTAAGCTTCCGTATCGTGCCGACGGGAATAGTCCGTACATAAGTAAGGTTGTAAAAGACGCCCGCAAGAAGGCCCGCCGCGCCAAAGCACGTTTCTTTTTCACATGGAATGTCAACGAATGTGTTCTGTGGGAAACTGATCCGGCAGATCCGTCAAAGTTGGGACAGGATTACAAAGTTTGGACAGTAACTAGCGTCCACAACGAGACTCAACTTGAGCACAGAGCTACAGAAGAAGATATCAGAGATTGGTTGGTCAAATTTCTTCATGCCGTGGCTCAAATTCTTGAAGGTACAGCAAAAATAGGAAGAAAGCCGCCTGACGAGAAATTCATTGACGCTCTTGAATCATCCCTTAGAACGCCGATTCAGTTTTGTTACGATGAGCTTGACCGGCTCTATCAAAGGAAAAGAGAGCGAGCTAGAATTGACAAGTGGATGCGTGAGGATCAAGGATGGATAATATACGCTGACCCGGATGGCATTAGAGAAAATCTCGATCGTGCATCGCGCTTTGCCTGCTATGCGCTGGTCAATAAGCTAGTGTTCCACGAGGCCTTACTAAGGAGGTATGGTAGACGTCTCAAGAAACTTCGCGTACCAGAACATATCGATACCGGTGAAAAACTTTGGGCGCATTTAGAGAAGGATTTTAAGGCCGCCATCAAAGTCACAGGCGACTATGAGACTGTCTTTGGTGAAAAGCATATATCAGTTGGAAATAGAATACCTTTTCATTCTGACGAAGCTGTGCCACATTGGCGAACGTTGATAGATGAGATCCACGACTTCGATTTTTCAAAGCTAGACCATGAGGTTATTGGCTCTTTGTTTGAACGCCTGTTATCGCCGGAAGAGCGCCATAAGTACGGCCAATACTACACACGTGTCGAAATTGTTGATCTCATCAATAGTTTCTGTATTCGCAATGGTAACGAAAAAGTGATGGATCCCTCATGTGGAGGTGGTACTTTCCTGGTCAGGGCATACGCTAGAATGAGAGCGCTCATGCCTGGACAAGCTCATGGTGAGATTTTGAAGAATCTCTTTGGTGTGGACATAATGGATTTCGCTACACATCTGACCACTATCAATCTTGCGGTACGAGATTTGATTGATGATGAAAACTATCCCCAGATAGTGCGTAGCGATTTTTTTGATGTACAATCCGACAAAGTTTTTGCGACCCTTCCACGAAAAGTCAAATCCGGGGGGTTAGGGAAAGTTCAACAAAGAGACGTAAAGACACCAGAGCTGGATGCGATCATCGGCAATCCCCCTTACATTCGGCAGGAAGAAATCCCAAAAGCCAAGAAACCGTGGTACAAGGAGCTTGTCCAAAAGGAATCAAGTGTTACACTGTCAGGAAGAAGCGACATTCATTGCTACTTTTGGCCGCATGCTACGACTTTCTTAAAGAAAGACGGATACTTGTGTCTCTTGACATCGAGTCAATGGCTGGATGTGGAATATGGATTCAAGTTGCAAGAGTGGATTCTTAGAAATTTTGAAATCCATGCGATATTTGAAAGCATAGATGAGCCGTGGTTTGTCGGCGCACGAGTAGCTACTACAGTGACTATTCTCAAGCGACAAACAGATGAATCCAAGCGAATGAAGAATACTGTCAGATTCGTCCAACTACGTAGACCAATGGGCGAAATCCTGGCCAATGACGGAACTGTTGCAGGCGCTATTCTAGCCGCCGACGAATTCCGTGATGAGATATTATCGACAACCGAGAACACCGTCAACGAACGGTACCGCTCGCGTCTGGTACGGCAGGAGGAATTGTGGAACGCAGGCGTAGAGCTTGGGAGCGTCTTAGGCAAGACTGATGGCAAATACTACGGTGGCAAGTGGGGTGTGCACCTTCGGGCGCCTGACCTTTGGTTCGAACTTCTTGAATTGACCGCGAATAAATGGGGTCCTCTTGGAAATATCGCAGATGTTAGGCGTGGTCTAACTTCTGGATGCGACGACTTCTTCTATGTACGAGATATTACAGGCAGTTGCCTAAGTGACCATGCAGATCCAGTAGAGTTCGAGCAAACATTTGGCGTGAAACGAGATTTGTGTAAGAGTGGTAGAATCGCTTTGGTCTCCTGCGGAGAGAAACAGGCAGAGATTAAGCCTATTGAAACACGTTTTCTTGAACCAGAGATTCACAGCTTGATGGAAGTCTCAAAGTTTTCAGTCAATGGAACCGATTGTAACCGAATGGTATTACTAGCTCCATCTTCTCCGAAGATTCCAAAGAATACTTGGTGCTACAAGTACATAAAGTGGGGAGAAAGTCAAGGTTTCCACCGGGGCAGTACCTGCGCCGCGAGGGTTTCGGAGAACCGAGAGTGGTTCGACGTGACGGGCCATCGACGCGCGCCATGTTTGTGGCCTAAAGAGAGGCAGTATCGACATGTAGCTCCGGCAAATCACGACAGACTTATTGCGAACTGCAGGCTGTATGAAATCCATTCCCCAGAGAAATTCAACGATCCTGATTTGTGGGGGGCGCTATTGAATTCTTCTTGGTGCTTGCTTTCATCCTTGCAGTATGGTCGCCCGATGGGTAATGAGGGGAACTGGAGCACAATGGTTGTAGATGTGAACATGATGCTAGTGCCTGATCCTTTCAAAGCGCCACAAGCCGCAAGAGACGCTATACTAAAGCCGTACAAGAAAATGATGAGCCGGAAAGTAATACCATTTCTTTCCGAGCGAAGACTGCGAGAAATGGCGTATAGTCGAGCCGGTAAGGAGAAGGAACTGCTCAATCTTGATACTGATACAGAACTTGATATGCCTGATCGACGAGAACTTGACGAAGCCACACTTGGAATGTTGGGTGTAAAGAGCAAAAAGTATCGGAAAGAACTCGTCGGTAGATTGTATGCTTTCTTAGGGGAGCATTTCGAGAATACCAGGCAAAAAGAAGAAAAAGCCATCGCAAACAAGAATCTCACCAAGCGTCGTGGGCGTCAGAGTTTCACTGATATCGCAGATCAGATTTTTGAAGAGATTCAATCAGCGGAGAAATGGCTTTTCCAACAGTATGATCCTGACTTCATTGACACCGACGAACTTTATGACACCTACGACATTCCAGAAGAAGGCGCCCCTGAGAAATCTGCCGATATGTTCAATGGAAATGTACTGACATTTGTCAAAGGCAATAAGCGCAATACCGGGCATTTGAAGACTAGGAATACTGCACAAGACAATTTGATTTCCTTGCTAACAGAAGATGGACTCCGGAGTTTACAACGCGTTCCATACGACTCAGAAGAGTGTGAAAGAGTGTGTAAAGAGTATGAGCGATTCATCAAACGTCGCGACAAGAAACTGAGAGAACTTGTTGCTGAACGAACTTCAGACGAAGATCTTCAAGAGAAAATATTCTCAACCTTGAAAGAGCGATTATGAGCAGAATCGCAGGTTACGGAAACAACTGCAACGCAGACAACCACCCGGAAGTCTGTGCGTTGATCGTCTCATAAATCCCCGGAATCACTCCGAATAGCGTCACACCTATGGTAAGAATCAGAAATGTGAACGCCAGCGCTTTTGACATTGATAGGCTCTTGGCGTCTGCGGTGGGGGGCTCCATATACATCTGCCGTACTATTCTTAGATAGTAATATAGCGAGATGGTGGAGTTTAGCGCCGCTACTGCTACTAGCCAGTGGTAGCCGGCTTTGGCGGCTATGTTGAAGAGGAAAAATTTCCCCACGAAACCTGATAGTGGCGGGATACCCGCCAAACTGAAAAGCCCGAGCATCATCACCAAAGCGATGACCGGATTGGTGCGCGAGAGGCCTTTGTAGTCGTCGATGTTTTCTTTGCCGGTGGTGTCATTGTAATAGATGATCACACCGAAGACCGCCATGTTAGTGAAGACATAGATAAATAAATAGTACAACATCGACGGCACACTCTCAGAAAACGGTCCGAGGAATCCAAGGATGATATACCCGGCCTGCGAGATAGCGCTGAAGGCCATGAAGCGTTTGATATTGTTCTGCACTATCGCAACAAGGTTTCCGAGTGTCATAGTCACAGTCGCAAGTCCGGCAATCAACCAGCCCCATTCACTCAATTGCGCTCCGAAAATTCCGAAAAACATTTGGAACATGAAAGCAATTCCTGCGCTCTTGGAAGCCACTGAGAGGTAGGCGGTGACAGTAGTCGGGGCGCCTTGATACACATCCGCCGCCCACATGTGGAACGGCACCATAGTGATTTTGAACCCAATACCGGCGGTAATTATGCCAGCGGCTAACCATAGCGCAGGTGATGCGGTGATGGTCTCACGGATTGTCTGCAAATCGGCGCTTCCAGCTAAGCCATAGAGCAGTCCTAACCCATAGAGCAACAGCCCCGAAGCCAACGCTCCGAAGATGACATATTTCAATCCGGCCTCACCGGAGAGCGGGTCACCCTTTTTCCAGGCCGCCAACGCAAATAACGGAATTGTTGCCAACTCCAGGCTGATATACAATGTGATAAGGTCTGTCGCGGAAATCAGGAACATCATCCCGACTAACGTGAAGAGCATCACCGAATAGAATTCACCGTCGGACTCCAGTTTCTCCTTGGCTCGTGACTGCCAGCAGAAAATTGCCGTAAATGCTCCGGCAAGAATGAACAATAGCTTGAACCATCCAGCTACCGGGTTAAAGACAAATCGTCCGCCCAGCGCCTCTACTGTTTGGGGCATCAGGTTGAAAACCGCAACACCGCCCACCACTAATCCTACCAAAGCCAATGGCCCGAGAATGTGTTTCCGCTTTTCTGCGAGAAACAGGTCAGCCAGCAATACCACAAAGCCGGTGACTGCTACAATAATTTCAGGGGCTAGAGCATTCATATTAGAAGACCATCCAGTTGCTGGCGGTAAGTCCCAGTCGGTTAATCATTGGATAAACAGCTGCTTCAATCAGGTCAATAAAATACCAGGGCGCCATACCGACTATCGCAAGTGTCACTACCAAAATGCCGGTACTAATTTTCTCGGTCAGAGTAGCGTCAGTGAGAGTTTTGAACTGCTCTTTAAGCGGTCCCTGGAAAACATTCGCCAAACCCCGCAGAACATAAACTGCGGTTACCACAATCGACATAGTGGCGATTACAGTCAGTATTCGCATCGTTGTCGCATCAGCCCATTGGTTGCCCACAAAACCTCCCAGGAAAATATGCGATTCAGCGATAAAGCCAGCCAATCCCGGTAGACCAAGTGATGCAAGTCCTGCGATATAGAAACACACCGCCAGCCAGGGCATGACCTTTGCAAGGCCGCCCATGTCGGTGACGATACGAGTTTTAGTGCGTCCGTAAACCATGCCGATAAGTCCGAAAAATAGCGCGGTCATTATGCCATGTGAGAACATTTGAATAACTGCGCCCTTGACACCAATCATATTCAAAGTGACAATTCCGAAAAGCACAAAACCGCAATGACTCACAGAAGAATAGGCGGTGAAAAACTTCAGGTCTTTTTGTTTGATAGCCGCAAAGGCGCCGTAGATGATGTTGATAGTCGTGAGGCCCATGAAGAACAGCGCCCAATTTTGTGCGCCCTCCGGCAGTAGATAAAGGCCAATACGCAATGCGCCATAGCCGCCAAGTTTCATCAGCACCCCGGCATGGAGCATAGATACAGCAGTCGGCGCTGAGGAATGTCCATCGGGTGACCAGGTATGGAATGGATAGAGCGCCCCGATGACACCAAAGCCGATAAAAATAACCGGAAAGACCCAGTTCTGGAAAACAATCGGGAAATGAACTTTTGAGATTTCGATTAGGTCAAAGGTCTCTTTGCCGCTTCCTTGATATAGCGCTAGAAACCCGACAAGTATCAGCGCGGAAGATGCCATCAGCATCATAGTGAGTTTCATCGCCGAATACTCTTTCGGTCCGGTTCCCCAAATTCCGATAAGCAGATACATGGGTAATACAGCAACTTCATAGAACAGGAAGAACAAGAACAAATCGAAGCTGACAAAAACTCCGAAAACCCCGGAGACTAGAATAAGCAGTAACGCAAAAAACTCCTTGGGACGCTCAGTGACAGTCCAACTGGCAAGTACACCAGTGAAAATCACTATCGAGGTCAGAATGACCATGAACATTGAAATGCCGTCAAGACCGACAAAATACTGAATCCCGAGACTCTCGAACCACGGAACTTTTTCCACGAGATACAAATGGGTGATGAGAGCGTCTTTGACCGCATCACCGGAGAATGCCGCAACTTGAACAAATTTGTAAGTAACAAAGGCAGTAAGCGCCAAATGCAAAGACGTACCGGCAAGCGCAATTTTCTTCACCATCTTCGGCATACCCGCCGGGGTGAGAATTACTGCGATTGCCGTTGCAAACGGAAGTACAAAAAGCCAGCTAACTAATCCCATTATAACTATCTCAGAGGTATTTCTTTTCTCTTAACTAACAAAGATCCAAATAAGTACCGCAACTGCGATTACACCATTGACCATCCATGTCGTATAAGTTTGCGCCTGTCCTGTTTGTAAGCGGCTGAAAACCGCTCCGCCACGGCGAGTCATCCAACCGGTTAAATCCACTCCGCCATCTACAATTCGCTTATCAAACCAGGCGATTGGCGCGGAGATGAAACGGAAAATAATTTTGTGCGTGACGAACAAATAGATTTCGTCGATATAGAATTTTGCATAGATAACTCGATAGATAGCGCCTAGTCGCTCAGTGAGCGCTTTCGAACGCTCGCTGTTACCTGCATAGATGAACCAGGCAATTGCAATACCCGACAAACCCGATAGCAGGGCTGGAATCCAAATCGGGAATCCGCCTTCAGCATGTCCGGATTCAGCGCCAACACTGACGAAGTCACCGAAATGCACGAATCCGGCTACCGCTGATAGCGCCGCCAGTATTATAAGCGGAATAGTCATAGTCATTGGCGCTTCATGCGCTTTGTTCACTGCTTCTGAACGGGCTTTACCCAGAAACGTCACTATATAGATACGGAACATATAGAACGCAGTGATTCCAGCGACTAATAGTCCTACTGCGAATATTACATAGTGATGAGTTCCAAATGCTGAGGCGATGATTTCATCTTTGGAGAAAAATCCCGCAAACGGCCACACACCTGATATAGCCAGTGTCGCTATCAGGAAGGTTATGTTGGTGATAGGCATTTTCTTGGCCAGCCCGCCCATGTTCCAAATGTTGTTGGTATGGACTGCATGAATCACCGCGCCTGCGCCAAGGAACAAGAGGGCTTTGAAGAAGGCGTGGGTGAAGAGATGAAACAGCGAAGCGGTGTAGCCCAGTGTCTCTGTAGCGCTGGCGACTCCCAGCGCGAATATCATATAGCCGATTTGGCTTAGAGTGGAATAGGCCAGCACGCGCTTGATGTCGTCCTGTGTGCAGGCTATTACCGCCGCAAACAGGCAGGTAAAGGCGCCTACATATCCAGCGACAAGTAGCGCTGTGCCCGAGGCCGCGAATGGCATAAACAAACGCGCCACCAAATAGACACCGGCGACAACCATAGTTGCCGCATGAATCAAAGCCGAAACCGGAGTGGGGCCTTCCATTGCATCCGGTAGCCAAATATGGAGTGGGAAGAGCGCGCTCTTACCTGCGGCCCCAATGAAAATCAAAATCATCGCCGGAGTAAGCAAGCCGAGGTTGTTCATCATTATTGAAACCCCGGATGAAGTCAGGTAGCTGAAGTCAAATGCTGAAACGTTATCCGGCAAACTCCCCGGAGCGCCGAACATCGACATAGCGTTGTAACCGACGACTGCGATCAGCAAGACACCGATAAGGAAAAACAAATCCGCAAAGCGCGTGACAATGAACGCTTTTTTCGATGCAGAAACAGCGCTGGGTTTGGTGTAATAGAATCCAATCAGCAAGAACGAGCTAACTCCGACCAATTCCCAGAACACATAAGTTTGCAAGATATTCGGGGCGACTACCAGCCCTAGCATGCTGAAAGTAAAGAGATTCAAATAAGTGAAGTAGCGCCCGTAGCCGTCCTCGCCTTTCATATAGCCGATAGAGTACAAATGCACCAACGAGCTGACAAATGTTACGACAACCATCAAAAGTATCGATAGTGAATCAACCAGCACGCCTACATTCACCGCTAGATGCTCCTCATAGCGTAACCATTCAAAGCTCCAGGAAATCAGACCCGGATGTTCGGCGCCAGCCGGAAAAGCGCTGAAATAATCAAACGCCAGCCAAATAGAAAGAAAGGCCGCTGTGGCAACTGACAGTGTAGCGACTATACCCGCCAGTTTATCAGACACTGGTCTGATAAATAGCCCCACCACTAAGAAAGAGAAAAACGGTAGCGCAGGTATCAGCCAGGCGTTATTGAATGCGAAACTGTTAGCTAATTCGTTCATGAGCTGTTAAAGCCATACTTCAATTATTCTACAACTAACCTTTGAGTGTGTTGATTTGTGTAACATCAACAGTTTTGCGGCTTCGGAATATCGCCACAAACAGCGCCATAGCAATTACCGCTTCTGCGGCGGCCACGGCGATAATAAACAGCGCCATAATAGCGCCATCGATAAACGGCTTTGACGCATAGTGGTTGAAAATCAGAAAATTCATCGCCGCAGAGTTTAGTAATAACTCCACCGACATCAGCACTCCAACAGCGTTCCTTCGAGTCAATACTCCGTATATGCCTATTGAGAATAGAATAGTTGAGAGAATCAGCCAGTGATGTAACTCAGGAGAAAAACTCATGTGGCGCTCCCCTCATTCTTCCGCTTTGGATTTCTAGCTACGACAATTGCCCCAATCACTGAAGCCAGCAAGAGCAATGAGATAACCTCAAACGGCAATACATAGCCACCGGCTCCGTAGTCCAAAAGTTTTCTCCCAACCGCCTTGGCAACATCCTTTGGTTGTTCTGCGCTGATTGAGCTTAGCGGGAATTTTGTTTCTGAAAAGGCTATCACAGCTGTGGCAAGAAATGCTAGAGATGAGAACAGTCCTAGAGCTTTTCTACCCAGTGACGGTGGCTCTTCGATGCTCTCGAGTGAACTGGTGAGCATCACGGCGAAGACAATCAGAATCACAATGCCACCCACATAGACCAGTAGCTGTACACCGGCAATAAAATCATAATTCAGTAGAATATAGAACCCGGCGCCGCAAATCAGAACCACCGCCAAAGCCACTGCGGCGCGGAAAATCCGCTTGGCGGTGACTACTATCAGCGCCGCGACTATCGAAGTAAGCGCTAGCGTGTAGAAGGCGATTGTATGTGTCAGGTCAGCTGGGTTCAAGGTTATATCCAATATCTACGTCCAATGTATTGTATTCTTCGTATCTTCGGGATTGCCGCGTCGCTTTGCTCCTCGCAATGACTGCTTTACCCCTCTAAATCCCTAATCGGTTTTCAGCGGCGGCACACCGGGCATTCCTTTGCCTGAGAGTGGAGTCGGTCCGCCGTATTGATGGCGCGGCTCCATGGTCGCCAAAAGTTCTTCCACCCTGTCCTCTGGTGTTCCGGCTTTTTTCTTGAAACGTTTGATATGATTCACCGGTGGACCAGCATAATCGTTGAGAGTATACACCAGAAGCCGTCGGTCGTAAACTGCGGCCTCGAACCCATCAGACCATTCCAGCGCATCATGCGGGCAAGCCTGAATACAGGCGTTGCAAAATGTGCAGGAGTCCAAGCGCCAAAGATAGCGCTCTAATTCGCTTTTCCCACTGACTGAGTTACGTCGATCTTGTAGGATTATGCTTCCATTCGGACAGGCCTTCTCGCAAAAATCGCATCCATTGCAATTCATATAACCGTTTTCATCTTTGACCAAACGAAGTTGACCGCGAAAACGCTCGAACATTTTCAATGTCTCGCGATTCTCAGGGTATTGCTGAGTAACTACAGTTGACGGACGTACCAAATATCCGATTGTGACTTTCATGCCAGTAAGCAGTGATTTGACGCTCTTGTAGAAAATAGTGAGCAGTCCCTCGCGCTTATCGCCGGTGGCGCCACGCGGAGCGACTACGATATTCACAGGAACACCACCGACTTCAATCGCGCTACGTGAACTTTTCTTTGGGTCAATATAACTCATAGACTATCAGGCTCTACCAGGGAAAGAAATACAGTTTAGTTATCACTAGTGTAGCGGCGGCGAATAAATTGATAAATCCAACCGGCAACAGGAATTTCCATTCGAGACGCATTAGCTGATCGACTCGCAGACGCGGGAATGTCCAGCGCACCCACATGATTAGAAATATTATGAATGTGGTTTTTCCTGCGAACCAGAGTCCGGGAGGAATGAGATCCATTAGGCCGTTGAATGTATGTAGCCCACCAATATGGAATGGCATCCAGCCGCCCAAAAAGAGCGTCGCCGCTAGAGCCGAGGCGATGAACATATTGATAAACTCCGCTAAGAAGAAGAACGAAAATCGGAGTCCTGAGTATTCAGTGTGGAAGCCGCCAGTGAGTTCACTTTCGGCTTCAGGCAAATCAAACGGAGGACGGTTCAACTCGGCGGTGGAGGCAATTAGGAAGACGAAGAACGCCACAAGACCTACAATATGACCGCGCCAAATCCACCAGCCGTCCTGCTGACTCTGGACTATTTCTGAAAGCTGTAAAGAGCCGGCAAATAGTGTTACCACTAAAAGTGAGAGTGTAACAGAAATCTCATAGGAAATAAACTGCGCTCCGGCGCGCATAGCGCCTAGAAGTGACCATTTATTATTGGAACTCCAACCGGCAAGCAGGATTCCGAGAACCCCGAAGCTACTGACAGCAGAGATAAAAATGACACCAATATTAAGATCGACAACTTGCAACGATGGACTCATTGGAATCAGTATCAACCCCAAAGTTGTAGCAATAATGCTGAATACCGGAGCAATCAAAAACAAAACACGGTCCGCTCTATCGGGAATGATGTCTTCCTTGAGAAGCAACTTGATTGCATCAGCCACCGACTGCAACATTCCATGCCACCCGACACGCATCGGCCCAAGCCGACATTGAAAATGCGCCGCAACCTTACGCTCTACATATATCAAAGCCATACCCAGTAAGCTCAAAAACCCGCCAACCCCGGCTAAACCCAGTAGCGCATAGCCTGCCGCCAGCCAGGGATCCTCAGCGAGAGCCTGAGTGGTCCTATCCGATAGTGTCACTACATCAAAAGTAGCATGAGTCGCAACTAATTGTCCAAACAAGAAATCTAGCATAACATTATCTTTGTGAAGCGCTCACTGTAACTATCTATCAATATCCGGCACAACTATATCAATTGAAGAAACGTTAGCCACCAAATCACCGATTCGTGAATCCCGTGTCATCTCATCGGCGGACCATACGTTATTGTAATTCGGACTGCGCATGTGAATTCGCACCGGCTTATCCGAGACTCCGTCAGAAACCGCATAAATACCGAGAATCCCGCGCGCAGTTTCCAGTTGGGCATAATGACTACCTTCTGGTAGAACAGTTTTCTTGGCCGGTTTCATTAGCATAGTCTTGCCTGCGGGGATATTGTCGATAAGTTGCTCAATCATGCTCATCGACTGACGAATCTCCTCGATACGAACCCAATACCTGTCCCAACAATCACCGACACTGCCCACCGCAACTTCAAAATTAACTTTATCATAAACACCGTAGGGGGCAACTCGGCGTAAATCCAGCGGAACACCACTAGCGCGCAAAACCGGGCCAGTGACACCCAGCGATGTTGCTTTATCTGCGCTTAAGACGCCAACATTACGCAAGCGCTCCTGGATAATCACATTGCCACTTAGCAGTTCTTCATATTCGTCGATTTTGGGCTTGGCGTATTCAATAACTTTTTTGACCCTATCGACAAAATTGGGATGGATGTCATCCATCACACCGCCGGGTTGGATATAATTCATTGTCAGACGGCAACCAATGGTTTCTTCGAAAATGTCCGTAATCAATTCACGGTCACGAAAGCCGTAGAGGAAGGGAGTGAATGCCCCGAGGTCCATGCCCAGCACGCCCCACCAGAGCATATGGCTCTGAATGCGCTCAAGTTCGGCCATGATGGTCCTGATATACTCGATTCTATCATTGAGCTCGACTTTGAGAGCCTTTTCGACCATCAGCGAAACCGCCCAGTTATTCATCATAGCCGAGAGGTAGTCACATCTGTCGGTGAGATGCACAAATTGCCTGTAAGTAGAATGCTCACCAATTTTTTCAATTCCCCGATGAATATAACCCAGCACCGGAATAACTTCACGCACTGTTTCGCCATCGAGTTTTAGCATCAGGCGCAAAACACCATGCGTGGCCGGATGCTGTGGGCCCATATTGATAAAGTATTCCTGAGTGTCTAGCGGACTATCCGCAGAATCAGTAAGCTTAATTCGTTCGTCGAGTGTGGAGACTTTGACTGCCATAATTACCAGTATCTCTCAGACTACCTGAGCTTATCTACATCCAATGTCAGCATGAAATCGTCCTCGTAGTCCTTACGAAGTGGAAAACCCTTCCAGTCATCCTCAAGAAAAACACGTCGCAAATCCGGGTGATTGTCATAGAGCACACCAAATAGATCATAGACCTCGCGCTCCTGCCATTCGGCGATATCCCAAACCTCACAAACAGTGGGAATCACAGGATTGTCGCGAGGGATTTTGGTGGAGACCAGCAACATTGAAAGAGTGGAAATCGAATAAAGCCGATACACCAATTCAAACTGACCGTCATCAATCCTGTCAATAGCGGTGTGGTCCATCAACATAGAGAATGCAAAGTCCGGATTATCACGCAATGTGGTCAAAGACTTCACCAAATCCGCTGGCGCAACTTCAACCGCCGGAGTGTCTGACTCCGAAGCATACGGTTTCAACTCACCAATAGTCGCGCATACATCAACAACCAACTTAGGAAGCTCCGGCTCTTTTTCGACCTGTTCTTCTTGCGCTTGGGGCGCAGGAGCAGGTGAAGCAGGGGCAGGCTTAGGTGTCGGCGCCGGCGGGGGAGTCGATTCTGGTTGTTTATTATCTGGTGAGGCTTCGTCAGTCACAGTGTTTTTTAATCATCCTTCTTGTGCTACTTGAAAATCAAATTCCGGTAGGCCACTTGAGCCCTTGGCGGGTTTTCTCCACATCAACTTCGGAGTCTTTCTCCAGCGCTTCCTGCATTTGCGCTTCAATTTCTTTCATAGAAACATCCGGCGGCAGGGCGCTGAGAACTGGTTTCTTGCGAATTCCCGGTTTGCGAACAGTTTCACCGCTCTTAATCATTTTCTGTAAAGTCAGCAAGCCGTAGAAAAGCGCTTCCGGCCTGGGAGGACAACCTGGCACATACACATCAACCGGAATAATTTCATCAGCCCCGCGGATTGTGGTATAGGAATGATAAATGAACGGCCCGCCGGAGATAGTGCAGGCGCCGGTGGCAATAACATAGCGCGGCTCGGCCATCTGCTCGTATAGTGTCCGCAGACGTGGAGCCATGCGTTTAACAATTGTGCCGGCGATGATAATCAAATCCGCCTGACGGGGAGAAGGACGAGCGACCTCGGCCCCGAATCGGGCGATATCATGCCTGGATGCCCCGGTGGCCATCATCATTTCAATAGCGCAACAACTGGTGCCAAATGTCAGCGGCCAAAGGCTATTGGCCCGCGCCAAATTTATCACTTGATCCATGCGAGTGAGCATGAAAGAGCCACCCGGCATACGTTCGATATATTCTGGCGCTTTTTCAGTCGCTAAACCCATTCGAGAACTCCTTTTTTCCAAGCGTAGACTAAGGCAAATAACAAGATTACTATAAATATGCCAACTTCAAAGAGGGCTATCAAGCCAAACTCACGGAAAACCAGCGCCCAGGGATACAAAAACGCCGCTTCAACATCAAATACCAAAAACAGCAAGGCAAACAGGTAGTATCCGACATTGAAATGCACCCAGGATGGGCCCACAGTGTGTTCACCACATTCATAAGGTTGGGATTTTACTTTGTTAGGGCGATTTGGCGCGACTAAATAAGAAATAGCCAAGCCGCCGCCAACGAGAGCGAATGCCATCCCGACAAATAATGCTACAAAGAAATAATCCATAGCCACGCTTCAGTTGTTGCTGCGGTTATTGCTGCGGTTGTTACAATGTTTGTCACGGTTGTTACCGCTAAATGATTGATATTAGCCCCCGGATAGAAACCGGTTAAAACATGAAAATCGCTACGCGATATTGAAACAGTAATAATCGTCAATGCGAGGAGCCCATTTATCAAAAATATGGGACGCGGCAATCTAGATGTTAGATTACTGCATTTGCTACAACTATCCTCTAGACGCTGACTTCCCAGGTCTCTCCAGAGTGCAACATCTTCTTAACATCTCCGCGTCCGAGCTTTTCGGCCACGTCATGCTCTTGCTTGCTTACTCCGCTTTCATAAACCGGCGCTTCAATTTGCCGGAATACGCCTAGTGGGTAAGGAAACTCAGGATGTTGCAGGTTGGCAAGTTTGAAAGCCAAAGTAGCGTCTTTACTATACATATCATGCACCAGCAACTCAGAGACATCAACTCCGTCTTTTTCCATATCCACTATTTCAATATCCATCCCTTTGAGACGGAACCCTTTGGAGTTATTCTCTCCAAAAGTCATAGGCTCGCCATGTTTGAGCACAATACTGTTCTCCGCGCGATTTGCCTTCTTGGCTATCGGGAACCAGGCTCCATCGTTGAAGATATTGCAATTCTGCATAATCTCTACAAACGAAACGCCCTTGTGCTTATGAGCCTGAATGAGAACATCAGTAATCATGGCGTTGTCGGTGTCCGGAACCCGGGCCACAAAGGTCGCCCCGGCAGTCAGAGCCATTGGCAGTGGGTGCATCGGCCCATCGATTAAGCCAAATGGGGTGGACTTGGTAATCTTACCCTGCGGCGAAGTCGGCGAAGCCTGGCCTTTGGTCAGGCCGTAAATCTGGTTGTTAAAGAGAAGCATATTGATGTCCGGGTTGCGGCGCATCAAATGAATAAAATGGTTTCCACCGATTGAAAGCGCATCACCATCACCGGTAACAATCCAGACCGAAAGGTCAGGTTGGGTGAGTTTGACGCCAGTGGCAACTGAAGGCGCTCTGCCATGCACACTGTGGAATCCATAGGTGTCTACATAGTATGGAAAGCGCGAGGAGCATCCAATTCCGGATACAATCACAACTTTCTCTCTAGGCAACTGTAGTTTCGCCATCGCGACTGTGAAGGCTTTGAGGATACCATAGTCTCCACAACCGACGCACCAGCGGACTTCTACGTCACTCACATAATCTTTACGTACTAACGCTTCAGCCATGATTTAGCCCTTCACCATTTCACGAATCTTGTTTTCAACTTCACTGATTTTGAACGGAACGCCGTTGACCTTGCTCAAAAGCTTGGCGTCCACCAAATAGATAGAGCGCAACAATGTCCAAAGCTGGCCGAGATTGTTCTCGACAATAAGGACTTTCTTGTAACGCTTGAGAATATCTCCCAGGTCCTGCGGTAGCGGGCTCAAATGCTTAATATGCACACTCGCAACCGGAACTCCATCGTTATTAGAGTTCATCACTGCCCGGGTAATCGCGCCGTAAGAGCTTCCCCATCCGACAACCAGCAGGTCGGCGACAGGATTCCCTTCAATTTCCAGTGGCGGGATATCCGCACAAACCCGGCGGACTTTTTCTGCCCGGTAGTGAACCATTTTTTCATGATTCTCCGGACTTTGGTCGACTCCACCAGTGATGTCTTCCTTCTCAAGTCCCCCGACTCTGTGTTCCAGGCCAGCTGTTCCCGGGATTGCCCAAGGCCTAGCTAGCGTCTTGGGGTCTCGCTGATATGGATGAAACTTTTCTGCATCGGTATGGAATTGGGCTTTCATCTCAGGAAGCTCATCCAGAGACGGGATACGCCAGGCCTCTGAGCCATTGGCAATATAGCCATCACTAAGAATGATAACCGGGGTCATGTATTTCAAAGTTAAACGACAGGCCTCAATAGCGGTATCAAAGCAATCCTTCGGTGAATTTGCCGCCAAGACAATCAACGGAGATTCGCCGGGTCTGGACCACAAAGCCTGGAAAAGGTCGGATTGTTCCATCTTGGTTGGAAGGCCGGTAGAAGGCCCGCCACGCATCACATTGATGACTACCAAAGGCAGCTCCACCGAAACCGCAAGGCCGAGAAACTCGGTTTTCAAGGCCATTCCCGGACCGGAAGTGCTGGTGATTGCTAATGAGCCTGCGTATGAAGCTCCGATTGCCGCGCCAATCGCCGCAATCTCGTCCTCAGCCTGAAAAGTTGTCACTGGAAATTCCTTGTGACGACTTAACTCATGAAGCACATCCGAAGCCGGAGTAATAGGATAAGATCCCAAAAATAGGTGCAACCCCGCTTGCTCAGCGGCAGTAATCAGACCCATAGACAGGGCGGAATTGCCATTGAGATAGCGATAAGTGCCTGGTTGTTTCTTATGTTCGGGTTGCTTGATAATATAGCTGGTGACAAAAAGCTCATTGCTATCGCCATACTTATTGCCGGCCATCAAAGCCTCTGTGTTGGCTTTGATAACTTCTGGCTTCTTACTGAACTTGGTTTTGAGCCAGTTCAGCGTGTTGTCCAGCGGCATATTAAATAGCCAGCAAATAAGACCCAGCGCAAAGAGATTCTTGGATTTACCAATTTGCTCGCGCTCGACACCCAACGGCTCTAGAGCTGTCGCGGTCATCTTGGAGATACCTACTGGAAAAACCCGATAACCAGCCAGAGCGCTGTTCTCTAAAGGATTCTCTTCGTAGCCAACTTTTTTGAGATTCTTCTCAGTAAAGGTGTCTTCGTTGACAATTAGAATACCGTCTTTGCGAACATGCTCTAGATTACTCTTAAGCGCCGCGGGGTTCATCGCCACCAATACATCCACCATATCACCGGCAGTGTAAATATCCTGCGGGCCCATCGATAGTTGGAAGCCCGAAACTCCTGCGATAGTGCCGGCAGGAGCGCGGATTTCCGCCGGATATTCGGCGAGAGTCATTACGTCTTCCCCGAATACCGCTGAGGTATTGGCGAATCGTGTGCCCAACAACTGCATACCGTCACCGGAGTCACCGGCGAAACGAATGGTTGTTATGTCTAGTTCTTCAGGCGCATTCGAGCGTCTATCTTCGTCAATAGACGAAGACTTGTCCGGCGCCTTTTTGGCGCTGACTTCTTTTTGCATCTGTCTGTAGCTCGCTAATGTTGATTGGCAATCGGTTTCCTAATTGCTGGTTTCTGAAGTGTCAGTTTCTGAAGTGTGAAGGATACTCTGTAGGTATTTCCTTATCTGGATGTATTTGCCTGGCGCGAGCCAAAAGAATTGGTTCCGCCTCAACCCTGTCTGGGTCAGTAACACAAGAATCTACTGGGCAGACATCGGCGCACTGCGGTGTGTCAAAGAAGCCCACACACTCGGTGCATTTGTCCGGGTCAATAATGTAAATGTCGTCGCCTTCGGTGATCGCCTCATTCGGGCAGGGGTCGACACATTTGTCGCAAAGGTTGCATTCGTCAGTGATGATATAAGCCATGGTTTCTTGCTCCTATCCTGTGGCGTGTAGCCACGTGCCATAGTTGTATAGCGCTTCTTTAGCGTTACGTCCACCCCCTTAACTATCTGGAAGTGGAAAACCAACGGACATTGTACATATATCTAGCTACTTTGTCACCATCGATGGCAATAAATCAGAAGATTTATGCTAAGTAATTGATGGCTGTACTCTCAACTTATTTTCGGTCTTTCTAGCGGTATTCATCAGCTCTTTCGCGGTAGGCGACGTTTTTAATTGGACGTTTGGTCATTTAGACCTCACATCTATATATCGGAACTTCAACCGAAAAGCTGTGGTTCCAATTATCAGGAAGTATAGAGAGGCCGATAGAAACAGTATTGGTCAAGCATTGCGGCCTCAAAAACTTGTAAACCGGGAGAATTTGCGTAGATTAGACGAAGTTTCCGCAAATCAAGTGATGATTCGCCGAAACTCGATAGGCTTTTGTTAAGCTGGTTTGTAAGAAGGATTGGAGTAATGGAGCCTCTACTAAATTGAAAATGTAGGGGATTGGGCGATATCCAGTTAGGGGACTAGATCCGATAATAGTTGATTATATGACCATCTTATTTGGTTGAATTGTCATGATTGATCTGAAGTTGATTGAATCGATTCCCGTTAGCGTTGCTGGCAAATACCGTAGCTTACAGTAATTGTATTTGGCAACGATAGAATATCAGAGTCGCCCTATATGTAGTAAGTGAGCATGTAGTAGTGAGCCGAATGGAAGCTGAATCTTCCACAAGGCGAATCTCTTTATTTCTGAATGGGGGACTTTGTATATTATGTCTACAGCAACTTTGAAACCACCATTTCCCGGGACATCAGCCACACGCGATGGCAGTGAAGCGGTTGTCTGGGTTGAAACACAGGCGTCGACAGGCGCCGCAAGCTATCCAATAACGCCTTCAAGTTCGATGGGCGCCGGATACCAGGTAGCGGTCGCTAATGGTAAGACCAATCTTTGGGGCGATAAGCTCGTATTTTTGGAGCCGGAGAGCGAACACTCTGCCGCTAGTGTCTGTGAGGGCTATGCCGCCGCAGGTGGACGAGTAGTCAATTTCACATCCGGTCAGGGGCTAATCCTGATGAAAGAGGTGCTATATACCATCGCCGGTAAACGTCTGCCGATGGTTTACAACATTGGCGCCAGAGCAATGACAGTTCAGTCGCTGAATGTCCATGCCGGGCATGACGACGTGATGGGTGTCGCTGATTGCGGTTGGGGCATGATATTTGGATGCAACGCCCAAGAGGCCGCCGACCTTTGTCTGATTTCACGTCGCACCGCCGAAGAGTCGCACACGCCGTTCTTCAATGTGCAGGACGGATTCCTGACCACACACACAGTCGAGGATATGCTTCTGCCTGAACCGGAGCTTATCAAAACCTTCCTGAAATCTCCCAAAGACGCCTTGGTGAGTCTCATCGATCCTGATAACCCGCTGATGAGCGGTACGGTGCAGAATCAGGACGCCTATATGCGTGGCAAAGTCGCCCAACGCGCCTACTACGCGCAAATCAAGGACAACCTCAAAGCGAATTTTGATGAATTCTATCGCCTAACTGGACGTAAGTACAATCTGATTGAGACTTATCGGATGGAAGATGCGAAGTACGCGATTGTCGGCATGGGCTCCTATATGGAAACCGCGCGAGCGACAATTGACGCCATCAGGCGCAACTCGGATGTCAAAGTCGGAGTGGTGACGGTGCGCTCATATCGTCCCTTCCCCGGACCGGAGCTGGTCGAAGCGCTAAAGGATGTTGAGGTTATCTCAGTTCTGGAGCGCATGGACGATTCAGCGGCTCCTGAGAATCCCCTTGCGCGGGACATCAAGGCCGCTTTCGCCGATGCAATCTGGGGACATAATGAATACCCCGCTATAGATCGGATTCCGATTCTTCAGCATGGCTCAGGTGGCCTGGGAAGTTTCGACGTTCGCGCTGGTGATTTTCAAGCGATTGTGAAAAATATGGAACGCGGCAAAGAGGGCACCATTCGCTATTGTATTGGTATTCGTCATGATGATGCGTTGACACCTCCGAAAGAGGAAGTTGATCTGCGCACCGAAGGATATTTCGCGATGCGAGGCTATTCAATCGGCGGCTATGGCTCAATCACCACCAACAAGATTATCGCTTCGATGTGCGCTGATTTGTTCGGATTGAGTGTTCAAGCCTATCCCAAATACGGAGCTGAGAAAAAAGGCATGCCGACGATGTACTTTCTGGCGGTTAGTAATAGCCATATTGAAAGTCATCAGGAATTGAAACTTGTCGACTTTGTCGCGATAAATGACATCAATGTATTTCACAGTGGCAACCCGCTGACCGGACTAAGTGACGGCGGCGCTGTTTTCTTGCAGACTAAGTACACTTCTCCCGAAGAAATCTGGAAAGCGCTTCCGGCCTCTGCGCGTGAGGAGATGAAGCGTAAGCAAGTCCGACTATTTGGGCTGGATGCTACAAAGATCGCGCGTGATATCGCGCGTAACCCGGATCTAATCCACCGTATGCAAGGTATTGTTCTGTTGGGGATATTCTTGAAAGTAACCCCGCTAGCTAAAGAAAAAGGGCTGGACGAAGAACATGTGCTAAGTGGCGTGGAAGATATTGTCAGAAAGTATTTTGGCAAACGCGGCGAACAAGCCGTAGAGGACAACATGACTTGTATTCGCAAAGGATACCAGGATGTCATCGAAGTTCCGCTGAATTCACCAGACTTCCAAGGGGGCGAATAATTATGGCAACTAGAACAGAAACACCTAGAAGCGAAACACCAGGAAAGCCAACTCGGGAAGAGTTAGCAGGCCCGGCCCATGACCAGAAGAGTCAGGCGATTGACGACAAATCCCGTGATATGGACAAGTTCCAATCGCAGGTTTTGGACCAATACCTTGATGGTCAGGCTGATCACGGAGTAGTCGCCGATGAATTAGCGGCGCGTTCACTAATTCCACCAAACACGGCAGCGCAGCGAAGTTTTGCTTTTGTCGGCTCAGAGATTCCGACAGTACACGCCGAGAATTGTGTGGCTTGTATGGAGTGTATCATCATCTGTCCGGATATTGCAATTCGTTCGCGAGGTGTCACCGAGGAGAAACTTGAAGCCTCTTTGAATAACCTCCCCGATGATGGCGCTCGTGATGGCATGCGCAAGCAGTTTGTCAAAACACGCAAGCTATGGAAGTCATTCGAGAAAAAGGGCGAAGAGCCGGCGTATTTTTCACTGTGGATTGACCCTGATAGGTGTAAGGGGTGCGGGGTGTGTGTCGAAGTTTGCGGCTCGCGCAACGCTTTGAGTATGCGCGAGAAAAGTCCTGAGCAAATGGAGAGCTACGCCGAGGGCGTTAACTTCGTCAAACAGGAATTCCCGCCTACTCCGCAGGAGTATATTAGCGAGAAACGTCTTACTGACAAATACATGCAGGAAAGTTGTTGGGTTAGTGATGGTGGCGCTGGTTCCTGCGCCGGTTGCGGCGAAATTAGCGCCATCAATATGGCCCTGACTGCCACTTCCATCAAATACGGCAAGAACATGGCGATTGTGGCCTCAACAGGTTGCAACACTGTCTACAGTTCGACCTATCCGTACAACATCTTCGATGTTCCTTGGACCAACTCACTCTTTGAGAATGGCCCGACCACCGCGATGGGTGTTCGGATGCGCCTCGACCAAGAAGGCAAAGAGGACACCAAGCTGTGGGTCTTTGGTGGTGATGGCGCAATGTTCGATATTGGTTTTCAAGCGCTTTCTCGCTTGTTGACCTCCAGTATGAATATCAATGTCTTAGTGCTCGATACTCAGGCGTATTCCAACACCGGCGGGCAGGCCTCGACTGCTACCTATATGGGGCAAAACGCCAAGATGAGCGTGCATGGCTCAGAAATCCCTGGCAAAATGGATAGGCGCAAAGAGCTGGGCCTGATAGCGATGAACCACCCAGATGTATTCGTGGCGCAGATTTCGCCATCGTACTACAATCACTATCTCAAGACTGTTCTCGAAGCCTTGGAATATCCAGGGCCGTCAGTTTTGATAGCCTACTCGGCCTGCACTCCCGAACATCAAATCGCAGATCATATGACTTTCCAGCAGGGGCTCTCAGTGGTGAACAGCCGCGCATTTCCTCTGTATGTCTATGATCCGCGTAAAGGCGAGTCATTCAAAGAGCGTCTCGAATTGAAAGCCAATCCTTCCTACAAAAAGGACTGGCACGTTGACGAAAAAACCGGTGAGAGAATCACACAGGATTTTGTATGGTTCGCACGCTCCGAAGGACGTTTCTCCAAACAGTTCGACAAAGACGGCAATCCTTCAGAGACCTTGTTAAAGTCACAGGACGACCGCTTGAAGAACTGGCACACATTGCAGGAACTAGCCGGTGTCCTAAAACCACAGAGTTAGTTCTTACAATCATATTGCTTGCCCAATAAGAAAGGCGCCAGACCAAAATTGGTCTGGCGCCTTTTTGTTGATTGAAGATATGACACTCGCTTAACTAAAGCCCAGCTCAACTTAAGTATTGCGCTATAGTCCAGTCGTGCCACACACCGGAACCGGGCCGGAATTGAAGATTCGCGCTATACCATAAGTCACATCCGCGATGTTGAATGAATTATCACCATTAGCGTCAGCCTCATCTTGACAGATTGCCGCAGGCCCTCCGGAAAAGATATGCGAGATACCTGCGGTGATATCGGCGATGTTGAATGTGCCGTCATGGTTTGCATCACCGGGGGTATTACAACAACCGGGCTGAATACTGCTTAGAGGCGCTGTAGCATATCCAATATCCCAAAAATAGGGAGCCGGCCATGGTGGAATAAAAATTGTGTCAAGGCCGGTGTACCACATTCGCAAGAGTGTGTCATCCAGAATAATGGTCGGGAATCCTGTGACCCCATGATCCCAGGCGCCTGCAGCGCCGCGCAATAGCACAGGATTGTTTGCATACTTTGTCCAATTGGTTCCGTCTAATGATTGTGCATAGCCGATCTCGACATCACCGTTAATAGTAGCGCCGTTAATCCATGCCGGATGGCCTGAATACCATAGATGGTAAGTATTGCCGATTTTCATTGCAAATGGATCCTGGATGTTTGCCGCATCCCAGGAGCCAGCGCTGCCAACTATGAGCACAGGGTTGTTGGTGTGTTTCGTCCAGTTGACTCCATCAAGTGACCATGCGTAGCCGATGGAGCCATGGAAGTCAGTGATTTGACCATTAAAGACGGTATCCAGCCCCATGTACCACATCTTCAATGTGTCACCATCCTTTATGACAGTTGGTCCTTCTGGGCCGGCGTTTTCCCAGGAAGATTCAGAACCTGCAAGTAGGACAGGATTGGCGCTATGCTTTGTCCAGTTAATGCCATCGGCGGAGAAGGCATAACCTAAGCTGTACAATCCCAGCGGACCCGAGTCACTTGAGCCAGCATACCACATACGATAACGTTCAGCGGCAGAGGCGGTAGTGTCTTTGAGTACTGTAACAGTTTCTGTGCCCAGTGAGTCCCATGTTCCCGGAGTTGGAGAAAATACCGGGTTGTTGGGGTGTTTTGTCCAATTTATTCCATCGAGAGACCATGCAAGGCCAATTCTGACTTGTGCGGTTGTATCACCAGGAACAATTCCGCCGGCAGAATACCAGATTTTTAGAGTGTCACCATCTCTGAGAACACTGGGGTCAGCCGCTGCGAATATGTCCCAGCCAACAGCTTCGTTCGACTTGGCTAAGACAGGAGTTGTCCCCTGTTTCGTCCATTCGGCTTGCGCAAACGTAGCATTCACGCAAAGAAGCGCCGAGAGAAAAAGGGCTGTTCTGAGTTGCTTCTTCATATTTGGTTAATCCACGAGCGGCTTAGTTGCAAAGCCGAATCCAAAAGCTCTATGAGCCAGTCGAGCCGCATAATGGCGCGGGGCCCGAATTGAATATCCGGGCTATGCCATATGTCACATCTGCGATATTGAACGAATTATCACCATTAGCGTCAGCCTCGTCTTGACAGGCCGGCGCAGGTCCGGAGTTGAAAATCCGGGCGATACCCGCTGTGACATCTGCGATATTGAATGAACCGTCATTATTGTAGTCGCCAGCGTCATTGCAACATCCTATTGGCGGCGCAGGGATCGATGTTGAATACATTGAGCGCCCATGAGTCCCGGCAACTAGTTTACCTGTTGGCACATGTAAATCAATATCATGTATCGGCAAAATCGGCAGGCCGGTTCCCAGCGGTGTCCAGCTGGCTCCAAGGTCCGCGCTTTCATACACCCCGATATCTGTGCCTATGAGCAGCGCTAATGAGTCATACGGCGACGGGATAATATCATTAACCGGAGCATCCGGAAAATTACCGCTGATATCCGTCCAGGTCGCGCCAAAATCCTCAGTACGGAAAATATGTGACAACGAAGAGCCTGATAGATAACCTGAAACAGTGACATAGGCGATATTCGCATGACGTGGGTCAGCGGCAACACGTGTAATCCAGCGGTCGGGAAGGGCTGCGTCTATTTGTGTCCAGTTCGCCCCTGCGTTTTGAGTAACCCAGACGTTGCCGTCATCAGTGCCGACATACACCACTTGATTGTCAGTTTTCGCTGGAGAAATAGTGGTAATTACTCCAAAACTACTACGCGGATGAGGCGCATCTGTTAAATCCGGGCTGATAGCGACCCAATTGGAGGCGCCGTCAGTGGTTTTGTAGAGAAGGTTTGAACCATAGTAAAGGGTGAGGTTGTCGCTCGGGTCCATCGCGATAGGTGTGCTCCATGCGTGACGTTCATTGTTGTAATCAATACCATTTCGCGCCGAGGACCAGGTAATCGCTCCATTGATAGTCTTAACCAGCCATCCGTTCTGACTCTCAGCATAGATTACATCAGGATCGGTAGGGTCGACTATGACATAGAACCCGTCGCCTCCCCAGATTCTGGTCCAGTCGCCTGTAGCACCTGTCAGTGTGCGTAGTGTTCCATTGTCTTGTGTTCCGCCATAGAGACGTTCAGGATTTGACGGGTCAATAGTGATAGCATAGAATTGTGTCGATGCTTGATTTATTCTAGGCTCCCAAGTAAGACCGCCATCGGATGAGAAGTTTACGCCGCCGTCACACCCCGAATACATTACTTGTGGATTTGCCGGGTCTATCCAAAGTGCATGTTGGTCTACGTGAATTCCAGCAGAGCGCCAATCCCAAAGATCGCCGGAGTTGTTTGTGTGGTATATATTCAACCCGAGCGCATATACAATCGAGGAATTACTTGGCGCTACTCGTGTCTGGCCAAAATACCAACCGCCGCCCCAACTGGCGTTTAATGGCGCATTGACCAAGTCAGCGTCAGAAGTACGACTCCAAGTCAACCCTTGGTCGACACTTCTGTAGAAACCATTGTATGCTCCTTTGCTCGTTGCATACAGCGCGTAGGCCGTTATGCCGTTAGAAACCGCAGTTAGGCCGATTCTACCGAGAGTGTCCGCTGCATCGGGTAGTCCCTCGGTTGAAGTCAGCAAGGACCATGTTTCACCAAAGTCGGCGGAGCGATAAACACCGGTAGTTATTCCACCTAGTCGGGATGGATTATCAACGAATCTCACACGTTCCCACATCGCCGCAAGAACTACACCAGTAGATGGAAACAAGACAACATCAATACAGCCAGTGGTATCTGAAACAAATAGTTTATTCGTCCAACTAACGCCGCCGTCATCGGAGCGATACACACCGCCAGCTCCATTGCCGCCACCAAAGTGTTGACCGCCGACTGCTACAAAAATGCGGTTAGAGTTGTTAGGGTCGATCACAATACGCGCAATACGTCGGCTATCGGACAAGCCGACATTGGTGAATGTGGCTCCGCCGTCAGTTGACTTGTAGATCCCGTCTCCCTCATAAGTGTCAAAAGCCGGATTAGACTCACCTGTTCCTACGTAGATTACAGATGAGTTATTAGGGTCAATAGCAATATCACCGACAGAGTAGCTCCCATAATTGTCAAATATCTGTGACCATGTCTTACCGCTATCTGCTGATTTGAAAACTCCGCCAGCGGCGCTTCCTGCGTAAACAGTAGCAATGTCTCCTGCGACTGCTTCAACATCGACAATGCGACCCGGGATATTTGTCGGGCCCGCCGGTGTCCAAACCGGAGGAGGTGAGGCGTTTCTTTGTAGTTTGAGTTTTGCAAGTTCAGCGTTGGCAAATTGCAGACTCGCGGTGCGTTTTTCCTGTGAGAGTGTGTCGTAGGGAAATGAGCGTTGCAGGTAGAACCAATCGCTAGGGCGCTTACCGGGTGGTTTAGGATATTTTTCCGCTGGTTCACTTAGAGCCAGTTGTTTGTTGTCAGGAGTTGTGTCAATAATCTGGCGAACGCCCAGTATCGTCCCGCCAATAAGGAGTAAGGCTGCCATGAGCATGATTCGTCTGTTCATAAGGTTTTTCCCGTGCTGGTTCTGTTAGTAATACGGTTTGATAGCAGTCTATTAGAGAGACAAGATTACCAGTCGCCAAAACAGAGCGAAATGGTCCTTGCCGGAGGCTACAGAACTTATAAGTAATTGTCGGCTCTAGCCTTGTGAGAGAATAGGCGCCAATAGAGACTGCGCCGAAAAAAGGCGCCAGAGGACACGATTAATAGTCGCGTGCTTTAGACTATGCTCAACCTGACCTAAATACAATGTAAGGGCCATGTCTGTGACTGTAAAGAGAATTCTGCCGGATGTGACATCTTGAGGTACATGTGTTTCGTGTTGGAGGCCAGGTTCAAGCGAATAATCCTAGCCCAAAGTCTGCACAAACTTCGGGAACTAGCTTCTTTTGCGCAAGAACAATACCTTCTTGTGCCGATATTTTGAATAAGAATCATGATACTCCGGGGGGGAGGTAGGAAATTGTCAGAGATTAAAAGAGACTCCAAAGGATCCGCCTTGCAACAGAAGAACTGTTGGGAAGTAATGGAATGCGGTCGCGAGCCGGATGGTTCTCGTGTATTTGAATTAGGGGTATGTCCGGTGGCAATTTGGCATGTTCATGATGGACGAAATGGCGGAGTCAATGCCGGACGAATGTGTTGGACAGTTGCCGGAACTTTCTGCAACGGAGAGATTCAAGGCTCATTCGCCGAAAAACAACTAACCTGCTTGGGGTGTAAGTTCTTGAAACAAGTCATCAAAGAAGAAGGCGACAGTTTTACACCACTCTAATCCTGCCTAATTCTAGATTCAATTCTCAGAGCCAATTCCACAGGCTCAATAGACTTGCATTATACCAATACAATATTTGTCATGGCCGGGCGCCGCTCACTCACTCTATACAGGATGGATGACACGTTTCCGGCCATGACAGTACATATTGCGCGCTTACTCTCTCTCATCAGACCATGACTCCTGACTGTCGAGTTTCTCAGCCCGTTCGGTCCAATTCTCGGCGATATCGGCAAAGCCGTTGCTCTTCAAATAGCTGGCCCCGCGACGCAAAACATAGGCATCATCCGAGTTCAACCAAAATGCATGCGCAAACTCAGACTTCGCCTCATCAGATTCCTGCAATTCCTTGTGACACACAGCCAGAGAGAAACGCAAGTCGCCTCGGTTCGGATCAGCCGCAACCGCGGCCTGATAGGCTTCCCTGGCATCTAGATATAGATCCAGCTCGGCATACATTTCACCGATTTTCTCATAGGCGCTAACCTGACGACGAGTCTCGGACTCGTCAATCAAATCGAGAACAAGCTCATAGAGGCGAATCGCCTTGAGATATTTATTGGAGTTATACAACTCCTGCGCCTTAGTCAGCGCTTTGAGCAAGCGACGCTTACGGCGCTTCGCCAAAAAATCCACTGGTGAATCCTTTCTTAACTCACTGTCAACAATACGTTTCGCAGAGTGAGTGTTCTGCTACACAATAGAGTAGCCCTCCGGCTAAGCAAAAGAAGTACTGCAACAGCCGAACAATGTTGATTAGAAAAAATGTATTGAGCAGAAGAAGGAATTGTACTACAGGAAGGGGAAAAACAGAGGGGCTCGATGATCTCGAAAGCGCCTCAAAAAAGCTAGTGAGCCAACCTTAGATTATTCTTTCTTCCGCTCAAACTTGAAGACCGCCTTGATGCGGCCTGGTGTACAGTTGTGAAACTGGTATTGTGTATTCATTCACCGTCCTTTCTGCTCATAAAGCCCTATACTAGTTATACGCTTACCCCGCCAGCCCAAATGCTGCCAGACAGACGCTGTGAGCGCGTTAGTTCAAGTTAGTATTCGCAGAGTTGACGGTTTTGTTGCGAAGTTTTCTCACTGTTTTCTCACTTTCAAGAAGTTCATCAAGAAGTTTCTCAAGATTGCGCTTGTACCTTGCGAATCTTGGTTACTTGGCTTACCATTTTGCCTATGAATAAATAAACAAGAGATAACCATAGGAACCAAACAGATGAAATACCTTAGTCACATTTTCTCAATCCTGCTGCTAGCGGCGACTGTTACGCAGGCGCAAAGTGATCCGCATCAGCAAAAAGCAAAAGCCGGCGCCAATCCACATGGCGAAATGACCATGGAGAGCCCCGGTGGCATGACTCCCAAGCAGATGAAGCAGTATCTCAACTCACTTATCCCCGGGAAACATCATAAGTTTCTAGCGAAGTTTGTTGGAGACTGGAAAACCATCACCCGCATTTGGATGACCGGACCGGATTCACTACCTACCGAATCCGAAGGAACCACCTCCGCGAAATGGATTCTCGGAAACCGGTTTGTAGAATTTACAACTACAGGTCAAATGATGGGCCAGCCGATGGATGAGATTATGCTACTTGGTTATGACAACTACCGCAATCTCTACACCGCTTCCTATGCCAGTTCAATGGGCACAGCTCTGCTTTCGATGACCGGGCAGCGTAATCCGAAAACCGGTAATATCACCTTGTATGGCGAGATGGACGAGCCGATGTTAAGCGTTACCGGCAGGATGGTCAAATATATTTACAGTTTCCCGGATGATGACACAATCAAACTGGAATTGATGGATTTGCACGCCGGTGATGATTACAAAGTTATTGAGGTAGAATTCAAAAGAGTCAAATAGGGCGAGTAGCCCAAAGAGCGCAGTAATGTATTGGCAATAAAATGAATTGGCAGAGTCGGCAGGTTACTACTTGCCGACTTTGCTTATTATACCCCCGCCAAGAACAACATCATCGCGATAAAAAACCGCGGATTGCCCGGGCGTAATAGCGCGTTGTTTTTCCTGAAACCTAATACGCACTGTTTCTCTATCGATTGGAGTGACAGTGGCGCTGGCGGCTTTGTGCAGATAGCGAATCTTGACTTTAGCCGTGAAAGCCTCATCAGGTCTTTCAATCGCCATCCAGTTAATCTCAGATACATCGACTTCGCATTCATCGAGATTTTCAGCGTTACTTACCACAATACGATTGTTCTCAGGGTCTAGCTCTTTTACATACACCGGCTTAGGTTGATAAATCCCCAGGCCCTTACGCTGGCCAACTGTATAGAATGACAACCCCTTATGCTCACCGATGACCTCGCCGTCTTCATTGACGATTTCGCCACTCTCAAAGTCCCTGCCACGTTTTTCTTCCCACTCACGCAAGAACCGTCGGTAGTTATCATCAGTTACAAAACAAATCTCACGTGACTCCGGTTTCTCAGCGGTGCGGACTCCATGTTCACGGGCCTTCTCGCGCACTAATGATTTTTCCATCTCGCCCAGCGGCAGAAGCGTATGAGCCAGCGCATCCTGAGAGAGCCCCCATAGCGCATAGGATTGGTCGCGAGTGACATCCTCACCGGGAACTAGATAATATCTCCCGGTTTCTTCATAACGCTTAATAGAGGAATAGTGACCGGTGGCCATATAGTTGCAACCCAATTCTCTGGCGCGTTGCAAAAAAGACTCCCACTTCAAACGTGTGTTACACACAACACACGGATTCGGAGTGCGCCCAATGCGATATTCTGAAACAAAGTTTTCGATGACCTCTTCGCGAAACTTATCGACCAGGTTAAGCACATAGAACGGCGCATCAATTTTTGCGCAAAGGCTGCGGCAGTCATCAATAGACTCAAGAGTGCAGCAGCGTCCGTCTTTCTTCATCTCGCCGCCAACTTCAGAAAAATCCCACAATTTCATGTGAGCTCCGATTACCTCATAGCCCTGTTCACGCAACAAATACAACGCCACAGATGAATCCACTCCACCCGAAAGCGCTACTAATACACGACCTTTACTATTTGGTTTGACTTGATTCATGCTAAGTTGGAAAAGTGTATGGTTTAACGCCTGGCTTTGGCGTATGCAGGTGACATGCTTCGCAGGCGTTCGATTATCTTTGGTAAAACTTCGCTTACGTGATTTATGTCGTCAGCTGTTGTGTGACGGCCCAAAGAAAAACGGATTGAGGATTTTGCCAGCTCCGGTGTTTGACCAATCGCCAACAAAACCGCTGATGGATCAACCGCCCCGGAGCTACATGCTGAGCCTGAAGAAACCGCAATACCCTCAAGGTCCAATGACAGAATAATCGCCTCGCCCTCGGCTCCGGCAAATGACAGATTCACAGTCTGAGGTGTGCGAATCGGTAGTGATGGAATAGCGCCTTCAGTGAACTCCGGACCATTGAGAGTTACATCTGCAATACGCTCCAGCATATTCTTCGCAAATGTACTCGATAATTCATTCAGACGAGTGTACTCACTCTGAACCAGGGCGACGGAACTCTCCATAGCCTTTGCCAGACCGATAATTCCGGGAACGTTCTCTGTCCCCGGGCGACGTGATTTCTCATGACTGCCGCCTTGAACCAAAGACTCAATCTTAACTCCGCTCCGAACAAACGCCAGCCCGGTTCCTTTGGGGCCATATATCTTGTGCGCCGAAAGTGAGAGCATATCCACTCCCAGAGACTCTACCGACACCGGGATTTTCCCGAAAGCCTGCACCGCATCGGTATGAAACAGAGCGCCTTTGTCATGCGCTACTTCAACCAGCTCAGCGATGTTCTGCACCGTCCCAATCTCATTATTGGCCTGCATAATAGAAACGACTGCAGTGTTCTCATTGACAACTTTCGCCAGCGCCTCGGTAGTGACAATTCCGATAGGTGAGACCTCGACGAATCGAACCTCAAATCCCTCACGCTCCAATTGCTCGGCCGACTGCAAAATCGCGCTATGTTCGGTTGGGGAGATTACAATACGATTACGTTTGGCCTTAAGCGCATGTGCGGCGCCTTTGAGGCAAAGGTTATCCGCCTCGGTGCCACCGCTACAAAACACAATCTCAGACGGCTCGGCGTCCAGAATCTCAGCGCAGGTTTCTCGCGCGTTTTCAAGCCCGACTTTTGCATCTCTTCCGAATGCATGCACCGAGCTGGCATTGCCAAAATAGTCAGAAAAATAGGGAATCATCGCCTCGAGGACATCAGAGGCCACTTGAGTGGTTGCGTTATTGTCTAAATATATCTGTTTCATGATCAAAGCCGATTCTAAGAAACTAAGTTATCAATGGGGTTAGTCTACAACGGAAGAATTGAAGCGAATCGCAACGACGATAGTAATGACGATAGCGATGAAATGCGTCAAGACCTGGCGTCGGCGCGCCCCCCTAACCGGGTACGTCCCTGCAGGTAGTATACTGAGGGGCGCTCCAATGTCAAGAGATAGTGAATATCAGCTAAAAGGCATACAGGATAGTGAGATGCAGGCGGTCGTTGAACGGGATTCCACGAGTTCTAATTCGTCGCGCATAGTCAATCCTGAGCGGTCCGGCGGGGGAGAGGTATTGTATCCCGACTCCATAGGAATAGGCCGCTTGTTTGAAAGAGATTTTCGGATCATCGAGTCCCTCCCAGCCATTGCCGGCATCGAAGAACATACTTCCCCAGAATTTCTTGAAAATAGGGAAACGCAACTCCTCATTGAAGATCAAATAGAACTCAGAACCGCGAGAAACATCCGCCGAATCCGACCGTGGTCCCAGCTCGTCAGTGGAAAAACCACGGATAGTATTGGCGCCGCCGATAAAGAATCTATCAATCGCCGGTACTTCTTCACCAAGATTCAGTGGTTCGGCAAAACCGAATTTTATTCTGGTCGCGCGTATGACCGATTTCCAAAATGGCTGGAACTTAGCCCAGCTTCCCTCGATGCGCACAAAGTTAGCGTCGCCGCCGAGGAATCCGCCGAAGAAATCCACCTTACCTTCGGTAACTGTGCCGCGATGCGGCACAAAGAAATCATCACGCGAATCTCGTCGAATTGATCCATAGAGTTTGCGACGCACAGAGATTCCTTCCTGCTCACGAAAATCCGCGAGCGCCGCAGGTTCAATATCGAATACCTTCACCGCTTCATACTGGGCGCCCAAAACCGCGCGAAGTTTGCGCCGTTTCTCAAAACGTGTTTCTGCGTCAATTCGCCAGCGCTGAATACGGAATGGTTGCAATTGTGACTTTACTCCCGGTTCTAGTTCTGCCGATAGAGATAGCGGCATACGGATATGAAGAAACCAAGGCTCTACATAGCGCACCCGGTAAGTGTGTGAGAGTAACACCTCGTCATGCGGAACAAACACACCTTCGGCCGACAGCTCAATCCGCCTGGAGCCGAATAGATTACGCTTGCCCCAACCGATAGATTGCTCCCAAACCAAATCCCGCACTGAGTCCTGCGCCACACCGCCACGTAACGTAACAAATTGCGGACGTTTCTCCTTTACCCGGATGCTGAAATCAGGACGCAGGCGATTATATTTCGAGCCGGTTTCGCTTGAGTCCTTAACTCTCAAGCGAATAGTGGTAAAATATCCCGATCGCAGTAACCTTCGTTGTGAATCCTGAATGTCCTTTCTACGATACAGCGCTCCGGGCTTGATCTTCAATTCACGTGCGGCTACTCCTTCGCCAAAAACTTTTGCGCCTGTAATTTCTACCGAGCCGAAGTGGACCAGTGAATCAGTCACTATGTTGAAATGAATTGGCGTGAAGTGTTGTTCGCCGATTGCTTGCGCAGTATCGACAAGATAATCGATCAGGGCAAAGGGATAGCCATTATTGGCAAATAGCTCCTTTAAGTTGCTCCGAACCCGACGCAAGTGAAACAGATTAACCGGCCCCTTACGGCGCATCAGTTTCGTAGGATTGCCGAGCTGTTTGCGGAGATTGTTTGGAATATCGCCCAAATAATCTACCGGACCCAGCATGAATCGAATCCCCTCGATAACTTCAATTCTTATTCGAGCGCTGGAGTCTTCCAGCATCTCGAATGACTCCATAACTCTGACAGCCAAGTAGCCCTCGCGAAGATACATTGCTTTTACTTAAGAGGTGTCACGCACAATTGTTTCTCTGTGAAGAACCACATTGCGAGAGTTTTTCAAATTGCTGAGGAATGAATACTCATGGCTAAAAAGCCGGTTGCGTATCTCGGGGCTGGTAAAGAAATGGTTACCGCTTATGTGTATCTCGCGAATCTTGGGCTTGTTGTTTATCCAGCGAAGTGTCGCTCTATCGAATTGCGCATTTGCCGCAGAAGGTGAGATAGAAACAACAATGCAGGAAATCAACGCAACAAACACAAGTAGTCGTAGCGAGATTCCTTCATAGCGCCCTATGATGGCAGTTATTGTTGCGCTCACTTAATAATCCCACCCGAGATTCAGAAATAGAAAATACTGGTCGTTTTCGTCACGTTTACCCTGTATCAACAAATGCTTACCGAGGTAATACTCGAAACCCACTTCCTGCCCGGTTGCGGCAATATCCGATTTACCATAAGTGTATAACCCCGGAAGCACATACAATCCTAGCGTTACTTCGGTTTGCTCAACATCAGCGCTAGGGTCAATCTCAAATGTCTCCACCCCGATAGAGCGCGCGCCTGCGCGGGTCAGGTTAGAGCTAAGATAAGTCGCCAACATCTCAGCGCCTCTATTGCCCAACATGGTAGTTTGGTTCTGGTCGGCCCTGCCAACCTGATAACCGAAAGCCAGCAGAGTATAGAGTTGGTCTTCATTTATTTTGTCATTATCGCTCACAGATGGGTCATCATAATATGAAATTATCGGTTCGTCGAGCGTGCCAGTGACACTAATTGCGGCCTCAACCTGCCTTGTGCCTGTTGAAGTTTCTCCCGGAGCGCTTGGGTTGGGCACACGCACTTTTGTTCGCGCAATAAGATTCAACAGCGGATTATTGACTGCCACATCGTCATTGATAACTGTCCCTGCCGGATCCAAACGAAATGAACTGGTTGTTAGAAACACACGACCGCGAATCACTTCCAGATTATATAGATATGACCACAATCCATCGGTTCTAATAGCTCGCGCAGTGCCCTTGAACTCGGCGTCCAATTCACTATTGCGCATAACAGCATTAGAGATAATAGAAACATTAACATCAATATCCCACGAATCCGGACGTTCGAATTGAGTCAGCAAAAGGTAACCGGCGTCTTCTTCCAAAAACTCATCCTCATACAGAGCGGAAATCAGATTTATTTCACCGGTAATTTTCGGAGGTGTCACACCGGCTACCCGAATTCTTGCGTTTGCTTTGCCCTTGATAGCCCCGAGTGTATACCTGAAGGGGAAATTCGTGGCTTCCAAATCAATGTCATAATCGATGCTGTCAATGCTGAGAATCTCCAACGAACCAGATGTGATTGTCACGTATCCATATTCTTGCGTCGAATACTTCTTGTTCTTGCCGTTCTTACGCACTTTGGGAGGAAACCTGCAAGCGCCGTCGGTGATGGTTATCAGCCTGTCCTGCATAGTGAACGCCACATTTAGTGACTCAGCAGGAATCTCCAATTCATATATTTTTAGCGCTCCGTCACTTAGCTTTCCAGCGCCATCGAATGCCGGGTGAAGCGGCGTGCCGCTAATTGTCGCGTCGATTTCAAGTTTACCCGAGAGGTCTTCAATTTGCGGCAAGAAGTAGCTTACAAATTCATAGGAAGTCTCACTTGAGTGGGCCTCGAGCCGCTGAGGCCCCGGAAACAGTGTGTCAGCCTCAGCGCCAAAGCGAATGTCCAGTGGAATAGTCCCATGCAAGCTGTGCTCACCACCTGAAGTATGCAAGTACATGGTGTCAATAGTCAGCGTCTTGTCCGCATAGCGGAAATCTGACGCTATATCTCCGATGTACAACTCCTGATACACCAGCGAATCTATTTGCCCCTCCGCGTCAAACCTCAATGTATCGCCATTGGCCGTCATATCGCCAGCCACTGAAAGTCGACCGGAAACAGCAGGGGCGTTGGGAAGTAGTCGCATCCAGGGCGCTAGATCAATATTATTCAAATCAAGATCAAATGTCAGATTATTATCAAACCCCGCTCTACCTCTGAAGCTGAATGATTCATAACTTCCGTTAGCGCCTGTTCGGGTTCTCGAGCTTGCGAATTCAGCTTTAACAAACTCAATTCCTGTAGTGTCAAACAGCAACAATGCGGTGTCCCGCTCATGGTAAGAATTAGACCTAAACGCCAGTGTGACATCAAACATCTTTATTGGCTGCGGTTCGGCGAGATAGTCAACGGTCGCGGCGGTGGATAATTGCGCTTCTCCACTGAACGCAGTGAGCGTATCAAAGTAAAGCATATTCGAATCAATTCGCATTTCAGCGCTGATACTGTCCAGTGGAAACTCCCAGGCGTCAACTGCTCCCAGCCTGACACTAATATTCCCGCTTCTGCGGGTCAGGAAACGTTGCACATCGAACTCATACCAGGCGCGCTCGGCGTACATTTGGTAAAACCAAACACTGTCACTATAAAATTTGCCACTTATGTCCGGGTCGGTTGCTGTGCCGTTCAGAGAAAATGTGGCCTGACCTCTTCCGCCCAATTCTTCAATAAATGTTTGTCCCTCGAAGCGAGATAATCGTTGAAGTTCCGCAGCTCCTCTGATGTCAATCGGCCCCGAAAACAAAATCAGCCCGCTGGCGCTGAATGAGTTTTCATAATAGCTGACACCGAAACCCGGCTCCAGGCGCAAACTGTCAGTGTAAATATCAAGCTCTCCGCTAGCGCTATGCACATGGAAAATATCCATGAATGACTCACCAAGCTCTACGTCAGTGTGAATTTTCATACTGGCGCCGGTAAGACCGCTTCCGTCGAGTTTTACTTTACCGGAGATTGCGGTTGTCATCGCTCCATTGGCGATGTTGGCGACGTTGAGACTGTCAATGACCCCTTCAAACTGGTATGCAATATCAGGATTGGCCAAATCCAATTCGAATTTACCCGCGACAGAGCAACCACCCAGAATAACGCCATATACTGTATCAGCGCTAAGAGTGTTTTCTCGATATCGAATTTTAGTGTGCAGACTCTCAAAAGTCCGTCCCTGAAAGCCGCCTTGAATCGTGAGCGCTCCGTAGATTTCAGAGTCTCCCAGTTCCAGAGAGCCATTCACTCCCAGCTTACCGGTGAAATGCTTGCCGAAGAAATCCCCTAGATACTCCATGTCCGCATGTAGAGTATCAAGGGTAATCTGACCACTAAGCTCTCTAGCGCTATCGGGCAAGACTATCCAACCATCACCAGCCACACCGATAGTAGGTAGCGCAACACTCAGATCTTTGAAAACCAGGCGATTGTTGGAATAAGTTATCTTACCGGAGGCAGAGCGCAAATGAGTCTTGCGAAAATCAGAGACGAAACCAAAACTTCGCAAGTCCAGCGCATAAGCTCCGTCAGCTGACACTACTCCCGCTGTCAAATTCAGGCTATCAATGTTCCAAGTGGAATCACGACCAAAGACCCGAATGCTGGCATTGGTTAGCGATACAAGGCTTGCCGAGAACTCAGGAATTTTTGTGCCGGGAGAAGTAGTTGGACTTTGGGGTTTCGGTAAGAGCCATTCACCGGTGGAATCCTGTCGAATAGTGAAACGCGCCGAGTCAATCCCCAAAACGTTTATATCGAATCGGCCTCGCCAAATATCCGCTAGTGAATATGAGGCGCGAATCGATGGGATTTCTGCTATAGGATAGGATGAACTGTCAGTTGTGTAGCGTATGCTTACATCAGTAATATGCAGGGTGTTGAAAAAATCACCCTCAATAGTTCCGATACTCACTTCCAGCGGTGTGTTCTTGCCTACCATCTCATTGAGTTGACGGTTGATACCGAATTCAAGAAACCCGAAATTAAAAACTCCAACAAAGATAATTACCAAAGCCATAACAGCCGCGAAGACTATCCAGGCGCCAACCTTGGTTAAAGTTATTAGAAAGCCACGCATTATTCGGAGAATACCTCACTAAGCAGGTTATTCGCCAATGAAGTATTAGCTTCAGACGTGAATGTAGTTAGCGCGCCTAGTAATTCAACAATATCCTCAACGGACACTCCAACATTTCTGGCTCCAAAGAGATGCGCGCGCAATTGTCTCGGACGCCTATCAACTGTTAGCGCCGCAATCACCGCCAACTCGCGCGCCTGAACATCCAAACCCGGACGCGAGAGAGTCTTGCCATAGCCCTCCATAATCATCAATTGAAAAGCATCAGGTGACATATCGACAATAGCTCGTTCAAGTTTATCATAGCGCTTTCCGTAAATCTGACGAATCAACTCACGCCCCCGAAGCTCGTAGGCCTTAGATTCATCCTCAGAGTACGCCAGCTTTGAGCAGTCAATCGATTCACCCGAGGAGTATTCCTTGGGGGCGATAAGCGCCGCCAAGTCAAATAGCGCATCGAGCATTCTAGGAAAGCCGCAAAACAAATAACTTTGCAACACAACTTCATGAATCTTTGCCGGTGAGACGTTTCGTTTTACTAGAGATTCAATACCGCGTTTGGTCAGAAAACTCTCAGCATTGGCAATCAGGCCCGAGAAAATACCCAAAGCTACCGACTCACTGCTTGATGCGGCAATTGCCGAACCAAGCGCCTCGGATTCACTGGCTATGTTTTTTGTTTCGCTCATAATTGTTGCCGCTTTGGCGCATTGACTAATCACCTGTCCTCAGACACAATCTTGAGGCTGAGGAATCACTTTGGCAAAAGTACGGAGTCCTATTCGCAAGAGCAACGCTAAGTTACATTACAGTAGAAAATGATGGCGGGACGGTAGATTTGAGGAAACTTGCTAGGAGGGGGAGCTTTATATTTGGGGGGGGAATCCTAGCGATTGTCTTCAAGAGTTCGCAGACGCTCTTCAAGTTGCCGGATTCGGTTTATCAAGGCCCGATAATCGCCCTTATCGGGATTAAGTGTAGTTGATTCTGACGAAGCGCGGTTTTCAGCTACCACCACAGAGAGTGGAGCATTTGTAAGAAGCGCCTGAACTTCACGCTGTCGATTTCCTCGCAAAAATGTAAGCGAAATCACAGAATCCGGCGCACAGCCTCTGACAAAGTCACGAAGCGCATCAGCGGTGGCGACCGGTAGATTGTTGTAGCGAAATACCACATCTCCCACCAGCAAACCGGCTTTTTGAGCCGGTGACTTAGGTTCAACGATTGTCACGAGAGCTCCGTTGGTCAATTCAGACTCACCTGAACTATTATCTCCACCGGCGGCATATTTAGTCAGCGATTCTCCGTCGGGTTTCTCTCCATAGGGTCTGCCATGATTCGGGTTCAAGCCTCGAATCACAGTGTTTACCACCTGAATACCCAAATATCCAGCCTCACGATCTCCGCAACATTTCAAGCGAGTAACAATCGGCTCAATCCGCGAGACCGGTAACACATAGACCCGGTTTGACGACCCGTCACGAGAGAGCGAGCCAAGCGCCAGCCCTAGAAACTGTCCGTCCATATTGAAAAAGCCCCCGCCAACTGTCCCTGAACCCACTGGGCCAGTAAACTCCAGATAACCATCAACTGCCGAGGCTCCGCAAGCAAATGTCAGAGTCGGCTCAACAGTCTCAGGCCCCGCTGATTTCAAAAACAGAGCCAGCGCCCCGGTTGCCGGTCTTTCATGAATATAGTTTGCCGGGACTAGTCCCGGAGCCGAAGTTTTCAACAAAGCCATTCCCGATCTGTAGTCAATGCCTATTCTCTCGACAGCATAACGTTCTCCGTTTCGAATCAGCCAAAGACTGTCCTTATCCGAAAGCAGAGAGGCCGCGCAAATCAAGTAACCGCCACTATCAACTGCTATCGCGGAGATATTGCGCAGATAAATCGGCGGTGAAGCCCCTGCTGTTGTTCTAGGGGGCATCGTGGATTGAAATGGTGAAGTGAGCGAAGCTATTTGAACAGTAACTAACGATTGCGAGAGAGTTTTGACCAATTGCTGGATTTGCATATCCAGTAGCCGAGCAGAAGACAAAGCGCTTAGGTTGGATGCCGCGAGTTGCTCGGTATGGGCTGTTTCCGAAGCCGCGGGGTTTTGTTCTCCGGCTTTGACTAGTGGCCCAGAGGCTAATATCGATGCAAGAGCCAGCGCCACTAGTATCGCGCAGGCTCCTGTGTTTTGTCTCGTCTTAGAATCTCTTGTAAGGTTATCCACTATCAATCCTCTCTTAACCGTATACACTAAAGCGGCTAAATCGGACGAAGACGTGCTACAGTAATCTGATATTTTGGTAGAAATCTGAGCGCTAAGCAAAAAAAAGACAACACCGATAGTGTTGTCTTAGAATAGCTTAGCTTGAGGCTGGTAAGATTAGAATGAACCGCGAACCATACGCCCTTGCGGAGCCTGATTACGAACCGGAGCATTGGGTATGGGCTGAACAATAATCTGCGGAGACCCAGCTACACGGTTATTCGAGGACGGGCCGCAGAATACGATACTGCCTGTCCCAATCGGAGCGCCATTGGCGTCGAATTGCACAACCTTGAAATAAGCCCCGCGCCGACACAGCGCATTGGAAATACTTATTATTCTTCGCGCGCGCGCATAATCTCGCGCAAAGTGCCAGCGACGAGAGCTCGAAAGCTGACGTGGACTAGTGGCCGAGACCATAGTAGCGCCCTGAGCCGATGAGGGCGCTGACAAATTACCAGCGGGAATCAGACTACGGTCATACAGCGGATTATCTATAGGTTGCGCGGTCATATATTCTTCACTCAACCCGATTGGCTTACCAATTGCCGGAGCGTTAAGCGCCTGATTGTCAGCGATAAAAGCCATCGGGGTCGGATCATTTGCAGCGAATTGATTATTAGAATCAGCGTTATCAAAGACCCCTTGTTGCAATGATACAACAGCCAAAGCCGCCACCGCAGTGACGGATGCCAAAGCCGGAACTAAACGGCGAAAGACAAAACTCGGAGCTTTTTGCGGCAAAAATGCTTTAGAGCGCGCATTTGAGCGGGTCTCAGCAAAACGCTCCTGAGCAATACGCTCCATCAACTTGTTATTAAAATCAGCGGAGACTTGTAGGGGTTTGAAACTAGGGGTACTCATAGTTTGTGACTCAAAGGTAGATTGTGACTTAAAAGATTCTTCAAAAGGATGCTCAACTGATAGCAAAGATTTGCTCTCAGTAAGTCTCTCAGCCGAAGAAAGGGTTTCAGCATGATTCTCATTAGGCGCAGAATCAGCCAAGGTAGTGATAGTTGTTGCAATCAAACGATGTGCGGCAAGGTCCTCACGGCACTTTTCGCACTCATGAAAATGACGTTCCATGACCGAGGTCACCGAAGTCTTGAGCTCGCGATTACAGTACGCCGGTAGCAAGGAGCGTAGTTTGTGACAACGCATGCTGTTCCTCCACTTTCGGCAAAAGTTTTTCACGCAAAATTGCGCGGGCGCGATTAACGCGAGATTTCACTGTTCCCAAAGGAACTGACATCACCTGTGAAACTTCTTCATAGGACATTTCCTGAACATCACGCAAAACAAATGCGGCTTTATATTTCTCAGGCAATGACTGTATTTCTCGCTCAAGTGTCGGTCCCAAACGTGACGGCAACTTCATCTCAACTGAAATCTCAGCTTCATTGCCCTGCATTTCGAATATATCCTGGAATTTGAAACGTTTCCGTTTACGTAACTCATTACGAGCCAAATTCAGCGCGATAGTGTAAATCCAGGTCGAAAAACAATGTTTGAAATCAAATGACTGACGATGCTGAAAAACCCGCACAAAAGCCTCCTGCACGACATCCTCAGCCTCTTCTGTACTGGAAAGCATCCGACCGATTACATTCATCAGGCGGTCTTTGTAGTTGTTAACCATCTCATTGAAGGCCACCATATCACCGTCTTGAATGCGACGCATAATAGCAAAATCTTTGGCCTTGATTGTCTCGCTCTTGTCGAGCTTTGCCGTAACTGCAGGTTCGCCGCTTTTCTTGGCGTTACTCTTTGCCGCGCTAGTCGGCTTTGGTTTGCTTTTCATCATAATATGGGTTCGCCCCCTCCTGGTTTGGTGACATAAAGACGGAAATCATGTGCGCTGAATCTCGAAATAGTAAAGCTATATTTCAGCGATTCTTCATGAGCTTGGGTTCAAATAGAACTCCTGTGGGTTTTCCGTTTTCCTCTGTCGCGAACCTCACTATGCTGGTCGGACCAAGCTGTTCGGATGCGACTTCTGTCTTTCAGGGCTGACGCATTCGCGCCTTGTTGTAATATATACAATCGACCACCCGGCAGGTTCCAGAAAGTTTGATTATTTTCCCACTGGTTTGTCTTATCCTACAATGACTTACCGAAGATGAGCCGATTTACAACAGATTGACTTTTCCTTTCTCTGACTCTATTGTCGCCCTATGAGCCGGAAAGAGATACTAGAGAGACCGAAGCCGTTTGGCAAAGCGCCCGGAAACCAAGGGAATCTCTTGGAGATACAGCCATGGTTTGCGCCTTATGCCGCTGATTTCGGCTCAGTCTTACTGGAATCCTCTCTGAGAGCCTATGGAAGAGGAGCAAGGACTTATGCCGCGACTAATCCCGTTGATTCCTGGGTAATAGAGCCGGATCAGAGAATTCCAGCAGATTGGATTAAGCAACTTGATTCTTTCTTGGCCGATGAGTCGGCATTCTACGTCTTGTTTTTCTCCTACGAATTCGGCTCTGAAATAGTAGCCGGACTCTCAGAGGATAATCACGGCGCCAGCCGGGAATACAAAGCGCTGGTTCTCAAATACTCAGATGTGCGGTTTGGCGAAAGTTCATGCGATAGAGTAGAACCGGTTGGTCAGTCAATTCTAGCTGGGAAAAGTCCAAACACCGCGAGGATTATTGCGAGACCCGACCGGGATAAGTATCTCAATGATCTCGCAAAAATCAAAGACCACATTCACGAAGGCGATATCTATCAGGCTAACCTGACTGCCAAATGGCAAATCGAGTCCGACGCACCTCCCTGGGATGTATACTGTAGATTGCAAAAACTAAATCCCTGCCAGTACGGCGCCTATGCCAATTTGGGTGACTATACAATTCTGTCGTCCTCACCAGAGCGCCTGGTTTCAGTAAACAACAGAGAAATCACTGCTAATCCCATCAAAGGCACAATCGCCAAGGGAAACACATCTCGGGAAACCGAGGATAACCTGCGCCAATTGCAGAGCAGTGAAAAAGATCGCGCAGAATTGTTGATGATAGTGGATTTGTTGCGCAATGACATTGGAAAAGTCTGCGGGACTGGAAGTGTGGAGACACCTGTGATGTGGCGCCCGGAGATGTATTCTTCGGTGATACATTTGGTATCGGAAATCAAGGGACTATTGCGCTCCGATGTCACAACCGCCGAGGTAATCTATGCCGTATTCCCCGGTGGCTCAATTACCGGCGCCCCCAAGCGGAGGGCTATTTGTATCCTGCGCGAAATAGAAAACCGCAACCGGGGGATATACACCGGGAGTATTGGCTACAAATACGGCGCAGAGCTGGATCTCAATATCGCAATCCGCACCCTGACCTATGCGCCGAAAGCCAGTTCCGAATGTCATGCCAGCGGTATTTATACCGCTCAGGCCGGAGGAGGAATCGTAGCCGATAGTGACGCCGAATCCGAATTCGAGGAGGCGGCGTTGAAAGTCTCCAATTTACTAAAAGCCATAGACCCTGAGCTTCTACCATGAACCACAATCAAGTGATTGTATCAATCAACGGAAAAATCGTATCGCCAGCCGAGGCGTCGATTTCAGTATTGGACAGCGGTTTGCTCGCCGGTCTAGGTGTTTTTGAAACCCTGCTTGCCGAAGACAAGTACATCTTCCGCCTGAGAGAACATCTTGCTCGTCTTGGGAATTCCCGCATAGCCTTGGGTCTACCGACAAATTTCTCCGCGCAACAGATAGAAGACTTCATCCGCGAGGCGCTTGATAACTTTCCCGCTGACTCTAACGAGAAGTATCGACGAATAAGAGTCACACTCACCGGCGGGAATACTGGAGCCGGGCTATGGGGTACCGAAGCGCTCGACGGCTCATTGATAGTAATCATTCAGGAACACACTCTCCCGAAAGAGTCAGAAAAACCAAGCGCTGAGATTGTCTCGTCAGCCTCGTCGCTTCACTGGCTAACCGAACACAAAGTCATATCTCGTATGGCGCTCTCTCACCCAGCGCCATCCCACTCTTCTCAGAATTTTCAGATTCTGTATCATCAGCTGGTCGGGGTCACCGAATTTGGCTTCGCCTCACTATTCGTTCGTAAAGGGAAAATGGTTGTCACCAGTCCCGATAAGGACGTTTTCCCCGGAATTTGCCGGGCCGGGATTATCAAAGACTGGCCTGCAATAGCCCCGGAATATGAATTGAAGAAGCAAAAACTAGAAACAGCCGACTTGTTGAACGCTGATGAAGTAATTGGGGTTAATTCACTTAGAACCGCATTTTCGATTTTCTCGCTGAAAGACAATACCGGTAGCCCCAAATCAGTTACCTTCCCGAAGCCAATTCTAACTCCGGAGCTACGAGCCTTCCTTTTGAATCACTAAGCCAAACGCGGTCCCAATTCTCTCCCTGCTTGCGTTTTTTTCTTGCCCTTATGCCCTGCACAGTGTCTTTTTGCATGAGGTATGGTGTATATGCGGATAGGAAAATCAAGCGAGGAAGTAATGCAAGCAAGAAAGGCCCGGCGGGCTATAGGCGGATTGGTGTGTGTACTCACACTAGCTGCATCATCAATTGCGGTCGGGCAGACTGTCGATTACGAAGAAGCCTCGCGCTATGTCAGCACAGTTGGCAATCGCAAATTGATAGATGTGCCAACTGCCGCGTCACTGCCGCGCGGCTCTTTCGATTTGAATTTTCAGGTAAACGCCGGTGGAGCCCTGACTGCGGCTACAAATGTAGGACTTTCGGAGTTTCTGATGGTGGGTTTTTCCTATGGAGCCAATGGCGTCTTTTCTCAGGATAATCCCTCTTACAATCCCAATGTAGAATTCAGTGTCAAATGGCGTCTCACAGAAGAAAGTAGAACCGCGCCCGGTTTGGCCCTAGGTTTCACCTCTCAAGGTTCCGGCCCCTATCTTGATAGTTTCAATCGCTCAACCTATAAACCAAAAGGTTTCTACGGTGTCTTTTCAAAGGGAATAGCAATCACCGGCTATGCCTGGGAGCTGCACGGAGGCGCAAATTACTCAATAGAAACTGCCGACAATGTGGCGCAAACCGACCAGGGAGTAAATTTCTTCGGAGGATTGTCCACCGAATTGAGAAATAATCTAAGGTTTGCAGTTGAGTATGACTTTGCCCTCGACGACAATCGTTCCGGCGCTCCCTTCGGTCGAGGGCGAGGCTATTTGAATGCGGTCTTGAAATGGGTCTATGCTGATAACCTGCAAATTGAATTCACCGCTCGCGACTTGCTAAGCAATCGTCGTGAGGCCGAGTCGTTTGAACGCGGTTTGCGGATTGTATATTTGGAGTATTTCTAGAATAGTTAATCATAAGTACGGTCTTTGCCTTACTTTTTTCCGTCTGTTACCTTCACATTAAGGGCGTCAATAGACGCCCTTTCTTTTTCTGCAAAACCTGAAAAGCAGTCAGGCGGCAAGTAAGTGGTCAATTTTAGTATCTCAGATGTTCCACTTTCTGCACTGCCGGATTATTTTTCTGTCTCGTCTCGCGGTGTAATCGGGTAATTACACCAGCCTTGACCTGGCAATGTCAATTTGTTACAGTGTTTTTAGTAACACTGTTGTTAGTGACACAGTTATCAGTAACACCGTTACCAACGACGTCGTAACAAACTCTAGCAAGTCACAAACCGGGGGAGAGGCATAGAATGAGCGCCGAGAACAAGCAAATAACAATAGCCGTCGCGCAGGCCGCGTCAGTATTTCTTGATAAGCGCGCCTCAACCGAGAAGGCCTGCAAGATAATCGCCGAGGCAGGCAAAAACGGCGCAAAGCTGGTAGTGTTTCCCGAGGCCTTCATCCCTGCTTACCCCGATTGGGTATGGGTGACTCCCCCCGGGCTTAAGAAACCGTTAATCAATGATCTGTACTCAAAGTTGCTGGAGAACTCTGTCTCAATCCCTGATGAAACAACCGTAGCGCTTTGCAAAGCCGCGAAAGACGCTTCAATTGTTGTCGCAATTGGAATCAATGAACGCAACACCGAGGCAAGTGGCTCAAGCCTCTTCAATACTTTGCTCTATATAGGCGCAGACGGAACAATCCTGGGTAAACACCGCAAGCTAATTCCAACCGGCCCGGAGCGTATGATGTGGTCGCAGGGTGATGGATCAACCTTAGTGTCATTCGACACTGATTTCGGTAAACTCGGCGGTCTGCTTTGCTGGGAGAATATGATGCCTCTGGCGCGTAACTCAATGTATATAGCAGGTGTGCAAATATATCTGGCGCCAACCTGGGATGCTTCAGAGACCTGGCTGACAGCGATGCGTCATATCGCCTGGGAGGGCGGGATGTTTGTAGTCAATTGTTGCCAGGCTATAAGCATAGACCAAATACCCGACAGCTATGAATTCAAGAAGCTATATCCCGAAGGAAAAGAGTGGATAAACAAAGGCAACAGTTGTGTAATAGATCCACGCGGAAAGTTTGTTACCGAGCCGTTAGCCTGCAAAGAAGAAACAATCTACGCCACTTTGGACTTATCCTTGATAGCGCCTCAAAAATGGCTTTTTGATGTAGCAGGTCACTATGCGCGACCGGATGTATTTCAATACCAGATTAATGATGTTGGCGCCAATGGCTAATTGGTCAGCGGCTATACTTATGCTTCAACTAGCGCAAGTTTCCCCACTTGAGATTCATGAAAACTAACACTACCCACAGTAGCAGGGATACCACCAGCGATACTCCTGAAGCCGCTAGAAGAGCATATATTTGTGAATGCTCTCTCATAAAGCCAGCCAAAACCAGGCACGCCAAGGATATTAGGAAGAATCCGCCGCGCCAAAAGAGATAGGCGCCAAATCTACGTCCGGCCAACTCACGTTCGTATTCTGGGTCATGATTCTGATTAGGTATTCTAAAAGTCTGGTCCCGACTCATAGTATTCTCCTGAATAAAAGGTGTTGTTCAGCATGACGCTTACGCATTTTCCGCACGCCCTTGCCCTGGTCTTCCCCGAAGGCTTACCGCAAGGATCGTGCCTACATACTGTCAAACTGTTCACGGCCCTGCTACAGGGGTCAACTCCTTGGAAGAAAATAAGTTATGTCATTAGTGAAGGTGGAGAATGTTTGTGCAAAGGGTTGCACAGTAATGTCAACGAGTAGCGCTAGTGCGCATCAGACGCTTCAAATTATCCGAAGAGTTGCAGCAAAAAGGGAAGAGCTTGCGAGTCGGCATACCATTCACCGGTGACAGGAGAGAGAAACTTGATTGTCGCGGCAAGCGCAAGAACGACTACCACCGCTTTCATAAAACCCAAAGCCCCGCCCAGTAATTTGTTCACCGGACCGGCGATAGTCAAACTAAGGGTGCGTGTAACCATGCGTCCCAGGAAACGAACTACGATGATAATGACAATGAATACCGCCGGAAGAATAACCAGGTACAGGCCCACCTCACCGTAGGCCTGTACCAGTTGTACATGTGATGTTTTGTAAACGAGAGTGGCCATCAAATAGGCCAACCCATAAGAAGCCAGTGACACAATTGTCGAAAGCGCGCCTCGTCTGAGTCCGCGAAAAGTCATCAGCGCGATAAGAGCGAGAATAAGAATATCGACAACTGTCCCCATTGATTACCTCGAATTAGCCGCGAGCTTCAATCAAACGCCAAACTCGACCCTCAAGCATAAACACCTGAGAAGCGGTACCGGCGAGTTCAACCATAGCCAGTAACTCAGTGGCATTGGCTTCTTCTTCGACTTGCTCATTGACAAACCAAATCAGAAAGCTGTCAGTAGCGTGGTCTTTTTCGGCCCGCGCTAAATCTACCATCTTGTTAATTCGCTTGGAGATTCCTTGTTCATGCTTCAAACTTTCGGCGCAAATCTCTTTGCAGGATTTCCAATTGGCCTTGGGAGCGGGGATTGCTTTGAGCGAAACTTCGGCGCCACGGTCCAGCAAGTATTTGCCGAATTTCTCAGCATGCTCCTGCTCCTCTGTGGCCTGCAAATGAAACCACTTTGCAAAAACCGTCAGATTCATCGACTCCAACTTGTAAGCCATAGCTTTGTAGATGTACGCAGATTCATTCTCTGCGGCGATTTGCGCATTTATCTCCGCGCTCATTTTCTTTGATAGTGACATACTAGCCTCCTCTTACTGATGCTATTTATCGAACCAACAATAGATCGGTTCTCTTTTGACTACCACTATATTTCCTTAGGAAGTGGCTGAATCGGAAGCTACGGAATATGACCCGACTTTACAATCAACAACCCGGAAAGACTCACTCATACCGCTTGGCAATATCTACGGCAGAAATCTTTACTAGTTCTCTGAGAACATCCATATCCAAGTCGTCAAGCTTCTTGATATATAGGCAGGAACTCCCAGTCTTAAACTTACCGAGCTTCTTCATGAGCTCAGGATAACGAACAAATCCAGTCATGATATAGATAGTTAGGTTTTGTTTACGCGGCGAAAAACCAGTCAGAAAGAAGTCTCCTTCGCGACCGCTAGCATATTTGTAATGATAAGTCCCGAATCCAACCAGGCTCTCGCCCACATTTTTGCTGGCTTCCCGGTTACCTCTTTCATCATTTCCATAACCGCTTTGCAGTCTTTACGCTTTTGGGCGTCTTCAATAGAATTCAGAAATGCCGAGACACTTGCGGAAGTCTGCTTAGTTTTGTTTTCACTCATAGTTTCCCCTTGCGGCTCTTGCCATTTTGATTCGCTATTGTGGCAATCTAATAGAAAGTCCACTTGTGACAAACCAATCCGGGGCGCCGGATGAGAGCCCCAGGCCGACTGCTACATCAAGTTGAATGTTATCTCCGAATAGTCGTGTCACACCGCCGTCGAGGGAGTGAGTAGGAGCTTCATCCAAGTCTATACGTTTTTCTCCAAAGACCTCGACAAAAGCGCCGAAACGTGCGGAGATGTCAGTTCCTAGGGCCAGTGTGTAGAGCCCCGAAACAGCGGTTGCAACGTTACCCAAGTTGTTTTCTTCGGATGAGGAAGTCACGCCAATATTGTATCCCACTGAAAACCTATCGCTAAGGCTATTTGAAAAACTGAAACGCACCGACGGATCCACTCGATTGCTGCTAAAAGAACTATGTCCTACTGGCAGGGTAGCATCGACGAGAAGAGCAATCTCCGGGGCCGCGCCTTGAGACTTCCGGAGGTTAATCTTAATACCCATTGACATATCACCGGCCCCGTCGAAACTGTCGCCTGAAACCACGCCCGGATTCTTCAGTACATATCCATCCCAGCCAAGTCTCAATTCAAATCCCGGTTTGAGCCCGATCCTTATCAGTGACTGCGGAAACTCATTCACGCGCTCACGGATTTCACCGTTTTTCTGGTAAGAATGCGACCAACCGAATTCGATTTGTGTGACCCCGGAGCTCACTGCAGAGCTGGACTCGGTTTGGTCAGGACGATCGGTTACTATTTCGGATCCGTGCGCCTTTGCTGAGAATGTTGCGCAGAAGTATATCAATATCGGCAAGACCTTACACGTTTGGCTTATTAGATTAGAGAATCTAATCATGAACTCATACTGCATACTTTCTCTCCTCCAATTCCTAATTACCTTAGGGTAATAAGTGTCTCGTGAGGAGAATAGCGCACGGCGGCAGAAAAAGCAACTTGCTGCAATATTAGCTGAGCTGGAACTAACAAACGGCTACAACAACCATTCGAGGAAAGTTAAGGGGAATGAGTAATACGCAGTCAATTAGTGGCGCTTCAATGAAAAAGTCACCAAACTCTTCTGGAAGAGCGAAACCAAACTACCGAGATAGGTTTCCCTATCCCGGTAGCCATCACTACTGTAAACTAAACGTGAAGAATTTCGTCTTTCAGCGAGTAGAGAATCGCCAAAACTTCATCCTTCTCACGTTGACCTGCGCCATTCTTATCCAAGGCCTTCTAAGACGTCATCAATAGTTGAGATCATCTCAGTTTCGTTGAGGTTCATGCCCTTATGCGCTGTAAGCATGTCTTTCCCCTTGTAATTGTTGGGTCCTCCCGAGCCCGCGGCGAAGAAATCGCGAACCAGAACCTTCAATTCATCAGGCTTGGAATCTTTGAATCTTGAGTTAATAACCGGATTGGCCATATGAATATCGACAATGTCACCAGCGATTGACGTGACGCCTTCTGCGCCGCCTAATCTTTCATACAAGGTCTTTGAATCCTCTGCCATAATGTTGACTCTCCTTTGTTGGTTGTGAAAGTGATTGTAGTATAGAAACCACAATACTTGTGAGGTTACACTTAGTTGAAACTCAACATGTTTTTTTGTGTGTGAGTTGTTGAGAAAACTCTCAAGACCCTTCGATAACAGATTCCTTCTGTTGTGTCAAGGCGGTAGAATACACTGCCATAATTGCGAATGTTGGGTCTTAATAGCGCAATTAGTTATGCGCCCTGACCCGCAAATCACTTGACTATCAATTCGAATATGACTTAGATTCCGCTGACGCCAACTAAAGGAGAAAACAATGGCTTATTTAATAACTGATGAATGTACCAATTGCGACAAGTGTGTAGATCCGTGCCCAAACGAAGCAATCTCTGAAGGTGATGATGTTTATATAATTGACCCATCACGTTGCACAGAATGTGTGGGACACTATGATGTGCCTCAATGTGCAGATGTCTGCCCGGTCGATGCTTGCATAACCGATCTGGAAAGAGTTGAACCGGAGCTTGATTTGTTAGCGCGAGCAAAAATGATACATCCGGACAAAGAAATCCCGGCAACGGACTACCCGACACATTTTAAGAACTTCGATATTTACCGCGGAGAATAACTAGAAAGCATAGTCAGAATAATATGAGTGAAAAAATAATGCTTTGTGATCTAAGTGAGGCTAGCGCGCTTGAGCAGTGGAAAGTAGTCACTGACAATGTGATGGGCGGACTCTCAACAGGAGCCATTGGTCATGCCTCAGGCAATACAGCGCTATTTAGCGGCGCTGTGTCACTAGAGAACAATGGGGGCTTTGCCTCAATGCGTTATGGAGGCCAACTATCCAGCTTGGTTGGTTTCAGTGGCTTCAAACTAAGCGTGGAGGGGGACGGGAAAACCTACCAGTTTCGCGCTCATACCAAATCCGCCGAGAGAGGTCATGCGTTCAAACATGATTTCGCAACCACTCCCGGTGAAGATTTGGAAATCGACCTTCCATTCGCAGATTTCATTCTAAGCGCTCATGGCCAGCTAAAACCGGAAGCTGGAAAGCTAGACCCCGCTGATATTCATCAACTAAGTTTTCTAATCGCAGGAGGCCAAGCCGGAGAATTCGCGCTCAAGATTCGACGCATTGAGGCCTATCGCTAATTAAATTGCTTAGCTTTGAGTGCGAACATTAGAATCTGTGCGCCCACCTTCATAATTGCCGATAAGCTTGTTCACCGTCCCGTCGAGGTCACGAACAAACTGTATCCGGAAGAAATCCAAACCATCGATTGCAAAGAGATCATCGCCCATCGGAGTCATTTTGTATTTCGCTCTGCCAGCCCGCTGGTAGAACAGGGTGCCATCTTCAAAAGAAATCATTCGCGGTCCGAAAGTCCCGGTGTAAAGTGTCTCGGCCTTTTCATCGAGGTCTACCGGATTATTCTTAAACTCTAGTCCCTTAATAGCCCATTGCAAACTGGCCTTATGCTCTTCGTCGTTTGAATTCTTTGCGATTTTCTTCAGGGCGTCAAGTAACGCAACATCCAGCGCCTGATCAGCTGGCGCCTCAATGTCCGGCTCAACTCCAGTCCCCTCCCAGTTGGTTCCGGTAATCGGACTAATTGCGCGGCCAAAGGGGAGTTGCATTTGGAAAAACACCTCATCACTAATGCGGAAGAAATGTGACTCCACAGGATGCGCTCCGCCGCCTGTAGTTTCGCCCACAATTGTTGCTCGTTTGAGATTCTTCAGGTTATAGGTGAACTCCTCAGCGGCTGAAAATGTCTGCCTGCTGGTCAGCACATACACCGGTGTCTCGACCATCTTGGGTCCTTCAACATGTGCGCTAGTCCAAAACTGTTGAATAGAGTCATCTTTACGGACATAGAAACTATTGATATGAGTAGGGTCTTCCAACAAATAGCTGGTCAGCAATTGAATCATCCGAGGTGAGCCGCCGCCATTCTGACGCAAATCAAGAATCAGCGCATCGCTGTTGGAAAGAAAATTCATTGCCGCCACAGCAGTTGCCCCGGCAAATGACGCGTGATTAAATCCGCGCAAATCCATATAGCCGATATTTCCTGGAAGAATCTCTAGCTTCTTGAAACCAAAGTTTGAACGTCTTCGTCTATCCATATCCCGGCGCTGAAATTCCTCCTGTTCTTCAGGATTCTCCTCAAGCATTGCCGCATAGGTTGCCGCATCCATCGGGCGCACTCCCAGGTGTAAATCATGGCTGACTTTTTGTAAGTCTTCATTTAACGCCTGAGTAAACTCTTCGAGAGAGGCAAGTTTCTTATATTTGCCCTTTTTGAAATTCTTGCGGAGTGTCTTCTCCATATCCAGCGCTACATCAGGGAAGACATAAATGTCATTTAACGCCTCAGACAGACTGTCAATGATATCAGACTGATTCGCTTTGCTGACAGCCACCGGTTCACGGTCGCCTGCCTGTTGTGCTAACACATCATTAGATTCACTCGCAAACAGAATCCCTATCATCAAGAGGGCCACTGTCAAATATCTTTTTGTAATACTTCGTATATACATCGTCCTACCTCTTTGCTTTACTGTTTCTGTTAACTCTCTTATAAGAAGTTGTGCGCTTCCGTTTACTAACTTTCAAATCCATAGCAACAGTACAACGCTCATATTTCTCTGCGTGGTACACCGACCTCTCAGCATCGATAAACCCCAATTTGCGATATAACCCAATAGCCGTATCCAGCGAATGATGTGTCAGCAAGAATAGATTCTTTGCGCCCAGCTCTTTAGCGCGAACAATTATCGCCTCACCCAATGCGCGCCCCAATCCATATCCTTGAAACTCCGGACTAACCGCCATCTTCGATAACTCATAGTCGGTGTCACTATGCCTAATCAACGCGCAAGTCCCTGCAACTTTGTCACCTACTAGCGCATACAATATCGCCCCACCGCGACGAATAATCTTTCCGTTGGGGTCAGATAGTAATTCCCTATCAAGTGGCTCAACCTTGAAATATTTGTTTATCCACTCAAGATTCAAAGCCTTGAAATGTTTCTTGTACGCCGGACGATAGTCCACAATGCGCGCCGCCGGCGCCGCATCACCTTTTTTTCCGGCAAGAATCCGTTCGCTCATACTCAACCTGTCCAGACGCGCCTCAATCTTTTCCAATCCTCCAATGAAATCCGTACCGGTTTCGTCAATCAACTCAGCAGTAGCCCGGCGTATTTCCTTCCAGATAGGCTGAAGTTTGCCCACTAGCGCCTTTCCCCTGGCTGACAACGAAAGCAATCTCCGGCGCTCGTCCTTACGGTCGCGCACAGATTTGATAAGCCCTGCATCGCTCATCTCCCCGGCGGTATGATTTATCGCCGCATGTGTTAGCCCCAAAGAATCAGCCAGTCCGGTAATCGAAGCTGGAGAGTCCTTTGCCAGCGTATACAATACCGCAAACCAACGAGCCTCAAAATTAACATCCAGCTCGGCATATACTTTCGAAACGTCCCGCATCAAACGATCACTAAGCCGCTTAAGCCGACTGGCAAAGCCCAACTCCCCAAGCGCCTGTAGCGCATCACTCTGCGCCTTCCTATTAGTCTCTTTTTTCTTGGAACTCACAGTAATCAATCCTCACTCTATCAACTTAGACGGATTATTATGTAAGAAGTTACATTATTATTAGGCAAAACCAAATAGAGCTAAACGAAACTGAACCAAAATGCCATGCCCCGAGTGAGTTGTTGAAGATGGCGCCTTTTTCAAAAAACCGCTCCGGGTTGGGCGCCAACCCGCGGGCGCTTCAGATTCTGCGGCGCGTCTCAATGCGGAATATCCCAAACCCGTTTCGAGAGGAATTCCGCGCCGCTTGACGTAAATGACTGCTCGGTCTCTTATTTTTCCTGGGGGCCTTGACAGAGGAGATTGCAGGATTAACTTAGTCGCTGACACAGCTTTGCAATAGGTGAAGTCGTTTTCTGAGCTGGTCGGTAGTCAAGCATATTGAGAATAAGCCCGCGAATCCCGGCCCACAGGCAACTATGAAATCCCCGTTCGATATTGGCTCTACTGATAGTTCCAAACCTACTCTAGGCGCTCCCTCCGATGGCGGAGGCAATATGCAACTTATCGGCAAGCTCCTGTTACTTGCGGGCATTCTGTATTTATTCATACTAGCAATTTCGCTCCTGGGAGCCTCATTCAAACTTATGGGCTCCGGCGTGGCGCATGCGTTATTCACCGCCACTGCAAATCCTCTAGTCGGATTGGCGATAGGAATCCTGGCTACCGCCATTATCCAATCCTCCTCCACCACAACTGCGATCGTAGTAGGCTTGGTGGGCGCTGGTACACTGGGTTTTGAGAATGCTGTGCCCATAATAATGGGCGCCAATGCCGGAACTTCAGTTACAAACACTATCGTCTCACTAGCGAATATCAATCGTCGCGACGATTTCAGGCGCGCCTTTGCCGGTTCAACAGTCCATGATTTCTTCAATTTCTGCTCGATATTATTGCTCCTGCCAATGGAGATTTTTTTCGGACTAATCTCAAAATCGGCCCTATTTGTAGAGAGTATGCTAATCGGATTCGGAGGACTGACGTTCAAGTCTCCATTGAAGCTCATCACCAAACCGGTAGTGGCGGAAATAATTGATGCACTCGGTAAGCAGGGCTGGCTAACTGCCGGTCTCGCCCTGATTCTATTGTTCTTTTCTCTAAAGTATTTGACACAGGTGATGCGTTCGATGTTGATGGCCAATATCGAACAATTCTTTGAGCGGGTGATATTCCGAAACGCAGCGCTTGGGTTCACACTGGGTATTGCTCTCACCGTAATGGTGCAATCTTCGTCAATAACCACTTCATTGGTAGTGCCTCTCTTAGGAGCGGGGATCATCACTCTCCAGCAAATCTATCCCTATGTGCTTGGCGCGAATATCGGAACAACTGTAACGGCGTTTTTGGCGTCCTTTGCCACAGGATCTCATGCCGCCGTAGCGGTAGCCTTCGCCCATTTTCTCTTCAATATCTACGGCACAGCAGTTTTTTGGCCATTGAAACGTATACCTATTTTCTTTGCGGAGAAATTGGCGGAGTATTCGCTGAAATCACGCCTAATTCCTTTCCTATACATTTTGATATTTTTTGTTATAATACCCGGGGCGCTGATTCTAACGATGAGGTAAGATGAAATCATGTTGAAGAAATATACTGAACTGTTCCATAAGCATAACCTGCTCGACGAAGCCGCTAGTGTGACTTTGGAGATGCTTGAGATTGACGCAAAGATGTTCAAGATTGCCCAGGAAAGTCTGCGCGATTCTGACACTGCCGAGATGCAGGAGGACATCAAGAAGATGGACAGAAAGGTCAACAAGCAGTTGCGCGATGTTCGTCGCAAAATCCTGACTCATCTAACTGTAGCCGGAACTACAAATCTTGTGCCCGGCCTAGTCTTGGCGTCTATCGTCATTGATGTTGAGCGTATCGGTGATTATGCCAAAAATATTGTGGATTTGGCGCGCCGTCATCCCAAGCGTTTGAAGGGCGGGAAGTATGAAGCGGACATGAAGAAACTTGAGGAAGTTATCGCTCCAAACTTCGCGAGAGTTAACAAGGCTCTATCCGAACAAGACCAGTCGATCGGTCGGACAGTGATGACCGCAGAACATGGCATTGCCAAACTTAGCGAAGCAATTCTTGAGGAGTTGTTGACTAATCCATCTGAGGAATTGTCGCGACAGGATGTTGTTTCAATCGCGTTGTATGTTCGTTTTCTCAAGCGCATTAACGCGCATCTTACCAATGTAGCCAGCGCTATTGTAAATCCGTTCCCTCGTATTAGTTTTAGAGAGAAGAAGAAGTCTTAGCTCCCTATCGCAATTTCTATGCGCTCTACTATCCCATCCAGTTGGTCTGATTATTGCGGTCAGTTGCGCTCTATGTTTGATGAGCATTTCCGCGCTATCGAAGAACTGGGCAAGGTTGTTTCGAACCTTTCCTCCGAAAGATACTGCGGCAAGACTTCGCTATCAGATGAGAATTTCGATTCTATACGTGTTATTATGGATCATGTCATAGGTTCTGCGCATGTGTATGCAGATTATCTGAGTGATGCGGTAAGCGGCGTTGGCTCCGAACCGCAAGAGCACAGTTACACTATCGATTCTCCGGAAAGCGCCATCCAATCTTTGCGGGAAGCATTCGCACGGATGCCGCTAGCTCTGAAACCCGCCAAAGACTTCACCGAAGAACAACTTGCCGCTATCAAGTTTTCTGTCCGTTGGGGGCAGGAATATGATGTAGAGCAAATGATTGAGCATGCCATTGTGCACATTTTGCGGCATCGTCGCCAATTGAGATTTGGCTTGAATTGCCAATCAGCTCTATTTGATTACTTGTTCTTTTTTTCGCGTTTTTCCTGACGTTTTTCTTTAGGGGATTTCTTTGGTTGCTTCTTCTGTTCTTTTTTGCCTTTGTCTTTACTGCCTTTGTCGCCCATGATATTTCCTTTCGTGTATGTGTTTCACTTAGTTGCGTTTCGCGTGAATAGCATAGTATTTCTATTGATGTGACGCAAGAAGAATTCTGATTTGTATCGTCACCATGATAGTCGGCGATCGTCCAGTTCGTCTACCGAAGTGACAATGTCCTGCAATTGTAAATCGTAGTATTCTTCGTTGAATGGTATTACGCTCGGGATGAAGTAGATTGAGGCGCTATCTGCGAGATATTGTTTGAGTGAAGTTGAATCCAATACATAAACAAAATCAACTCCGTCAAGTGTGAATGTTTTATCTCCCGGAAGTGTCGGGAGCTTGGGTTGCCACCAGCCGGTCACCAGCACACTATTGTCTGGTAGTGTTTTGCCATAGGCGAGTATTTCTTCTGAAAACGTCACTTCGGCGATACGTTGCGAGCTGTCTCGAAAGATTTCGCCGGCGCACAGAACACTTTTGCATGGTTCTATGAAACTCGCTAGCGCTATCATCACACACGCAACCTGGAAGACGCGACGGTGCATTGTTTCGCCTAAGAGCAGAATCACAAATGGAACCAATGGAATGAGGTAGGCTTGGTCATGCGGGAGGCGCAGATAGGAGATTGCGTAGAGCGCTATTCCTACAACCCATATCCAGGTGTAGGATTTTGTTTGCTGGTAGATTTTCTTATCTGTTGCAATGCCTCTTAGGCGCATTATCAAATGCGCAAGCAACGCTCCGCCGATTGCTAGAACTCCGAATCTTCCCCAGATGTATAGTGTCATGCGCCGCGCGACTGTTAACGGCGCTGGATAGCCGCGCTCCCAGAAATCAAAGAATCCCCAACCGTAGCTTAGGTAGTTTGGCACATAGCATAGCGCCCCAGTCAGCAATGTCAGTACTCCAAACCAGGCGAGTTGCGGTGTGCGCCAGCCATAAAGACGGATGTACAGCAAGGCGAATGGAATAATCAAAGCCCCGGAGGTGATTCGACAGCCGACAGCAAGGCCCAGTAAGATTCCGGCAAGGACGGTGCGGTCTTTGAGCAGGAAGTAACATCCCAGCCAGGCGAATCCTAACGCCCACATGTAATCTATTGTTGAGACGCTGTTGATGTACACTACCGGTGTTGCCGCAAGCGCTAGCGCGGCTATGAGGTAGCCGCGGCCCCAAATGCGCTTGACTACCAATGCGAAGGCGGCAACTGCTACTGCGCTCATTAACGCGGTTGCGGCGTTCATTAGCGCCGGGCCGGATTGGTAGATTAGCGCCATTGCGTATTCGTGAACCGGGTTTCCGGGGACTCTGGCGAAGACATATTTGCCAGTGTCAGCAATTATGCGCGCCACTGAAGCAACGCGCCAGGCGTCAGGGTCGACACCGTAGCCGTAGAAGATAAATGGTAGGCGCGAGACGAATGTCACCAGCGCTAATGTGAGAAAGAGCGTTAGGTCGTTTTCGCGTAGCGCTTGTTTGTATTTTTGAAACATATCAGATTGGTTATATGAAGCGCCTATATTTATTGTGGGTATGCGAGTATGCCAATCGGTCGCATATCGCTCTGCGAGCATAGCTTCCACACCGCAGGCAGACAAGGTAAAACCTACGAACTCTGAACGTCCGGACTCTAGAAATGGGTTCGTTCGGTTATATATGGCTACCGCGATAGGAATGTTGTAGCGATTTTGTACGAGTAGAGTGGTTGCTCACCCTATTATGGTTTGGTTTGGGAGTTGGTGTGGGGTTGTGGTATTTTTGTGTTGTGGTGTGTGTGCAGTGCTACAGTGTACTTTCTAGGTACTCTTTGAGGCTTTTTTGGATGAAGTACTCCCAGCCTGCTTGGCCGCTTTCTCTTTTGAATTCGGGGATATTGGTGGGGAAGGGTTCTAATACTTGGTGGGTTAGTTTTAGCGTGGCTTGATTGTTGTCTTCGGTTAGTTCGAAGGTTACTTGGGAGTCGCCGGGGTAGCCTTCGTATTTCCAGTTGTAGGATATTTTTTTGAGGGGCTCCACTTCGGTTACTTCCCATCTATGGGGGAAGGCTCTACCACCGTTGGTGACAGTGAACTGAGTCATGAATCCTACTTCGGGTTTGAAGGATGGGATGTTGTTGAAGTACCATTGTTGCATGCGGTCGATTTCGGTTAGCGCTTTCCAGAGAGATTCGATAGAGGTGTTGTAGGTTTGCTCTACTATGATTGGTTCGTCGATGTTACTCATTGTGAATCTCCTTCGGTAGGCGCGTGTCGGGTCACAATTTTCGCTTTGCGAAAATCAAGACCCGACACAACAGGTTTTTCCCGGTTCTCTCACGGGTGAACATCTTTATGTCACACCAACTTGAACTTTAGGCTTTCACTATTGTTCTATAGCGGTTGCGGCGGTTTTCGAATAGTTGGTCGCCTTTGGTGGATTTTCGCCATTCCTGGTAGTCGCTGAAGTTTCCTTCGTGCCAGCGGACTTTGCCGGCGCCTTCGAAGACCAGCAGGTGGGTGCAAATTCTATCTAAGAAGAATCTGTCATGGCTGATTACCAGTACGCAACCGGCGAAATCCAGGATGGCTTCCTCAAGTAGGCGCAGGGTGTTGACATCCAGATCATTGGTAGGCTCATCGAGTAGCAGGACATTGCCGCCGTCTTTGAAGATTTTCGCTAAGTGACAGCGGTTGCGTTCGCCGCCGGAAAGTTCGCTGGCGAGTTTTTGTTGTGAGCCGCCGCTGAAACCGAATTGCGCCAGGTATTGGCGAATCGGGATTCGACGGGAACCGATTAGGATTTCCTCAGCGCCACCGCCGATTTCCTCAATCAGGGATTTGTCATTTTCCAGCGAGGCGCGCTCTTGATCGGCGTAGGTTAGTTTCACTGATGAGCCGATGGTCACTTTGCCGGATAGCGGGGCCAGGTCTGCGGTCATCATTTTGAAGAGTGTGGTTTTTCCGGCGCCGTTGGGGCCGACCAATCCAACTACAGCGGAGCGCGGGATCGCGAAAGAAACATCTTCATAGAGTCGGCTGTCATCATAGCCCATTGCGACATCATGAAATTCGATGATCTGATTTCCGAGGTCCGGGCCGGGGGCGATGCGAATCGCGGCGCTGGGAGAGTCCGCTTTGGCGGTTCCGCGTGCGACCAGTTGTTCGTAGTTTGCAACTCTGTCGCGGGCTAGTTGATGTCGGTCACCCTGGCTCATGCGAATCCAGTTGAGTTCTTTTTGCAGAGTTTTGGCTACCGGTGAATCGGCCTTTTCGCCTTTGACCATGCGTTGGAGTTTTTGCTCCAGCCAGGAAGTGTAATTGCCTTCCCAGGGGATTCCCTGTCCTTTGTCGAGTTCGAGAATCCACTTGGTGATATTATCGAGGAAGTACCGGTCATGTGTGACGATGATTACTGTGCCGGGGTAGTCGCGCAATTGCATTTCCAGCCAATCGACGGTTTCGGGGTCGAGGTGGTTGGTAGGCTCATCAAGCAGGAGCAAATCGGGTTTTTCCAGCAGGGCTTTGCAGAGGGCGACTCTGCGTTTTTCGCCACCGGAGAGAGTGCCGATTTTGCGGTCATTGTCGGGCAAACATAGAGCGTCACTGGCTCTATCGAGAGTTTGGTCGAGGTTCCAGGCGTCGAGCGCGTCGATTTTGTCCTGCAAGGCGCCCATTTTGTCCATAGCGCTTTGCATTTCGTCATCGTCGGTGATGACCGCAAGACTGTCGGCAACTTTGTTGTAGTTATCGAGCAGGGCTTTGGTGTCGGCGAATGCTAATTCGAGGGTTTCGAGAACTGTGAGGTTTGGATCAAGATTTGGTTCTTGTTCGACTATACCGGATTTGAAACCGGCGGTGATTTCTGCGTCGCCCTGGAATTCGGTGTCCAGTCCGGCCATGATGCGCAGGACAGTGGACTTACCGGAGCCGTTGGTTCCGACGATGCCGATTTTTGCTCCGGGGAAGAAGCTGAGGTTTATGTTTTTGAGGATTTGCTTTTGGCCGTAAAACTTGTTTACGCCGTGCATGTTAAATATGAATTGTTCAGCCATGAAGATATTGCTCCGTTATTGTTCTGTGTAGGGGTGATGCTTTTCATGGGGGATAGCGTAACATGCTGTAGTGGAAATATCAAGCGGAATCCTGATATCTTGTTTCGCTAAGAAAAGAAAGCAGATGAAAAGAGGAGAAAAGAAAAGGCGCCTCATGATTGCCATGAGGCGCCTGATTAGGTTCAACTATTAGAAACAGATTTCCGTTAGAATCGATTAGATACCGTTGGGAGCTAATGTCAAAAAGAGGAATTCCTGCCAGGTAAAATCGAACTCATCGACGCCGGGGCCAAATCCGTTCAAGGTAACATCCGCTACAAACAATTGTCCGCCGGTTGTGAAGGAGCCATCCAACAATACAACCAGTGACCAATCAGCCGGAACTGCATCGGGGGCGATCGCATCGATGACCTTTATGACATTCGGAGCTAATTCATTAACAGTCCAGAAGCCCGACCATGGTCCATCGATACTTCCCACACCAGTCAAGGTTCCATCTGCCTTGAATGTGATCGTTTCGGTATTACCTGGACTTGAAATTGTGAATGATTTCGTTGATACGCCGTTTTGGGATACTGGCGCTCCGCAGATGTCTGTTTCGGTGACAGGAAACGGTTTTAGTAGTGTTATCACCTCAGGCGCTATGCCCTGTTCAGTTACTATACCGGAAATTGCTCTGGAGCTTGAACCGGATTTTTTGACTGACACGGTACTTCCATCTGTGAATGTCAGAGTCAGAACACCCGCAGAGTTAATGTTCCAAGTGAATTCCTCATCTACTCCAGAGCCTCCTTGTGCTATGGTCTCATCAAAGGGAGTATCTGATCCGGTTGACCCCTGATCTCCTGGATTCACCAGGTCATCGAATTTTACTATCCCCAGTCCGGCATCCAGCGGAGAGCTGAGGACAAATGCGCGTCCTGCTAGTTCTGCTGTGTCAAATGTGCTGTCAGTGCCGTTTCTCAGGTTGGGGTTAGTGATTCCTGTGTCCAGGAGTACATCACCGGTGGTGGCCAGGGCTCCGGTGATTGCTGTGTCAGCGGCGAATCCTGCGGCGCTGGGGTTTTCGAAGACACTGCTAGAGACATTGGCCCCGGCAAGCGCTGTTGCGGCGGCTGAAACGTCGATGCCGTTCGTGGGATCACCGTCGCCGTCTATTGATTGCAGAAAGCGCGCAATGTTTTCAGGGATGACGAAGTCAAACGGCGTGCATACTGATGCGCCATCGTCTAGAGTTCCGAGCTGAACCCCACCGACTGAAAAGGATAATGTCTGGCCGGGGGTGTAGGTGAATGTGCCGTTTTCATCGGTGACTCCCGGGGTATTGGTACCGGATTGGAAGGTTAGACCTTGTACTTCGCAGTCGAGGAAAACTCCTGTTAAGGTTGATGGGCCCGGGTCGGTAGTTCCGTCAGTATCGTCGCTGGAACAACTTACAAAGCCTTGGGCAACCAAGGCCGCAAGCGCGACGGCGAGAATAGAGGTTTTGATTGATTTTTTGGTAAGCATGTAGCTCTCCTATTGAGGTTGAGAAACGTGTGACTTAATGCCACCAATAATTGATGATACGGGACAGATTTGAGGCGTGATGGATAAGCGCTGAAGAACGCTACCGGAGAGGGATAAGGATGTTTTTGTGCTTTGCAAACACAGAACACTGATATTTGCAAGAAAAGTCGATAATACTGGTCTTATTCGATGATATTCTCGGTTTTATCCGATTTGATAGTGATAAGCTGCGGAGATATTGATTTGGAAAGAGAAGTTGGAAAGAGCAGTTTGAAAGAGAAAGCTGTCGAATCTAGTATTCCAAGCCATCCTAGTCTGCAGGAGAAAAGTTTTGGGTAAACTTTTCTCAGCGATGATGGACCAGAATAGCTAGGTTCAGGCCATATGTAGCCAGGGATAACTTGAGCTACCAATCCCCTGAGTAACTATTTCAGCAATACCATTTTTCGTGAGGCTTGGAAATCTCCGGCGGTTATTTTGTAGAAGTACATTCCGCTGGCTACAGACTTTCCGTTGCTGTCGGTAGCTTCCCATGTGACACTATGCGGTCCAGCCGATTGAGGGCCTTGTTCGAAGACTTTGATACGCTGTCCTAGGACATTGTAAATAGCAATTGTTACGTTGGCTTTGACCGGCAGGTCATAGGAGATGATAGTAGAGGGGTTGAAGGGGTTGGGATAGTTTTGATGGAGCATGAACTTCGTTGGCAGTGTCACTACTTCGTCGTCGTCCACGTCTGTTTGGAAATCTGTGGTGAATGCCGCATAGACTCCCGTTTCAGTGATTGGCGCGGTGACTTGCCTCTGTTCTTCATCGACATTGGATGCTAACGCATCCCACTGTTGTGAGGCGGGATTCCAGCGATGAATCTTTATTGATTGGCGCTCTGTGAACAATCCGGAGCCTGATAGATCGCCCGGGTTGTAGTTCATGGTCAGCGTATTAGCGCCTTGCAGACCAATGACAGGATATACCGATAGCGAGTGGGTCTGTCCGGCTTGAATGCTGCGTGTGTTAAGATTCGCTCTCGCTATTGGAAATGATGATGAGACAACCAACATCTTCTCAATACTCGAATTGGTAGTGTCAAGGTCGAATTCAGCAGTAGCATCAGCAGATACTGCGCTCTTTGCGCTCTGCAAATCGACATTCGCGCTCAATCTATAGTTGATGTCGAAGAAAAATGGCTTCAATGAATCATCAACAGCATTGATTTCAAGCGCTCCCTGAACAACATTTCGCAAATCAACAACACCTTGATACTGCGAATTGTTCAATGTCAATTCCTCGCGGAACAATCCAGCGGAGTCTTTCACATAGCGCATAGAAGGCAGAGAATCAAATACCCTCTTGACATCCATCTGTAAGACAAAAGAAGCGCTATCAAGCTCCGCTGAGACGATTAGAGGGAAATCGCCGGTGATAGGAGACATTACCAGCGTTTGGACGGTTGGCGAACTTGAGCGCTGATTCCCACCGCTAACCACCATTGCACCATTCACCCATCTATATATTCGCCCGACAACACCAGTGGAGTCAGCAAATGCAATAAACTGACTACCTGATGCGCTCACTGCGTCTCCATCATTTAGTCCTATTAACCAAATCTCACCATCATCGCTCGTCCGGCCCTGTTTAACTTTGAATTCATCCACGCCCGTACCACGGAAAAACTCAACCTCGACATTGGCCAACTTAGCGCCGTCGATATCAGTCATCGTCCATTTTTCCTCGAAAGCTGGAGAAACTACATTGTTAACATTGAAAGTCATTCGACTACCAACATCATAATTCAAAGTCATTTCACCGGTCTGAGGATCTGACTCATTTGGACCAGCAAAATAATTCACACCATCTGGTAATCCGTGCTGAATCGGTAGGGTAATTGGCGCAAAAACCCCTGCATCATCTGGAACATTTCCTTCAAAGCTATTCTTGAAATGATCCCAACATGATACTCCATTGAACTGAAACTGCTTAGTCAATCTGCATGCCGCATTGTTATAATTCCTCGACCATGACATTTCTGAATTAGCGCCATCATCACCATTGCGAGGATATGGCCATCCCATAAAGCCCATATCATTTGAAACATCGCAACCTGCATTGCGAGCTTCCAGATTAGATTCGCGATAGAATCCAAAGATGTGCTTAGCGAGTAATTGAGCCACCTTACGCCAATGCAATATGTCCGCAGGATTTGTTACATCTTCAGCCGCGCTTAAATTTCGAGCCTCAGACGTTGATGCGCCAAATCCTCTCCGTGGCATGAGTACTAGTTCATAGTCTGAACTATATAATGGGTACTCAACATTATTAGCTACAATCAATATGTCAGCTCTGAACTCCGGAGTAGGATCATCGACTAACTCTCGTCGAATATCCTCTCGTATGCGCACTGTATCAAGTCGCACCTGACCATCAAAAACGTCATAGAGGTAATTCCCAACCATGCGCATACCTGAAATCACACTGTCAATATATGCCCGAGTCGCATCCCATTCGATAGCTATGGTGATGCTAAACCCAACTGTAGTGTGATTCACTATAATTTCTTGCAATGTGTCATAAGTCAATTCATCAAAAATCGGATTGAATGAAGTCGGATCCAAATATCTATTGTCCAGAGTAATGCTGGACTCCAGAAAAGGACCGCCGCCCTCGCGGAGAACTTTCGTAACTTTGATAGAGTCTCCCACCTCGAGCTCTCCTGAGCTGAGTAAACTGGTAAGGTCAATTATGCCTTCTTCGTCAGTTGTGAAGGTTCCATACGGAGTTTCGGTGTAAGTGGGTACATCAAATGCTACATGAGAAACATCAAAATCCTTCAAGGCTATGGGGACACCATTGTGATCACGTATTTGAAGCTTCTTAAGCTGTGGCCAACAAGGCGAAAACTCTGAAGTATTTCCTTCAACGTCTGTCAATGTCACCGAGAAGAATGTTTCTGACACAACAATTGATGGGTCAAGCAAGAATCGAAAGCCCCCCAAACCATCAGGGCCAGTTTGCGCAAAAGCAATCCCAAGAGATACATTCCCTTCTCCACTACCTAAGGAATCGCAAGATTCATTTGAAAATATCTCTGCCAAGAAACCAGTAAGAGGACTGCCAGCAACACTACCAAAAACATAGGTCCCTATTGGGCCAAGAGAGGGAGTGTCAACAGCAATTGTATCTATGAAAGGGTGATTCAATAGTCCATTGGGACCTGTGTCCGCATCAGTAGCGTCGTTTTTATTAAATCCACTCGGAGCCAGATCGATTCCCAAACCTACATTTGAAGCCAAACTGTTCCCGATTATCATGTTGCCATTTCCTGATTGCAGAAACACACCAGAGCCACCATTGCCGATAATCTCATTTCCCTGAATCTTATTGTCATCGCCACTCTCAACGAATACTCCAGAGGCGCCATTCTCAGCAATTCTATTCCCTACTAGAGAATCCTGAGGTTGGGCAAGGTCCGCGTCTGAGCCAATGACATTCTCAGATGACTCAATGATATAAATGCCATGCAATGCGTTGCCTTGGTCGAAAATATCAAGTTCGCCGCCCCCTACTCCAATCGTGACGTTTTGAATGTAATTGCTGCCTCTGTTTTTGAGAACAATTCCATTGCCCGAAAAACCACCAATAGTTATTCCTGAGATATCACAACGACCAGCGCTAATTGTCAATCCATCAACCTCAAAAGCAAAAATCACATCAGCGCCGTTTAATAAAATCTTCTTACCGTCAGGCTGTGACTCACCAAGAATACTGACGGCATCTGTTATCTCCGGCAACCGCGTCAATGGTTGGATTATAATTGGAGCCAACGGATCTGCAGTCTGTATGTTGAATTCAATTTGAGCGAAATTTGGGCCAGCATTGGAAGTCTCAATTGCCGCTCGGAAAGTACACTCTTTCTCACCGTTCGGCAGGGTCACGCCAGTCCAACATTCTCCATCACTTTGATTAAGATCAGGCGCATCACCATCAGAATTGACTACAATCGGCCCTATATAACACGGAGAAAACTCCGAAGTATTCCCATCACCATCAGTTGCCGTCGCCGTCAGGGTTCTGTCAAAATCATATATGAACTCAGTGGATGTCACTGAAAACTGACCAAACCCGGTCGCATCAGTTATCACAACACTCGACAGAGATTTCTGAAAAATCATCCCTTCCCCATATGTCGATTCATCACAATCCAAGTTTTCAAAAAACTCAATCACATAGCTCGCAGATGGAGCGGCATCTACAATTCCTCGCACTGTAGTGGAGATTTCTACTCCTGCGGAATTGGTATCAACAATAATTCTCGTAATGAATGGGGAATTAACTAAACCATTCGGACCAGTATCAAGATCGAGAGAATCAGAGACTGTCACACCCAGTGGGGCAAGGTCAATTCCCAATCCACCGTTATCGACAATGCTATTGCCTAGAATCGTATTGCGATCACCGTTGGCGATGAAAATACCTGCATCACTATTCGAGAAAATCGAGTTTTCAATAATGTTTGTAAATGTGCCATCTTCGATAAATATTCCAGCCACACCATTGAATGCAATGAAATTAGTCTTCATGGCGCCATTTGAATTTTTACCACCAATTTCATTCAAACGAGAATTACCAGTGATTAAGATACCGGAGAGGGCATTACCCTTATCTATCAAACCCTGACTACCAGTTCCTATTGTGTTGCTATGTATGAAATTAATTGACCCACTGTCGATGACAATGCCATTGCCAGGGAATTTATTTATGTATAATCCTGATATCTCCGAACCAGATGACTTTAGGGTTAGGCCATTTACTATTGGTTGAGTGAAATCAAATGGAATCGATGAACCGTCTAATTCAACGGTTCCAGCGCTCGGCTGTGTAGCGCCAATAATTTTGACACCCTCTGTAATATCAGGAAGCGCTGTCAAGGGCTTGATAACTGGAATTCCCGCCACATCAATATCAAACGAAATCTCATCGGGACCAGCAAGTATGTTTGCAGTTTCAAGCGCCGCACGGAAAGTACACTCGGGTCCCCCACCAGGCAGAAAATTACCAGTCCAACAAACACTATCATCTGGAGAAAGATCGCCAATATCAGCAACTGAGTTCACAACAATCGGCGGCGCGGCGCACGGAGAAAATTCAGATGTCCTACTATTGTCTGACATCGTAGCGCTCACAAACCATCGGTCAACAATCGGTTCTGTAAACTCTATAGCAAAGCGCGCAAATCCATCTGGATCAAAATTTAGAGAGTCAGTGACCCACAGGAATCTACCTTCCCCAAAACCACTCGGGTCACATTCGAAATTTATGTAAAGTTCAATGATTCGAGTCCATCCGAAAAAATTAGGGCTCTGAAAAACACCTCGCCCTATTATGCCATAAGCGGTAGCTCGCCCACCAGAGACCCTGACAGAATCTATCTGTGGGTAATTATTGCGCTGTCCAGCGACATTAATGTTGGGGCCCTCAGGAGCAATATCAATCCCCATACCCCCATTATTGTAAATCTCATTCCCACGAATAGAAATAACATCATCTGTAAATACACCAGCCTTGCCATTATTGGCAATGACATTACCATGCGGCAGACCATTTGAGCTAGGGTCAAATCCAAAGGAACTACCGTCCCCAATTGTCACATCGTTATCAGAGTTAATCGACAGGATTCCATAACCAGCATTGCCCCAGTCCGACTCTCCATCGGGCGCCACACCAATACGACAGTCTTCAATAATAGCGCTGTAGTCTTCATCAAAAAAACCTGGCGATGGTCCAATTGTAATTCCATTGCCGGGGAAATTACCGACACCAAACCCACGCACCCTTGGATTAAAACCACTCATCAGCAAACCACTAACACTAGTATCAACCAAAAGCGAACCATCAAGGTTCACCATCCCCGAACCAGGCTGTGTCGAACCATTAAGAATAGCATCTCCTGTAACTGGTGGCAAAGGACTCTGAAGCTGAATAACCGGCCCACCACTTCCACCACCTGGGATATCAAAAACGATGTATGACAGCCTGCGAGTGAGATTAGCATTTTGTAAGGCCGCCCGGAGCGTACACTCACCTGGCGTACCTGTTTCACACTTCCTGTCGTTCAAATCCGCGTCACCTTCATCACTAGCCGAGTTCACCGTAGTAGGTCTAGTGAGTACAAAGCCCCAATCAATCGATAGTCCGCTTCCCCGACCTACACAGGTAATCACTCCATTATCAGAAATACTCGTAGCCAAACGTAATAACGTACTATTGGCGTTCACGGCTGAGTTAGCGTGGATAACATCCGTTAGCTTATGCAGCCCCGCGGCAAGTCCATAATTATCTTGCGGTAACCACAACGCCGCATGTAAGCCATCAGCGTCACGGATCTGACCAACAATCTCACCCAATATATTTATGTCATAAGCAACCGACACAAACGCGCCAGGCCAAACTTCTAACACCGTCATGCCGCCATCCCACATAACAGCTCGAGCGCCACTAGTTGCCGTTAAAGGACTCGAACTTGATCTCCAAGAAACACCAACAGCCACACCATTATCATTTATTGCGTAAGCGGCGCTAAGAGTGTCACCAGGTAGAACTCCCAAGTCAATCATCGAGCCTGCGCCTCGCCAAATGAAAGCATGGTCAACTAATAAAAACTCACTGACTCTTTTCTTAGAAGTACCGACAACAAAATCAAGATTATTGATACCATATGCATGACTAGTATTACCACCAGCCAACGTCCCCAGGTCTCTAACTGAAGTAACATCAGAGTTAAAAAGCGCCGCATGGCTTTGGAAGCCTCCGCCAGGCTGGCTAATGCCATTTGTACCAGCAATTTTACCTTTAGTATTGATATCCTGAAAGATGGTGGTTGATGATCCGTTTAACGTGCCAAAGAAGACCACCGTATCTGCACGAGCAAGAAATGAGCGATGTGTGGCGGATCCGATGTTGTTCTTGAAGCGAAACCCCCGACTGGTAGCGTCTACTCCGACAACCCAGCCCGAGTCGTTCACCGCAGTTGCGGCGGCAAAGGATCCATCGGGTACTACCTCTGGTTGGCAAGACGGTGAGAAATTAAAAAGACTGTCATTTGTGACAAAAGGATTGCTTCGGCCGGAACCTGCTCCGCCGAATGGTTTTGCACAGCTGGTTCCAGCTTTAGTTGCGCCTGCCACCCAACCAGTGTTACTAACGCAATAAGGCCGAGTAAGACGAGTGTCGGTGTGAACGATAAAGCTCGGAACAGCAAGGGCTTGCGCTGAGAATGCCAGCAATAAGGCGAAAGCAGTGGACAAAGCTTGTGAGGCTGTTCGGAAGTATCTTGAGAGGACGTAATTCTCTCTTTGGCGATTCTCGGAGACGTTATACAACATAGCAGTTTACACCTATTTAGGGTTGAGCGGCTATTTGTCCCCCGACGCCACAAAGTAGCTATGCCGAAAGGGAAACTAAGGATACTGGACAATATAACCCTAATTTCGAAATTGCCAAGCGCAAATCTTGAGCGCTTTGGAGGTTTGATTATCACGCCAGAGAGATTTCTGATTGCCAAAACAGTGGGATTTGGGCATATTAGATGGGACTGAAACCGTCAGATATGCTGGAGGAATCTTGAGATTGATTCCTGAATGAATAGAGTTGGGAATGAGGTCATGCCATCCTTGCGATTTATGAACAGATGCTTTGTGTTGTTCTTATTGTTCACTGCTCTTGTCTCCTGTGAAACAGAAAAGCGCATTTCCGCGCCTCAACTGGTTTCATCGCCAAGAGTTGAGTTCTTGCCTGAGTTGGATGTGCCTATTTGGGATAGAAGGTTCGGCACAATGGATTCTCTTTCAGGTGATGTTATCGTCTCATTTGTTGAAGGACACCCATATTACTCCGATACAGGGGATCCTGTGTTCTTCATGCGCCAGAAGACGAGATTTGTTTATCCCAATTACAATAATTCAATTGATTACGATGTCGATGTTTCTCCAGGGGAAATAGAGTTTTCTCACAAAGGGGTTTTCTTTCCGGATATTCATCAAACAGCCTTTGGGCCGGCGACATCCAGTTCTTCTTTCAGGATGGAGAATGGCGTCTATCGAATCTTATTTGAATATCGCGATATGAGGGATAGATATGATGTGACTATTGATGACACCTTGGTGCGAATAGTCCAATTGGACAGCAATTACACGCAGTCGACACATCAGCTTTTCTGGCGCTATCGTCCGCAATCGTTTGCTGTCTCCTGTGGGACTACAACAGAGACAGCTTTTCTATGTCAGGAATTTGTAGATTCGTTGATGGCGTCATTGAGCTTGACGGAATTTCTCTATCCTGATAGTGGAGCGATACCTTTTCGCAGGAGGTCGGCCGGGCATTACAATGATGCGAAGAGAAGGTTTTTCGTGTATGACAAAGAAGAAGACTTTCGCCTAGCGCATGAATCGCTTGAGAAATTCACTCTCAGTAAGATCGCAGGTCAAAAGGGTATTGGTATTTCTCTGGAGAGTTGGAGAAACCAGTGGGCCAGGTCATGGCAGTTTCCGGGTGGAAGGTGAGCAAGCCGCTGGAGCAAGTATCTCTAAACTTTCCATAAATCTGAAACCAGTTTCTTCATGTAGACGCCACAAAAAACGTCAGGTCAGCGACGACTATTAAGCCGTTGCATGACCTGACGTAAGAAGTACACAATTAGCAAATATACAATTGTTGTGTTGCTACTTTGCTGCGGTGAATGCGATGTGATATACACAATCCTCAAACAGCAAGTCGAAATTAGCGTTCTCACCTATGGCATAGGTGAAGAATTGACCGAATAATATCAGATTGTGAATCTTTTGCAGGTCAGCTTTTTTTCTATTGAGATATGGGTCGGTTTGCTCGGCAGTCATGGTTACTCCCGAAGCGTTTGCCGGCACAGGCATGCCAGAGAACACTGAGTAAGCGTCAGTGGCGGCCATCAATTGAGAATATGATGTGTATTGAGTCGGCGAAATGTAGAGAGACGCAACATCAGCTACACCTAGGTTATTCGTAACTCTTCCACCAAAACGAATTGACTCGATTCTTTCGATATCGTCCTTGTTGTCCTGCCAATCAGACTCGGTTGTCAGGTCAACATTGACGGCGTCAAAATTGGTAGTTGTGTTGTAGGCGAATGGCCCTACGAACAACAGGGTAATAATGAATGTGGCAGAAGTCAGTATGCAACCACTGAGCGCGGCGACTGATAGCGCAGAGAGGCCGAGTTGTTTTAGGCGTTTCTTATTGGTTAGCATTATTTGCCCTTTCCGAAGTTGTAAGAGAGACCGACTGTAGGCAAGAAATACTTGCGTGAGCCAGTTCCACCTTCGAGTCGCACCATAGCGCCCTTAAGGCGAACATCAACTGCCAAAGGTGAGTTAGTCATATTGAGACGAAATCCGAGTCCCGCAGAATATCCGATTTGTGTGTCATCGAGCGGGAGGCCGTTGTCATAAGCGAGTTTGTAGCTGCCGATTCCAGCGAGAAGATAAACTCCAAATCCGGTTCCACCGCCGCCGATTGTGGCGTCAAGTCCGAAGACCGTTAGGTCACCGCCATCGAAAGTTGATGATCCCAAAATGCTGGTAACACTGTAATCCCCAACAGCGCTGAACGCGGCATAGGGTTGAATCTGAATGCTCGAGAGACTGTAGATTCCGCGCACCCCGAATAGATTCCCGGAGCTGGCATCGTCTTGAATTAGTGGAATGTTAATTCCGCCGAATACACCGACACCGAACTTTGAGTCGGCCTTGGCTGTGGTAGCTGTGGTAGCGCTAAACGCCAGCACACAGATTGCCAGAAGCGGTATCATTGACGTAGTTAGTCTTTTAGCTGTTTTCATGTTCCAAACTCGTTTCGGGGTTCGTGAATGAATAGGGCCGTTGAGTTTTGTGCCCCCTGTCAGTTTACTGCTAATGCAATAGGGAATCTAATACGAGTCAGATTCGCTGTCAACTAATGGTTTTCTCAGGGAGGTTTGCTTTTTCCAGCTTTCGCATGGAGCGCCAGTGAATCCGGGGCTTGACTATCGTTCCTGCAAGACTAACTTATTGGGGCTGAGCATAGGAGGGTGGACGCTCTTGAGTGATGCAATGTGAACCACAACAGAATTGGATTTATTAGCACATGATTTCTAAACAATCCCAGGCTATCTACCGGGCTGATTTATTCAGACATCTCGACGGAATTGTAACGGCTCCCTCTGCGTACGCGCTTTTTGAAAAGGGAGTAACTGATTATATTCTCCAGAACAAAGAAGTCGCACTTTCAGAACTCACCGAGAAGTTCAGCGCCAATGAAGGCTACTTGAATGTAGCTTTGCGGGTTTTGTGTTCTCAGGGATGGTTGGAGCAAGAGATTGACAATGAGCGGGATTGCGTTCACTATGCTGTCAATGGCAATTCAGAAGCTGCTTTCAGTAAGTTCTATTTGTATGAAGATGTAGTTCGCTGGTTGAGATTCTCTGCTAATTATGACAGTAGGAAATTTGAAATGGAGCCTTTCATTGTCCTGGAGAAGGTTTTTCTCAAGCTCAAGAACAACTTTGGAATTATCTCATCCGAAGTAGAAGGCTCAAAAATAATTCAGCAAATACTAAAACATATCGAGGGAGTGATTGTTGGTCCCACTGCAGTGTATCTGGGAATGAGCGGTATGTTTCACAAGTATTTTATGCAGGCTAGTTTCAAGCCCGAGGAGTTTCATGCCGACTCGAAAAGCTTTGGCAGGTTGTTGGATTTCTTTGTCGATTTCGGCTGGTTTGAAAAAGATAATGGGACCTATCGATTCACCGAAAAGGGGCTTTTCTATGCGCGGCGTTCCGCGGCTTATGGTGTGACGGTTTCCTACATTCCGACCTTGAGGAAATTGGACGAGCTAATTTTCGGAAACCCAAAAGCCGCCAAGGCGGCGGGTGATGGAAAAAGTGAAGGGCACGTTGACCGGCAAATGAATGTATGGGGGAGCGGCGGGGCTCATGCGGCATATTTCAAAGTTGTAGATCAAATCATCATAGAGCTTTTCAATAAACCTATTGCCGAACAGCCACAAGGAATTTTGGATATGGGTTGTGGCAACGGAGCTTTTCTGCAACATCTTTTTGGTGTTATTGAACAAAAGACCGAGCGAGGAAAGTTGTTGGATGAGTATCCTTTGGCGTTGGTTGGGGTGGACTATAACGAAGAGGCGCTGAAGATTACCAAGGCCAATCTTATTCAGGCCGATATTTGGGCGAAAGTTATTTGGGGTGATATAGGTCGACCGGATTTGCTCGCCAAGGAATTAGCTGATAGCTACAAGATTGATCTAAAAGAGCTGTTGAATGTCAGGACTTTTCTTGATCACAATAGGATTTGGAAAGAGCCGAAGGTTTCTGATTCAAGTAGCGGTTCGCAACGTGTGAGCAAGTCAACCGGGGCCTTTGCATTTGAAGGAAAACGAATCAACAACAACGCTGTAGAGGAGTCACTACTTGAGCATCTCACCAACTGGGAGCCATATATAAAGAAATTCGGGCTTTTGGTTATCGAGTTACACACTGTTGATCCGAAACTGGTGGCTGAGAATCTTGGGCGCACTGCGGCCACTGCCTATGATGCGACACATGGTTACTCTGACCAGTACATTGTTGAAGTTGATGTGTTCAACAAGGTGATGGCCGAAGTTGGGTTGATCCCGGACAATAACATCTGCAAGAAGTTTCCGGATTCAGATATCGCCACTGTTACGGTGAACTTGTTTAGGAAGGAATCGGGATAGTTAAGAGGTCGGATTCCTGTTGTACCCAATTGTGACCTATTCTAGGATTCTAGTATTAGCAATTATTGCGCTGTTGATACCAGAGCAATCTTGGTCTCAGAAGATTGAGGCAAGCGATAGTTCATCCAATGTCATCGTGGTGGGACCGGGGACACAACCTTCCTGGTCGTCCTCAGGTCTTCGTCTCGCATATTTTCGCGGCGGAAAGCTTGTCGTCCAACGGATGCTGGACTCATCCCTTATCGAGTTATGTAGTATCTCGACTTTGGCGCACTTGTATTGGTCAGATTCAGCAACAATCACTGTTATCAGGAGAATCAAAGAGTTTAGGGGATATACTGCCACGTGGTGCAAAGTAGACAATTACTCAATGGATGGTTCGCTTATCTCTACTAGAGATTTCACGTTGGAGCGTACAATTCGGGGCATTCGATCACTCTCAGGCAATTTCCGACTATTCGCGAAGCGCAACAATGGTGAGGTTCGTTTCCTATCAGTTGATTTTTCAACTGCCTCAGAAATAGATGCCCCAGAAAATGAAATGTTTACTGTTTCATCAATGCATTTCCAATTTGATGGCAAGTGGAGTGTACCCAAGGAAGATGACATATGGATTGTCAATACTTCCGGCGAACCGGTTCGGAACGTTACAGCTTCTCTTAAAGCTCAAAGCTTGATATCCCCTCAGGCTTCCCCCAATGGAAACCTTGTGCTATTCAGCGATGGCTATGGGATTAGAGTGTATACAATTGAAGGTGACTCTATTGGAGTTGTGCGTCCGGCCTCTGCCGCAAGATGGATACCGGGCACAAGTTCTTTCGTCTACTTGATAGTGACTGATAATGGTCTCGACATAACATCTAGTGACATAGCAACTTCAGATTCAAGTTGCTCAAGTATTACGCGAATCACACACACTCCGGGCAAAATGGAGTGGCTTGCCTCACAGTCAATAAGGAATCAAATCGTATACAGGGACTCAGAATCAGGACTCATTGAAGTGATTGATCTGACTACACCTAGGGAGAAAGAGTGACTACCGTGTTGCGAAGGATTGTACGAAATCATTCAGGGCGGCGCTAATGTCGCTGGCTCGTTGGTAGCGCTCGGCTGGGTCTTTTTTGAGAGACTTGCCGACGATGTGGTCAAACAGTGGCGGGATGCGCGGGTTGGAGCGTGACGGCGCTTCTGGTTCGGTGTTGACGATGCTGTAAATCAGGCTGGTGAGATTATCACCATTGAACGGACGTGTGCCAACCAACATTTCATACAACACAATACCCAGGCTAAAGAGATCAGTGCGTCCGTCTACTTTCTGGCCCTGCAATTGCTCTGGTGAAATATAATTCGGGGTGCCCATCGCAACACCGGTCTTGGTCATACTCGATGATTCAACACGCGCGATTCCAAAGTCCATGACCTTCACCGAATAATCAGGCAAGACCATCAGGTTCGCAGGCTTGATGTCCCGATGTACGATTCCTGCGTCATGCGCATATTGCAGAGCCTGACAGATTTGATAGATCATTCTGGCCACAATCTTGAAATTGAAATTCACGCCGCGCTTTATCATATCCTCAAGAGTCTGGCCTTCAATCAATTCCATCGCTATGTATTGCATAGAGCCTTCGCTACCTACATCGTAGATAGTGACGATATTCGGGTGGTTCAATTTACCGGCGGCCTGCGCCTCAAGGAACAAGCGCTCTTTCATCTCTTCCATTTCTTCTGGGTCATGCAGGAAGTCAAGACGAATTGTCTTGAGCGCGACCTTACGGTTAATCGCCGGATCAATTCCGCCATAGACCATACCCATAGCGCCTTTGCCTAGAACACCATGAATCTGATAACGTCCGAGTTGCTGGATATCGCCTTTGGGGCCGGCGCCTGATTTTGCCTCAGATGAAATCATCACTGGCGCAGGTTTTACAACCTCTTCAGGGACTACTGTATCCACTGGTTCTTCATCAAGTGATATCGAGCTAGGATCATGCGGCTCTTCTGAACTTGCATTGGCAGATTCACTAGCCTCGCCAACAGGTTCATCAACCACAGCGCTAGTTAAGTCGCCGAACATTGCAGTTTCGTTTTCTTGAACTTCGCCGGATTTCTTATCTGTGTTTTCGGAATCGGTGGGGTTTATGATTCCAGGAGTATGACAGTCGTTGTCTGCTGATTCAGTGACAGGACTTGAGGAAGCAACAGTTGTTGCGACAGTCTTTGCGACTGTCTTTGATGCGTCAATGTCACTACTGCCGAGCGCCATTGTCTTGTCCTCGGCCTTGGCTCCTGCTTTTGAAACGATGTGCTGAGTAGCGGCTTCCTCATTAGCTCCAGTAAGCGCGACAGTTTGAGAGGCCATCGTTTGAGAAGCCATCGTTTGAGAAGCCATCGTTTGAGAAGCCATTGTTTGGGATGCCATCGTTTGAGAGTGATCCTGGCCTTCCATTGACGCCATGGTACTGTCAAGGCTAACGGTTTGATTCATCTTGGAATTGGCAGGAGCCGGCGCCTGGCTTCTAACAATTGAAGGACGAGGCATTGTCTTGATCGCGTTGGCGACTGCGGCGCGAGTTTCAATACCTCGTTGAGACGATGTGTCTTCTTCTTCTTCGCCTTCGATTTTCGGTCGAAGGAAGGGTATGAAGCTGTAATCGATACTCATCAAAGGACCTGCGACCAGGAACAGAACCAGCAGAATCGCCACGTAAATTGAGTTGGCCATGAGGTTGAAACTGTCAAACAAGAAGAAGTTGACATTCGCCAAGGCTATGATACCCACCGCGACCACTATAACTCGATAGAGAGATGAGATTTTTTGCAGTGTATAAGCGCTGATTAGTCCTATCAGGGCCAACGCCAATATGTATAACCCGAGTTGGCTGTCCGCGCGGTGTAAATAACTTTTGCGCAGGATATTGTCTGTAGCTATCGCAGTTAGCAAGTAACGCGGTGTTTCTTCGGCCACCGGCGTCTTGTAGAATTCGGTTTGAGAACCGGAGCCGAGTGTGATTATGACTAATTTTTTGGCGAGGTTTTTGAAATCAGTGCGTTCATTGAGAATATCAGTGGCGGAGTACACATTAAAGCCTTCTCCGGCGGGGAAGTTAAGATTCATCTCACCTGATTCAGTGGTTGGTATTTCCCGCTCTCCCAGTTCAACGCCCTCGCCACCATAAACAATAATGTTCTCCGGCAATATTTTTAGAAAATGGGACGCCGCGGCAAGTGGAGTCGAGGGATAGTAATACCCCTGATAATTCATAACCAACGGCTCCGAGCGTAGTATATGGTCCTCATCAATTGTCGAATAGGTGAATCCCATACGTTTGGCGGCATCGGCAATCGAAGAATTCGGCAAAGCCACAGCGCGGACCGGGAGCGCCTGTTGTTTCTCTAGTCTACCGAGATCGCTATTGGTAACTAATGCATTGCGGAAAAGGAATTTCGGATTTGTTACAGTGTCATCAACTTCGTCAGTCGGAACAACATCATAAGAAACAGTCACATTGTTCATCCAATATAGCTGGTCAGCAACTCCTCCGGAATCCGCTACTTTAGAGCCAACATAATCCGGGATAGAAAAATCTATCAACACAGATCGTGGTTTGGCGGCGCCAACTGCGGCTATCAAATCCGCGAGAACTTCTTCCTTCCAGGGCCAGGCTCCAAGCTCTCTGGTAGAGAGGTCATCGATGTTGACAATCACAACGTCTTTGGAAACGTCCGATGCGCTCTTGAACTCATAAAGCATATCCTGGAACTTCCACTCAAGTCTGTCTACAGACTCAGGTGAGAGGAACTTCACACCAACTACCAGCGCTGTCAAAGCGAGATAGAAGATGAAGCGTCCGCGTGTTCCAAGGATGACCGGTTCCATATTGTGAGTTCCTGTTTTGACTAACTATCTGGTGTTCTTATCAACTGTGTCGTTACAACTACTTAAGAAAAACTACTGATGACTTGACGAATTACCGTCCAACTAACAATCGCTCTCCCAGAATCTGTGGCAATCCCTGCGATTCAATTCTTGCTATTGCTTTCGAGATATCATACTCAACTCGATGATAGCGAATAATGTTGGTATCAGTGTCTACGGTGACATAGCAGGCGCGAGGATCATGATCCCGAGGCTGACCAACTGAGCCGACATTGACTATGTACTTGCTATCGGGGTCCAACTCTGATTCACTGACATATCTCTGTGAGATGGTGTCGTCAGAGCGTTTACAGAAAAAGGCCGGTAAATGTGAATGGCCAACAAGCGCTACCTGCTGGTCAAAGTGTTCAAACTGATCTCTTGCTGTATCAATGTTCAGAACGTATTCCCATAATTCGGGTGTGCGAGGCGAGGCGTGAGTCATGTAGAAATCTCCATCGACTGCTTCCATTTCGAAATCAGCCAAAGCTGTTGTGGAGCGGGCGGAAAGTTCTTTCAAAGTCCACTCAATTGAAACTCGTGCCACGTCGTTGAAAGCCGCAGTAGATTCCAAACCGAGCGCCGCATAATCGTGATTACCGAGTAATTTGATATCACAGTTCGCCGCGATTAACTCGACACAGGCGTTTGGTTCAGATCCATACCCGACTGCATCACCGAGAAAATGGATTCTGTCAATATGCTGCTTATCAATATCTGCGAGGACGACCTGCAACGCTTCTACATTTGCGTGCACGTCACTAATGAAGGCTATCTTCAACGGTTCACCTCGAGGCTTCTACAAAGCGGAAAGTTGACTTTCCGACAGAGACCAAATCGCCATTGCGCAGTAGTGAACTTTGAACCGGTTCACCGTTCACCAAAGTTTTTCCCTTGCGGCCGATGTTGATGATGCTGAAAACAGCGCCCTCTCGAACTATCTTCGCCTGAATACCTGAGACCAGGAATCCTTTGACCTTGATATGTACGAATTTCGCTTTACCGACAGTGGTGACTTCGCGTTCTAGAGCGTATTCTTTGAAGGCAGAGTTTGCTTCACCCACCAAAACCGATGAGCCGGTGCGCCGAACAAGTTCTTTGTCCTGATTGTCGCGTCTGAGACGTTGCTTTTGTTTCTTTGTGTTGAGAATCATTGTTCCATCATAATCGGAATTCTCTTCATGAGACTCTTCGACTTGATTATGAAACAATAGATGATACTTACCGATTGTAATTTGATCATTATCGCGGATGATTTCTTCGGTGACTCGGCGGTCGTTTAGGAATGTTCCGTTTAGTGATTCATTGTCGATAATCACCGCTCCGCTTTCGTTGAACTCTATCATCGCATGCTTACGCGATACACCTCGGTTTTCAAGGACGATGTCGTTCTCTGCGGTGCGACCGATGGAGACTCGTCGCTTATCGATTACGACTTTCTCAATCACTTTGTCATCATATTTAACAACTATCTCGGCCATGGACAATACCTTCTGTCATTGATATTTCGCAGACAACCTGCGTTAAGTATATTCCCAATATAAGTGGGAGAATCGCGCACTAAGGCGAGCCCAATTGGGCCCACAGATAATCCCCCCGTATGGTAATATTGTCGGCGCCACTTGGAGAATCTTGATAGAGACGATAGGGCTCCTGGGTGGGTTAATTGCGTTTCAATTCGAAACCAAACTGGCCTGAATCTATTCAGTGAAATAACCACCCTTTCAAATTGGACATAGGGTCTGGCTTCACATAACTTATTGGAGCGTTAGCCATGGGATTTGTATCAGAGCTGACGGTGTCGCAATGGATGTAAAGCAAGAAAATGAATTCAGAAGAGCTTAAAGAAATACTAAATGAGGTTCAAAACGGAACCTTGAATGTTCAGGATGCTGTATCGCGCCTGAAATGGTTGCCATTTGATCAGCTATTGGACGCCAATATCGACTCGCATCGGGAGTTGCGAACCGGGCAACCGGAAGTAGTCTATTCTGAAGGCAAATCCAGCGAACAATTGCTCGAGATAATTCTGAGTCGTGGCGATTCTGGCGCGGATGTTCTACTGACTCGATTAAATGCAGATCATGCGAGTATTATATCTGAGAAGGTCGAGAAATTCGTCTATTACCAATCCGCAAGAGTGGGGATTAGATTTTCAAATGAATCTCTTGCTCCGGTTAGGTCGAATATGGGTGTTGTGGCTGTTATTAGCGCTGGGACATCGGATAAGCCTATTGCCGAAGAGGCCGCTCTGACTGCCTGGGTAATGGGATGCGAGACCGAGCGCATATATGACGTAGGAGTAGCTGGCTTGCATCGCCTTCAAATGGCAAAACCGGCGATGGAGCGCGCTGATTGCATTGTAGTGGTCGCGGGTATGGAGGGCGCTCTAGCGTCAGTCATTGGTGGGCTTACGGACAAACCAGTGATAGCCACGCCCACATCTGTGGGCTATGGCGCGTCGTTTTCGGGTATTGCGGCTTTGTTGGGTATGCTAAATTCCTGCGCCTCGGGAGTGACCGTGGTCAACATAGATAATGGATTCGGGGCGGGAGCCGCCGCCGCCAAAATCGCCAGATTAAGCTTACAAAAAATCTCGGTTTCAGCCGAGAAGCAAAGCCCATCATTTGTGACCTCTGACTAATTGATCTACATAATAATAGTGAAGAAATCATGAAAACACTCTACCTGGAATGCCACTCCGGAGTTTCCGGTGATATGTTGCTTGGCGCCCTGGTCGATTTGGGGTGTCCACTGGAAGTTCTCAATAGTGAAATCGCCAAACTCGATCTCGATGGCCTGAGTTTGGCCGCTGAGAAAGTTTCCAAATTCGGAATCGCCGCCACCAAAGTTACACCGTTAATTGAATCAGAGCGTAAACTCAAACACTGGCGCGATGTGCGAGATTTGCTAGAGCGGGCGCCAGTCTCTGAAAAAGTGAGGGCGCTTTCGTTGCAGTCTATGAAACAAGTTGCCTTGGCGGAATCCAAAATACATTCGGTGGAGTTGGAAAAAGTCCACTTCCATGAGCTAGGCTCACTTGATACTGTTGCCGATGTTGTCGGAGTTTGCGCCGCAATTGTTTATTTCAAATTCGATGTAGTTCGTTGTTCGCCAATCGCTGTTGGCGGCGGGACAGTGAAAATTGATCATGGAGTAGTCCCGAATCCGGCTCCGGCGACTTTGGAGATTCTCAGAGGTATGCAAGTGGACACCACCCCCCTTGAAGGCGAACGCGCTACACCCACGGGCGTGGCCTTGCTGAAAACACTTACCGGTGAATTCGCCGGTAACTCCGACTCATTTTCCGGCGAGCTTCGCGCGATTGGATATGGAGCCGGGACCGCGGATTTCAAAGACAGAACCAATGTTCTGCGGGCGACTATCTTCGAGAATAGCGCCGATGCTCAACAATCCGAGACCGCGCTTCTAGCAGGTTCAATTGTACAACTTGAAACCACCATCGACGATATGAACCCGCAACTCTTTGGGCATATCTTTGAGAGACTATATGGCGCGGGAGCCTTGGAGGCTTTTGTGGCGCCTTTGACCATGAAGAAATCACGCCCCGGTTGGAATCTGACTGTATTGTGTGAGCCGAAGAAAGTATCTGCTATTGCCAAACTGGTAATTGATGAGACCACTTCCAGTGGGGTTCGCTATCGTGAGGTACAACGGCTTATTGCCCCGCGTGAGATAATAGAGGTCAATACCAAATTCGGGCCGGTCAAGGTCAAACGGATAGTCGCTCCGGGTGGACCGCGATATCAACCCGAATACGATTCCTGTGTTGAAATCTCCCATACCACCGACGCCCCGCTGGCCGAGATTATGGATGCGGCGCATCGTGCAGCCCGAGATGGCGAGTAAGTAAAGAACATCCGTGTTTGTATCTACAAAGTAGTAGGATGGTCATTGTCCATGCGAGGTAATAGTGTCTAGAGATTTGACCAAACTCAATGAAGTATAACTACTGAAGCTCCATGCCTCAATAATTGAGGAGCTGAAGACTCGCAAGGTTGTGAGGACTAATAATAACCCGGTTGGGGATTACGCCGAGTGGCTTGTTTCGCGAGGACTAAATCTGGAGTTAGCCAGGAACTCTGCTACCGGATACGATGCGATTGATGGTAAAGGGAGCAAATATCAGGTGAAAGCCCGGCGGGTTTCCCTAGAGAATAAATCAAGACTATTGAGCCCAATTAGAAAACTTGCGGAGAAGGATTTTGATTTTCTCGTAGTGATTGTCTTCGAATGGGACTATTCCATAATTGACGCAGTAGAGATTCCTCATGAAGTTGTGAGCGAATACGCATCGTTTAGCAAACACACAAACGGTCACATACTTCACCTACGTGGCAAGATCCTGAAAGACCCGAGGACAAGGAATATTAAGGAGCTATTGAGTGGATAACACGGTTACTCGAATTGGTCATAGAAAAGGATTCTGGTATTTGGGCTGATTATTGCCAAAGCCGCATAATCGCAGTATAGTTGCGCTGGAGATGAAGGAGTCTCAGGTCTATTCTGTGGACTCTGCTCTCCAGGACTAAATAGAAACTTACAATCATAACCAACAGGCACAACTCACAGGTTATCTGATGAAAATTCTCGTATTAGCAGAACAAAAAGAAGGCAAATTAGCGTCCTCAAGTTTTGAAGCCCTCGGCGCCGCTCAGGCGCTGGGCGGTGAAGTAAGCACATTATTGATGGCGAAAGACCCTGCCGCTTTGGCTGACAAACTGGCAAGTTGCGGCGGCGGTAAAGTTCTTACTGTGGCGCATGATTCACTGGATATGTTCAATCAAGAAACTTTCCGTAAAGTAGCTGGAGAGATAGTCGAGAAGACCAGCCCTGATGTAGTAATCGGAGTGGCCACAATTTCCACCCGGGCCTTGCTCGCGGCGCTGGCGGCGAAAACCAGTGGAGCTATGGCATCGAATGCCACAGCCCTGCGTGTCGAGGGAGACAAAGTAGTTGTCACTCGTCCCTGTTTTGGCGGTAAAGCGGTTTCCGAAGTGACATCCGCAGAGTCAGCAAAGCCGTTTTTTATCTCTTTGCGTCTAAAAGCTTTCAGCCCCGCAACTGCGGGCTCAGGTGAAGTAAGCTCCGAGAGCGTATCAGATTCGTGTTTTGAGTCCCGCACAAAAGTTGTAGAGTCTATCAAAGAATCCGGTCAAACTGTCAAGCTTGAAGAAGCCGACACAGTAGTGTCATTCGGTCGCGGCCTTCAGGGACAGGAGCATATCCCGCTGGTGCAAAGTCTTGCGGATTCGCTCGGGGCGGCAGTTGGCGCTTCACGCGCAGTAGTTGACGCCGGATGGATTGAGTATAAGCATCAGGTTGGGCAAACCGGTCGCACAGTGACTCCTAAGCTATATGTGGCAGTTGGAATTTCCGGAGCGATTCAACATCTGGTTGGCATGCAGTCCTCAAAATGTATTGTCGCTATTAACAAAGACAAAGACGCCCCGATATTTAATGTTTCCAGCTATGGAATAGTCGGTGATGCATTCGAGATCCTGCCAGCTTTAACTGAGCGCTTCGCGCAGGGTGGTTGATAAGCATATAGATTGACAGAGATATTTGTTTGCAAAAGAAAGCCCCGTCAATGGTGATTGACGGGGCTTTCTTTATTTCACAGTGGCAACGCAGAATACAGATTATGGTAGCGGCAAGATGAGTGTGGTGGTTGTCACTACAGGTGTATTCGAGCATGAATTCTTGACAGTTAGGGTGATGTTGAATGTGTCAGGGACGTTAGGATAGGTATGATTCACAGACGATCCGGAAGCAATTGTCCCATCTCCAAAAGTCCAGTCCCAGGTTTCGGGGACACCCAAAGCCAGACCTGTGAACTTCACACTAAACTGGGATGTGTCAGGAGAAATGCCGATTGTAGGCGCAAGCGGTCCTGCGAGTGTTACGAAATTGTTCTTGGTGACTGTTGCTGTGCCGGAGGTGTCGGCTCCGCAAAGTCCCGAAGTCTTGAGCGTAACAGTGTATTGGCCGGATGTAGTATAGGCATGAAAGGGGGTTGGGTTGTTTGTCGAATCAAATGTCCCATCACCAAATGACCAAATTCTATTTGTGATTGCTCCCAGGGAAATATCATTGAATCCCACCACAAACTGCCCGGTTGGTGTCTCACAATTAAAAGTTGGGCCCACAGATACAAAATTGGCAGTTAGGTTGTCATTGACCCGAATAAAGTCCACTATCGAATCAGTGAATGAGATACTGTCAGAGTTCGTTACGGTTAAGGCAACAGTGAAGAGACCCGTGTCAGCATAAGTGTATGTGATGGCATTATCAGTATCAGAGACTACACTGCCGTCGCCAAAATCCCATACCAAATTGGAGTGAGATGGTGAATCTGTGGACATTTCCGTGAACACTATTGAATCACCCAAGCAGATAGTTTGCGGGCTGGCGGTAATAGTGAATGTTGGGCAAACTCCTATCTTCACTGTGTCAAAGGCCGAATCTACTCCACAGCCACCCACTACGCTAAGGGTGATAGGAAAATCACCAACGGTATTGAAAGTGTGTGTCGGAAATGTGTCTGTTGAGTTAGTCCCGTCGCCGAAATCCCACTTGAATGAAGTCGCTCCCGAGAAACTCGGAGTAAAGGTGACTGCCGTACCGACACACCCGCCTGAGGTATCCATTGCGAATCCTGCGATTGAGGAGCCGACTACAATGAAGCGCTTTTTGACTTCGGTATCGTTGGCGGCGGGAACTGAGTCATTGTCTGTAATCTTGAGTGAAACTGTGTATGTGCCCGGAGTAGTGTAAGTGTGGCTCGGAGTTGTATCGGCTGAGGTATCTCCATCACCGAATTTCCACAGCCATTGATTATGCGGCCCGCTGGATTTGTCCAGGAAGTTTACCGTCATAGGCGCACAACCCGAATCAATATCAACAGTGAATTCTGCGGTAGGGTGCCCAGCGACAACAATAGTCACCTGTTCAGTAATAAGGTCATCGCAGGCGGACATGCTGACGCTTAGTAATATCGCCGCGCCGAATATCAAAGTCGCCAGACGCTTTGAAACTCCGGATTCGCAATTAGGCGAGGTGTGGGATTGCGAAGAGCGCTCTGAAATATTTTCATCGTGTTGTTGTGGCATGGGCCTCCAAATCGAGAATATCAAGAATAATACAATCTTACAGGTGTCCGAACAGGATTCACCTTAGGCCGTAAAATAGGAAATATTGGACTAATTGTCAGTATTATATCAATATAATCTACATACATTATATTGAGGAGCGCTTGAAGGGTATTTTGTCTCGATTTCTATGGCTCGAAATCTGATAGTGGACAATCAGGATTGGAACCCTTACCTTAGGCAAGCTGTTGCTGAAGATAACCAAGAACAGCAAGCTGGTCTGCAGCGCGTTATCAGGGAAGAATCTGACAAAGAAGTTTCTAGAACCGGGAATCACAGTTGAGCTCCAGAAAACCCTTGAAATCTGACATATCAAATATGACAAGCCAACCTTCGAGTATCTCAAAAGCGTTTGGCCTTATCGCAGTATTTCTCACACTTGCTTGCCTTGGGCTACCCAATATCGCCGTAGCCCAAACACCAACCGCACAGCCCGATTGGCTTGCGCGCCTATCAGCCTTGCTGGCCGATCCGATTTCGGGCCAGCAAAGTAATAGCGGAATCGACATCGTCTCCTACAAGGGTGCGATTTGGATTGGATCCACCCGCGGAGTGTCTTTTTCTCCCGATAGCGGAAAAATCTGGTTCACCCACACCGACACCACAGGCTTGCTGGGCAATAGCATCAGCGCAATGGCAGTGGTCAACGACACCTTATGGCTGGCGACAGCCAAGGCTGAAATTATTGGGCCTGATACTTTCAATTCTGGTCAGGGTTTGCAATACACTACTGACAGTGTCGGGGATGTTTGGGGATTGCCATTTGACACCAGTGGTTTGGTTGAATTCTCCACTACGGGTCCATTCAAAACCACCTTTGATATAACCGGCGCTAACAATTTGCTATTTTCGGCAAGTTTTGCCGGTGGCCTGATTGGAACTTCCAATGCCGGAAAAAACTGGACTCGTTTCAATGTTACTCTTGCTGACGCGCAGTATTTCGATGACCCAATTGGAGCGCCGCCATTTACCAGTCGATATTTTTCAGCGGTGATAGACACTGGTCATGTCGATACGACAATTCTCTGGGCTGGAAGCGCCGGTGGTGTTTCCAGATTTGATTTCGTAGAAGCGCATATCAAGCCGTCCTCCAGCCGCGTATTCGATTTCGCCTATTCGCCTCCAGGGTTTGCTGATAGCGGATTTATCTTTGTTGGCGGTGACCGGGGGCTTTCAAGAGCGACGGCGCTTAGCTATTCGCAGTGGAAATCGGTGTTTGCCGCCGATGGAACAGGCTTACCTACTGATGTGATAAACCAACTGCATTTCTTCGGCGGTCGGTTGTTTATTGGCTGTCTTGATTCTCTTGATGGAGACGGCGCTGGGTTTGTACGCGCTGACAAATCGCTGGACTTTTTCCTGCCTGTTAGTGATGGTGTGATTGATTCAGTTTTCATAAAACCCGGCGCCAGAGTTATGGACTTTGAGGACGTATCCTCAAGATACCTATACACCGCAGGAGCCACAGCCGGGCTGTTTGTTAGTTCCGATACTGGTATAACCTGGACACATATTCCCACCGACACTTCAATTGGCTTCACTTCAGCCCAGTGGGCTACGATTAACGCTGTTCGCGCAGATACTGCCGGTGACCTATGGTGCGGAACCGATGCCGGATTGATAAAGCTGTACATAAACCGGACTGACCAAACAGGGGCGCTGGTGGATTCGGTATTCCATTTACCTATGGTAGACGAGAACCAAACAGATATCTTTGGACAAACTGGAAGTGGCGCATCAGTGCGAAGAATCGAAATCCAACGTTTCATCGTACCTGACACAATTGTCGTTGTGGATTCGACAATAATCTGGACTGCAAATGCGCCCTTTGATACTAGCGGAGAGTTTTCAGTGTACCGCATTCTGCCCTATACCAATCCACCCTCGATTGACACTATTTTCTTCCGCACCGCACGTATCAGCCAGATGATGCACCGCGGCGGGTTCATATACTTTGTGGGACTCGATGGATTCTTCGAACTAGAAACGAGAAACACCGGCTTGGTGTTACCGACTCCTATTTTCGCCATCAAAGACACCGCGCGCGAACCTCAAGTGACAATTCCGCTTTCCGGTTTACGAGCGATTTTCGCTGTAGGAGATACTACTCATCTTGGAACCGAGCGCTTCTTTGGTGTTTCAACTGCTATCCGGCTCAGTTTCTCCAATTGGCATGTAGCGCTGGCCAATACTCAGCAATTCACACCGGATACTTTGGCCTTGTACAATAGCTCAAATCTCAATCTTTCAGGCAATTTTGTAGTGGCTATGGGAACGCAATATCGCTCCGGTGGCAGAGCTCCGGTGATATGGGCGGCAACACGAAAGGGCGATCCAAGCACTGATATACTTGGAGGGATTGGGGTTTCACATCTAGACTTAACGAATCCTCCCGATGACTCGCTGAATCCCTGGGTGCAGTTGCCTATTACTTCGCCGCTTGCCGGTGTGCAGGTTTGGAATTTTGCTTTCAATGGCGATACGATATTTATCGCGAGTGACTCCGGACTGTACAGTAGTCCTGATCCGGACTCGTCTTTTTCGCGCGTTGATTTGGTCTCCTCAGATCCGGACAAACAGATTCGTTTGGGAGCGGTGGTGAATGGAGTCGGGGTTTTCGATGGCGCTCTTTGGGTGGTTACAGATGATGGTTTTGCGCGACGGCCGCTTTCGGATGTTTTCTTTGATGTTTTCCAGGTTCAGGATAATACCAATCCCGACGCCTATGCTTTTCCGGTTCCTTTCAACCCTAAGAGTCAATCTATCGTAAGATTCCATTACAAAGTTCCCGATGGCGCAACTAGCGCATCTATTTCTGTCTATGATTTCGCTATGAATCTCGTACGAAGAGTTTCGACAAATGTGAGTCGTATGCCCGGTGATGTTGTCCATGGACTTCCTAGCGATAACTGGGATGGCAAAAACGGCGTAGGTGAGGTGGTCGCTCCTGGAATTTATTACTTCAAAATAGAGTTTTCAGATGGCGCTAATGTATGGGGCAAGGTGGCTGTAATACCTTAGAGGAAGCTCATGGAACCAACACAAATATCAACTCCTCAAATAGTGCGGGAGACAACTCGCAAGTCATCAGCCTTTGGCGAAACCATCAGACTAGCATTTTCCGTCGCGCTGATAGCCCTGACCCTGGTTAGTGTTACCTCAACTGTATCAGCAGGTGAGGACAAAGGCGAGGCCGGCTTCATAGGCTCCTGGCTGGAAGTGCCAATCGGCGCTCGTTCGGCGGCAATGGGACAAGCCTTTGTATCAATCGGCGAGGGTGGCTATGGCCAACTTCACAATCCCGCGGGGATAACCAGCATGGAAAACCGTCAATTCACCACCTCATATCGCGCAATGAATATTGACCGTCAACTCTCCTATGCCGCAATAGCTTTCCCTCTGCCGGAGGATGCCGCATTCGGGTTTTCCTGGCTCTATGCGGACTACGGTAACGTCGATACCCGCACTACAGGTGGACTTCTCACCGGTGGTGATATTGGTCAGGATGAACATCAATTCGGATTAACTTTTGCCAAGCGTTTTTCGCCTAGAGTTTCTGTTGGCGCGATGGTTAGTTATTACCAATGGAAGCTCGACGAGATTACTACTAACTCGGTGCTTTTCAATGTCGGAACGATACTCTACATTGACCATTTCCTCTATGACAGAGAGACTATCGGGCTAGGAGCTATTACCGATATACAGGTAGGGCTGACTGTAAAATCCGCCGGGTCGTCGTTTATCATAAACACTACCGAATTCTACGGTCAAGGCTCCACCAATGGCTCCTCAATTGAAGCCGAAGTGCCACGCAAAGTTGTTCTCGGTATTTCAGGAAGAGGTCTGGACGGGTCATTATTGCTGGCTACCGATTTAGAAGTGCATGAAGTTTTCGGTCCTCGTTTGCGTTTTGGAGCCGAGTATGAAATCTCTGAGCAATTGAAACTGCGCAGTGGTCTCAACAATGGAACCCCGGCCGCCGGAGCCGGATTCAGATTTAACCTTGGCAAAACGCCTTTGCTAATCGACTACGCCTTTCAGGGCAGTCGGGTAGGAGAGGGCACAGAGCATATTTTCTCAATCGATTTATCATTCTAAGTGTATCATATAGCGAGTATGAAACCTGTGAACTTATCAAAGTCCGATTCGCTTATTCGTTACAGCGTCGTTAGGCTAGTATCATTGGTGCTGTTATCAGCCTTGATAGTCACACCTGACGCTCAGGCGGATATTGGCGGCAAATTGCTAACCGTCGAGAGTGGCGCTCGTTCTAGCGCTATGGGAGAGGCTTTTGTCTCGATTTCCGGTGACCCGCTATCGCAATACTATAACCCGGCTAGTTCTGTAGGTGACAAAGATACGCCCGGTTTTTCCGCATATTTTGGACACACCGCCTACTGGGAAAACATCAATTTCGAAACAGCGTTCTTCACCTTACGCGAAGGAAAAACCCGCTTCAGTTTGGGCGCGCGCATAGCTCAAGTTAACGACCTTGAAGGTCGTGGGGCTACTGCATCTGCGGCGCCCTTGTATCTCTTCGACTCGCGTGATGTCTCTCTGAAGTTTGGGGTGGCCTATCCTATCACAGAGAAATTGAGCGCTGGACTGGCCTTGGGGTACCTCAGTGAACGGATTGATGTATTCAGTACGACAGTTTTGAACGCTGATTTGGGACTACAATACCAACAGTCCGAAAAGCTAGCATTCGGAGTGTCAGTCTCTAATTTCGGACAGGATTACAGGCTCGATAGCCAAAGTATCAGTCTGCCGGTAACAGTGCGGGCCGGAGGTAGCTATCGTAAGAGTGATTTACTTCTCTCAGCCGATGGTGTAATTATCGATAGTGATTTTCATGCGCAATTTGGGGCTGAATACGGAGTAAAGCACAATGGCGCCAACAGATTATTTCTGCGCGCCGGAGCGCAAACTGGCTATGATTCCAAGACCTTCACCGCTGGTTTAGGTTTCATGCAAAAGGATTTCCGAATTGACTACGCCTTTGTGCCCTATCGCAATGACCTCGGCCAGTCACATCAATTCGCAATTTCTTTCTTCTTGAAGTAGTCGCGATTATTTGGCGGCGCCTTGAATCAGACTATTCAATTCATCTTCATCAATCACCGCCACCGATAGTTTCTCGGCTTTCTTCAATTTGGAGCCCGCTTTTTCTCCGGCCAATAAGTAATCGGTTTTCGATGAAAGCGCTGATGCAACTTTGCCGCTGTTTTGCTCTATTAGTTTCTTAAACTCTCCGCGCGGTTTCGTGAGTGTTCCGGTTATTACAAAAGTAAGACCACTAAGGGCTCCATCGGAAGTTCCAGGGTTTTGAACGTGTGGAAACTTCAGCCCCGCCTCTTTTAGTCGCGCTATCATCGCTAGATTTTTCTCATCGGCAAAAAACTCAACTAATGACTGCGCCAACAGAGGCCCTATTCCGTCAATCGCCACTAGTTCTTCAACATCAGCGGCGCTGATTCCATCAAGACTTCCAAAGCTATCTGCTAAAGCCACAGCCGATGTCTCACCGATACCGGGAATCCCCAGCGCATAGAGCGCCTGCGGTAATGGAGTTGCTTTTGCTTTTTCGATTGCCGAGAGCAAATTGGTGGCGCGCTTATCCGCCATCAAATCCAACTCCAACACAGTTTCTTTATCGAGAAAAAACAAATCAGCCGGGGTTCGTATCAATTCACGTTCGACCAATTGCCTCGCGAGTTTCTCACCGAACCCGTCGATGTCGAATCCGCTCTTAGATCCGAAATGATACACCCGGGCCACAAGTTGAGCCGGGCACAGGCTATTGCTACATTTGTAAGCGGCTTCGCCCTCTGCGCGCAGAAGTTTTTCGCCACATGACGGACACTTTTTCGGGAAAGTAACTTTTTTCTCTGAGCCGTCGCGTTTATCGAAAACCACCTCGCGCACATCGGGAATCACATCCCCGGCGCGCCTAATAATCACGTGATCCCCAATGCGTAAATCCAGCCCCTTGATTTCATCTTCATTATGCAGAGAGGCATTGCTGACAATTACGCCTGAAACTCTGACCGGTTTCAATGACGCAACTGGAGTAATGACCCCTGTACGTCCTACTGAGAAAATTACGTCCTCAACTACAGTTTCTGCTTCTTCGGCGGCGAACTTCCAGGCCACTGCCCAGCGGGGAGCGCGAGCGATTACTCCGAGTTTAATCTGTTCAGAGAATTGATTGACCTTAATTACCAGTCCGTCGATTTCATAGTCCAGAGATGTGCGTTTCTTTGTGAGGGCCTCAAACTCTTTAGCCACCGAATTCACACCGACGCATACCGTCGATAGCGGATTGATTGGAAACGCTTCTTTCCGTAAAAACTCCAGTGTATGGAATTGTGTTTTGAATTCTTCGCTGAAAGACACATCAGGGCAATGAGCGCTATAGGCGAAGAATCTTAATGGGCGTGAGGCGGTGATTCGGCTGTCAAGTTGACGTAATGAGCCAGCGGCCCCATTGCGTGGATTGGCCATAACTGAAGCGCCCGATTCCTGCAATTTGGCATTCATCACTTTGAACTGCGCAAGCGGCATATAGACCTCGCCACGCACTTCTATCATTGGCCAGCGTTTGGAGGTTGGCTCGGAAAGGCGCAATGGAATAGATTGGATAGTCTTCAAATTAGCGGTGATTTCCTCACCTGTGACACCATCGCCCCGAGTCGAGCCGACTGACAGGACGCCGTTCTCATAAACCAGCTCAACTGCCAGTCCGTCGAGTTTGGGCTCTATGACATACTCGATTGTTTTGCTTTGGGCTTCTTCTTTATCATAAAGCCCCTCGCGCACTCGGCGGTCGAATTCTTCGAAATCTTCAGCGGTGTTGACTTTTTGCAGTGAGAGCATTCTCTCGCGGTGTTTGATCTTGGCGAATTTAGAGCTGGGTGGCGCTCCGATTCTCTGTGAGGGAGAATCAGCGGTAACCAAAGCCGGATACTTTTTTTCAAGCTCCAGTAGAGAATCAAAAAGCCGGTCAAATTCCGCATCCGAGACTAGTGGCTTATCATCGAGATAATACGCCCGACTATAGCGCTCCAGATCGCGTTTTAGCTCAGCATGTTGAGTCTGAATTTTTTTGGATATCGTAGAAGAGCTCATCGGAGGTAAATAAACTGTTGATAGTCGCTCAGGTCAATCACAAGCTTGCGAAGTAGTCGCTAAACTATAGAGAAAGCTACTCATGTCTCTTCAGAGAACTGCCACCGGCAACCAGCCGTCTCCATTTGGCCAGCGCCTTACCGGCGCGGTCGGTGTGCAGGCAATCAATGAACAGACCTCGTAGAACCTTCTTGTTGTGAATCAGAGCCACCACATTATCTCCAATGCGAAAACTATCGGAGGAGGCTACCTCGCCGAATTTGATTAGCAGAGAGTTCTTTTGGCTATCGCACAAGTATTCCGGTTCGGGTATGCGGCAACGGAAATCCAGGAAACGAATATCAGCCGCCGGCGATGGAGCAGAGGAGACTCCTTTGGAGCCTATCCACAGCCGACGCGGCTTGCGCACCTGCACAAATATCAACCGGCCCTTATTGTCGCATTGCAATGAAACTCCCTCGGCGTCAAGAGCCGAGTAGAAGCGTGGACGTGGCTCAGCATGGATAATCGGATTAGAAAGCGCTTCCTCTTCAGCCTGATAGAATCCGCCGCTAATCCCCGGAGTAACCGGAAATCCCGCAACGCGAACCTTGATTTCAGAGACGGTCTTTTGGGCAATGGTTTTTGGAAGAACGGTAGAAGACATCAGAAAACACTCAACTTGGGCAAAATGAAAACTTGGACATATACGTGATTAGTACATCTGTCATTGCGAGGAATCAGGCGCAAAGCGCCTGATGACGCGGCAATCTCGTCGTTGATAGGCAGTTTCTATGTATCCACGGGATTGCCGCGCTTCGCTCGCAATGACTGCTAGTGATAGCCAAATGGATGAAATGGAGACTGCGGCTATTACTTGCCGCCGCTGTTTTTGGCGGAGCCTTTTAGCTCGGTGAGTTTGTCTTTGGCTAATTGCGCCTCGCTGGTGGAGGGATAGCCATTGACTACGGCGTTGTAATACTGTCTAGCCTGCGCCTTATTGCCCAGCTCTTCGCTACATCTGCCTAGCTTATACAGCGCGGTGGGGCGTTTTTCGGAGTCGGCGTATTTTTCGGTGAGCGAAGTAAACTCTATTGCGGCTTTGGCGAATTCCTGGCGTGAATAGTAGGATTCGGCTATCCAATACTGTGCGTTATCGGCCATATCCGAATTCTTGCAATACTGCAAATAGTCCATAAACCCGGCGCGAGCGCTTTCATATTCGCCCTTGCGCACTAGAATAAATGAATCATCATACAACTGCGTGCAATCCACTCCGGCTGTATTTTCCGGCGCCGAGTCAGTTTGCGAAACCGCTCCGCTGGATGAACCCTGACGACTCTGCATGAAATTCAGCCGCTCTTGTAAATCCGAAATCGAGTTGGTGAGTTCGTCAATTCGGTCTGACATCGACTGAATCAGATTAGCAACTTTGGCATAGTCGCCAGTCTTGCCTTTGTTTGCCTCAACCACTAATGAATCCAGGCGCTTCATTGCCATCTGAGACTGCGAGCGTCCGGATTCCAAGCGCATCACACGCTCTTCAACCTTGACCACTTGCTCTTTAGTTGCGCAAGAACTCAATGTCAAAGCGGTAAGAATCAAAGCCAGTGATTTTACAACAAAAGCCGCCCCGTAAGAGGGGACGGCTTTTGTGTTATCGTTTTTTGACTGTTTCATAATACTGATACGAAATCGCATCTCCAAAGGTTCCTCAACAACAATTATCTACGTCGATAATTTGCGAAGCCAACTCATCCCGTCCACCCATCCTGTCATTGCGAGGAATCAGGCGCGAAGCGCATGATGACGCGGCAATCTCGTCGTTGATAGGCAATGTGTATGAATCCACGGGATTGCCGCGCTTCGCTCGCAATGACTGTAACTCAAGAATACCTCAACAACAGTCTACTGAGAAATGATACGGAATTCAGTTCGACGGTTTTTCGACCAGGCCGCTTCATTGTGGCCCATCATTGCCGGACGCTCTTTGCCGTAGGAGATAATCTCAATTCTCTCGGCGGCAATTCCCAGGTTCACCAAATAACTTCTGGTGGCCATAGCTCTGCGTTCGCCCAAGGCCAGGTTATATTCCACTGTACCGCGCTCATCGCAATGACCTTCGATTTGGATAATCATATCCATGCTTTCTTTCATCAAGTCGGCATTGCTCTCCAAAGCGCCAGAGAAATTCGGTTTGATGCTCGATTTATCAAAATCGAAATACACTGTTTGGAATTCACCCTCAGAAATTGTCCGAACTTCCGGTTCCGGCGGAGTAGTATCAACCGGCGGCGGAGGTGGCGGAGGTGGTGTGGTGTCCACAACCACTGGGGTTTCGTCAACAGTGTTTGGCCCAGGGCCACAGCTAACCATCATTGCTGTAAGCGCGAAAATGAGACTCAATCCAAGTAATTTTTTCATAGTCTTCTCCCTTAATCTATAACTGCGTATCTAAATTCTATTTGTCTGATGTCGCCCACCCAAATAGCTCAGGGACATCAGCGCCATATTAGCGCTTAGGCTCGAAGCGGTCAACATAAACCACCGACAAAGCCATCTGCGAGCAATCTTCTTTTAATATAATCTCTGCGCTGATTCATCCACCTCGTAGGTCGGGTTCCGGAGTCCCATTTATGGGACGTAGAAACCCGACATTTTCATTCTTGGCAAGCAATGTCGGGTTTCTCTCGCGCTGAAGCGCTTTTGGAACCCGACCTACGGATTATTGGGATCAAGTCAATCCGCAAGCGCTAGTCCTTATACGGTCCCCAAACTGGATTCGAGGCCCCTTTGGCGTCGCCGCGACCGGCGGTGCGGGTCAATCTGGACTGTTTGCGACCGAATCTGTCCATAGTGAAAATCTCCATAACTCCCAGTCTCGTTGAGGAGAAGACAATACTATTGCCATCGGGGCTAAAATGGGGGTTTTCATTGGCTCCGGTATTGGTCAGAATACGATAATCCTGTCCGGTAGGTGAAATCGTGCAAATATCAAATCTCCCGCTCTTGGTACGGCTGACAAACAGGATGACATCACCACGGGGCGACCAAACCGGGCTGTCATTGTATTTCCCCTGAAATGTCACCCGGCGAACATTCAGACCCTCAATGTCCATAATATAAATCTGCGGTGAGCCGGAGCGATCGGATGAAAAAACGATTTCCTGTCCGTCAGGAGAGAAGGTGGGGGCGTTTTCAATTGCTCTGGTCCTGGTCAATCGTCTGATAATTCTGCCACGTCTATCCAATAGGTAAATCTCAGCATTGCCATCTTTGCTTAGGACACAAGCAATCCTATCACCATCGGGGGAAACCGAGGGCGCCGAATTCAGCCCCGGGAATCCTGCTATCAATTTGGTCTTCCCTGTTTTCAAACCAAATGAGTAAATCTTAGGATTGCCGTCGACAAAGGAGGTGAACAATACCTCGTTTCCATCGGGAGTGAACGTCGGTGATAGATTTATTGAGCCATTGGCGAGTATCTGCGTGGGTGATGCGCCGTCATAATCGGCGACATACAGGTTTTTGTTGCCGCCCTTACGCACGATATAACAGATCCTCGTTTGAAAAATACCTTTTTCGGTAAAGAGCTTCTGAATAATATCATCCGAGATTCTGTGGGCCAATGCACGATAGAACTTACGGTCTACTTCGAATTCACCTCTGGCGCGCTCGCTGTCAGTAGAAGAAAGCATGGCCCGATAGCGCACTGACACTGTCGTAGGAGTTAGTTTCGCTGATAGTGTCACATAGTAATCAGCCCCAAGACGTTTCCAGGCATTGGCGTTCATCTCCGTTAAGCCCATATGTGTCATAAACAGCGAGTCAATATAGATAAGCGAGCACAATGGCGTGAAATCCAGGTCATGACGAATCACCTCAGAGATATCCAGCAAATCCTGCAAGTCCGAAGGAAACAAAGCCGCGCCCGAGCGGTTAGTCGGGTCTTCAACTGCAATAGGAGTAGGCGTGAACCCCTGCAGGGTGTCAAGTTCTACACTGATATCCGGAACGTTGGAGTAGAAATCTTGCGCTTGCGACTCAGACGTAGCCGCCAACAACAGCGCCACGCATAAGGAGGCGCCGATAATAAACAGATTCAAAGTAGGTCGGGTTCCGTAGTCCCGTTTACGGGACGCAGAAACCCGACATTTTTTGTTCGGGAAGATATCGTTTTGGCAAGCATTGTCGGGTTTCTCCAGCGCTGAAGCGCTTTCGGAACCCGACCTACGAAATTTAATAATCTCCGACATAGTTCTCCATATAATCAAAATAGTTTTAGCAGGGAAGGCCCGTTATCAATTCGGTTTCCAAGGGAACACCAATGAAACACCTAATTCTTCAAAGTTGAACTCCGGCGGCAATGGCGGCAATGTGCCAGCGGATTTCACCGCCTGCAAACAACCGCGATCATAAACTGCATTTCCAGAGCTCTTGGTGATTGTCGCGCCATAGATTCTTCCGGACTTGAGCACATGAAAACTAACTGTGGTGGAAACCGCCTTGCGTGGCGAGGCATAGTTTTTCCAGTTACGAGCAATTTTCGCAAAGCCGCGATAATTCCAATCAGGATAGACAAAATTCTTATTGTCGAATGCGCCGGTGAACTCTGCATTAGAGACTTTTTCGCTGAACTCAGTTGTGCTGGTATCAGCGTCAACCTGCGATTCCGGCTCCTCAAGCGCCGGTTGCAAATCTTCAGCTGTAGGCTCCTCGGTTTTCACTGGCGGAACCACCGTTTTCTCTTCAACCTTCTTAGGGTTCTTAATCGGTGGCTTCTTCTTTACGACTTTCTTCTTCGGAGGTTTCTTTTTTGGCGGCGGTTTGGGTTTTGCTTCCTGTATCTTTTGCGGCGCCGGCATCGAAGCCAGTTTGACCGTCAGCACATCAAACTTCGGCGGCTCTTTGCCTCCAAAGGGATTTCCCAGCAGAAAGAGGGCGAAAATGCTCACATGCATCACACCCGAAATCATCATGTTTTTTGGCTGAAGTCCTGCTGTCATGATACACTCACTACATCAATATCAAAAAACTACAACAGCTACCGATACATCAACTGCTTATACGTTTGGGTAGGTCGAAAATCCTATTCTCTACCGTTTGCCTGCATTTTTCTTACGCTGGCTACGGCTATCAAGCGGCTCGGTAATCAGGCCAAGATTCGCAATTCCGGCGCTTTTCAAACGAGATATTACATCCACTACTATTCCATAGGAAACCAGCGAATCCGCGCGTAAAAACACCGACTCTGAGGATATCTTCTGCAATTCGCCTTTGAGTTGGTCCTCGAAATTCTCCAGCCGGGCCCAGGTATCACCAATAAAAATCCCGCCCTTACTATCGATGCTGACAATCACTCCGTCTTCCTCAGGATTGACTGCAGTCGAGGCGCTCTTGGGCAATTTTACTTCAATCCCTGACTGCAACAATGGCGCAGAGATCATGAAAATAATCAACAACACCAACATCACATCCACCAGATTGGTGACATTGATTTCAGCCATCGCGCCATAGCTACGTCTGCGGGCAAATGCGCCGCTACGACCGGAGCCGCGTGAGTAAGAGCCTCCTGAGCCTAGATTGACGCTCATTCGGTGAACTCCAGTCTGATACGGCCGATGAATTCTGAGTTAAAATTCGCGCCCTGTTCGGCGAACATACGCAGGCGATTATTTGCCCAGTTATAGGCAATCACCGCCGGAATAGCCGCCGCCAATCCGAAAATTGTAGCCAGCAGGGCCTCAGCAATACCCGGGGCCACAATCGCCAGCGAGGCTGATCCGGTTTGACCAATTTCCCAAAATGAAACCATGATTCCAACAACAGTTCCTAGCAGTCCCAAAAATGGCGAGGCGTTAGCGGTTGTCGCCAGAAGAATAACCCCGGATTCCAGCCTCTGCATTTCATCACCTGCAACCTGATCTAGGCGCCGCTCCAGCAAGTCAATTTCACGCTCACGAATTGAGCCGGCTCCGGCGCCTTCGCCGCTTTGACGTTCACGAATAGACACCAATTCCTGAATACCAGCAGAAAGCTGAGTGCCCAGCGCTGTATTCTGGAATTGCTTAGCCAGGCCGACTGTATCAGCCATGCGTTTGGCCTTGTGAAACTGGCTCAATAGCGCTTCTGAGCCGCTGGCTTCGGCCTTATACAGCCGATAGCGGCTGACAATCACCGCCCAGGAGACCACCGAAAAAGCCAGCAAAACCACCATAATCACGACCCCAAAAAAGCTGGAATTGCCGATTATCTCCCAAATCCCTCCGTCAAAGACCGCAAATACGGGTGTTGTAATAGATAGAATAGAAAGCACAGGTAACCTTTATGTTATTCGTTGTTAAACAATGAGTTGCGAATTGTTCCAGGCCCGTCATTAGAGAAATAACCCCGACCAAGCCAACAACCATGATACGCAATAACACCCCGCCAGGCCGATAAAACCGCACTGGTTTGGGCTATCAAAGTTATCCCCAATGAGTAGGGGCACAGCGCGCTGTGCCTTTCAAGTAAGTAGGTCAAGTCCCCTTCTTGGGACTTGACGTTTCGGAGGTTTGTCTTGGATTGATATTTGGTTGTTGTATATGACGATGTCAAGTCCCTGAAAAGGGGGACTTGACCTGTGCTATTCGAGCATCGCGATGCCCTTAACGGGTGAAAATACAGGTGTCACTAGTATTCAGGATATCTATTTCACAAGATTGGGTTTTCTTTTTACCCAAGTAAAATGGATTTATTTGAATGACATCTTCTCTGGGAGAATTGATTTGGAGTGAGTCCATGAGAAAGTACTCTGAAATATAAATTAATCGTCGCCTAAATAGAGGTTCTTTGTCTTTGTAAATGTATATTAATAGTTGGTCAAAGTCTCCAAACATTTGTAGGTCATGATGGTATTCTTCTGCCACGTAGTCACCGACAAAGTACTTCTTGAAGAGAGTTTCAGTAGGGAACGCATAGTAATATATCGCGCTCAATACAATGGCGAAGAGCAAGAAACTAGACCACACCGCCAGACGCATCCAGAGAATCCTTCCTTTCGGTTGTGAATCTGGTTTGTGAGATAAGCTTCCGCTACTTACCAACATAATATCCTCGTCGATTGAAGTAGTAATCAATTGGTTCGTCTCCATGAAATTCATCGAATAAGTTGAATACAGATTTGTTATTCTTTGAGAATACGTCAGGAGGTTCGTCTTGTATTGACATTCTGTTGCTGTATCTGACTTTGTCAAGTCCCTGAAAAGGGGGACTTGACCTACTTACTAACTTATGCGTTTGTCTGTACTGACGCTGAAGAGTCTTGATTCGATTCATTCTGCCAATTGCGAAACAAGATACTTCGCTTCGTTCAGCATGACAGATTGCGCCTAATCTTCTAGCTCAAGTTCCAGCTTGGAGACCACAGTGTCCAATCGTATCCCCTCGAACATCTCTTTTGAGATACGATTGTAATAGACTAGCGCTTCGCGTTTCTTTGCTTTGCTATCAAACGATGACAGACAATTGCCGAGGTTCAAAAGCACGTCATCACGTGTACTATCCAGCGCCAGGGCTTTGCGGAAAAATATCTCGCCCTTCTTGTCCTGGTCTTGTTGCATTTTTAGGATGCCCATATTGCTATAGGCCTCGACGCTAGGCCCGAAACGACGCAGCGCCTCCTGAAGAATCATCTCAGCTTTCCCGTACTCGCCCAGCATTCCCTTAGCAGTAGCCGAGCGTAGGTATAGTTTCTTGCGCTCGGGAGTCAGCTTTATCATGGTATCGAGCACATTCGAGCCTGCCTGATAATACCCGGCGTTCATATAGAACTCATAGAACCTGTCAAATAATTGCGAACGCTCGATGCCGGATTTGGCGATAGTCTCCAGTCCTTCAAGCGCGCTATCCCAGTCGCCGATAGATGCCGCAGACTCTGCCATTTTTTTGCCAGTCTCTTCTTCGGGGCCATACAATTTGGTGACTTTCCGGAAATAAGAGACTGCTGTGTCATACTGCTCAAGCTCCTGATTCGTAATACCTAAATACAACAGAACATCTTTGTCGGCGGGTTTGAATTTCAGCGCCTTTTGCAGGTTCTCTCGCGCAGAGCCATATTCGCCTGCGCCAACTTGCGCCATAGCTTCGGCTTTCAGAGATGCGAAATCCTGAGTCTTGCTACAGGCGCCGAGCAAAATCAAGGCGCCAAAAAATATCGGGGCCATCGGGCCGACAAAAGAACGATTATGTGAGAGTTTATTGGTATTCATAGGGGCAAGTATAGGCGGTCGAGACCGCCTTGACAAGTCACTAATACTCTTAAGAGAATTGCATTTGCAAGGCCTGTTTCGAAAAGGCGCTACCAATTGACTTGCCGACTCCGGCGCGATAGTTTGCCAGAGTGAATTGTGTGGTTTCGAATCCAGTAACGAAAGAGCGTCAAAAGAATATATGGAAAACGGAAAAGCCAACGGAAGCGATGCTCCGGCGACTATCAGCGCGGCAAATATCAATGATTTCTCTGAGGCCAGCCAAATATGGGCGGCCTTGAAAGATGGTGAACTAACCCCGCGAGCATTCAATCGACTGCTGGCGGAATTTGGCTCAATCGAGTCTTTGCTCTCAGCCGAGGCCGCTGAATTGCAGGAAAAACTCGAACTAGAAGCCGCCGCCGCTACAAAACTAGCCGACGCCTACAAATCACTGCCCCAGGCGGAAATTTTTATCAACACACTGGCTGTTAGGGAAATCAACTATGTGACCACTTTCGATAAAGGCTACCCCGAAGGATTCCGTGAGCTCAATGATCCGCCGCCGATTGTATTTTATCGCGGCGAGCTAATTGACAGTGAATCGAAAACTGTAGCTTTGGTAGGAACCTCAGCGGCCAGTCAGGAGGGAATCTCAGTTGCGGTGGATTTCGGTTCTCGCGTTGCCGCCGCAGGTGTGACTTTGGTTTCTGGATTGACCAAAGGAATTGACGCCAGCGCATTGGTTGGGGCCATTACCGCTGAAGGAAAAACCTGCGCGGTAACTCTCGCTGGGATTGAAAATCTATATCCTGAGGATAGCGGTCCGGTATTCGATCAGGTTAGCAAATCGGGTTGCGTATTTAGTGAGTATTCGCCGGAATTAGAATTTCGCCCCGAACACACCAGTGAAGCCAATCGCTTAATCACCTCACTGGCTCAGGCGGTGGTAATCGGTGAGGTTCTCAGCGGCAATAGTTCCGAGATCGAAATATCAGGAGCTATGGATGTGGCGCAGAGTTGTGTCGAATCTGGCAAATTGCTTTTCATACTTATCCCAACCGAGGTGGCTATCCACGATGAAAAAGCGCTTGAGCCATTTGTTGAACTAGGCGCTGTCCCTGTGAAGTATCCTGAGGACATGAACACAATTCTCAAGTGTTTGGTCTGAGCCGCCGGTTATGAGCGTCGAATCAGACAGTTTTTTGACAATCACCCAGGATTCCCAGGCCGAAACCAAAGTGAAAGGCTCGCGGTTTATCGGGCGGGTCTTCAAATGTGAATCACGAGAGGCCGCCGAGGAGAAACTCGCTGAATTGCGCAAGAAAGAGTTTGATGCGACACATCATTGCTACGCTTACATCATCCGGCCTGCCGATTCCAACGAATCAATCGACAATTCTCCCGACAGGCAGACCTTCCGCTATTCCGATGACGGCGAGCCAAGTGGCTCGGCGGGGAAACCGATTTTGGATCAGATCACAGGCCGTGAGTTGGTGGACACATTGGTGGTAGTGACACGTTACTACGGAGGAACTAAGCTTGGCGTAGGCGGATTAGTGCGCGCCTATTCTGATTCTGCCTCGCAAGTTTTGGAGCAAGCGGGAGTAACCAAGAACTATCACTATGTTTCCTACCGGATAGAAATTGAGTTTAGTTATTATCAGCAATTGCTGAATCTGATAAGCGCGTTGGCTGGTCACGTTGATGATTCAGATTTCAGCGCCAATGTGTCTCTGTCAGTAAGAATCAGAGTCTCCAAAGCCGAAGAGTTTCAACACAAATTCACCGAGCTTACTCATGGCAAAGGTGTCATAAGTAAACATAATTAGATAGTCGGCCCCTATGTTTGAATCCCTGCAAAGCATCGACAGTTCAGCATTCGTTTTCGTCAATCAAACACTGGCGAATCCGTTAACTGATTTCGTCATGCCTATAATCACCAACGACATGCTATTGCGAATCGGTTTTGCCCTGGTTACCGCGCTGATTCTAATCAAAGGGGATAACAAACTAAGGCGCGCGGCGCTGTTCTCTATTCTGGCGCTGGCCGCCGGAGACTATACCTCAAGTTCTATCATCAAACCCCTCGCAGAGCGATTGCGTCCCTGCCAGGATTCGGCCATGCTCACCAATCTCCACCTCTTAGTGAATTGCGGCGCCGGAAAGTCATTCCCGTCCTCGCATGCGGCCACCGCATTCGCAGTGGCATTCTTTTACCTCAAAGCCACGCCCAAAGCAGTTCGCGCCCTGCGAGTAGTAATAATAATTGCAACTCTGATAGCCCTCTCAAGAGTCTTCGTAGGTGTGCATTATCCGATTGACATAGCATCCGGCTCGCTACTGGGAATGATAGTCGGTTGGTTGGGCGGGTTGTTGTTTCTATGGAGCGAGAAGGATTATTCTATACGATACAAGTAATGCGGCAGCCCTCTGTGCCAATATAAGTGAGACATAATTTGATTGTTCTTTTGAGGGCGGTTGGAGGATGTTTTGATGAGTGATATTGGATTACGCGGGTCAGATTTCTAGAGCGGTTTGGTGTCTGGATTCAGTCAGGAGATAAGGGTGGAGTAGGTTGGAACCCTGCGCTCCCGACTTCTTATTATCAAGCAGTATGCTTGAATCAAAGCGCTTTACATTTAGCAAACATGGCAGTAGCGCATGGCTCCTGCACTACTCGTCTACTCACTCGGTTCCCATAACTCAATTTTGTTTCCTTCATTGTCCATAATATGGACGAACTTCCCATAATCGTAAGTCACAAGACTGTCAATTATGGTCACTCCGTTTTCTTCGAGTTTGGTCAAGAGCTCTTCGATATTTTGAACTTGATAATTGATCATGAAATCCTTTTTGGATGGAGAAAAATATTCATCTCCTCTCTTAAAGGGTTTCCATTGAAGAGAATTTATCTCGTCAGGTTTGTTCATATTTCTTGATTCAAAACTTGAAGAACCCCAATCGTTAATCTCAATCCCCAAATTCTTGGTGTACCATTCTTTCGTTTCCTGCGGATTGTCCGAAAGAAAGAAGATACCGCCAATTCCGGTAACTTTTGGCTCAGAATCATTACTCACAGATTCCTCGTTATCACGCTTATTTTCTTTTTTCATAATCTTGTCTTCATTATTCGAATTTGAGCAACTTGTCAAAGCTATTATCAACATAGTGATTAGTATCTTGTTCATTTTACTCTTTTCTTTCATTCACACTGGGTACCCCACTCGCTTGCGGTGGGTTAACTTAGGTAATCTCTTCTCCCCAAAATCTACCGCTCGAATTATGACAAGTCAAGACACCTAGCGCTTCGCATCAAAGCCAATCTTCTTAGTATTCCTGTTTGGAGTGGCAATCAATTGCCGGATTGCATTCAGAATCCCTTTGATGTCCGCGTCATGGCCAACATATTTCCGCTCTAGCTCCGCAAGTTTCCGCGCTATTTCTTTCTGCGCAAGCATTGCTTCCCGCAAGCGCACAAACGCTCGCACAACAAATATGCTAGCATCAACCGCCTGGTGCGAGTTCAACACACTAGCCAACATAATAGCCCCATGCTCAGTAAATGCATAAGGTAATTTCCTCCTGCCACCTCTACCGTTCTTTGATGTCGCAAATTGCGACCTCAAAGATTCAAACTCTGCCTTGGTCAGCGGAAACATGAAATCCTGAGGAAACCGAGCTAGATTTCGCTTTACTTGCTCATTCAAACGAGCCGTGGAAACTCCATAAAGCAAAGCTAAGTCGCTGTCCAGCATCACATTCATCCCGCGAAGCCGCAGGATGTCCTCCTCAACCCGCAACATCGAACCAGCTGTTTTCTTCACCGCCACATTCTTCTCCCCAACCTGATTGGTCTCTATGAAGTCATAATCTGTGACCTCAAGTTTCCCGTCCTCAAGTCCAAGCATACCACTATTCACTGACAAATCACGCCAGCCAAAAGTAAGCGTTTTATGGGGCCGGGGACCTGCCCCTCTGGAGCAATAACGGTAGGTTGGGAGCCATGCGCTCCCGACTTCTTTGAATCGAGCAATATACTTGAATCTCAGTGTTACTTTCAACCTAACGTGTCAGGAGCACATGGCTCCTGACCTACCGGACTATCCAGCATCACATTCATCCCGCGAAGCCGCAGGATGTCCTCCTCAACCCGCAACATCGAACCAGTTATTTTCTTCACCGCCACATTCTTCTCCCCAACCTGATTGGTCTCTATGAAGTCATAATCTGTGACCTCAAGTTTCCCGTCCTCAAGTCCAAGCATACCACTACTCGCAGACAAATCACGTCAGTCAAAAGTAAGCGCTTTATGGGTCCGGGGACCTGCCCCTTTGGAGCAATAACGGTAGGTTGGGAGCCATGCGCTCCCGATTTCTTTGAATCGAGCAATATACTTGAATCTCAGTGTTACTTTCAACCTAACGTGTCAGGAGCACATGGCTCCTGACCTACCGGACTAAACTTATTCTGACAAGTCAAGCCACCCTAGCGTCTCGCGTTGACCTCACTGCAATAGTTATGCTCCGCTTTGTGCGCTGGGGTTTTCAGGGATTATTATCCAGGCTACCAGGTAGGCTATTGCGGGTAGGCCGGTGAAAAGGATGGCCAGGGCTGTGACTACTCGTACGATAGTCGGGTCGGCGTCTAAGTATTCTGCGAGGCCGCCGCATATTCCGGCTAGCATGCGGTCTTGTTTTGATCTGTACAGACGTTTCATCTTGTGTATACCTCGTGTTTGTTTTGTTGTGTCAGGGCTGTACCTGAAAGCGCGCACAGCGCCAGAATTAGTTCATACAGCGCGGGTTTGCCTTCGGTTGGTCTGTCGGATATTCCGCCTTTTAGAGCGGCTTCGGAGGCGGTTATCAGTGACAGGGCGGACTCGATTTGATCTAGTGACAGGCGGCTTACTTGTCGTTCGATTTTTCCGCGGAAGCGCTCACGGTAGGGCGGGAGTTTGCGTCCGTCTTTGACTTGGTACATCTCAAGGAAACCGGCGCCGAGCCAGTATATGATTCCGGTTGGTGTGTCACCTCCCTCGAGAACCGGGGCGATGCTCTCCAACGCCTTCGCGCCATCGCCAGAGCTCAGCGCTTCTGTTACCGCATCCACCAATTGATAAACATTACGATTCACAGTCTCTGAGGCCACTGCGCGGACTGTTGCCAGTGTGATTGTTTTCTCTTGTGAGGCATAGGCGATCAGTTTCTCTATTTCGCAAGTCAGTCTTCCTGCGTCACAACCGGTCATCTCGGTCAACTCACGAGCCGCCAGCGGTTCGATTTCGATTTCCGCGGCGCGCATTGCGCGCATGACCTTATCCTGCGCATCGGCAACTGTAAGAAGTGGAAACTCTACTAATGTTGCAACTGCTTCCAGTTTTTTTAGAAGTGATGAGACGCTTTTTGGTTTTTTGGCGGCGCGTGTGTAGAAAATCACTAGTCGGCTTTCCACTGGCGTTTTCAGTAAAGCAATAGTTTCAGTTAACTGTTTGGGGGAGAGTTTTTGCGGATTGACTATGGTCAACAAGGAACGCTCGCCAAAGAAGGGCAGTGACATCAATTCATCACGCACATCGGTGAACTTCTGCGAATTCAAATCGATTCGCGAGCTGTTTGTCACCAGCGCCGATGCCGGAAGGAATTTGCCGCGCATGAATCGAATCGCCTCGTTCATCCGATGGTCGTCATCGCCATAGAAATAGTAAACCGGAGCGATTTTGCCCTGGGTGATATCGCGCGCGAGCTGTTTCGGGGTCTGTTTCATCGGGCCAATATAGTCACTAAAGCGACATTAGCCCAATAGGTAATTGTGAATCTAGGTAGGGAAGAGAAGTGAGTGAAGGAAGTGGGGTCAATCGGGCCGAAGGGCTGGATTATTATCTGATGAAGTCCAGTCGAGGGAGTAGTGATATTTCTGGCGGTATTGCAGGGCTTTGGCCAGGAAGGGCGCGAAGTCTTCATCTGCGGCGCTACCGGTATTGACCTGTTCGACTATGCGGACATTGCCACCGAAAATCTGCAGGGATTTATCGCCAAACAGTTTGCGGTTCAGGTCAATGAATTCCAGCAATGCCAACAGCGAGGCAAAATCGGTGTGGTCCTCGCCGCCCTCGAAAGGGGCTTTGAAAGTGATACCCAAATCAGGAATCCGAAAGGAGACCAGTTTGCTTTTCTGCCGGGCTTCTGCCTGTGAGCGCTGATATGATCCAAAGAAACAATCCATACAGAGATTCACAGTTGCAAATCCGGCGCCTCTATCCACGTGGAGAGTTAAGCTGCAGTAAGACAATGAGTTGGGTGTTGGGTGGCGAGAGTCGTTTTCGGCAGTGAATCGAAAAATAAGTGTTGGATTGCATAGAGTTGCAATGATCAGCATACATCCACGTTTTGCGGCGAGCTTTCGTGTTTCGGCCAATATGGCATAATTCTGCCAAAAGTGGCTTGACTTTGAGTCAAGTTCGTCGATATTGCGTAAAAAGAGGAAAAATGAGGGCTAGGGTATTGCTAAGCGCAGTCAGCGCAATACGCAATCAGCCCTCGGAATCATGGATTGAAATATATGGAAAACAAAGGAAGTATGGAGTTTAAGAAAAACGATGTAGTTGAGTTTATTCGCAAGTCGATAACCCGGCCAATGCGGATTCGTGAATTGGCCAAGGCCATGCAGGTCTCTGAGGATGACTATCGGGCATTTCGCAAGGTGGTCAGTGAGTTGCTGAAAGAGGGGACTTTGGTATCGCTCAAGCGCGGTCGGCTTGGTCTCCCGGAGCAAGTGGATTTGGTGGTGGGGAAGATTTCGATTACCCGGGCTGGGACTGGTTTTGTGGGTGATGAAAGTTTAGAAGAGGGAAGTAAGGACGAGGATATTCTGATACCGCCGCAACATCTCTCTACTGCACTTGATGGTGATAGAGTTGCGGTTCGCCGCGAGGGGTTTTCGCGCGGGCGACAGCTTGGGGCGGTGGTTACAATTTTGGAGAGATCACGAAGCGCGATAGTGGGTGTGTTTCATCGCTCGCCGCATTTTTGTTTTGTGGCGCCTGATGACCGGCGGTTGCATCGTGATATTTATGTGCCCCAGGAAGAAACCAATTCCGCCAAAGAGGGTGATAAGGTAAGTGTCGAGTTATTCGAATGGACCGATCCACATCGTAACCCTGAAGGCAAAATCACTGAGGTGCTGGGCAAGCCGGGTGATCCGAAAGTTGAACTTGAAGGAATAATCCAATCTTTCAAGTTACCGCAGAAATTTCCAGCGAAAGTTTTGCGTGAGGCTAAGAAATCAGCTGAGCTATTCAACGAAGCTGAAATCAAAAGGCGCGAAGATTGGCGGGATAAGATTATTTACACAATTGATCCAGCCAGCGCCAAGGATCATGATGATGCAATCTCAGTTGAGAAAACCAAAGATGGTTTTCAGCTAGGTGTGCATATCGCTGATGTTTCGTTCTTTGTGCGAGAGGACACTGCGCTTGATGCAGAAGCCTATGGTCGGGGGAACTCGGTGTATTTACCGAATCGGGTTATTCCGATGTTACCGGAGTCGCTCTCTAATGGTCTTTGCTCATTGGTTGATAATGAAGACCGGTTGGCCCATTCTTGCATCATTGAATTTGATAATGACGGTAAGGCGCTGGAGTGGCGGATTGCTGATACGGTGATTCGCTCGTGTGCGAAACTGTCATACGAAGACGCCCAATCAGTTTTTGACGGCGCTCCGGCTAATGATAAGGCCAAGAGGATGCAAGAGCCTCTGTTGTTGGCGCAGAAGCTGGCTAAGAAGGTTGCGGCCAAGCGGTTTGCCGCAGGCACATTGGATTTTGATCTTTCAGAGCCGCAGATTGATTTTGATGAAAAGACAGGCGCTATTGTGGGGCTGGGAGTTAGGCGCCGACTTGAGGCGCATCGTTTGGTGGAAGAATTTATGCTGGCGGCCAATAAGGCGGTAGCGATGACATTTATGCGTGCGGCGTTGCCGGCGATATATCGAGTGCATGACAAACCTGACCCCGAGAAACTCAAAGCCTTCGCCGAGTTAGCGAAAGCCTGTGGACATAAGTTTCCTCTCGGAGGAGAGATTACTCCGCTGGCAATGCAACGTTTTCTCGATACTCTAAAGGGAGCGCCAGAGGAAGAATATCTCAATGACCTGGCTTTGCGCTCTATGAAAAAGGCGGTTTATCAGCCGCTCAACATTGGACATTTTGGTCTGGGGTTTGCGCATTACACCCATTTCACTTCGCCAATTCGGCGCTATGCGGATTTGGTAGTACATAGATTATTGCGCAAGTCAGTCGACGGGAAATATCCGGTTGCCTATGCCAAAGAGCTCAAGCATAAACTCGGTCCAATCAGCAAACATATCTCCGAAACCGAGCGCTCGGCCACTGAGGCAGAACGTGAGGCGATTAAAGTCATGCAGGTATTGTTCCTACAAGAGCATGTCGGCGACGAATTCCAGGGAGCAATCACCGGAGTTGTAGCGCGCGGGATTTTCGTGCGTTTAGGAGGAGTGCATGCCGAGGGGATGGTGCGTGTCAGCTCGATTGATGATGACTTCTACCACTTTGATAGTGAGCGCCACCGTTTGGTCGGCTCGCGTTCTCGCAAAGTGTATCGTCTCGGTGATAGTGTGCGTGTGACACTGGTAAGTGTTGATGCGCAGCGTCGGGAGATTGATTTGGCGCTAGTGACAGAGCGCGACCGAGGCGTTTCAGGCAGAAGGGCAGGCAGGCCCCAACGTTCGGTTAGACCAGATAGAAAGGCCAAGCGCCCTGCGAAAAAGGAATTAGGCGGGAAGGCCAAGCCGAGTCCGAAGCGGGGAAAAGCGAGCGCTAAGAAACGGAAACGTAAGTAACCCATGTCTGATCTAATCAGAGGAAAAGTTGTAGCGCTGATTGATGATAGTCAGGAGAAGCAGGCTGCCAAGTTACGAGACGCGCTGGCGAAATTCGACGGATCTGTCAGCGTGCATGCATTGGAGTCACTGGCTCAGAGAGTCAGTGAGTTGGCAGTTGTTATTAACTCGGCAGAGATTATTCTGCTTTCAGGAGGGACGCAGTTCCCGGAGCTTCTGGGATGGATTCGTTCACTGCGGCCGCTTGCTGATATTTGGAGAGTTACTGAGTCACCGCGCGCGCCGGAGTTACTGGAGAGTGGGTTCGATGATGCGTTGGGGTTGGAGCTTTTCAAGTCGTCTCGCCTGAAGCCATTGCGTGAGAGAATAGAGCGTCGGTTGTATCAGAAATCTTTGTTGGCGCAAATGGGTATTGTCTCACGTTCGCAAAGGATGGGGCTTATTGCTGAAACAATAGATAGAGTGGCTCCAACTGATGCGAGCGTTTTGATTGTCGGGCCGTCCGGTAGTGGCAAGGAGTTGGTTGCGCATGCAATTCATAACCATTCACGTAGGAGCGATAAGCCATTTGTGGCGTTAAATTGCGGAGCGATTCCTGAAGGACTAATTGAATCGGAGCTGTTCGGCCACAAAAAAGGTTCATTCACCGGCTCAGTTGGTTCGCGTTCGGGGTACTTCAGTCAGGCTGACCATGGGACGATTTTCCTTGATGAAATCGGAGAGATGAAACCGGGTATGCAGGTGAAACTGCTACGGGCTTTGGAGGAAGGAATCTTTTATCCGCTGGGTGGTGACAGGCCGGTTAGCGTTGATGTACGTACTGTATCTGCGACGAATCGCGAACTTGAGCAGGAAATCGGGGAGTCTCGTTTTCGTGAGGATTTGTATTACCGCCTTTCGGCAATCAAGATATCAATTCCTCCTTTATCTGAACGTCCTGAGGATATCGTGCCCTTGCTAGTGTATTTCGCTAGCGATTCTCAACTAAGTGGCTTCTCTGAAGAGGCGCTAAAGGCGCTGGAGGAGTATTACTGGCCGGGGAATATCCGTCAGCTGAAGAATTTTGTTACGCGTATTTCCGCATTGATTGGCGCAGGTGAAGTCAGCCTATCTGATGTGCAATCATACATTGTAGAACAACAATTCGCCGCGCCTACATTGCCGATGGTCACCACGCAACCTCAAGAGCAAGTTGGATTGGAGTTGATTTATCAGGCGCTGATGCAACTTGGCTCGGAGGTGAAAGGGTTGCGTGAATTGATAGTTGCGAATCTACCAAATCAGCCGCATCAGACTCCGGAAGGACAAAGCCGGGTTATGAATAACGCAGAGCCGCCACGCGCGAGGGCCGGTGAGCCGATAATTCTTGGAGGCTCTGATACGCCTGTAGTAGAGTCTGTTGAGGAAATGGAGGCGAAACTTATTGCTGAGACTTTGCGAATCACTGGCGGCAATCGAAGAATCGCCGCTGAACGTCTTGGAATAGGTGAGCGCACTCTCTATCGCAAAATGAAAAAGTATAGTTTGAGTTAGCCGGATTGTTGACATTTCACGACCTGAGCGCTTTTTTGCGTTGTGAGCAATACTCGGTATCATTCGTTTCTTGCGAATTCGCTCTGCCTGAGACGTAATTCAGTAAGACTAATCTTAGTTTTCGTTCTGCTTGCTCTGCTCGTGAGTGCGACGCGATCTCCTTTGAATGCGCAAGCGGTGTCTAACCTTACTATCCCCTCCGAGGAAGAATTGCGCGAGGCGCTGAACAATGGTGATGTGACGATTGAAGAATTTCAGCTTTTGCTGGAATATTTCTACGGATCGACTTTTCCGGGATTGCAAATTGTCGCCGGAGACCTGCCCAATTTGGATTTGATAGGTGTCGATTCTGTCTCTGACTTAGATATTCTGCAACAAGAGCAACTATCTGCGTTTCGCAATGACACTAACGCTAGACCCCGCAAGAGAAGATCAGGGTTCGGAGCCTTTAGTCGCGTCTATTTGGATCAGGAGCTCAATAGTCGTGAGCAAAGTCGGCGGGTTTACCAATTCAGAATTGGGTCAGCTCGGGGATGGCAAGCCGAAGGTTCCATTGGTAGCGCCTATGGGAGGTCAGCTCTTTGGCGCTCCCGGTCTTTGGTTTGGCGCGCCGCTAATAGTTCACAAATTTCTATTACACTCGGCAACTACGATGTGCGCTGGGGGACTGGTTTGGCGTTCGGACGTAGAGCGCGACTGCTGGCGAAACTTCCTGAATTCAATTCTGAATCATTTCGCACACCGGATCGCGGGGGATTTAATGGCGCGACTATTTTCGGGAAAACCACACTAGGGAGTGGGCACACCCTTGACTGGAGAGCGCTTGGGTCTGTGCAACAGGATACTGGCAACAGGTTGAACACGATTGGGGCAATGGGCAATGTTTCCTTAGGCAGTGTCACTGTAGGAGCGCTGTTGGGACGTTCGACGCTCAATTCTCGTGAGGGAATAACAGGAATCAGGCAGGAACAACTAGCGCTGTCTCTTGGGACGACAGACCCCTCCAAGAGAGCTAAGGCGTACCCCTTGTGGTTCAATGCGGAGGTTAACACGCAAAGAAACTCCGGCGTGTTAACGACGGCGCTCAATGCGGAATGGAAGTATGACACTAAGGACGGCAATGTTCGAGGCGCGCTTTGGCATTATCCGCGAGCCTATCGCAATCTAACCGGCGGAGGTCGGTCGGGGATTCTATATGAATCAATTGAGATTGATGAACTTGGGTTCCAATTCAGGGATAGAAGAGTCAACCAAAGCGGCGGCCTGTTGCGAAGTGTCACGGCACTTGATGGGAAAAACAAGATTGAGACAGGGCTTGAGTTCAGCAAGCAAAATCGCGGCGGAGCCAGTCGGGGAGATTATATACTTGCCTGGCGCCACAGTGTAAGTGGCGCTGAAGTGAAGCTCGAAGCGGGCGGGAGAACAGTTACGAGTTCTGCCACTGACGCCAAAAGTCGCTGGAGGATTCAAGCGCAGTACACTATGCGTGGTCGACCGACCCAATTGCGCGCTGCAGTCAGATACCTCAAAGAAGTCACTCATAGTCCCGCGTTGGGCTTGTTTGCGCGCTTTTCCAGAAAATTCGGCGCTGGCTCCAAACTTGAATTGTGGCTGGATGTGGCGCGCTTCCGTTGGTGGCAGGGTGGGCTGGAACGGTTTTACAGCTACGTCCAGTATGAGACTCCGCTTGATACAGGCGGGACAGTGTCGCTGATTACCAAGCTTGTGTACCGCTACAATGAAGCGTCCGGCAATCCCTCGCGTGTAGTTGCTCGTTTGGAGGTGCGCACATTATGGTGAGAGTTTCTTCGATGTGTTTACGGGTTGCATGTATGTTGGCTGTATTCTGTGGGCGAGTGTTTGCTAGCGAGATTATTGTAAATGAAGTATTGGTCAATGAACCCGGCTCAAAAGTTTCATTGGAATGGTTTGAGTTATTCAATACTTCTCAGTCGACTGTGTCATTGTTGGATGACACTTTGTTTATCAACGGTCAATTTGTCGCATCATTCGGAAATGTCACAGTTCAACCATCAGGATATACAGTTATTACTCGCGATGTGGTGAGATTCGAAGAGCGCTGGGGTGACAGTAGCGGCGTTTGGGGGGATGATACTCTTCTGGAAAACTACTCTATTTCCGAACTTACTTTTTCACTGCGAAATATGGCAGGCTCGCTTTCGGTCTTTGATGATAGCGCGATTAGCTCCTTGGTTTGGAATTCTGCCGGCGGTGATGGCATCTCATGGGAGAGAGTTAGTGTCAGTGGAGATTCTGTGGCAATGTCGACTGATGTGGCCGGGGCCACACCGGGTAGAGCAAACTCTGTGACGCCTGTCGCGCGGGATTGGGAAATCAGTGCGTTGGATATTATCCAGAGCCCGAGAGCGCCTGTGCGCTTGGATGTGACACTACGTAACTCCGGAGTACAGGCGCTCCCGGCGGCATGTCTTGTTGTCTATGCCAATCCCACCCTGTCTGACTCTGCGGCATTTGGTATTAGTGGAGATAGCATACTCTGCGAGCCTTTTGCATCTCTAAACCCGACTGAGAGTGTCACCATTAGCGTGACTGTATCGGTGGTTGGCGCTTATGAGACAATAGGGGTTACTGTCGCGCAAGTCGATGAGCGGCCAGGCAATAATGTACGCATAATCACTATTCCCGGGTCTGACTTTCCTTCGATTAGAATCAACGAGTTTCTCGCAAATCCACAAGTTGGACTGCAATCAGAGTGGGTTGAGTTAAGGAATGTATCACTGTTACCGGTTGACTTGACGGGCTGGCGCATTGGTGACGAACTCGGTTTCGGAGAGATTGACACAGCAAATGTGTCATCACCTGTACTACAGCCTGGCGAGTATGTTGTATTGGCGCAAGCGCCATCGCAGGTGGCGTTGTTTTATCAGCTCGCTACAACTCCGTTAGGAGTGACCGGTTGGCGGGCCTTAAACAACGATGGTGATATTGTGCGCTTGCAGGACCCGTTCGGTTTTTTGGCTGATAGTGTGAGCTACAATGTGGTGTACTCTGAGAACATAACTTGGAGCAGAAGCGAGAAGTCTGAGTCGCTCGGGTTGTGGGGGCGCTCTACGCTTGAAGGAGGAACCCCCGGTGACAGCAATGAGGTCTTCTTTAGCGCCAACGCCTCGGGTTTGGCGGTGACAGTTGAACCCAATCCGTTTTCTCCTGATGGCGATGGCTTCGCTGAGACTGTTAGCATCACAATCTCTGCGCCTGATGACGGTGATTTATCTGTCACGATTTATGACATCGAGGGCAGAGAAATCAAAAGCCTTTTCGCTGGCGCTCCGTTTTCGGGCAAGCTGATATGGGATGGAACGACTGATTCTGGTAGGCGTGTCACTATTGGGATCTACATAATCTATGTTGAAGTTGAAAACGGCGCCTCTGTTAAGAAGACGGTGGTGGTGGCGCGATGAGGATTGCAAGAACGAGGATTGCAAAAACTTTGAGTCCGTTGTTTATTCTGACCATTCTGGGATTGGGAGGAAGTGCTGGCGCATTTGGGATTCATTCCTCTCGCGGCGCAATGCTTGGCGGCGCCTTGTCATTGAAAGCTCCTACCGCTACTGATTTTCTTTCGGCCCCGGGTTTAGTTGGCGCTGAGAGGGCCGCGTATTTTGATGCAGGCGTGGTGAGGCGGTTTGATTTGAGAGAGCTTGATATTAGCTATGTAGCGCTGGGGTATCGACGCGGCGATCTTCTGCTGGCTTTCGGGGCTCAGCAATTTGGTTCGAGTGATTTGTTCGCCGAACAAGTGGCTCGCGGGGCCGTGGGGTATAGGTTGGGAAAACTCTCGGCTTCGGTTACGTATTCTGCCAAGCGCCTGGAATTCGGCGGCGGATATTCGTCACTCACAGCCGGGGCCATTGGTATAGGTTGGGGAATTCAAACCGACAAAGGAGCGCTTCATGCCACATTCGACAATCTCAACGAGCCTACATTTTCTACATCAGATCCGAAGCAACACCGAAAAACGGCGTTATTTGCCGAATGGACCGGCGGGCGTTCTTTCAACCTCAGCGCCAGCGCTCGTTTTGAAGAGAATACAGCTCCGAATTTCGGGCTGGGTCAGACAGTGATTCTCACTGACTATGCCAAACTCTCCTGGGGGATTAGCTCTGAGCCATTAGTTTATGGCGCGGGATTTGAAATTCGCAAAGGGCATATTACATTCATATACGCCGGATCGATTCATTCGGCATTGGGTTACTCGCAGAGTTTGACGCTAAATGTTCTAATAGCGAATCCGACTAAGAGTAAAGAACACTAAACCAAGTCTGTTTGATAAGAGTTAGAAGAGCGCCAGGTATGTTACGTCGTGAACAAATAGAGCAACTTGAACAGGAGACACTCGCTAGTTATGCCGCAAAGGCATCCGAGAGTCGCGGTCGTGTTTACCCTTTGGTTGAAAGTTCCAATCGCACCTGTTTTCAACGTGACCGCGATAGGATCGTGCATTCCAAGGCGTTTCGACGGATGGAATACAAGACGCAGGTTTTTGTTTTTGCCGAAGGCGATCATTATCGCACACGTTTGACACATAGCATGGAGGTGGCGCAGGTATGTCGCGGGGTGGCTCGCAGTTTGCGGTTGAACAATGACCTTGCTGAATCAGTGGCATTGGCGCATGATCTCGGACACCCGCCTTTTGGGCATGCCGGCGAGCAGGCGCTAAATGAAATACTGGTCGACTCCGGCGGGTTCAATCACAATGTGCAGTCATTACGTGTAATTGATTCTCTGGAGACGCGTTATCCCAATCATCGTGGCTTGAATTTGAGTTATGAGATTCGAGAAGGCATAGCCAAACATGAATCCCCCGGGGCCGCATTTGACGAAGTTGAATTCAAGCTCTCAGAGGCGCCGACACTTGAAGCGGCGATTGTCGATATTGCTGATGAAATCGCCTACAACAGCCACGATGTCGATGATGGATTAGCGAGTGGGCTGTTCTTGCTGAATGACTTACGTGAGCTAAGACTCTGTCGTAGCGCGCTGGAAGAGTCCGAGAGGGCGTATCCGAATATGAACAAGGAGTTGCGCCGATATGATCTGGTGCGCGCTTTGGTGCGTCGCCAAATACAGGATTTGGTAGAAACAGTTGAGAGTGAGCTAAGCTCTAGAAAGATTGTTACAGCTGATGACGTGCGCTCGCAGTCTAGTCCCATCGCCGGTTTTTCACCGGAGTTGAGCGCTGAGATTGATGAACTTCGATTGTTCCTACGTGATAGGCTATACCGGCATTCACGTGTTGTCGCTATGGCGAATCATGGTAAGGATGTTGTGCGGGGAGTGTTCAGCCACTTTATCGAAACCCCGGGACGGATGCCAGAGAATTTTACCACACGTCTTGACGATGAGCCGCTTCCAGATGTGGTTCGTGACTATGTCGCAGGTATGACAGACCGTTTTGCCGAATTGGTTTTCAAGAGTATCGAAACTGGCGCCCCCTGGCCGGTTAGCTGATTTGTTCAATCATAACGGCGCCGTTACAACCACCCAAGCAGAATAACAGGTACAAAAAAACCGCAAATCCGATATGGATTTGCGGTTTTTGTTTTCTTTATGCAGGTAGACTAGATACTCGTCTGTGATTTCCTGCGACGTCGAACTGCCATTGCGGCCATGCCGATTCCGAAGAGCAACATTGTCGCTGGCTCAGGAACCGCAGAAGGCGCTCCGACACGTGAGACAACGCCCGGGAATGACTGTTGCAAATTACCGAAGTTGTCATAACCCCAGAAATCAAAACTCAAAGTTCCTTGACCCTGGAAACTCAAACGCAACTTCTTGACCGTCCAGCTACCTACGCCGCCTAAGTCATGAGTCAGGTATGAGCCTAGTCCTGCTGTAGGAGTTGAGATTGAAGGAGACGGAGAGCCTGAAGCAAAATCAGCGTCGCTGTAGGCAAAGCCGTTGATGGCTAATCCGCCGGTGAACGGTGAGCCCAAGTCGGTTGACGCTGTAAGTTGCAGATTGCTGATGTTGCTCAGAGAGAGCACGTATACATCAACTTCGGATGAGTTCGTCACCCAATTGTTGGTTGATACATCATAGTCGGCTCCAGGCACATAAACCAGCAAACCTGGGAAAGCTTGAGCGCTTCCTGATGCCGCCAAAGTAAGAATGAGAGTCAAGAAAATCTTCTTCATAATAACCTGCCTGTTACCTTATCTGCGTTAAGTGAACTTCTGTTATGATGCATTTGAACAAATCTAGTACTCAAAACAATGACTAACTCACCTAAGTAATAGGTACTGTCAATGGGAGTATATGCAATTGTAGAAAAAAGGCAATGAAATAAATCAAGAAAAGTGTACTAAAATGTTTTATTGTAAGGAGTTGCAAAAGTTTGCGCATCGAGGTTTGGTGGATAATATCAGTCTGTGGGCAAAACTTCGGCAAACTTTAGAGCCGAAAGTGGTCGATTTGACCAACCCGGTTGATGGCAAACAGGGCTTACGTTGACATTATGTCTCATATAAAGCAATGCGTAACTAAGACTTACTAGCGCATCAGAATTTTTCCTCATAGGCATGGCAATACGGTTTTTTGCCGTTATGGTCATAGTAATCCTGATGGTAATTCTCCGCCGGCCAGAATTTATCCGCTTTCACAACTTCGGTGGCGACTGTGTGTCCTTTGTCGCGAAGAAGCCCAATAAGTTTTTCAGTGGTCTTTTTTTGTTCCTCATTGGCAAAAAACACGACCGAGCGATATTGCGGGCCGATATCCGGGCCTTGACGATTGACCTGGTCTGGATCGTGGATTTCAAAAAACAGCCGGGCTAGAGCCTCAAAGTCGGTTTTCGATGGGTCGTATTCCACCTCGACGGCTTCGGCGTGGCCGGTTGTTCCGCTACAAACTTGCTCATAACTTGGATTATCAACATGGCCCCCCATGTAACCGACGCGAGCTTTTATGACACCTTCGGCTTTTTCCAGAAAGTATTCGGTTCCCCAGAAGCATCCCCCCGCAAAATAGGCTTTGGAAGTTTTGTGTTCAGCCTTACTTTCAGACTTAGTTACGGTCTCGGTTGCCGCTTCTTTTTTGGCGACCTGTTGCATAAGTGTTTCATCGTCCGCTGAGGCGAAATTCAGCGAGATTGAATTGACACAATGACGAGTGTTCTTGTCGGTGAGGCGCTCTCCACGGAACACATGCCCCAGGTGCGCATCACATTTGGCGCAGACAATTTCTGTGCGTCGACCGTCAGCATCAGGAATCTCTTTGACTGCGCCCTCAATTTTATCATCAAAGCTCGGCCAGCCGCAGCCTGAGTCAAATTTGTCAGTTGACTGGTAAAGAGGCGCGTCACAGCGCTTGCAATGATAAACGCCATTGTCTTTGAGTTGGTAGTATTTGCCAGTGAAGGGAGCTTCTGTGCCTTTGTTGACAATTACACGCTCTTCTTCTGGAGTTAGCTTATTCATTTTTATAGCCTTGCCCTTTTTTGTATCAAGAGTTGTGTTTTTGCTCTCAGCGGCGTTGCCTGATGTATTGCATCCTGCAAGCGCCGCAAGAACAGCTACCAGGATAATAGCAATGCTCCGGCTACTCAATCCCTGCCGGAGTATTCGACTAGTTTTTTGACGCGCTTCAGCGGTTTGGTCGTGTTTTTCTGTTGGTTTCTTTTGCATGATATTCTCTCCGCTATCCTTCATAAGAACTACTACGATAATATAGCTAGCCCGGTTCTCAGGATGTGGTGTTTTTTTGTCGATTATTGCTGTTTTACCTGGTTTTGGGATAATTGAATGACTTTTGCCGTGGATTTGGGGATTATTGGCATATCTAGCCCGAAATCTTTAGAAATCGCTTGCCATTATGGGTTTATCGGTTATCTTCGCGTCGCGACAGTCTGACAGACGCCTGGGTTCCTGAACCCGAGTCATTTCTTATACGTCAAATTTCACTGTCGCAACCAGGAGGGATCGCCCGAAAGATATGTTAAGCGCAGATTTTGCCACTGCATCGGGGCGATTATTAGCATGTACCATTGTTCACCATAGCCATTGACGGCCCAGCCGGGTCGGGTAAATCCACTACAGCAAAACGTGTTGCTTCGGAGCTCGGTTTTTATCATTTGGATACCGGCGCGATGTATCGCGCTATTACGTATCTTGCGCTTGAGATTCTAAAAGAGCGCGGTGATGAACATACTCTTGAAGCTTTAAGAGAAGCGGCCAAAGAGGTTGCTTTGGAAGTCGAGTTGGACTTTCGCTCTGCAAAGGATTCGCGAGTTGGTGCAGTTAGGCTCGTTGAGCAGGCTAAAGAGCTCCGTCTTTTTGCTGGTGGCATTGATATTACAGATAAGATTCGTAGCGCCGAAGTTTCGGCTTCAGTTTCGACAGTTGCCGCTGAGGTTCTGATTCGTGAGGGCTTGGTTGCTCTGCAAAGAAGTTTCGGTGAGCGATTCAAAGATATTGTCGCTGAGGGGCGCGATATCGGGACCGTTGTGTTTCCCGATGCTGAGTTAAAAGTCTATTTGGACGCAGACCTCAGAGAGCGAGCCCGTAGACGGGCGAAGGAAATGAATGCCAGTGGGATGTCGACCACAATTGAAGAGCAGGAAGAAGAAATCGCTTATCGTGATGAGTATGACAGCACACGCGAAGCAAGTCCTTTGACCCAAGCTGATGACGCTATCAGGATTGACACTAGTGGTATGACAATAGAGAATCAGGTTGAAGCAGTCTTGAAGTTAGCAAAGGAAAGAATTCCTGCTTGATGCGGCAACGCGCCAGCGCGATTCCTGAGACTCAAAGATGCAAATTGTATTTGATATAGGTTGGACTCTTAGTCGGCTGTTGGGAATAGTGATGGGGGCTAAGGTTCAAGGGCAAGAGTATATACCGCGTGAAGGCGCATTTATATTGGCTCCTAATCATATTAGCTATTTTGACCCGCCTCTGGTGGGCTCATTTGCTCCTCGTCGAGTTCATTTCTTTGCTAAGCAGGAGCTATTCAAAGTTCCTGTCTTGGGATTCTTGATAAAACGGACAAATGTGCATCCGGTTAAGCGTGGCGTTTTTGACAGAGGCGCTATCACTACTGCGATTAAGATATTGAAAGCAGGTAATCCGTTGGCAGTTTTCCCGGAGGGCACTCGTGGCGCTTGCGGGAAGTTTTTGGCTCCTAAGCCGGGTATAGGCATGATTGCGCGCAAAGCGGAAGTTCCGATTATTCCGTGTTACATTGAAGGTTCAGAGGCGTTATGGCCATGCTTGCTACGCAAGAGACGATTGCGAATCTGTTATGGGCCGGCGATTAGTTCTGAGTGGATTTGTTCCTTACCTGAGTCAAAAGAGGCCTGGCTGAAAATTGCAGATGAAGTAATGCTCCGCTTAGTTGGGATGCGCGACGCCGCCAGCGAGGGTATAGACTGCGGAGTTGCTCCGATTGAGTCAACAGGATTGGCGAAAGCTGTATCTGACGGTGGTTTGACAGAAGATTCCAGCGAAAGGGTCGATACCCGCTCTAGGTAGAGTAGCTGATGAATATGAGCAAATGAGAATAAAGAATAGAACAAATAGAATAAGTAACACTAAACCTTTAACCAGTAAACAGAAGTGGTGTTTTTCGGTAACGAGAAGTATCAGGAGGAAACCCTAACCAATGGCAACAGCGAAAGCTACAGCCACGGCGTCTTCGGACGCCAAAGCGGAAGTAACCAAGCGCAAAGCAGAAGTTTCAAAACGCAAAGCGCAGCGCGCCAGCAAAACCAAGACAACCAAAGTAAAGAAAGTTGCCGGCCAGCAAGAGGCGGTAGTTGAAAAGGTTGTTGAAAAGAAAAAGGTCGAAAAGGTCGCTACTGCGCGCACCAAGCGCATGGCCGAGAAAGCGAAAACTCGCGCTACCGCCCCGAAGAAAACGGTGGAAGTTGCGTCGATGAAGTTGACCGACCTTGACGCGATGGAGTACACGCCCGAAGAGTATGAAACTCTTTTAGCGATGTATGAAGACACGATTCAGGACATCAAAGAAGGCGAGATTGTCACAGGTAAAATCCTGGGTGTTAGCCATGATGATGTGATTGTCGATGTAGGCTTCAAGTCCGAAGGTGTTATTCCGCTATCTGAGTTTACTGACAACGGTAATATCGTTGTTGGTGATGAAATCGAAGTTTATCTCGAGGCCATGGAAGATTCCGGTGGTCAGCTACTGCTCTCGAAGCAGAAAGCCGACTTCATGCGAGTCTGGGAAAGAGTTCGCGAGATTCATGACGCAGGAGATTTGGTCACAGGTAAAGTGGTCAAACGAATCAAGGGCGGTTTTGTGGTCGACATCATGGGTGTCGATGCATTCTTGCCGGGTTCGCAGGTTGCTTTGCGTCAGGTGCCAGATTTCGATGCGCTTGTCAGAACTGACATCGAAGTTAAGATTATCAAGCTCAACAAGAATCGTCGTAACATCGTTATTTCACGACGTGTTGTGCTTGAAGAACAGCGTGAGTCAATGCGCTCGGTCTTGCTTGAGGAGATTAAATCTGGCGAAGTGCGTAAGGGTATTGTCAAGAATATCACCGACTTTGGTGTGTTCATTGACCTTGGCGGCGTTGATGGTTTGTTGCATATCACTGATATGTCATGGGGCCGTGTCAAACATCCGTCAGAGCTTTGCGGACTTGGTGATGAAATCGATGTCAAGATTCTCGACTTTGATGATAAGACCTCCAGAATCTCACTGGGCTTGAAACAGCTCTCTCCGTATCCGTGGGATGATATTGAGACCAAGTATCCGATTGGTTTGAAGACCACCGGGCGTGTGGTTTCTATTACCGACTACGGCGCATTTGTTGAACTTGAGCAGGGTATTGAGGGCTTGATTCATATCAGCGAGATGTCCTGGACTCAGCACATTAAGCATCCTTCGAAGATTATGAATGTTAATGATTCTATCGAAGTTGTGGTTCTTAATGTTGATAAGGAATCTGAGAAGATTTCACTGGGTATTAAACAGCTCGAAGAAGATCCGTGGAAGACTATCGACGATAAGTATCCGGTCGACAAGATTCTTGGCGGTAAAGTGCGCAATCTGACAGCCTTTGGCGCCTTTGTTGAGCTTGAAGCCGGTATCGATGGTTTGGTGCATATATCCGATATGTCCTGGACTCGCCGTATTCAGCATCCTTCTGAGGTGATGAAAAAGAGCGAAGATATCACTATCAAGATTCTCAAAGTGGATCATGATAATCGCAGGATTTCACTGGGCTTCAAGCAATTGAAAGAAGATCCATGGCCGGAGTTGGCGCATAAGTATGCAGTCGGCTCTGAAGCGCTCGGAACTGTCACTCGCGCGCTTGATAGAGGTTTGGTTGTGGAGCTTGACGGTGAAGTCGAGGGTTTTGTGCCGGCCAGCCAGATTGGCAAGAAGGATGTGAAGCCGTCGGAGTTGTATTCCGAAGGCCAGCAGATTCCGTTGTCGGTAATTGAATTCGATCAAGCCGCCAGAAGAATCACTCTTTCGGTTGACGCCTACTATAAGAATCGGGATCGTGACGAGCTAGAATCGTTCCTGACCAAGCAGGTTGAAGAAAGCTCCGGTGGGGCTATGGCTGACGCCTTGGGCGACGCCGGTCTGAAAACCGAGGAAGCTTCCGCGCCAGCTGAAGCGGCTCCTGTAGTTGAGGAACCAGCGACTACTTCTGATGATGCTGAGGCTAAGACGGAAGAAGCTAAGAAGGAAGAAGCGCCTGCCGCTCCTGCGGAGACGCCGAAGCCGGAGGTTGAGACTCCTTCTGATGAAGAGACGCTTTAGTCGCTCTTGATTTGAATTAGTTAGCAGTTTGTAGCTAGTAGTAACTGCGCCGCCTGTGAAGAAATTCGCAGGCGGCGTTTTTTTGTGCTTGATATTGAATCACCCAATAGCTGTGGTTTGCCAAATGCCATTATGTAGCTATATTTGCCCCTGCTATGAAGAAACCAAAGATGAAGAAACTAGCCACACATACACTTGGTTGCAGACTCAACCAGTTTGAGACTGAGAAGATAGCCGCACGTTTTGAGGCTTATGATTTCGGGCGAGTCGAGTTTGCTGAGTCTGCGGATTTGTATCTGATAAACACCTGCACAGTGACTCACAAAGCTGATGCAACTTGTCGGCAGATGATTTCCAATGTCGCCAGACGTAAAGGCGATGCGAAGTTGGTGGTGGTGGGGTGCTATGTTGAATCTGACCGTCAGCGAGTTGCCGAATTGCCGGGAGTTGATTTGGTTATTGGCAATCGGGAAAAGAATCGCGCTACCGAGTTGATGTCAAATCATTGGCCTGAATTGTTTGGCGAGAAGTCCGAGCCTTCATGCGCGGCGGGTGTTTCTGATTTCTATCAGCGTAGCCGCGCCTGGCTAAAGATTTCCGACGGATGCAATCAGCGTTGCAGTTTTTGTATCATTCCGACAGTGCGCGGGCCCCTGCGTAACAATAGCGCCGCGAATGTTATTCGTGATATCAATCAACTCGTTGCCGCCGGTTATCATGAAGTAGTGTTAACCGGTGTGCATATTGGTCATTTCAAAGATTCAAAAGCCGGAGTTGGCTCGCTTACTGATTTGCTGGCGCTGATACTTGCTGAGACTGACCTGCCGCGTCTGCGTTTGTCGTCGCTTGAGCCGCAGGTTGTATCAGATGACATTGTTGAATTCATGGTTGGCAATCCCGGGCGTGTGTGTCGCTATTTGCATTTACCGATGCAATCGGGTTCTGATGCGGTTCTCAGCGCTATGCGCCGTCCTTATGACCGCACGCGATATATTGAAGTTATTGAGAATCTGAAATCCTCTCTGCCGGGAATCACTATTGGCGGGGATGTGATTGTCGGGTTTCCGGGCGAAACCGATGAGGACTTCGAGCGCACCTGCGAAATAGCCGATGGCGGTTCGATGGACTACTTGCATGTATTCACCTACTCAGATAGAAGCGGAACCGGCGCGAGCGCCATCACCGAAAAATGCGACCCCAAACTAGTGGCGAGTCGTCACAGACGCCTGCGAAAAATATCAAAAGCGCGATTAGCCAAAGCGCACAGCGCCGCAGTAGGCGCGGTAGTTTCTGCAATCTCTGAAAACCGCGACGAAGAAACCGGCCGCTGGTGGGGAGTGACAGATAATTACTTACGCGTCCTGCTACCCGAAGGCGTGGGCGGCGACCGGCGGATACATACGGTGTTCGCTGAGTCATGCGAAGGTGACTATCTTGTATCAAAACCAAATGATACGACAAGAGACAATGCAAGAGATAACATCGACGGGATTGCCTCCACAACAGCAATCCGGTAGGTCAGGAGCCATGCGCTCCTGACATGATTGATAAGAGGCAAAACTAAGTTCAACTGTTGTGTCAGGTCCTCAGACCTGGCACCCGCAACGCAAAAGCCGTTAGGTCTGAGGACCTGACGGAACAGAGAACCCCTGCGCGGGCAAGACGTGGCTCTTGCTCTATTGGATATTATGGCGCGCAACCGATTAGTGGGGCGGGGCCGCCGGAGAAAATTCGGGCTATCATGTATGTTACATCGGCGATATTCACCGAGCAGTCGCCGTTGACATCACCGGTTTTGTTGGGATTGGGGCCGGGACCGCCGGAGAAAATTCGGTTTATCAGGAAAGTCACATCGGCGATGTTTGCGTTGCCGTCGCCGTTTGCATCGCCGAGGACCCAGGTGGGGAAGGAGAACACTTGCGAGGATGTAACCGCGCCGTTCGCGTCGAAGGCTTCGACTTTCCACCAATATTCATCGCCGAAATCCAGCGAGTCTGTCCAGGTGAAGAATGTATCTGCGATACTGTCAACTACCGCGACAAATCCAAATCCCGAGTCGATAGCCACGCTGAGTTTGTACAGCGCTGAATCGCCCGGGTCATTATCGCCGGAGCTTTGCCAGCGGAAGGTTGGGAGCATATCGAAAAGCCGTGCGGAATTTGATGGCGCATCAAGAGTGAACGCAGTCGGCGCTGAGTTAGCGGCGTTGACCCAGAACAGTCGTGTCGCCGACCAATCAGAATACTCGAACCCGTCGAAGGCTTTAACGCGCCAGTAACCCACACTGTTTTCAGTCAGCGGGAAAGATGGCGCCCAACCGGTTGAGTCAAGTTGCTCGGCCACCGTCGAATCAGATTCGATAAGTGTGTTCAAATTGTAATCCTCGTATAGCTCGAAGATGTAGGTGATGGTGTCAGCCTCGGCGTCACTTGAGTTTTGGGCATACAGAGTTGGCGCCAATGATGTGACAACCGCGCTGTCAGCAGGGAAGGCCAGCGCGGGAATACTTGGCAGAGAGTTCATCCGAAAGGATGTCTCAAACCAATCCGACCATACCAGCGAATTATGCACCCGCAAACGCAAAAAGTAAGTAGCGCCATCAAGTAGCGGCGCTCCGGCATAAGTGACAAATGTATCAGACGAAGCAAACGGAGCCGGGTTCCACATTTCAGCGAAGGTCCAGTTGGTGTCTGTGCCTACGGCGATTTCGAAGAGGGAGTCTGTTTTTCCAGATGAGTCAGTGACGAACCAATCAAAGCTGGGAGCTTGCGCGACTATGTTCATGAGGGTTTCGCTATTGACGCTACCGATAGAGTCGACGGAGACAAAGCCTGAGCAACCGATTCCAAATGGGCCTTGTCCGGAGGAAGGTGAAACGTCAAAGAGTGCGAAGTTGTTGTCCAGAACTGAGCAGAAAAGTGGGTCTGACATGAGATTACCTGACGCATTCAACGAATCCGAAAAGTTTGCAATTTCATTGTTCCATGAAGTATTACCAGAACTATTCCACTCCGGGCCAAACATGATAGAGTCTAGTGACATACCTATTGACCTCTTGTTATCTGCCATAATGTTATTATGAATATTCCCTCGATTGAAACCGCTTCTTACGTTGCAGAGAACGCATCCAGAGTCGACGAAGGTATTGTCATAGAATAGGTTGTTGTATACGTTAGCGGTTTTCCTCGCCCACATATTGATAAGTGAAGTATTTGACGAGGTATTTCCCACGAAAACATTGTTAGAGAGGAATTGGGTCGCTCCTTTTGCGTAGTCGGTTACAGACAGCAGATAGCCACTCACTGTGTTTGAGTCGAATCGAACACCGGAAACTCCAGAGAATGGTGTAGATACTGACAGTAATGTGGTCGCGTTGTTGTTACGGAATACGTTGCCAGACTGGTTCAATCCGTTATTATTCCTATAACTTACTACGACACCTCCATTTAATTCAAACGTAGAATTCCTGATTGTATGAGTCGAGAGACCATCGTCAGGAAGTATTTCAATTGCACCACCCTGGTTAGAGCTGAACACACATTGATCGATCGTGACGGCTTCGAACTGGAAAGTGAGTCGTTGGTATCTGATCGCAGGAGATACTATTGCTCCGGAGAATTCTATCCTGCAAAATTCCAAAGAATAAGGTCGGTTGGGCAGTCCGTACCACCCCACATCTTCCGAGATCAAGAAAATCGTGGATTCGCCTACAGCAGGTCGTATTACAGGGAAATCGTTTCCCGATTCCCCAACTATCCTGAGATCCGTTGCTTTCGGGTTTATCGATTCGTAATAGGTTCCAGCTTTGACAATTATTGAGTCTTGCCCATAGCATGCTTGAATCGCGCTATCCAAAGTCCCAAAATCGTCTGGCACTACGAAGACATTTCTCTGGTCTCTATACACTTGCCCAATGTCACTAATTGTACCATCGGGATCATCGTAAACTGGCAAAGGTGATCCGCCATTAATGCAAGGGGAAGAATCTCCGAGCAAGTATTCCTTCCAAGAATATACCACCGTACCAACAAGCATAGGATCGACAGATATGTCAGATGAAGATGGTGTTGCACCGACCAAATCAATACCATTTCCGTATATGTTGTTATACTCGCTGGATATGCTACCGCCATTTACGGTAATACCGCTAGAGTTGTTTCCGAATATTAGGTTGTTAACTAGGACTGCAACCCCAGAATCGATAACTATTCCTTTGTCGCCGAATGCTATAGTGTTGTTAATATAGGTACATGTTCCGCCGTTTTGTTGAATGCCTGCGGTCACTGTCTGGACCAAGAATCCGCAATTGGCGATTCTTGCTTGGCAGTTGGCGCCGGTAACTTCTAGTCCGCCATTGAGTATGTAGCAGTTTGAAACGTCGGCTATGCATTGTACGATCGATATTGAGTTGCAAAGAAGGCCATCCAGCCTAACGGTACTATTGGCTAATGTACAAGTAGTGATTGATGTGTACCGGAATCCTTTCGTCCCTACCACATCTATTGTTTTCGAAATCACGTCTATCGCTCCATATGTCCCCGGCGCCACTAGCACCGTATCCCCATCAACCGCCGCGTCTATCCCGGCTTGGATTGTTGGTTGGTCGGTGGGGACGTTTATTGTGGTGGAATTGGATGTTGTGGTGGCTAGTAGGACGAGCGCTATAGTTATAGTAAACAGCTTCATTGCAATATCTCCAAAACCGGTCCATCAACTTCATGGGATTCTTTGATTTAACAACACTGTTATAGTATACAAAAACTGTCAGGACTATCAAGGGGGAAGTGGGTTGACGGGGCCGGATTATTGTTTGTTGTTGGAGGTGGCAGAACCGCTTTGGGTTCTGTCCTACGGTCTTGTGGTTGCTTAATGTGAAGTTATTCAATGGTTTATCTCACTCTTGACATTCGGGGCGGGTTCCGCTACTTTTGGCTGTCCGATTAATCCCTCGCGGAAATAATCAACTTGACGGACTGCCAAGAAGCTCTCAGAAATGACACTGACCAGAACCGCAAATTCCGACGACCGCATGCAACGGCGCCAGCGATATAAGAACGCTCATACTCGAAGCTCTTCTATAGCGTTGGCTTTGACTCTGTTATGCGGTTTGATGTCTCCGGTCGGCGCTCTTGCGCAAGACGAGCAACCTGTCGACAGCGCGGCAATTGCGCCACCGCCGGCTCCGGCTGTGAATGTTCATGCCGAGGATACTCCTAATGACAAAGGCAAATCCGCTACTATCACCTGGGAGCTTTCGCCGGATGATACAAGTCGCGGGATCATTGACGGCTATGTAGTCCTTCGCTCGGAATCACCCTCGGGTCCATTTGTGGACACCGTTGGCAAAGCGACTATTGGCAAGACCGAAAGTCTGGACAATGGCGCCATAGACGGAGTGGAGTATTTCTATCGCGTCGACGCCTATCGCTTCGAAATCGACGCCGACGGTAATCAAACATTTGTGGCTTCTCCCTCGGTAGTTTGGGGGCCGACAACCACCAAAGCTCAATGGTTCAACAAGAAGCTGGGGGTAATGCTCTTTATCTTCCTGATAGTTGCATTTTCGATATTACAGTTTATCACTCAGGCCAAGACCGGAAAGAGCAATCTCTGGATGGCCAATATATTGTTCATAATCCTGCTGGGCTTTTTCTACTCCTGGGTAATGGCGATTATCGCGGCAATCACGATGGTTTTGTTTCTCAAAGATTTCTACTCTGGTAGCGAGATTTTTCTGCGCAAGATTGCCGGGATTGAAGCGGTCGAGGAAGCAATTGGTCGCGCGACTGAGATGGGCAAAAAGATTTTCTTCATCCCGGGTATTCAGGATATGAATGACGTTCAGACAATCGCGGGTATGGCGATTTTGGGACGGGTTGCGCAAGTTGCCGCCGAGTATGAGACCTGGCTGGAAGTTCCGGTTAGTAAATCTATGGTGATGGTCACTGCGCAGGAGACAATGAAAGACGCTTATTCGCGCGCGGGTCGTCCTGATATGTTTCAGGAAGCTCAGGTGCATTTTGTCACTGAGGATCAATTCGGTTATGCCGCGGCGCTTGATGGAATGTTTGTGCGTGAGAAGCCGGCAACCATATTTTTCATGGGGGCTTTTTTCGCAGAGTCATTGATTCTAGCTGAAACCGGCAATGAAGTCGGCGCTATCCAAATCGCCGGAACCGCTATGCCGTCGCAGTTGCCATTCTTTGTGGCGGCCTGCGATTATACGCTTTTGGGCGAGGAGCTTTTTGCCGCCTCGGCCTATCTGTCTCGTGAGCCGCGTCAGCTTGGCTCATTGAAGGGGCAGGATGTAGGTAAGGCGTTGTTCCTAGTGGCGATGGTACTGGGGCTGATAGTTGTGTTGCTGGGTGAAGTGGTAGACTTGCCGAGCTGGTTGTATTTGCAACAGTATTTCAAGGTAGACTGAGAAGAGCAGTAAACGAGTATCTGATCTATTATGAAGAGAGAAATACCTCTAATAATCACCTCTATCGCCGGAATTGTTTTTGCGGTGAGCTATTTTATTCCGCATTACCCCTTCGGTAAAGCAGAGAACATCTTTGGTGATTGGATTAGTATAGTTTCAGCCTTCGCCATTTGGTTGGGTATGCTCAACTTGGGAGAAGTGTCTTTGCGCAAAATTATCCGCAAGACCGAGGGATGGCAATTGGGAGTAATTGTTTTGGTTTCGATGTTGGTCATGTTGATAATCGGCTTTTCTTCGGTCTTTAACGCCATCTCCAGTGGCACATCACACATGGCCCCAGGAACTGGTTTGAAGTGGATGTATGACTATACCTTCTCGCCGTTGAGCGCCACTATGTTCTCGATGTTAGCGTTCTTTGTCGCTTCGGCGTCATATCGCGCTTTCCGAGCCAGGAGCCTGGAGGCGACATTGCTACTTGTGACAGCGTTCTTTGTAATGGTTGGCCGTGTTCCACTACTAGATCCGATTGTCAACGCATTAGGAATAACAGACTTTCCATTTTTCAGCGCAGTTGCGGATTGGATTATGACCTATCCTAATTCAGCGGGTCAGCGTGCGATTATGATTGGCATCGCTCTTGGAATCACTTCCAGCTCGTTGCGCATTATTTTGGGCATTGAGCGCTCGCATGTGGGAGGTGACGCCTGATGGGTAACACACTCGCTATTATCGGTATGGCCCTGTTGGGACTTAGTTTGATCTATGTGTTGTATCGCACGATTATCGGCAATCCGGTTAGCCGTCGGGTGGTTTTTGTCTATGTGGCGTTTGCCGCAGGGTTGCCGCTGTTTATGGATTTGCTTCCGCCGGTGCATGTAACCCCTGATGTGCAGGCTTTGGTGGATGCGCTGGAAGAGTTGCCGCCTAACTCGAAAATCCTGGCGGCGTTTGATTACGATCCACCGTCAGCTCCTGAGTTACAACCGATGGCCGAAGCATTTTTTAAGATGGCGTTCAAGAATGACTTGGATGTAATCGTAATGGGACTTTGGCCGCAGGGACCACAGCAGGCTGATCAAGCGATTGCCGCGGCGCTTTTGGACCCTGATGTACAGGCGATGAATCCGCAGTACGGCATAGATTATGTGAATCTTGGGTTTCAGTCGGGCAATGAGTTTGTGATTCAGCGAATGGGTTCGGGGTTCAAGGCGATGTTCTCTCGTGATCAACGTCAGACACCCTATGACTCAATTCCGGTTTTGCAAAATATTGTGAATTTCAGCAACATCGATTTTGTGATGAACTTCAGCGCAGGTAAGCCCGGGACAGTAGAGTGGGTGCAGTTTGCGGTGGATAGGTTTGGCGCAACATTAGGCGCTGGCAACACTGCTGTGCAGGCTCCGCAGATTTATCCGTACTTGAGAGCGAATCAGATGGTCGGTTTGCTTGGTGGGATGAGTGGCGCGGCGGAATTTGAAAAGGCGCTGGGAATGCCCGGAGCTGGTTCGACGATGTTACTTTCTCAAATCTCGACACACGCTATAGTGATTCTCTTTATCATCATTGGTAATACAGCATATTTCCGCACCCGGAAAAGGAAAAACGGTTAGAGCATGGCTGACGCAAGTCCCATAGGAATATTCATTGCCGGTGTCTTGACTCTGGGTATTTTCTCCTTCCTTTACAAGGATAACCCGGTTTACAAGGTCTGTGAGGCGATTTTTATCGGAGTCTCAGCGGCTTATTGGGCGGTTGAATATTTCTATAGCGCCCTATACAAGAAGTTTTGGCTGGGGGTTATACCTCCTGAAGGTAGCGGAGCAGATCCGGATATGTGGCTTTGGGGCGGAGCGATACTTGGTGTTTTGATGCTGTGTCGCATGATTCCCAAGATAAACTGGCTCTCTCGCTGGCCGCTGGCGTTCATTGTTGGCGCTACCGCCGGTCTGTATATGATGACTTTCTTTGTTTCGAATGCGATGAATCAGATTGCTTCGACAATGCAACCACTGATACAGGACACTTTCCTGGCCACGCTTGGTTCGTTTACGGTAGCTATTGGCACGGTGACCGGATTGATTTACTTCTTTTTCTCGAAAGAGCACAAAGGAATCTTTGGTGGCGCGGCGAAAGTCGGTATTTGGTTTTTGATGGTCACTTTCGGAGCCTCGTTCGGTTACACGGTCATGAGTCGTATGTCACTTCTGATTGGTCGCTTGGATTTCCTCTTTAGTAGTTGGGCTACAAATTTCGGACAAATGTTCTAAGAGTGTTACCAGAGAGATATATGAGTCGATTAAGCCGCTTATCCATCTCAAGAAAAACTTTCCTTACATCACTATTATCACTACTTGTTTTTGCCGCTTATTCCGCGCCATTACTTGCGCAAGATTCCGATATATCAGTTACCGATTCAACATCTGCAGAGCTTGAGGGCGCTCCGGCGGCGCCAACGAATGTCCTAGCTGTGGATCACAAGTATGACATCGGTGAGGCCGTTGATGTGAGTTGGGATTTGTCTTTCGATGATACTGCCGGTATGCGCAACGTGGCCGGTTATATCATTTACCGCAGCGTCGCAGGTTCTGCCGAATTCGACTCTATAGGAGCGGTTTTTTCGCTTACCTCATCTTTTGCAGATATAGGTTTGACCCGCGGTGAAACCTATCAGTACTCAGTAAGCTCATATACACTTTCCGGCCAGGTCTCTGAGCCTATTGTTTCGGCCGAAGTTACAACCGAGCGGGAGTGGTTTGATTGGGATGAAGTGTGGGTGTTTATCTTGCTGGTTCTAATCGGCGGCTCGGTGATGTATTTTATTTATCACGCGCGAAAAGGGAAGCAGATGTTCTTGCGCAAGATTGCCGGTCTTCAGGCGGTAGAAGAAGCCATTGGTCGCGCAACCGAAATGGGCCGTCCGATTTTGTTTATTCCGGGTATTCATGATATGGATGATGTCCAGACAATCGCCGGTATGACCATACTGGCGAAAGTCGCCAAGCAGGTAGCCGAATACGAATCACGAATCTTTGTTCCGACACGCGCATCACTGGCGATGACAGCGGCCCGTGAAACAGTTCGCGAGGCCTATATGACAGCCGGTAGAGTGGACGCTTACCGAGCTGATGATATTTACTACGTCACAGATGAACAATTCGGGTATGTCGCCGCGGTAAACGGTATCATGACGCGCGATAAACCTGCAACCTGTTTCTATCTCGGAGCATTTTTCGCCGAATCACTAATACTGGCTGAAACAGGCAATTCAATCGGCGCTATACAAATCGCAGGAACAGCTCAACCGGCGCAGTTGCCGTTTTTTGTCGCCGCATGTGACTATACGCTTATTGGCGAGGAGCTTTTTGCAGCCTCGGCTTATCTAAGTGGAGAAGCCAAGCAACTTGGCTCACTTAAGGGGCAGGATGTTGGTAAGGTTATTGCGATGGCGGCGGTATTGATTGGAGCGGTGTTAGCGACGCTTGGCTCTGAAGAAGGCATGAATATCGAGACTTTCAGAGGCGCCTTTCATGGAATTTGGTCAGTATTTGGAGGCGGTCAGTAGACGATCGATAGTCAATGAAGCGCACAATACCATGGATAATTACAATTGTCACCGGATTTGTTCTGGTCATTGCCGAGTTTGTCCCGCCTTGGGGCAAGATGCGTGAAGACGTGTTAATCTATTTCCAGATTATTTCTGTCTTCGCATTCTTTCTTGGCGGCGGGTCATTGTTGAAAATCAATTTGCAAAAAGTATTCAGCAAGAGAACGGATTGGGAGTATGCGCTTGTCACAGTAGTTGGTTTCTTTGTGATGCTGGCGTTGGGACTATTCAAACTCGGCAACCCGGAGATGGCGACTGCGGGGTATGCCGCTGACCTGAACGCAAATGGTTCATGGTTCAAAAATCTATTCGATGCGGTCAAGGCGCCGCTTTCGGCGAGCATGTATTCTCTGCTGGCGTTCTTTATCGCTTCGGCGTCATATCGCGCATTTCGAGCCAAGAACTCCGATGCGACAGTCCTGTTGGTTTCTGCGTTTATTATTCTGATGGGACAAACTTTTGTCGGTGTTGTTGCCACCGGATGGATGCCCGACTGGGTGTCGTTCTTCAAAGTTGAGAATCTCTCGCTCTGGTTGCTGGCCAAAGCCAATCTAGCTGGGCAACGCGCAATCCTTATTGGCATTGCTTTAGGAATTGTCTCGATGTCACTGCGTGTGATTTTGGGAATCGAACGCACTCACCTCAGCGGAGGTGATGAATGATACAAGCGCTATTTCTATCGCCAGTGTTTTCGCCATTGTTTTCGCCATTGTTTTCGGTTGTCTCGCACGGTCTGGGGCCGGTCTTTAGCTGGATATTCTGGATTCTTTTCGTTGCGGGTGTCGGTTGGGTGTTTTGGCGCACCATTAAGGGGCGCGAAGTTGAAAGACGTGTCATCTTCCTGATGATGGGTCTGACTGTCGCGGGCGCAGTTCTAACGGGGATTGTGTTGCCGGTCCAGGAGACAGTGGTAGTGCGTAATATCTTCGATACAATTGAGAATCTGGAAGAAGGCGACAAAGTGCTTCTGTCACTAGACTATGATCCTTCCGGCGCTCCCGAATTGCAACCTATGGCCATAGCGGTGTCACAACATTGCCTGGAAAAGAAATTGAAGATTTGTTATATGACACTATGGGGAACAGGTGGGGCGATGATAGCTGATGTCATAACGGCCATCCGACCTGATTTCCCGGAGTTGGTGTATGGAGAAGACTATTGCAATGTTGGATACCGAGCTGGCAATGAAGCGGTGTTGAAGGTCATAGCGACTGATTTTCGTAAGACATTTCCGACTGACGTTTCCGGTATAGTGCTTGATAGTCTCCCGATGATGACAGGTGTCACCGCTTGCCCGGATTTCAGTTATATCGTTGCCATTGGCAGTGGTCGTCCGGGGATAAAAGAGTGGGTTGAGTATGTGGTAGAACCCTCGGGAGCGTTGATGGGAAGCGGCGCCGCCGCAGTTTCCGCTCCGCAGTTGTATCCTTATTATCCACAACAAATGAATGGAATGATGGGTGGGTCGAAGGGCGCATCTGAATACGAAAAAATGCTTCGCAGGGGTTACCCCAAATACGGCGAATTTAGAGCGCAGGCCACCGAGATAATGGGCCCGCAAACTGTCGCACATGTGTTCTTAATGTTGCTTATCATATTTGCGAATATCTCGTTCTTCCTGGCAAAGAAACGTAAGGGAGCTTCGGCATGAACCGCAAGGTGATGATACCCATTGCTTCGATAATTGTGTTTATCGGTTTTTTGCTTTTGAAGTTCGATTTTGAAGCGGTCGACAGCTCCCAGGCTCTTTGGGATGCGTTTATCGTTACTGCAGGTGGATTTCTCACGTTGATGATTTTCTCTTTCCTGTATCGAGACAATCCATTCTACAAGTTTGCCGAACATCTGTATGTGGGAGTTTCGGCGGCGTACTGGATGTGCGTAGGATTTTGGTCCAATATTGTTCAGCAGGCTATTCCGCATTTGTCACCCTGGTTGAGCGAGGCTCTTGACCAACCATTTTTGGGATACAAATGGGACTATTGGATTCCCATAGCTTTTGGTTTGCTTTTGTTGACTCGACTGTTGCCGGATAGCCTGAAAATTGGCTGGCTCTCAAAATGGACATTGGCGTTTATTGTCGCCTCTACTGCCGGACTACTGATGACTGCTAACCTGAAAGCCAATTTCATTTCTCAAATATCCAGCACCATGAGTCTGCCGCTTTTGCCAGATTGGACCGGATTCGGAGATTTTGTTTCAAACTTCGATCTTAGTTACGGCGGCCAGTTTATCAAAATGCTTTCAAATTGGGTTATTGTGGTGGGTGTCATAAGTGGATTAGTTTATTTCTTCTTCTCGAAGGAGCATACCGGATGGTTCGGGAGAGTATCGCGCCTGGGAATATGGGTGTTGATGGTCACTTTTGGAGCGTCTTTTGGCTATACGGTTATGGGCAGAGTCTCGCTACTAGTGGGTCGTCTAACTTTTCTTTTCAGAGACTGGGCCGGAATTATTAGTTGAAGTTAACGCTGAATTAACCCGATAGATTCGGACTTGCATTTTTTTATCTTGTTGTTGATATTGGGCGCGGCTATTAACAGCCGCAGATGTGGCGCCGATGAAGCCAATGGATTTGACGGCCCATCAGAAATCGTTAGTGTTTTACTCTAAGACGATATAAATAGACAAAACTATGACTCTCCAATCCCGAACTTCCAGAAACGCATTTTGGCCAGGTTTCCGCTTGGCTGTATACGGTATGATGTTCGGGATTGTGTTTTCATCGTCTGCTGTCTTGTCGCAGGAGGCGACAGCGGAAGTAGACAATGCTTCAACAATGTTGGCTCCAATGTTGGCTCCAGCTGCGCCGGGCAATGTGACAGTCGAAGACGCTCCCAATGACGCCGGACATGCGGTAATAGTGACTTTTTCGCAGTCACAAGCTCCTGCTGATGGTCAGGCCTTGGTCCTTGGCTATGAAATATATCGCTCATTGGCCCGGAGTGGCCCTTGGAAAAAAGTTGGAGCTGTGCCCTCAGATGTGGATGTGACTGCATCTCTGATCTACAAAGACGCTGGAGGATCTGATAAGTCCAGCGATGATTATCTCCCTACTGAAACAGATTTATTCTACCGTGTCCGAGCAGTGACCGCTGATTCGACTCTTTACTCGGACTCAGAAGTTTCCGCCCCGGCTCAAGCGGTGGGGCAATGGTGGAATAGTGGTCGCAATCCGGTTTTTTTCTTCGTGCTCTTTTTTACCCTGCTGACTTTGTACTTCCTGCGTGTCGCAAAACAACGTGGTGATTCGCTCTATATTCGCCCACTGGCCGGAATTGACGCTGTCGATGAGGCAATTGGTCGCGCTACTGAAATGGGCAAGCCAATCTTGTATGTGCTGGGGCTGGGAACTGCATCGGACATTGCGACAATCGCTTCGTTTACTATTCTCGGCAGAGTCGCGCGCAAGGTTGCTGAATATCAGACGGACGTGATTGTGCCATGCTATGATCCGATTGTGTTCACTATTGCGCAGGAAACTGTGCGCACCGGTTACATGGACGCTGGCCGTCCCGACGCCTATCGCGACGATCAAGTTTACTTCGTCACTCAAGCGCAATTCGCTTATGTTGCCGCGGTAAACGGCACTATTCTTCGTGACCGTCCGGCAACTAATATCTACCTGGGCAAATTCTACGCCGAGTCACTAATCCTGGCTGAAACAGGCGCTATAGCCGGTTCAATTCAGATAGCCGGAACTGACGAAATCGCTCAGTTGCCGTTTTTTGTGGTGGCCTGTGATTATACTTTGATTGGTGAAGAACTGTATGCGGCATCGGCCTATTTGGGGCGTGAGCCACTGTTACTTGGCGCATTGAAGGCGCAGGACTATGCCAAAGCGGTGATCGTTGTCCTGGCGATTCTCGGGGTTATTATGTCTGGGTTGGGCTATGAAGGATTCGCAAAGGCTTTCGAGGCTGTTGGTTGATTGAGAAGAGCTTAAGAGTAATATGAAAAGACAAATTCCATTAGCGCTTGTATTTATCTTTGGTTGGTTGATGTTGGCATTGTACTTCATCCCGCTTGAAGGTGCGCAAAAAGTCAACGAGAACATGCTGGACTGGACTTCGATTATCGGAATTTTCGCTTTGGCGCTGGGTATTTGGTCTTTGATTACTGTCAACCTGGATAGAATCAAGCACAAGAAGCGTGACTGGCAATACAGTTTCATTACCCTCTTCGGGCTTTTCGGGATGATAATCTTCGGACTCAAGTTTGGTGGCGAGAACTCCATGTTTCAGGGGCAGGAATCCTATATGTTCCGTCACTTCTTTAATGACATTCTTATTCCGATTTACTCAACTATGTTTTCTCTGCTGGCATTTTTCATTGCCTCAGCGGCCTATCGCGCATTCCGCGCGCGTTCGGCTCTAGCCTCGATTCTGCTTATCGGAGCTATTATTGTGATGATTCGCTTCTTCCCGTTTGTTGCAGAGTATACTCGTCCGGTTGCTGACTGGATTCTCAATGTTCCGAATTTGGCGGCGAAACGCGCTATTTGGATGGGAGTTGGATTGGGCATAGTTGCAACCGGTTTGAAGGTTATTTTGGGAATTGAACGCGCTTATATGGGTAGAGACTAAATGAGTAACAATTCGAATAAAGGTTTCTTTGATCGCGTGATGCTCCTTGACCGCCGCTGGGTGTTCTTGGTTCTCGCGGTTGTGGTTGTCTCTACCTACTACATTCCGATGAATGTTCCAGTGCCGGCCTCGCGCGAGGTGCAGACTATTTTTGATGCAATCGAAGGACTTGAAGAAGGTCAGAAGATTCTGCTGGCGATTGACTACGATCCCAATGCTCTGGCTGAATTACATCCTATGACCTATGTCATCATGGAGCAGTGCTTCCGCAAGAAAGTTGGCGTGATTATCACCTCGCTTTCGCAAAATGGTCCGGGTATGGCTGAGCAGGCTATTTTGGATATTGTGGATTCAACGGCATTGCCAAAGACATACAATGGCGTCAGCTATCCTGGTCGTGAAATCGTCAATGGTGTGGATTATGCTTTTCTTGGCTACCGGGCCTATTTTGAGTTAGTGATTACCGGCATGGGGCAGAATTTCCGCACTTTCTTTTCAAGAGACTATTATGATGTTCTTCTGGATTCGCTCCCGATTATGAAAGATGTGCAGAACTACGATGATATTGAGATGGTTATTGATATATCCGGTTCAAACGTAGTTGACGCCTGGATTAAATATGCCGCGGCGCGCTATGATGTTAAGCTGGCGCTCGGTCTTACGGGTGTTATGACCGCTGATTACTATCCTTATCTTGGCTCTGGTAGAGTGTTCGGTTTGATGGGTGGTCTGCTGGGCGCCGCCGAGTATGAGCGTTTGGCTGATAACCCCGGTTTGGCAATGGACGGCATGAAAGTGCAAGTCTGGGCGCATCTCACAATAATCGCATTTATTATCATTGCGAATATTGGTTACTTCGGCTCTCACAAGAAGAGGGGGCTCTAATGAATCCAGTTATGGAATTAGGTGACTACCTGTGGATGACCTTCGCCGCATTTTTGACTTTGGCGACATTCTCATTCTTATATAAAGACAACCCGCTTTACAAAATCGCCGAGCATCTTGTGGTAGGTGTTTCCGCCGGATATTTTGTGATTATCCTGTATTACGGCTCGCTTAAGACACAGTTGGTTGAAAAGCTCTACGATGGGCAGATGGTGTATCTTATTCCATTGATTCTAGGTGTGCTCATGTGGACTCGTTTTTCAAAGAAGCTGGCCTGGGTTTCCAGGTATCCGATTGCTATTTATATCGGAATTGCAACCGGGCTGGCGATACCTCTTGAAATGCAAACCAAAGTCACTGAGCAATTACAGGCTATGATGGTTGAATTGCATTGGGGGAACCTCTTTGACGGCGGTCTACTGAACTACACCAACTCATTTGCGTCCTTAATAATAATTATTGGCTCTCTTGCGGCTCTAATTTATTTCTACTTCTCCAAAGAGCACAAAGGTTGGTTCGGTGGTGTCGCCACAGTTGGAATATGGACTTTGATGCTTGGTTTTGGCGCCTCGTTTGGATTCACGGTCATGGCGCGTATATCGTTGCTAATTAACCGTGTTCAGTTCCTGGATCAATGGCGTATCACTTCAGTAGGCTCGGCGCATCAGGAGGGTAGCGGGTCCTATACGGCTGTCTATATCCTGATTCTTGTTGGGATATTTGGCTTGCTGGCCTTTGACCTGATTCGCACCAAGGGCAAGACCGACACCGATTTAACCTAATTTCACTACTTACAGTTCTTAGTTTATCAAGTTTTGTTCTGCGTCAGTTCTCCCAGGCTCTTGTGACGCCATAGAGAATATCTTGACAGCTTACTTATTTGAAAGTAACTTGCTTTCGACTGCACTAGGTCTACTTACACAAAAAAACTTATCTGTTGCCAATAAGTCGGCGACGCCATCTCGGGAGGACCCTCACATGAAGTTTCGTAATCTACGCCAACTATTAGCAACGGCAGTTCTATCTTCTGTCCTACTTGCCGGTTCAGCCAAAGCGCAGTTTCCTATGGGTGGCGGGTTTACTAATTTCCCTTCGGAGTTCAGTATTGGTGACACTATCGACATCAGCCTCGATATCCAGTTTCCCGGGGGCATGATGTTTGATCCGATAGACCTCTCTCTGTTGTTAACCAACGGTACAGACACAATTGAAATATGCTCTGGAACTGTGGAGTTTGTTGAGCCGGGCCATATTGTTCATAGCTTTACCTGCAACATCCCTGATGATATCATCCTGGGTGACTACACAGCTTTGCTACAAACACCTTTTGGCACATTTGCCATGCCTGGTGGGATCATCATGCGCGTCCTCGGCGACCATGATGTCAATCACGACGGCTCGCTCAACATCGCGGATCTAACAAATCTCATCAGCCATATATTTGACGGTGGACCAGCTCCTTTGCCGGGGACATCCAATGGTGACCTCAATTGTGATGGTAGTATGAACATAGGTGATGTCACAAAGCTCATCGAACACATCTTCCAGGGCGGAACTTTGCCGTGCTACAATGGCGGCGCTAATTGACGCAATAACAATTCAAAGATTGCCGCAAAGAACATTGACGGAGCGCTAAGAGAAGAGCGCTCCGTCTTTTTGTTCTTACAGCTATTGCATGTCTCCAGCTTTTTTTGCCATCCCAATAGACGCTTCCCCCCAAAAAAACTTCCGACTTCAAAAAGTTTTTATTGGCATTATTCTTATAAAACTAGCATATAGTCCTTGGAACCGTGTTATCCCACGCCTATATTTGTACCCAGTATCGAGTTTTTTGCGTTTTGCGCATAGTATTGCCCTGCAACACGTTGTGGGGATTGTTTCAACTTGCGCATAAACCACTGTTTGTCAGTGGATTGCAAAAGCTCGGATTCAAGGGCGGTGTAAGTTTGTCTCCAGCATTGCTTTATGGCAATAAATTTGCAGGAGAATTGGAAAAACCGCTTGACATCTGTCTCCCTGCTGGGTAGAATTTGTGTGAATGCAGTGCGAACGAATTGCAGGCTTTGTGTCCGAGGTTCGTTCAACGGGCCAGTGTCAATTCGCTGTCAGCTCATACTAACGCCGGTTGGCGGCGATTATCAGGAACTGGTCAAGCAATCTGTTACTATTGGAGAGAATCACGCTTTTTCGAAGATAGGAAGATCGCATTTCAATTTGAGGGTATTTGTTCAGAATATATTCGTTTCAATGAAATCTAAGAGATTTGGTTAATGAGAAATCAATAAGAAATCTCGAAGAAATCTCTGAGTAAGGGCAACGCAATTCGCCTCCTGCGACTAATCGACAAGTGAGGTTTACGGATGAAGAAGAACGCTATGAAAGAGCTAGACAAGGATCGCAAGCGCCAGGCAGTAATCGATGTCAAATCACGACTACCAGCCGAGGCGCTACGCAGTAAAGCCGAAGAGATGACGAAGCCTGCCGTCAAGGGTCGTGAACTACTAGCCGTAGAAGACGGCAAAAAAATCACAGCCCCTACTACGCTATCTGAAGTGGATATGACTGGGTTATCTGAGGAAGAGCGCAAGAAACTGGTGAGCGCTATCAGGCGTGAGTATCAACGTCAGTATTATCAGAAGCACAAAGAAAAAGCCAAAGAGTATCAGCGTCAGTATAATTTGACGCACAAGAAGAAAGTGCGCGGCGGTCGCGGCAAGGCAAGTTTTGAATGTCCGAGAGAGAAGCAGCGTATGACTTTCAATACCGCTGATTTGATGCATTCTCCGTCTGAGAAGACTTTGCAAATGCTCAAACAGATACTCTCGGGCGATAGAATCTTTACTATGTAAGTATCAGCTCTAGTTCATTGGTTGCATCGGTTTTTCCCTGTGTGTTTTTAGCTTAGCTCCGGGCTTAGCTCTGGGCTTGGTGAACGCCGTGATGCATTTCAGGGACTTGTATCTATGATGTGCAGCCATTAGAGTTGAATGTCAGTTGGAATATAAGTTAAACATAATCAGTGGTCGACATTGCCGATTACCGGCCAACCATTTGATAATGATTGATTGATGATGATTGTAGTTTTAGTTGTCGGTGTTGTGGTGGCTAATGTGTCTTTTGGGCGTCGATTCGGTTGAAATAACTTCTTCGCCTTTTGAATAGCTCTACCTTTGGTGGCCATTGTCCGTCATGAATCTTCATGATTTCTTGTCCAATTCGCTCGACTTGCCAGAGTCGAGTTGATTCGCTATGTTGATAGTGAAGCGGCCCGCACTGTTTCGTGTAAGTTCCTGTATGCCAGTAACTTATTCGAAGGGGAGGGGCGGCCAGTTTTGTTCACGTCTACCTGTGGCGGTTTTTTGCGATAGCCGGACGTAACAACCGTTTGACAAGAGAATCTCAACCCCCGGGACAGAGATGAAGAAAAAAACAACTGTATCCAGCTCAAAGAAAACCACTCGTTCAGGCGTTGCGACATTAAAGATGTCCGCCCAAAAAGCGAGTAGTGAGGCGAAGACCGTCAAGAAAGCCAAGAAATCTGTGAAGAAAACATCCGTTGCATCTGAGTCCGACAGCAAGAAGAAAGTCTCCAAAAAAGAATCGACACCCAAAACGGCTCCGACGAAATCAACGAAGCCGTCAACAAAGCCGTCAACAGAAGCCGAGTCGACGCCCATGAAGGCGACCTATTCCAGCTCCACCAAGTATTATTACCATTTCGGCGGCGGCAAGGCCGAGGGGAGTCGTGAGGATCTCGATATATTGGGTGGCAAGGGAGCCGGTTTGTGTGAAATGAGCCAGGCGGGAATTGCTGTGCCCCCTGGATTTGTTGTTAGCGCTGAGGTCTGCAATTTGTTCTATGAAGTGGGGATGAACACTCCCAAGGAAATAGACACGCAGTTAGAGAAAAATGTGGCCGCATTGGAAAAGACCGCTGGCAAGAAATTTGGCGATCCGGCTAACCCATTGTTGCTATCGGTCCGCTCCGGCGCAAAAGTTTCTATGCCGGGTATGATGGATACTATTCTGAATCTGGGTCTTAATCAGGATACACTCGAGGGACTCAGCGAGCGCACAGGAAATGCGCGTTTTGCTCATGATAACTATCGTCGTTTGATTCAGATGTTCGGTAATGTTGTCCTCGGTATCGATAAAGATAGGTTTGAAGCGATTGTTGAGAAGATTAAGGGCGAGCGCAAGATTAAGAAGGACTCGTCCCTTCAAGCCAAAGACCTCACGGCGATTATTGGCAAATTCAAGTCTTTGGTGAAGCGTCAATCCGGTGAGCCATTTCCAGATGATCCGTATGTGCAATTGCGGATGGCGCGTGATGCGGTTTTTCGCTCATGGAACAACCCGCGCGCAATTTCGTATCGTCGTATGAATGAAATCGAATCGGGTCTAGGTACAGCAGTTACTGTGCAGGCTATGGTGTTCGGGAATAGTGGCAACAACTCAGGAACAGGGGTAGGTTTCACGCGTAATCCCTCCACTGGCGAGAACGAGTTCTTCGGTGAATACCTGCAAAACGCGCAGGGCGAAGATATTGTTGCGGGAGTTCGCACTCCGAAACCAATCAGCGAGCTGGCCAAAGATATGCCTGCGGCTTTCAAGCAACTCAAGGATATTACCTCCAAGCTAGAAAAACGTTATCGCGATGTTCAGGATTTTGAGTTTACCATCGAAGATGGCAAGCTGTATATGTTGCAAACCAGACAAGGCAAACGCACAACTTCAGCGGCCGTAAAGATTGCGGTGGATTTTGTCAAAGAGAAAATGATAACTCGCGACGAAGCGCTGATGCGTATCAGTCCGCATGATTTGGATCAACTGCTTCATCCGTGGATTGACCCAACCGCTAAAGTGGAAGTGATTGCACGCGGCTTGCCGGCCTCACCTGGAGCCGCATCAGGAGCGGTATGTTTTTCCGCAGAAGACGCTATCGCGATGTCCAAGGGTAGCGCGAAGACCATTCTGGTGCGTCAGGAAACTAGCCCGGATGATATCGAGGGCATGGAGGCCGCCGCTGGCATCTTAACTTCACGAGGGGGGATGACATCTCATGCGGCGGTTGTAGCGCGGGGTATGGGCGCCTGTTGTGTGGCAGGAGCTGAGACGATTCGAGTGAATCAGAAGAAAAAAGTTTTCCAGGTAGGCAAATTGACTATCAAGGAGGGTGAAATTATCACTCTCAACGGCTCAACCGGTGAAGTGATTCTCGGTGAGGCGCCGACAATTGACCCTGAATTCACCGATGAGTTCAACGAATTCATGGATTGGGCCGATGAGGTGCGTCAGTTGAATATTCGCGCGAATGCTGACACCCCTCGTGACGCCAAAAAAGCTATCGAATTCGGAGCGGTAGGAATCGGGCTGTGTCGCACTGAACATATGTTCTTTGCTGAAGATCGTTTTTCTGCGGTTCAGGATATGATTATAGCTGAGAGCGTGGATGAACGTCAGGAAGCGCTCGATAGAATCCTTCCATTCCAAAAGGCCGATTTCAAGGCATTGTTCGACGCTATGGGCGGCTATCCGGTGACTATCAGGACTCTTGACCCGCCGTTGCATGAATTCCTGCCGCAGCATCACGAGGCTCTTGAGCGTCTCGAAGGTCTGGAGAAGACTCATGATGAGTACGACGAGTTGCTCGCAAAGTACAAGAAGACTTTGCGTAGGATTGAAGAGCTTAATGAGCAAAACCCGATGCTGGGTCATCGAGGTTGTCGTTTGGGTATTGTCTACCCGGAGATTACCGAGATGCAAGTGCGGGCTATCATGGAAGCCGCTTGCGAACTCAAGAAGAGTCGCAAAGAGGTTCTACCAGAGATAATGATTCCGTTGGTGGGACATGTCAATGAGTTTCTGCATCAGCGTGAGATTGTGCACCGTGTAGCTCGTGAGGTAATGAGTCAATACAATGTCAAGAACCTTGAATACAAGGTCGGCACCATGATTGAGATTCCTCGCGCGGCGTTAACTGCTGAGGAGATTGGCGCTGAGGCGGACTTCTTTAGTTTTGGCACCAATGATTTGACTCAAATGGCGATGGGTTTCTCACGTGATGATGTTGGTAAATTCCTTTGGCAGTATCTTGATAATGGCATATTACCGAGTGACCCGTTTGTTACTATTGACCAAAACGGTGTAGGAAAGCTGATAGAAATGGGCGTCAAAGGCGGCAGAGCCGCCAATCCGGAGCTGAAAATTGGTATTTGTGGTGAACATGGCGGTGACCCCGAGTCTATTGAGTTCTGCCATCATTTAGACCTGAACTATGTCTCCTGTTCGCCATTCCGGGTTCCGATTGCTCGATTGGCGGCCGCGCAGGCGGCTTTGAGGGATGAGCGGACTCTTCCGAAGCGCAAGTCAGAAGCCGCAGGAGTGAAGAAAGCGCCCAAGAAAAAGACGGCAACCGCCGCGGCCAAGAAAAAGGCCGCTGCCAAGAAAGCGGCGGCCAAAACGGCTAAGAAAAGCTAATTGATTAGCCTGATTCACCTGATTTGTTGCGCGCGGAATTGCAAGACTTTTGTCAGCCTGTGGGAACTTCTTATGGGTTGGGTTGTTAAAAGCAGTGATGCAAACAAAATGGGGATTAGACATTTTAACTACATAGTCATTGAGGCGCTCCCCACCAAAAGGGAGACCCTCAACTAAGGCAAATCGCAAAAAAAGAAGCTCTTCCCTCCTACTGGGAAGGGCTCTTTTTCTTTTTGGGGCGAAGAGTCTTCGTTCTCCACTTCAGTTTCATTGGGGTCTCCTTCAGCAAATCAGATTATCGCTGACTACAAATAGCTACGGCCAATTCAAGCCAAATCTTGCATCGTCTCAACCATTCTCGTATATCACAATTGACATTGAGGCCTAATTGAAGGCCCCGACAATGAAAACAAGAAAACAGGCGTCAAATATATCAGTGAAGAAATCCGCTAGATCAACTACCAGGAAGCCGGCCAGGAAGTCTGCCAAGGGCGGCGCCAAATCGATAATTGAGCCTTGCTCACTGGACGGGATTTTTCGACCCCGCTCAGTTGCGGTAATTGGCGCATCCTCGACCAAACTGACAATTGGTCGTCAAATACTCCACAACCTTATCCAGGGAGAATTCCAGGGCAAGGTGTTTCCTGTTAATCCTCATGCTGATGTTATTCATTCAATCAAGGCCTATCCTTCGGTTCTGGATATTCCGGATCCGGTTGATTTGGCCTTGGTGATTGTTCCGCGTGAGCATGTCGCAAAAGTTGTCGAGGAATGCGGCAAGAAAGGTGTCAAGGGAGTTGTAGTTATCTCAGCTGGTTTCAAAGAAGCCGGGGCCAAGGGTCGTGAGATGGAGCAAAAAGTTCTGGCGATTGTTCGCAAGTACGGAATGCGGATGATAGGCCCGAATTGCTTTGGCATTGTCAACACCGAGCCGGGTGTGAATCTCAACGGAACCTTTGGCAAGACTTTTCCGAAACGCGGCAATGTAGCATTCGTTTCCCAGTCAGGGGCGCTGGGCGAGGCGATTATGGTCCACGCGCAGGAAGCGCATTTGGGATTCTCGATGTTTGCCTCGATCGGTAACAAAGCTGATATCTCCGGCAATGACTTGCTGGAGTATTGGGCGAATGACCCGGGGACTGAGATTATCCTGATGTACATCGAGAATTTCGGCAACCCGCGTCGCTTTATCAAAATCGCGCGCGAATTGAGTCGCACTAAGCCGATAGTTGTGGTGAAATCCGGACGCACCGCGCAAGGCGCCAAAGCAGCTTCGTCACACACCGGCGCGTTAGCTGGGTTGGATGTGGGGGCTGATGCGTTCTTTGAGCAAACCGGTGTGATACGTGTTGATACTGTTGAACAGCTTTTTGATGTGGCCTCAGCATTGTCCCATCAGCCAATTCCCAAAGGCCCTAGGGTGATGATTGCCACCAATGCCGGCGGTCCGGCGATTTTGGCGACTGACTCGCTTATTTCACATGGATTGGAAACACCGCAACTATCTGACGCCACCAAGAAAAAGCTCCGCGCTAAACTTCCCCCGGAAGTTAACTTTTCTAACCCGTTGGATTTGATTGCGGGAGCCGGGCCAAAGGAGTTTGAGTCTGCCTTGAAGATATTGAAGTCCGATAGGCGCTATGATGCGATTGTGCCGATTTTTGTGCCGCCGATTACCGTTGACCCTTCGGAGGTTTCGCAGGCTATCACCGACGGTGTGAAGGGTGGCAATAAGACGGTCCTGAGTTGCTTTATGGGTGTGCGTTCGGGGTCTGAGGGAGTCAATGTTCTCAAGGAAAACGGTTTGCCTGTGTATCGTTTCCCCGATGCAATAGCCAAGACACTAGAGCGTTTGGTTTGGTACAACAACTGGCTGGAGAGACCGCGTGGCTCTATCCATATCCACGAAGTGAACAGCGCCAAGGTGCGCAAGATAATCAAAAAGGCCGAATCCAAAGGCCAGCGCGAGATTGTCGGAGCTGAAGCGCTGGAAATTGTGGCGGCCTATGGAATTGACGTAGCGGAGTATCATGAGGCGGCATCTGTCACGGATGTAGTTTCTTTGGCGGACAAACTCGGCTACCCATTGGTGATGAAAATCAATACACCACGAATTCTACATAAGACTGACGTCGGAGGAGTGGCGGTAGATTTGCGCACCGCTGATGAAGTTCGCTCCGCCTATGAAAGTATGGAGAAGAAGGTCGCGAGGCATTCAAGCGACGAAGATTTCTCAGTTGTTTTGCAGAAGATGATTCGCGGGGGGGTTGAGACGGTGATGGGTATGACAATGGACCCCACCTATGGCCCATTGATAATGTTCGGACTTGGCGGAGTGTTTGTCGAGGTGATGAAGGACGTTAGTTTTCGGGTTTGTCCCGTTAGTGATGTCACTGCGGAGCGAATGATTGAATCAATAAAATCATATCCGCTTTTGGCAGGGTTCCGTGGCTCCAAGCCGGTCGACAAGCAGGCGTTGATGTCTGGGTTGATGCGGCTCTCGCAAATAGTGAATGACTTTGATGATTTTTCTGAGATAGACATCAATCCTTTTATCGCCTCCAGCAGAAAAGGCGAGTCTTGTGTAGTCGATGCGCGCTTCCTTCTGCGTGATAAGGGTGAGACCAAGTAACAACCTAATGACAAATAGCGAAACGAAAGCACACAACCAAGATATGAGCGACGAAGAAACAAACAAACCTTGCGTAGTGCGAATAGCTCCATCACCTTCGGGATACCTGCATGTAGGGACCGCGCGAACAGCGATTTTCAATTGGCTCTATGCGCGCAAACACAATGGCAAGTTTCTGATTCGCATAGAAGACACCGATACCGAGAGAAGCGAGGCTGATTTGATTCAGCCTATTCTCGATGCTCTGAAGTGGCTCGGGATGGAGTCGGATGAGGATATAGTCTATCAGTCGACCCGGGATGAGATTCATCGTAGCTATGTGGCAAAGTTGCTGGACTCCGGGAGCGCCTATCGGTGTTTTTGTAGCAAAGAGCGCCTCGCCGAAGTGCGCGAATTGGCGATGAAAGAAAAACGAGCTCCGCGTTATGATCGCACTTGCGCGAATCTTAGCGAGCAAGAAGTCACTGCGAAGGTTGAAGCAGGTGATTCTTTTGTGATTCGTATTAAGATTCCTGAAGGCTCGACAACTTATACCGATATGGTTCTTAGCGATATCACCCGCGAGAATAGTGAGATAGAAGATTTTGTCGTGGCGCGCGCTAATGGCAGCGCTTTGTATAATCTTGCGGTTGTGGTTGATGATCATGAGATGGGTGTCACTGATGTAATACGTGGCAACGATCACATTACCAACACTTTCAAACAAATCCACATTTACCGCGCTTTGGAATTAAATGCGCCGCGTTTTGCGCATGTGCCATTGTTGTTGCGCCCGGACAAACGCAAGATCAGCAAGCGCCTTGGCGACAAAGATGTCGCAGAGTATGGCGCTGATGGAGTTTTGCCGCAGACTATGTTTAACTATTTGTGTTTGCTGGGTTGGTCACCGAAAGACGGCCGTGAGATAATGGCGCGCGAAGAAATAATGGAAGCCTTCGATGTGCAGGGCATTAACAAAAACAACCCTGTCTTCGATGTGCAAAAGCTGAATGCCTTCAACAAAGAGCATATCAAAATAGCCCCGATTGAGCAATTGCTTGAATTGATATCTCCCAAGTTACAGGAGGCCGGGCTGGTTTCTTCCGACTGGTTGGCGGATGAAGATAATCAGCTCTATCTAGCCAAAGTGATAGACTTGATGCGTGAAAGGATGCGCATTGTTGATGACTTCATTGTTTCCGCCGGGTTCTTTTTCACTGATGAGTTTGGCTATGACCAAAAGGGAGACAGGAAGCAGTTTGTTCCTGAGTCTGCTGACAGGTTGACTGCTCTGGCAGATGCCTTTGATTCTGCTTCCACATTTGATTTAGAAGCGCTTGAGGCGGCGCTTGATGAAGTCGCCGAAAAACATGATGTCAAACGCGCGGCGTTTATTCATCCGACACGTCTGGCGGTTTCCGGTTTGACAGTCGGCCCCGGGTTATTTGATTTGTTGGTCTTAGTGGGAAAAGAGAAGACGCTAGCCCGGATGCGTAGAGCGGCAGATTACATTCGGACAAAAAAGACTGAAGTTACGCCGTAAAACTTTCAAGGGGTAAATGCGATGTGCGCAGAGAAGATTCAGCGAGAGAAGATCGATTATTTAGTCTGTGGCTCATGCGGGGTTGTTTTTCCCGATAGGGATAATCCTCAGAATTGTCCTATCTGCGCAGTGAGTAAAGATAGCTCTGCCAATGTCGCAGGGGCCTTTGCGCCTTACACCGGCTCGCAGGAAAATATCTCCAAAGGCAACTAGTTAAATTCCATTATGAAATCAGCTACGACAGTGAGCTCTTCCAAAGGCGCTAGTTCCAAAGAGACTCCGGGATCTGATGTCACTAATGACACACCTCGTGATTCAGCGCCTGAGGATGTATATGACATCACCATTATTGGAGCTGGGCCGGTGGGGCTCTATGGCGCATTTTTCGCCGGACTGCGTGGGGCGCGAGTAAAAGTAATCGAGGCGCTTCCTGAAGTAGGCGGGGCGCTCAAAGCGTTGTATCCTGAAAAGTATATCTACGATATAGCGGGTTTCCCGAAAGTTATGGCCAAAGAGTATGTCCAAATGGCCTATCGTCAGGCCGCAACATCTGACGCCAGTTTCGCTCTGGGAAGGCGAGTTCGTGACTTGCGTCGTCGTGACGACGGAATAATCGAATTACACACCAAACGTGATATACACTATTCTCGCACTGTGATAATCTCCTGCGGTATGGGAGCGTTTATGCCCCGGCGTTTGGATGTCCCGAACGTTCGCGAGCTGGAAGGCAAGGGCGTTCACTATTCAGTTAGGAATTTCGAGCAGTTTCGTGACAAACGTGTGGTGATTGTCGGTGGGGGAGATAGCGCCTTTGACTATGCGCTGGCTCTCGATCCGCTGGCCGCCTCAGTAGATTTGATTCATCGTAGCGCCAGTTTTGCGGCGCATGAAGATTCTGTTGAAAAAGTAAAGCGCTCTAATGTGACACTACACTATCCCTATTGGGAAACAAAGGCTGTTCACGGAGATAGCAAGGTCGAAGCGATTACCGCAGTTCAAACACAGACTGGCGCCGAGAAATATTTCCCTACTGATGCGATACTTTTCAACATTGGTTTTCTGGCAAATTTAGGTCCAATTAAGAACTGGGGTGTCAGGATATCACGAAACACAATCTTAGTTGACGACTTCATGCGCACAAATATCGAAGGCGTCTATGCCGCCGGTGACATTGTGACCCATCGTGGTAAGATAAATCTCATTACAACCGGTTGTGGCGAGATAGCCATTGCGGTTAATCACGCCAAGACCTATCTGGATCCGAAAGCCAAACTAAGCCCCGGTCATAGCTCGCATATGAAGCGCTGAAAGCAATCGAATGAAGTCATTTAGATGAATCCATTCGTGGCTGTCGCGTAGTGACATCGGAAGAAAGCTAATCAATTGTGAACGAGAAGAATGCTCCGGCTATCAATAGTGTTTCATCACGAAGTATTGTTTCGCAAAGTATTGTTTCGCTGAATGTATTCTTGTTGTTAGCGGGACTGTTCTTGCTCTACGGACTCTCGCTTTGGAGTGTGGCGTTTCTGGCGCCGAGTTTTCCGTATCCCGGCCGCGCTCACGCTGATGTTCTTACCTCTGTATACTCAAGCACTGCATTACTGGCAGTCTTGTTCTATGCCTTACCTAGAGACTGGCAGGTCCCCGGTTTACGGCCGGTTTTTATCGGATTGTTTCTACTCAATGGTTTTGCGCTATTTGTCGCCGCATCGATAAGCCCGCCGGTTGCGCTGTCTTTGTTTGTGATGCTCAACAGCGGAGCTTTGGTGTTTCTAGTCCGGCGCATTCCTCTCAGAGGAGAGGCGAGAATTGGTTCATATTTGTATGTCATTGTTGCATTGCTTGCCTCAATCAGTGGCGGATGTTTGTCATTGTTAGTGGCGCTTGATCTGGTAGGCGATAGCTGGTGGTTTTGGCGTCAGATTGCCGATGGAGTGCAGTTTCTTGGCGCCCCGGTTTTGCTATTGCTGGGACTTAGCGGGCAATTGTTGAATCCGCATTCCTCCGCTGAAGATGCAAAGCTAGAAAAGGGTACTCCGTATTGGTTGAAGTTTCTGCTGGCGATATCTTTTCTGCTGACTTTTTTCGTGGGCGCTAAGTCTTTTCCAGATGTCCCCTGGTATTTGGACACTCAACATTTGGCGTATGTGTTCCGGGCTTTGTTTTTTGCCTGGATAACGGTTACCGAGTTGGAGCCGTTTGCGAAGAGAAGGCCCAAGTGGCGCTACGCCAAATCAATCAATTACATGCTGGGGTTCATCTTCTTTGGTATGCTGCTCCCGGCTATTTGGATGCAATACCGAATTGCCTTTGAGCATATGGTTTTTGTGGGCGGGTATGTCTGGTTTGTGGTTGTGCTGGTATCAGAGGCGCTATTTGGGAGTGGGGCCCCAGACTCAGGATCATTGTGGTTCGAAAGAAAGAAACAGCGCAATTGGTTTGTGACGCTGATGTTCTTGGGGTTATCCACCAGAGTGACAAGTGACATTTGGACTGGCTCTCGTCCGTTTCACCTTGCGGTGGCCGGGCTATGTGTAATAGCCGCGTTGATAATTTGGGGTAAACGATACCGGAATTTGACGAAGGAAATTGTCCCCTAAAGGCGTTCGGGAGTAGGTGGCGCTTCGACTCGCAGATACTTATGGCCCGCAAACAGGAGGCGCCCCGCCTGAGAAGACTCTGGCGACCAGAAAGGATACATCTGCGATATTAGTTGAGCCATTGCCATCGGCGTCTCCCTCCTCGACGCACACTGGCGCGGCTCCACCGGAAAAAATGCGCGCTATCAGGTTTGAAACATCTGCAATGTTGACCGCTCCATCATGATTGACGTCACCGGCTGTTCGGCAACAGGTTTCAACTGAACTGACTTGCTGAAAACAGCTAACGAAGGCGTCATAAATTCCGCCGGCTATCTCCGGTTGGAATGCCTGTTGCATCGGGAAGTTATTTGATTTGGTGATTCCACCAATCCAAAATGAATTATCAGGACCGATAGCGCCAGAAACCGATCCTTGATACCACCAGCCGCCAATGTAACTACTGTAGGCCAGGAACGGCCCCTTTGTATTTAGCTTTACGACCATCGGATCCGCTGAACCTACTCGAACATTTTGATAAGGATGCCATAGCGGAAGATCAGTACTTTGGCACTCTCCTGTGCCATAAATATACCCGCTGTCATCAAGCCCCAGTCCGCTGATGAACTCTCGTCCTGAGCCGCCCATGTAGCTTGCGTAAGTCAGAATGGAGCCGTCACTAGATAGCAAAGCGACATAGCTGTCACCTGCGCCAGCGTAAAAGCTCTGGAATGCGTTTGTAGTTGGAAGGTCTGGTGAGTTTGTGAAACCGGCGATGGCGATTTGTCCGCTGGAGTTGGTTTCAATGGCGCGAAGATCATCGTACGCGCTACCACCGTAACGGATGCTACGATTCAATTGTGTTCCTGACGAATTCAGCCAAAGAATGATTCCGTCTGCGGATGACGGGTCCGGGTTTCCAAGAGTCGTATCTGTCACAAAGTCGCTTGAGGTTGTTGTCCCAACGACGACAGCCACTCCTTGCGAAACAACAGTTATACCATTGGCCGAGTCGACTCCATTGCCACCGGCCAGAAAGCTGTACCTCAAGTCAGGGCTGTTGGTCGCGATTTTGGCAATGAAGAGATTACCTGCGACCTGCGGAGCGTTTGAAGTTCCACTTGTTCGGGGAAAGTCACTAGAGGATGTCCATCCGCACACATAAACTTCACCCGTGACAGGGTCAACTTCTATGTCTCTGATGTTGTCATTTCCAGAGCCGCCTAGAAATGTACCATATAGCAACGAGTCACCGTTTGAAGACAGTTTATAAATGAAGCCGTCAATGGCGCCTCCTCCGAAAGAGGGTTGATATGCGCCAGTTACAGCAAAGTCCGGCGCTTCGGTTGTGCCCGCGATGTAAATGTAGCCGCTGTCATCAAGCGTAATACGAGTATTCAGGTCGTTGGAGATTCTCCCTATTTTTCTAACGAAGTCTATTTGGTAAGTGATGCCGTTTATTCGCGTTAAATAGGCCATGTAACAGGGGTTTGCCAAACAGCTATCATTGGGCGCGCCGGGAAAATCTTTCGATGTGCTTCCGCCGACCCAGTAGATGTTGCCGTCTTTGTCATGCGTGACATCAAGTGTCCACTCCATGCCGGTACCTCCCTGGAAGCTACTGAAGAGTAGCTGAAGACTATCGGAGCTTGGCTTGGCGTTTGCAGTACCGTGCGTCGCTGAAAAGAATAAACTGCAGAGGCCTAGAGCGCAGTTGAGAAGATTTCGTCGATAAGTTCTCATAGAGCAAACAATATGTCACCCCGAAGGATGATACCTAAGAAAAGAGACAACTATTGTGAGGAAGTTGCGCTACCCAATTATGTGAAAGATAGCGGATGACTATTGTTTTGCAAGAAGAATATTGACGGAGAATTTAGGTAAAACCTGGCTCTATGCCTTGGAAGCCCGTCTCTCACGATACAGTTGTCCGATTTCGGCGCCCAATAGCAAAACCAGCGAGCTATAATAGAGCCAAAGGGCTATCACCACTATGAAGAGATATGCGCCATAGACACGTTGTAGTGTTACAAAGTGGCTGATATAGAATCCGAAACTTTCTTTGGCGATTACCCAGAGTAAGGTAGCGCTTATGGAACTGACAATTGCGGTCCGCCATGGGATCAAGCGCGAGGGAGCGTAGCGGTAGAGAATTAGAAAAACCGCGAAGACGATAGCGAGTGTGATAGCAACTATTGCAGTATGTTGGAGTAGATTCAGAATATCTGCCGCTGGAGCTTCCGGGCCAAAGGATAGCTTGCGCAGGGCTTCCAGGCCGGGAATCACGAACACGGAAAGCAGGACAAACAAGACTACGATAAGAGTCATCGCCAAGTCCTTTAGCTTTCTTAGCAGAGCATGCGGTCCGTCGGTAATCCGAAAGGATGTATTGAGCGCTGTGCGCATACTAGAGAAAAGTCCGCTGGCGGCAAATAACAGCCCCAGAGTTCCCACCACTCCGGCGATGCCTCGGAAAGCAATAAACTCACCTATTCGCAAACCGACAAATCTGATGACAAAAGCGGCGTATTCTTCGTAGGGAATGACTCCCACAATGTAATGGTTAACGCTGTCCTGCAAGTCCGCAGAGTCCACCAGTCTGCCGACAATAGCGAAGATTATCAATACGAACGGAATCACACAAAGAAACACCGAGAATGATATCCCGCTGGCAAACAGGAATACGTGATGTTCACCGGTCCTATGGTAAAGACCTCCCAGATAGTGTTTTGAATCTGACTGAATCGTTTTGAAGATACTCATGCTGGTTCTATGATAGATTTCTTGGTATAGGGTGAAATAAGGTCTTGGCTTGGAGCCAACGGATAATCGGCTCAAAATCAAACAATTATACATGATTTAGCGCCTGCATTGCAAAATCCGCCATAGAATATGTATTCTTCATCAGAATGCGTTGGCGCTCAGATTCTTACCTGCCGCGTTGCGCGTTGCCTCCTGGAAGTGAAAATCTCCTTGACGTGTCAGGATGAGGCGGTATATTTAGTCCAGTATCTGGATTCACTCCGGAAGCCTCATACTGCAACTACATTTCTAGCCTGATGGCTGCTCTATGTACATTCTTGTTGGAAGAAGTTATTAAGGCATTTCTCTTGATACATCGTATTTGATGGGCTAAAGGGCTCACAAACCTCATAATCTTGGACAGCGTTAGATGGCTGGAACAGCGACAACAGGCTTTCTCTACAGGACCCTCTACAGGTTATCCGCTTTGGTTTTGGGGACTCTTGTATTTCTGTATGGCTATGCGCCGACTGAAGCCCTTGGACAGACGAATCAAAAACGTCTGCGGCTAGATTGGGTTCAGGCGCAAGTCACTTTGGATACAGTTATTCGTGAGATTCCAGTGCACAATGTGCTTCAGCCGGATTGGGATGACAGCGCAATTGTCATTCACCACTCGGTAATGCGACTGCCTGCGGGTTGGTTGGATACCGCTTATGTTCCCTACCAGTATGTGATGTGCTATACGCCTTTTCGGACTAACTCTGACGAAAATCCGCATCTCGCGTTCTCAAATGACGGGAATAGTTGGAGTGAGGAGTTGATACGTAATGATGGCGGAATTGATTCGGTTGCAAACCCTCTATGGACGCCGCGAAGGATGGAGAACTTTGTCTTTTGGGAGGCTAATCAGATTGTTCATCTATCGGATCCTGACATCATTTTTGACACAACCGGAAGAATTTGGATTGTATTCCGAGTGAAAGTTCAGGCTGACTTGGTGACAGCGAAATATCAACTAGTAGTAACTACAACTTCAGATAACGGAATCACCTGGACAACTCCCAAGATCATTATAGACACCGATAGAGGTGATCCGGTTAAAGGAGCTATGTGGTCCCCGGCGATATGGCTAGATGCGCACAATGTGTTTCGGATGATGGGTGTTTATACCAATGCTTACGGCCAAGCCCCGCTGGATTCGGCCAATACGATTGCCTTATGGTCCTCGTTGAACCCCACCCCTGATGCGGCATGGCAAGAAGATACGGTACTATACGACTTTCTGCCGCAAGATACGGCCGACCGGGATTGGTGGCACCCGGAGATTATCAGCCGTGGCCCCAATGAACTGATAATGCTGATGACTACAACCAAAACTCGAACCGATGGGACGAACGCGGCGCTTTTTCTAGCCACAAGCGCCGATGGTGGGCTAAGTTGGGATACTGCCGGGCAAGTATTTGACGGTACTGAATTCCCCTGGACGAATGTTCCGTTTGCATATCGATGCGGCGCCTTGTTGACTACCAATGATTCTGCGGATATTATTGATTTTTGGTTGGGGAGCAAAGACCCCAGCGTAACAGCAGGTGAAAACGTGCGCACTGGTCGCGCACGACTAATTTTCACTCCGCCTTGTGACACCGTGCTGGTTTGTCCGCCCTGTTGCATTGTCCCCGGAGACGGGGATGGCGATGGAATGTTTACCATAGGTGATGTGACTTTCAATATCGCGCGGATTTTCTCAGGAGGCCCACCTCCGGTGTGTCAGGATGCCGCTGACGCTAATGGCGACAATATCCTCAACATTGCAGATATTACCTTTGCTATCGCGCGAATTTTTACTGGTGGTCCCCAACCGATGTGTGGCACCACCCATCAGTAATTAGACTAGCCAGTGAGATTAGAGAACCTCTTTCATTGATATCATTGTTGCTCTCTGGCTTTATAGGCTACTGGCGAATAATTGTGTATAATCCTTCCGGGGGAAATGATGTTTAACGCCATACCACAAATATACCGCGAAGCCACCAACGAGGACCTCAAAGAGCGAATCCGCTCAGCGAAGGACAGACTAGGGACCAAATTGGTAGTCTTGGCGCATCACTACCAGCGCTTGGAAGTAGTTGAATTCGGCGACCATCTTGGAGATAGCTATGCTCTTTCGAAGATCGCTTCCGAGCTTGACGAAGCCGAGACGATAGTTTTTTGCGGTGTGCATTTCATGGCCGAATCTGCTGATATCCTCGCTAAACCTCATCAAACAGTTTTTCTACCCAATCCGCTGGCCGGTTGTCCTATGGCTGACATGGCGCAGATTGCCGATGTGTTCTCGGCCTGGGATGACCTGAAGGCTTTTGGCGGGGTAGAGGCTATAACTCCGATTTCCTATATGAATTCAGCGGCGGCGCTGAAAGCTTTTTGTGGTGGAAATGGCGGGTTGATTTGTACCAGTTCCAATGCCGAGAAAGCTATGCGCTGGGCTTGGGACAGGCGAGAGAAGATTTTCTTTTTCCCCGATAGGCACCTCGGTTACAACACGGCGCGCGTGATGGGTCTATCGCACGAAGAAACCGCTATTTGGGATTTCTCTAAACCACAGGGTGGACTTACCAGCGAACAAATCGAAAAGGCTAAGTTGTTGCTTTGGAAGGGGCACTGCCATGTGCACATGACTTTCAAAGCCGAGCATGTTGGTCAGCTTCGCCAGAAATATCCTAGTGTTAAGATTCTTGTGCACCCTGAATGTTCCTGGGATGTAGTCTCGCAAGCTGATGCTGTCGGCTCAACCAAGTTCATCGTGGACTACTGTGAGAAGCAACCTCCAGGATCTGTCATCGCGATTGGCACAGAAATAAATCTTATAAACCGCATGGCGCACTATCATCCCGATAAGACAATTCTTGAACTCTCTGGCTCAACTTGCCCTGTGTGCGCAAACATGTACCGCACGACTTTGAATGATTTGGCTTACACACTCGAAAACTACCAAGATATGAAACCAATCCGCGTCTCCGAAAAAATCAAAGTCAACGCCAAGATAGCGCTTGAGCGAATGATAGAAGTGGCTAGCTCGTAGCGTCGTTTCCGCTCCATGTCTTTCTGGGAGTTCACTGTTACAAAACTAATGTGTAGTACATGAATCCATGTTGACTGCCGCTTTCTCCTCTGCAAAAGCCCTTGACATCCTGCGTTTATTTCTTAGCTTTGCAATAGCATACCTGCAGTTCTTTACATCGTCAGCATAGCCGTCAACATGGCATCATCAACATAGCATTTCGGGATGCTCCTATTGTGTGATAGGTGCGTCGCCCAACTCTGTCACCTTACTTACAACACTGACATTAAGTTCGTGGTGTGCCGAGCGCCCTTCTTGCGAAGACCCTCATTCATAGAAATCTGAACAAAATGATGTCCCCAAAAAACTTAAAACTACAACAGTTGAGCTCACAAAGCCTTGGAGCATTTCTGTGCGCTGCCATCTTGCTGGTAAGTGTGAGTGTTGCAGTTGCGCAACCCGGTGTTACTATTCGTATAGATACGGTTTCTGTGTCTCCTGATTCTGCTACTGTTTCGATACCGGTCTGGATGGATAACCCTGATGATACTCTCAAGGCTTTTTCTATCTGGTTTCAGTTTAGCAGACCGGATTTGCTACAATTCAAGTTTGCTGGAGATACACTTTACGATACGACATACTGGAATTGCATCGGTGGATTATGGCCGAATTGTATTGATTCATCGCTTGTGCCCAACCCTTCGCAAGGATTCGATTTCTTCATAGAGAACATTACAATAGCCTCAAGCGAACCCTATGATACGTCCGGGACACTAACTTCGGGCTGGAAATCCACGTCCGCATTTAGCCTTGGCGGTCAGGGATTCGACGTGAAGATGTTGGGAAATGCCGGTATCATGATAGCTGCGGGAACTCCTCCCCAAACAGGTGGCCTGCTATTCAATCTGGTAGCAAATCTTCTACTGATTCCCGACACCCTTTCTGATAGGACAGTTGACATACACCTTATCGCACTATCCGGACATACGAGTTTTAGCGACCCATCGGGGACCTCATTGTCTTTTCAATTGTTCAATGGAAGTGTTACTGTTCTGCCTGTGGTATGCTGTGACACTCCCGGCGATGCGGACAATGACGGCGCTTACAACATTGCCGATGTCACCTTCGGTATCGCCCGGATATTCAGCTCCGGTCCTGCGCCGGTTTGTCAGGACGAGGCGGACGCCAATGGCGATAACTCATTCAACATAGCTGATGTCACCTACGGTATTGCCCGAATTTTTTCGGGTGGACCAGCTCCAATCTGTGGAACCACCGGATTCTAGAGCACAAAATCAAGATTTCACATCAAGATTGCACATTGCTTCTGATGGGCTATCCTCGCTTGACCTTGAGGCTCATTATTCCCATACTGTAGGGCGTGGTTGCTATTGGCGTCCGATTTTTTGACGTACGTCAAGTCGTTGGCAGTCAACATAATACGGGCTTCTTGTTCCTGGTGGTATTGTTGGAACGGTTTTAGAAAGGATTTATTAGAGTATGGCAACGGATATTATTGTCCCACAGATGGGCGAATCGGTGCTTGAGGGCACAATTGTCGAATGGAAAGTCGCCGAGGGCGACAAAGTAGCGAAAGATCAGCCTTTGGTAGAGCTGGCTACTGACAAGATTAATATCGAGATACCGTCGGAAGTCTCCGGGGTAATTGGCAAATTGCTGGCGGCTCCCGGTGAGACAGTTCAGGTTGGAGCGAAGGTTGCAATAATCCTTGCTGAGGGTGAAAGCGTCGGCGCCGCATCTTCTGACACCGTTGCTACAGTAGCAGAGAAACCAGCCCAAAAGGCTGTCGCCGCGGCTGCATCCCCAATTGGATTTGGAGCGGCAGGTACGGCAACGGCAGTGGCAACTGCGCCGCCTCCTACTGGCGCAAGCAATGGCCGATCGGCAACTGGCGCCAAGGGGAGCGGCAAGATGGCTCCTGCTGTTCGTAAACTGGTTCGGGAATATGGTGTTGATCCGAAACAAGTGGCGCCAACCGGTCCGAATGGTCGTCTGACCAAAGAAGATATCATGGATTTTGTAGCGGCTCGCTCGACAGTTTCAAGCGCATCTCCATCAGCGCCAGCGCCTACCGCTACTCAGGCTACGCCTGCGCCAACAGCGCCGACTCAGGCGATTCCACAAGTGAGTTTTGCGCCGTTAGCTGAGGGAGAGCGGGAACGTCGCGAACCTGCCAGCGGGCCGCGAAAAGCTATCGCTGAGCACATGGTGCGTAGCAAAGCCGTTTCAGCGCATGTTACCACATTCGAGGAGTGTGATCTCACAGAGCTGTGGAATTTCCGCGCTAAGCACAAAGATGACATCAAAGCTCGTTATGGAGCGAACGTCACCTTTATGCCGTTTATCGTCAAGGCGGTATGCGCCGCATTGAAGGAATTTCCGGTGATTAACGCCTCGATGACCGATGAAGAAATTATCTATAAGAATTACTACAATGTCGGCATAGCTGTTGGCCGTGACGCAGGGCTTATTGTGCCGGTGGTGCATGACGCTGACAAAAAGTCAGTGCTTCAGTTGGCTTCAGAGATTGCTACGCTATCGGCAAACGCCAATAGCAACAAGCTCGCGCCGAAAGATTTGATGGGTGGCACATTTACTATTACCAATGCCGGGATGTTCGGCGCCACAGGCTCTACTCCAATTATCAGCCAGCCGCAAGTTTGTATTCTTGGTGTGCATAATATCCGTAAGATGCCCTGGGTGGTGGAAACCAAAAACGGTGATGAAATCCAAATCCGTCGCATAATAAATTTTGGTCTCAGTTTCGATCACAGGCTTGTTGACGGCCACATTGCTGTGCAATTCCTGCATCGTGTTTGCGGTTTGCTGACCGACCCGGCGCATATGCTGGTCTACGCCTGAAAAGCTGTGAAACAGAAAAGTAAAGTTTTTTTGAGATTAGAGCGGTGATTCCCTCACATCCGTTTGACGCGGAAAGAACAACCGCTAACGGTTGGGTAATTGATGTGGGCGTTCGTGACTATGCAGATACTCACGCCTGGCAGAAATCACTGATTTCATTACGCAAACGCGGGCTTATCCGTGATTTGCTGGTAATAGTTGAACATCCGCCGGTAATGACGCTTGGCAGACAGACTCAGCCGGAGAATCTGAAACAGGTTGATCCGGCTATACCGAGATACGAAGTTGAGCGCGGCGGGGATGTTACTTATCACGGTCCCGGGCAGGTTGTATGTTATCAAATATTCGACTTGAATGCGCGAGGGCGTGACTTACACGCCCACATACGAGGACTTGAGCAAGTTGTTATCGATACCTTGGAGGACTATGAGGTAGTCGGAAAACGAGTAGAGGGACTGACCGGAGTTTGGGTGGAAACCGAGGCTGGAGATCGCAAAATCACCTCAATTGGAGTTGCCGCCAAACAATGGGTCTCTTATCATGGCATAGCAATCAATCTCGAAACCGACCTGGAGGCTTTCAAGAGTATCAATCCCTGCGGACTTCAACCGGAACAGATGACCTCATTGGCCAAATTGACAGGAAAAGCGGTAGATAGGGTGAGATTCTGCGAATTACTGGTTCAAGCATTTGGGCGAGTATTTCAGACTGATTTTTCCACCGTGGAGTTGGAACAAATCGCCGAGAATATCGAATCTCAACAAGGCGGCGGGCATATCTAGCAGGGGGATTATAGGTAAAAATAGCATGATTCGGCTGAGGGTTGACATGGATACTTCGCTGGTTCATACTGTCCCTGACTGTGCGTGAATAGGATATCTAAGAGAAGACTATATAAGGATTTTGAAGTATGATGGAAAAGTATCTTGAAGGGAAAGTCGCCCTCGTAACCGGAGGCACCAAGGGCATAGGGTATGCCACAGCCAAGCGTTTGGCTGAACGGGGCGCAACCGTAGTAATCAATTATTTCAAGAGCCGTGACGCCGCGATAGTAGCGGTGGACAAACTGAAAGAGTTGGGTTCAACCGAATCCTTTGCAGTGCGTTGCAATATGGCCAAATATGAAAAAGTGCCGGCTCTCTTTGATGAAATCAAAGATCGTCTGGGTAAGTTGGATATTTTTATTTCGAATGCGGCGATGGGAATGTATAGCGATATGCTGGATGTCTCACGGCGCAACTGGGAAGTTTCAATTGATACTAACGCCTATGCTTTCTTGCTGGGCACACAATGCGCGGTTCCGATTATGCCCGAGGGCGGACGGATAATCGGGCTTTCATCACTAGGCTCGTTTAAGTATATCCCGGGCTATGCCTCAATTGGAGTTGGCAAAGCCGCTATTGAGAATCTGATTAAGTATTTCGCAGTAGAATTAGCTGACAGAAAAATCACCGCCAATGTGGTTTGTGGTGGATTCATAGATACCGATGCGCTAAAGCTTTTTCCGACCTATGAGAAAATCAAAGAAGATGTCCTGGAACGGACTCCCTGGGGGCGCTTGGGAACGCCGGAAGATTTGGCGGATGTGGTAGATTTCCTAGCCTCAGAGAGGTCTCGTTGGATTACCGGCCAGACGATTGTGGTCGATGGCGGTAACTCCCTGCTATAAGAATTGCTATAAAAAGCTATCGCACAACTTGGCTCAAGCCGGGTTATGTCAGGTCTTGGTTTTCGTTTCACGAGAATTGAGACCTGACATTTTTTTGTCCGGGATAGTTTATTGTGCGGTAGGCTCTAAACCCCAAACCTGGCTGAAACCGTCATCGTAGAGTTTGTGATACTTACCCTGCAGGGCCTCAGCTAATCCCGGGTCCGGGGTGTTTTCCACCACTACCAATTTCACTTTTTGGCCTGCGACAAGCTCACTAATATAGGTTGAATCAGCGAGGTTCATCGTCTTATAATTTCCCCCCAACCCCAGGCTCTTGTATTCAAAGCCCACGAACTCAGCCCGGTGCGCCTGTATGCGATTTGACAGGACAGCGAATATAGGTGATTCGGCGAGTATAGTGTCGCTTGGCGTAGAATTACTCTCAATGACAGAGACCATTTCAGCTACTCTGGGTTTTTCGCAACGTTGGTCGCGCTCCCTGGCGGCGGTGAAGTAGATCCAGAAATAAGGCGCCATTCCCAGTGCGTATATTACCGCTATTACAGTCGGAGCTTTCTTTCGTATTGGTGACTTTGATCTGCTTAGCCACTCTACAAGGGTGTGACTATGCGCGGCGACAAAAACGATTAACAGCGGCAATCCCTGAACGACATAATGTCGATGAGACGGGTAGGCAGTGAAAAGCGAACCGATAATCGCCATGCCAACTACTAGTGGATAGTAATTCATGATTCCCAAAAGGGTCTTATCCGATTTGTTTTTCCAGTATATGATTAGTATCAGCGCCGACAAGATTAACACGATAGCGAATTGCGGGTCGAGAGTAGTGCGAGTAATGAAGTTTATCTTATCCCACAGAAGGTCTGAGAGCGCTGGTGTTTCGGTGCGGGTTAGATGAAAACCGAAGTTGTTAAAGTAGAACCGGGAGCTATCACGAAGCGCCATGCCTATTGAGGGAATGCTAGCGACAGTAGAGCCAAATAAGAATAGTGCGACGTTTGAAGCCTTGTGCTTCCAATTACTTCCTATGAAGGCGCTCAGTAAGGTTACCACCCAGGCTACTAGCATTGGTGAGCGGGTTTGTATAGCTAGAGCTAGTGACACTCCGCTTACTAAGAACCAAAACGCTCTACTGGCGCTCTCTTGATTGTGGGCCTTCAGACGTGAGAACACTCCGGCTATCAGCAGAAACTGTGAAAGCGCCAGCGGTTTCGCTAGTGAGTTCCATGCGAGAAACAGGCCGCTGACACTGTACAGCGCTAGCGCCACGAGGATAGCCAGATGATAACTCTTTTGATTCTTAGTAGTCCTGTCGCCGAGGGTGAATCCGACAATGCTCTTTGCTGACAGCCCGACCAGGGCCATAGTCAGGACACTCAGGAACACAGACACAAAGCGCGCCTGCAACCAATAATCCCAGCCGGAGCCGGGTAGTAGCGCCAATAGATGCGGATATAGCGGGGCCTGCGGATAGAAGAAATCGGTGTAGAGTCGCATTCCGTCTGCAACGCTGCGCCCGGCTTGCAAATAGAAGCCCTCATCCCAGTCCACAAATCGATAGACGGCAAACAAAGAAATCACTGCAATGTGTAGTCCAAACAGAGCTAGAACTCTGAGATTGAAAACTCGTTGCGATGTGTGATGTTCATGGTCGGTCATAGTCTTGACCTATTCTCTTGCGCCGCTCCACTTGGGATAATAGCGAATTGTCAAAGCTATGCATACAGCCGCTATTGCCGCGCCGACAATGATGTCGCTGATATAGTGGAAGCGACCGTAAACTGCGCCCAGCGCTATGCCAACTACAATGGGCAAGGCTACATAGAACCAAGGCCGGTAGAGACGATAGAGATACACCAGGAAAACCAGGGCAACGCCGGTATGAGTTGAGGGCATCGCTCCGCCATGCACTGCGCCGTTGTGAATTATGTATTGCACCATCTCGCGAAAGAAGGGACCGGTAATGTCATGAGTGTATATCGAGGCAAAGTGCCAACGTGGTCCCTCAATTGGATATAGCCAGAATAGATTGAAACTCACAGAGAAGGTAATCGAGGCGGCGGTTAGTATTTCACCGATTTGGTTGTATCTTTTCATGGCCAACAATGGAATGATGACCAGCGGCATCATAAGGTAGTACATGAAATAGCAACCGCTTAATACCTCGGTAACCAGAGTAGTGACCGCGCCGCTGCCAAGAAAGTTCCTGTCCAGCCATACCGTTATATTCCCGCCGAATACCTGCGCTTCCCAGGCAGTTAGTCCGCTATCGAGAAACTCCGGATAGAAGAGATGTATCAGCCCGCCGGTTTGATTATAGAAGTATCCAAAAAGCAAGGCTGGGTAGGCCGCGCGAAGAATATCAGTCACTCGCGATTTTCCCATCGGAACAAAGAACACCAATCCAAGGACTGCAAGCGCCACGATTGCATTTCCGGTGAATACCTGAGTGTAACCTGCGAGAGGTCGCCCGAAGATGAAAGCCAGCAATGCGATATAAATGAGGTTCGCAAGAATGACCTTATCTATCGGATTGAAGCGCTTCATAGGTGTAGTGTCTTAGGGGATGTTGCTGTTTGAGTTGCCTGGCCGTAAACAGGGAGCGTTAGTTTTGCGGGTACTTATTCACTTTTACTCGTTTGACTTTTTGTTTTCCGCCTACCACCAGGACAATCTCGCCTTTAAGTGTGCGACTTTTCAAAACTTCGGTCAATTCGTCCAAGTTAGCTCGAATGAATTCTTCATGAATCTTTGAAATCTCACGAGCAATACACGCAGGTCTGCTTCCGAACACCTCAAGCGCATCGGATACGGTTGAGCCAATACGTTGTGGCGATTCAAAAAACACCAATGTATGTGGAAGTTCTCTTAGCTCAGCGAAGCGCTTTTTACGACCGCTTCTTGTCCGGGGCGGGAATCCCTCGAAGAAGAATCTATCAAGAGGCAATCCCGAACCGGTTAAAGCGGGAATGATAGCTGTCGGGCCGGGTAGAGGAACCAGTTTGATCCCTTCGGCAATCGCCAATGTGACTACTCGATAGGCCGGATCGGAAACCCCCGGCGCTCCAGCGTCGGTTACCAGCGCTACATTTTTTCCGGCCTTTAACAAGGCCAGCAGGGTAGAGCTTTTTTGTTCTTCGTTGTAATTGTGGTAGCTGATAAGTCGTGACTGAATGCCCAGCTTCGCTAGAAGTTTGCCGGTTACCCGACTGTCCTCACAGGCGATTACATCCACTTTTGAGAGTGTGTCACGAACACGGATAGTCATATCATCCATGTTCCCGATAGGCGTAGGCGCTAGAAAGAGAGTTCCTGTGGTTGAATCTGTTCCCATAGGGGGCGCTTGTCTTTGGAGGGATTTCAGTCCTGCAGTTTGGCGACTACTTTTTCAAAACTATGTTGTCCGGGAATTCCAATTTGCCTAGCCCGGCTATTTTCGGGCATTTGCGTTTGAACGAGAGTCGGTTTGCAAAAGCGAGTGTGCGCTCTATAAGCAATTCACCAAACCCGGCCTTAAGCAAAGTACTTTTGCTGAGGACGCCTTCATCTACGATAGTGTAGAGTAGGTTGTCGACTTCTTCATAAGTCAGCCCCAATTCATCCTCATCGATTTGTCCGGCCCAAAAGTCAGCAGAGGGCGGTTTGTCAATAATCTCTTGCGGAACACCTAGTTCTCGGGCTACCTGACGCACTTGAGTCTTGTAAAGCTCACCGAGGACATTAACCGAACATCCCGAGTCTCCAAACCAGGTGAAATACCCCAGCGCCAGCTCGGTGCGGTTGGTGGTGCCAAGCACTAGTAGTCTTGATTGGAAAGCCTGGTCGAAGAGAATAGACATTCGCTCGCGAGACATTTTGTTGCCGACACGGATAGGGTTAACGGACTTGGCGTCGGCGTAGTAGGAATCAATCATCTTGGAGATGTCCAACTCCACCAAATTGACTTTCAACCACCTTGCTACTAAGCGCGCATCCCTGACCGCATGCATGCTCGATTTGTAGGGCATTGAAAAGGCGCGAACTTTTTCCAGCCCCACCGCTCTTACTGCCAAAGCGGCCGAAACGGCGGAGTCTATTCCTCCGGAAAGTCCAATTACATATCCGTCGAAGTCAGTTTCCTCTAGAAAATTAGCTAGAAACTTCTCCAGCGTGGCTATTGTGCTTTTCGTGTCAATTTCCAGTTTGGCTATATTGGGATTTGGGGTTGCCTTCTTGGTGATATCCCCGGTTGTTTTTCGCACAGCTGACCGCCTCTTCGACTGTGATGCGTTTGACTGTGTCGCTCTCTCTGCCATGTTCCCTATTTCCACTTATACGATGGATTCACATTTCAATTATGTGAAATTATTTGTTTCTATGAGCTAGCCGATTGAAACCTGTTGACCGTGACTAACAAGCAGTAGTCGGTTACAGACCGGCAACTCTCTTATACCCCGCGCTCGCATCGAACAGCTAATATTGAGCAACTGTACATCACAAATCGACCGCGGAAGACAGATAACGGAGGCCAGCGCCATTGAATGACGGCTCCCATTGTTGTCTTTCAGGTTCTTAATGGTTATACTTTTCCAGTGCAAAGTCAAGGGCGTCAGAGGGCAAATAGCCATTAACGCCGCTCTTTGAAGGCCAGCTATTGAGGGCTGGTCAAAGAAGGGTGACTACAACAGAAAATCATAAGTTTTAGGCGAGGACAGACAAATGGCATCAGTCAATAAAGTAATTCTCATTGGTAACCTGGGAAAAGATCCTGAGTTGAAATACACTCCATCGGGAGCTGCGGTAACAAATTTCTCCATGGCGACCACAGACAAGTGGAAAGACAAAGACGGCAACAGTCAGGAGCGCACCGAATGGCACAATATCGTGCTTTGGGGGCGTCAGGCTGAGGTTGCCAAAGAGTACCTCTCCAAGGGTCGTCCGGTCTATATCGAGGGCCGTATTCAGACCCGCACTTATGACGACAAAGAAGGCAACAAGCGCTACTTCACTGAGATAGTTGGTGAAAAGATGCAATTTCTCGGTGGCCGTGATTCTGCTCCTTCAGGTTCAGGCGGCGGAAACGCCTACGCGCCGGCAAATGCCGAAAGCCCGGCGGCTGGAACTCCAGCTGGTGGTAATGGTCCCAACGGTCCGCAGGATGATGATTTACCGTTCTAGGACGGTGAATCACGTTTTGATTCAGATAGGTTGATTTAGCTGGGTTGATAAAGAGGAGTTGTTTACTGCTTGTCGGGTTTGCTTGATTTGAGCTCTTCTTCGAGGGCTTTGACTCGTTTGCTTAGATCGGGCAGGCGATTGGTGGCCGCGGCAATCTTGTGGGCGCTACGAATCTCTCGCGCCGGACTTCCGAAAACTACAGTGTCAGCCGGGATGTCTTTGGTCACTCCGGATTGGGCGGTAACTACTGCTCTATCGCCAATATCCAAATGCCCGATTATGCCGGCTTGTCCCGCTAGAGTTACCCATTTACCAATTTTGGTCGAGCCTGAAATTCCGACCTGAGAAACAATAATACTGTTTTCACCGATTTGGACATTGTGCGCGACTTGAACCAAGTTGTCTATTTTGACTCCGTCAGCGATGACCGTTGGGCCTAGCGCTCCGCGGTCGACGGCGCAGTTTGCGCCTATTTCTACCCGGTTTCCCAGAGTTACAGTTCCGATTTGTTTGATTCGGGTGTAGCCGGATTCGCTACGCGCATAGCCGAAACCATCGCCACCTATCACCACCCCGGATTGCAGAATCACCTCATCACCGAGGGTACATTCTTCACGAATCACAACATTAGGATACAAGCGGCAGTTTTGCCCTATGTGAGTATTCTTGCCAATGAAGCAATGTGCGTCGATGACGGTTCCCGCTCCGATTGATGCGCCATCCTCAACTACACAGAATTCTCCGATCGAAACATCGGAATGAATATCTGAGTTTGACGAAACGCTGGCGCTTTTGGCGGCGCCCCAAATTGGAGTCTCATCAGGGTAGAGGAGACCAATAACTTTGGCGAAAAGCAAGTATGGATTCTTGCTTCGCAGGCTCGGTAGTCTGTCGAATTGCTGGTCTTCAGCGAGAATCAGCGCCGAGGCGGAAGTTGTCTCGAGATATTTCAGGTATTGCGCGTTGGCAACGAAACTGATTTGCCCTGAGTCTGCGCTTTCAATCGGAGCGGCGGAAGTGATAACAGTTCCGCCATCCCCGCGTAGCTCACAGTCAAGAGCCTTCGCTAATTCTTGTAATTTCACTCAATACCTGTGTGATAGAGAGACTTGAAGTACTCAGCCTTCATTGGCCAGGGCTTCAATAATCTTATCTGTTATATCGAACGCCGGGTTGATATAGGCCAAGGCGCTGGAATTGAAAATAACATCATAGTTGCCTTCAGCGGCAACCGTGCGCACAGCGGCCATCATATTATCCAATAGCGGTTTGGTCAGTGTGGTGTTCTTGCGGTCAGCTTGGCCGTTTTGTCCGAAAATATCCTTGGTGAAAGCATCCACTGCCGAGCGCTTTGCGGAGATTTCGGCCATACGCTCAGTGCGACGCTCTTTGGAGAGAATAAGTTTTTGTTTTTCGAATTCCACCGAGTCCTGAATGAAGTTTTGCATCATCCGGTTGGCTTCATCTTCCCAGGCCTTCATCTCGGTTTCGAATTGCTCTTTGGCCTTATTCCAGGCGTCATAATTCTGCAAAACCTTTTGATCGTCGAGATAACCTATCTTAACAGATTGGGCTTCCGCTTCAGAGCTAAAGATAGTGGCTCCTGCGAATACAATTACTGCCATAATCAGCGCTTGCCCAAGAGTTAGCGCTTTGAGTGAGCTATTTTTCAAATTTGTAGTCAATGTCATAATCAATTCCTCTGAGGTGAATTTCGTTACTTACGCAATAATACACTCATACCCAACAATATACTCATATCCATTCTAGAACCAAATTACCGGAAAACGGTTCCAACCTGGAAATGTGTTCGCCATCCTCGACCGACGAAAGTACCGTTTGCCCTCTCAAAATTCCGGAGCGGTTTTCCGAAGTCAAAGCCAATGGTGCCGATACCCGGAACTGCCAGTCTGAAGCCAATACCAACACTTGGGTACAAGTCTCCAATTCTTGCTTCGTTGAATTTCAACCAGCTATTACCTGCGTCAAAAAACGCTAGGAAGTAAATCGAATTTGTAGAAAGCGGGACAGATATTTCCCAGTTGGTGACGAACATGTAATTGGCGCGGACGCGCAATATGCCTTGTAATTCTGTTGTTGTAGTATCTTCCACTGTGGTGACAGTACTGTCAAGAAAGCGAGTGGTGATGAACGTTCTGTTGCCTAGTGGCTTAGACAGAGTATCCGGCGTCAATGAACCATCATCATAACCGCGCACGACTCCGAAGAACGATGTTCCTCCGGGGGAGAGGCGCTCTGACTCAAGAATAGTCCTGTCGCTTGGCGCTTGAATTCCAGCGAATTGCATTTTTGCGGCTAAGGCTATCCCCTTGTAGAGACGTATGAATTGGGTGAACTCTACGGAATGCTTAGTGTAATTCCAGAATCCTCCTAAAGGCCCACCGGCTTTAGAAAGCGTGTATTTGAAGCGACTACCTGAGGTGGCAAACTCCGGCAGATTACGGCTATCACGTGTGATAGACAATGAGAGGATTGACGCGGTGAGCCAGTTTTCATTGAAATCCAGCAGTGAGTTAGGCACTGTGTCGTTTACCACTACATCTTGAGGGTTACTCGCGTCCGAGAGGATGACATCTTTTGCAACTTGAACAGTGTCGTTGTTAGGTGTTATAGAATCCACCATGATGGTAGTCTCAATAAAATTGTTCGTTGTTGTTCTTATGGTGTTACCAATGATGTAATTGTCACTAAAGTCGAAGAACCTGTCGCCCTCAATGCGGTAGCTTGCAGAGACGCGGAAAAAGTTATCCGGCCAGCGCAGGCGTTTGCCGAGTCTGACACTACCGCCGCGGCGGCCTTCGGTGTAGACACTTATGAATTGTCGATTAAGTTGGAATATATCTGCGCCCACCAATGTCGGTCTTCCAAACATCCAGGGTTCGGTGAAACTGATTTGCTTACTGTTGCGTCGTCCGCCGAACTCGATATTGAAATTAACCGCCTGACCATTACCTCTGAAGTTCGGAATACCCATGCCGAAAGTTCCAACCAGTCTGTCACGCGCCGAGAATCCTGCGCCAGCGTTGAGCTGACCTGTTTGCTTTTCCTCAACTTTGATGATGATATCAACATCACCGTTGGGAAGATTCTGCACTTCAGGTACAACATTGGTAAAGAAATTCAGCGCCATTACATCACGCAAAGAACGCATCAAAAGTGAGCGATGGAAAACCTGACCGGGGCGCACTGATAGCTCGCGACGGATGACTTTGTCTTTGGTTTTCAGGTTGCCAACGATTTTCACCAAGTGAACTTTGCTGGGCAGGCCTTCGATGATTTGATAGTCGATACTGATGACGCTATCATCGAAGGTCTTGTTGTCCAGCACCCGGATATTCAAATGGCCACGCTCCTGATAGGCTGAGTATATCTCGAAAATCGATTCGTCGTATTTTTCCTGGTCAAAAATGTCGAATTCTGAATATGTTAAGGCGCGGCTTAGTTGCTCGTCAGTGTAAACGTCATTGTCGGTGAAGCTTGCTTTGCCAAAATAGTAGCGCGGGCCTTCGTAGGTTTCCAGGTAAATGTCGATACGGTTCGCGGGTGTGTCTACCACAGTGGAGTCTGAGAGAAGGTAGGCGTCGATGAATCCATTCTCATGATATTTGGCGATTACCTTTTCGAGGTCCTCTTGATATTTGTCGCGATTGAAATTTGAACTTTTGAGGAAGCCTTTTTTGCGGTTGCTCATCGCTCCTATCAAGTCTTTTTCCAGCATTTGCTTGGAGCCTGCGATATGCACCTCGCGGACTTTTATTTTTTCATTCTCGGTAATGTAGAAAGCTAAAGCAACCTCGGAGCTATCTGCATTGTAGGTAAGCGAATCTTCTACTACGGTGAGGAAGTAGCCTTTGTCGGCATACTTACGTAGAATCGCGTTTTTCTTGTCGAAGGCTACGAACTTTGAGATGTAGGCCCCCGGGCGAAGTTTGATTAGCTTTTCCAGGTCTTCGTCGCTCAACTGGTCGTTACCATGGAAAGTGACTTCGGTGAGCTTGGCTCGCTCTTTGACCGCGATGTAGAGTCTGACGCCGCCGGGAACTTCTTCCACCAGAAACTGGATATCGTCGAAGAGCGCCAATCCATCGAGGCGCAAAACCGCATCGCGAATCGCGCTACTATTGAGAGTAGTCCCGGGGAGTATCGCCGCGACTGATTTGATTAGGTCAGCTGATGTTGCTTCGGCGCCGACTACAGCAATCTCGACTATTGTCGGGAGAGTAGCCGGCTGTTGGGCCTGAAGTGTCGCGGTTCTGCACAATGTCAGGGCAGAGAGAAGGACACTCAAATAGAGCGTTGCGCGAAACTGTTTTGAAGTCATTCTCTGGTAGTTTGTCATGAACTTTCGAACGCTGGTCTGATGTTAGTTAGTAGTATTATTCACTAGCTACTATGACGTCAGGTTCTTGGTACATAAGATGGGGAAGATACGAAAGCTATAACTTTGAATCCTGAAACTTTGATTTCGGGAACTTTTGTAAGCCGGGAATATATCCGGGTTACTATTGTTGTCTATTGCGACATTCAGCTTGGCGGCTCTTACGTATCTTGAGAGTAAATGGTTAGGTTTATCCCGCCTGCGCGGGAAAACCAGTTGCAACTATTGTGATAAATGTATTACGGCAAATGGCAAATTACAGCCAAGTCTAGCCGATGTTTATTTTCTTGATCTTCACTTCGGTGAACTGTTGACGATGGCCGTTCAAGCGACGGTATTTCGTCCGACGTTTTTTCTTATACACCAAAATCTTGTCGGCGAGTCCGTTTTCTACGGTCTCGGCAATCACACTTGCGTTTTCTACATACGGGGAGCCAACCAAGGTGTCATCACCTTTTCGAACCAATAATACTTTGTCCAAAGTCAGCTCATCGCCGGTTTCTCCAGCGAGGCGCTCAACGCGGATGACGTCACCCTCGCTTACTTTGTGTTGCGCTCCACCGGTTTCTACAATCGCGTACATTTCAAATATCCTCGTTATTCCTGAAAAAAAGTAAATTCTTGCTAGTGACCTTGCTGTTAACTAAGCCCCCCAAAAGGGGCCAACCCCGGCCGTCCGGCTAAGGAGGCACAAAGGTACTGATTTTGGCCGCTCTGTCAAGCCAAAATGCTTGTTCTCAGTATCTCTCAACGACTTAAATGCGATCAAGGGCAATTGAAGCATCTACTCTTGATTTGCGCACAGTCCTTAAACTAGAACATCATTGAGCGGTTCCATTTAACTGGCGCCTATGTGTGGCCGTAGGGTCTAATCTTAAGAATTCCAAAAGGTTAGAGAGGGTATTGCAGGAAAAGAGTCCGATATGTGATTGCCAAAATCGATGTGTGGTGTATACTACAGCAGGGAGAGCCTCCCACAGCCCTTCCCACTATGAACCGGGGTTAGCACATTCTGATGTAGCTTTGGCTCATTCTCTCCAATAATTCATATGACAGACTCTCAGAAAAATCCTAAAGATACCGCAAATCCCGAGGACCCGGCTCCGGCGAAGTTCGATTTGGTCTCTGATTATGTTCCTGCCGGTGATCAGCCTCAGGCCATCAAAGAATTGACCGAGGGGATTAAGAACGGGAATAAGTATCAGACCTTGCTGGGGGTGACTGGTTCGGGCAAGACTTTTACCATGGCCAATGTTATCAAGAACATCGGTCGTCCGACTTTGGTGTTTTCGCATAACAAAACCCTTGCGGCGCAACTATATGGGGAGTTCAAGGCCTTTTTTCCCAATAATGCGGTAGAGTTTTTTGTCAGCTACTATGACTACTATCAGCCTGAGGCCTATATGCCCTCGACTGATACATTCATCGAAAAAGACACATTGATGAATGAGGATATTGACCGTCTGCGTCTGCGCGCGACCGCCTCATTGCTGGATAGAAGAGACGTGATTGTTGTCGCTTCGGTGTCTTGCATCTATGGTTTGGGTTCTCCCGAAGATTATCGGGCTTTGCTTCAGTTTCTCCAAGTTGGACAGGAAATCGACCGTGACGCATTGATTCGGAGTTTGATTGAGATTCACTATTCACGCAATGATATAGATTTCAGTCGTGGCAACTTTCGCGTTCGGGGAGATACACTGGAATTGATACCCGCATACGCAGAAACTGCGCTTAGAATTGAGTTTTTCGGTGACGAAATCGAGAGAATTCAGGAATTCGATCCACTGACAGGGGAAGTTTTTATCCAACGCGATAAGGTTGCTATTTATCCGGCAAAGCATTTTGTGGTAACCAGACCGAAACTAATTAACGCTATGAAAGCCATAGAAGAAGAGCTGGGTTACAGGCTCAAATACTTCCGCGATGAAGACAAGCTTCTTGAGGCCCAGCGGATTGAGATGCGCACTAACTATGATCTGGAGATGATCAATGAAATCGGCTATTGTTCGGGGATTGAGAATTATTCACGTCATCTCGCCAGTCGCAAAGAGGGCGAGCGTCCTTCGACATTGCTTGATTTCTTTCCAGATGATTTCTTGCTCTTAGTCGATGAATCGCATCAGAGTGTCCCTCAGATTCGTGCGATGTTTGCCGGAGATCAGGCGCGAAAGAGAGTGCTGGTTGAGCATGGTTTCCGGCTTCCTTCGGCGTTGGATAATCGTCCTTTGGTTTTTGAAGAATTTGAGAAAGTCACTGGTCAGACTGTATTTGTGTCGGCTACTCCGGCGGACTATGAGCTGGAAAAGTGCGAGGGCGCGGTGGTTGAGCAGTTGATTCGTCCTACCGGGTTGATAGACCCTGAGATTACAGTATTGCCTTTGGCTACGCAGGTTGATGATTTACTGGCGCGCGCGAAAGAGCGAGCTGCATTGGGTGAGCGTACATTGGTGACGACTTTGACCAAGCGCATGTCTGAAGATCTGACTGATTATTTGCAAAAATCGGGTATGCGGGTACAGTATTTGCATAGTGAAATAGATGCGATTGATAGAACCGCTATTATTCGTGATTTGCGTTTAGGGGAATTTGATGTCCTGGTTGGGGTTAACCTGCTACGTGAAGGTTTGGATTTGCCGGAGGTTTCGTTGGTTGCTATTCTTGACGCCGACAAAGAGGGTTTTTTGCGTAGCGCGCGTTCATTGATTCAAACTGCCGGTCGAGCGGCGCGGAGTATTTCCGGTGAGGTGATATTCTACGCGGACAAGATTACGAATTCAATGAAGAAGGCTCTTGATGAGACGAATCGGCGACGAGTTAAACAGCTGGCGCACAATGAAAAAATGGGGATTACGCCGGAAACTATTCGCAAGACCAAGGAAGAAATCCTGCGAGCTACGCGATTTGCTGACTCCAAAACCGCCGCTGATGAACCTGCATTACAAAAGCCGGATCATTTTGAAATGATGGCGCGTGAGGACCAGCTAACGTTCTTGCTCAAGGAAATGAAGCGCGCCGCTGAGAATCTTGACTTTGAGACCGCGGCAATGGCGCGCGATGAGGCCAACAAGATTAAGGATGAACTCAAGCGCGCCAAGAAAAAAGGTAGCATCCGGTCTAGAAGATAGAGTGCGTCGGTTCAGATTTGTCCTGCTGAGAGACGGAACTGGCGAGGGTTTTGGTTGTTGAATGTCTTTGGATGTATAGAGTAGATTACTTTGAGTAAGATTGGTTGATGGAGTGATGTTGAGACAGTTACGAAAATACAATAACTACGGATTAGGCAGAGCCTTCGTGTTGGTGGCGGCTCTGTTGTTGATATTGGTGTCACATAGTTGTCGCAATCCGGGGGAGTTCACTGTCACTAGCCGCACCGAGTTGGAGCGTTTCATGAGTACCGGCGAAGACATTCGGGACTTGTTTGAGTTTGATATATATGCCCGCGATACTTTCTCGCTAGATAGCGGCGCCGCTACTTTTCGATTTGCGCGGATAGCCAGCAAAGTTCAAGGAAACAATTTCATTCCTACGGACACTAGCGGCCCTGATACTAATGCATTCGGAATAGGTCCATTCATCATAGCCAGTCGCCTCGACAGGTACGATGGGACATTCTTGCAACTAAGTAACCCAAGCGGCCCTGGTTTTGAGTCGCGTTACAGGACCTCTTTGCTGCGTAGGGCCTTGTTTATGAAACTCGGGTCTGACGCGGACCGGTTTTTTGGCTGGGAACTAGTTGGACTTGATTTAGGTTTACCACTGAATCGAATCTCCAATTTGGTCACCATCAAGGAGATACCTGCAAGACTCGGATTTCCTACGGTGTTGAGCAACTACGACATTGACTTCGACAGGGGAGAGTTGAAGCCATTCACATTTCTCATAAACTATAAAGCGGTCAAGGCTGGTGATTCGATTGATATCCAAACAAAAGTTGGTCCTATGACAGTGTTCGCCAGGACCAGTACCGGTTTCAGGCAACTTTCAGGTTTGCACGGTCCAACCGATCCCCCCAATGTATTTCATTATGGATTTCGTGTTCCACCCTCGGATCCGCAAAACCGGTTTTATCATTTGATTACATTTCAGCAAGGCCCGGAAACGGCTATTGATTCTACAATATACAGGCGCTTTGTTGTAGCCACTAATGTAGTTCCGCTTATTCCCCCGGACACTCAGATTACTACTAAAGAGATCATCCCTGATACAACTGTTGATTCGATGTTTGATTTTGTAGATACATGCAATGGTGGCACATTATCGATTGATACGCTCCAAGTTGATCCATGTACGATTAAAGAGTTCGATGGTTTTGTTGATACGACAATCAACTTTACTTTCATATTTGATACCACGGTGATTACCACAACAATAGACACTACTTTCGATTCGGTCTTAGCACCCGCTACTTCTCTAGTCGATGCTAAGCTGTGGGTTTTCCCGTATTCTGTTGTCAAATAGTCCCTTCCTAAGTTGCTCATTATCCATTTCAAGCCTTCATATTGACTATTGGTAGTTACTCTGTGAAAGTGTATACTGTCTCGCGGAGAATAGATATTTATTGAGGCTCAGAGATTGGAATCTCTTATATGGATATGGAGGAGAAGATGAGAGCGAAAACCGAAGGAGAAGTTGATGAATAAGACAGTAGATAAGTCCACAAATAGGACAGTTAAGAAGGCCCGGGGATTGGTGTTGGCGTTGATTCTGATAGCTGTTTCATTTGGATCGAGTGGTTGCGGCACGAAAATCCCCTCGGGATATAATGGAGTTTTGTATAAGCTTTTTGATGATGGTGTCCAAATGGGGAACATCTATACTCAGGGCTTCAATTGGCATTTCCCGTGGAATACCTACTACCTGTACAGCATTCAGTTGCAGGAGCGTAAGGAATCCTTAGATGTTCTTTCCTCTGATGGAGCGACTATTCGTCTTGATGTCTCTCTGCTCTACAGACTGGATCCTACCAAGATTGACAGTTTGCATGTGGGTATCGGGCGTGATTATTACAACCAAGCTGTTGCTCCGAATCTTCGAGGTGTGGCTCGCTCGATTGTCGGGCAATTCAAACCGGAAGAGATTTACTCATCGAAGCGCGACCAAATTGCGCTGGAAGTTGTTGAGCGGTTGCGAGAGGCTCTGATTGATAAGTTCATTCTAGTGGAGAATGTGATTTTCCGTGACGTGACATTGCCCAAGAGAATCACTGACGCCATCAACGCTAAGCTTGAGGCCTCGCAAGAAGCTGAAAAGATGGAGTTTGTACTCCAAAAGGAAAAGCTGGAGGCTGACAGGAAACGTATTGAGGCCAAGGGTATCGCTGATTTCCAGAAGATTGTTTCCTCGGGTTTGACTCCGCAGTTCTTGCGCTGGAAGGGTATCGAAGCCACTGAGTCTTTGGCCAAGTCTACCAATGCTAAGACTGTAGTGATTGGCGCGGGCAAAGACGGCTTGCCGTTGATTCTTGGTAGCGACAGATAAGTTTAGTTTGTATTTAGTCAAGAGTATTTGAAGGAGCGCAGTTACACTGCGCTCCTTTTTTTGTGGGGCATAGAATAGTTTGCATTTTTGGTCATTGGGTGAAAGAGAGATCGCGGGTGAGTGTCTTTCTGCGATGTGGCAAAATGGGTTCGTTTGGTATATATGAGGCGTCTCAGTGTGATTATGGTAGTGATTTTGTCAGCGGGGTGTGTCTTCATATATGAGGGGGAGGTTGGAATTTGGGGTGGTGTTGTGGTGAATTTGTTTGGGGTGGTTACTGGAAACCTGCCGCAGAGCGGCAGGCAAACGGGCCTAACGGAATAGAGAAATGTAGGACAAACGGTCTAACTTACCACACCGCAAGCGGTGTGGTATCCGGTATAATCTAATCATGCTTTGTGATTTTTTCTTTCTTAGAAAACAAGCTATATGAGTCTACTTGATGTATAATAGTGGTTGTAAGCCATGACTTAGCGGGGACCTCGCCTTTGATGTCCATCCGGAATAACCGGGACAAACTCGTCGCCTTCCCTTTGTCAACCCAAGGAGTGACAATGTCATTAGCCCCAAAATCACCTGTGTCGGAAGTAGCATCTCTTTATTCGTCAAAACAATTATCGAGCACTATTTCCGTAGAGCAACCAACAGCAATCGTCTATTGTGAGGCTAACTTTGGTTCCATTGATGGCAAAACCGCCAATGGGCTAGTTCGCCATTCAGAGATCTACAAGATACTTGCAGTCATCGACAGCCAAAAAGTAGGCCTTGATGCTGGATTTGCGCTCGGTGAAGATTCAAAATCAATTCCTATTTATCGAAAATTGTCTGAGGTGATAGAACATTTACCTACGGTACCTGATTATTTTATTTATGGAATTGCTCCTGCGACCGGGATGCTTTCGACACATGAACGAGGTGTAATTTTCGAAGCTATATCTCTCGGTATGAACATAGTAAGCGGCCTCCACGAGTTTCTCTGCGACTCCCCAGGGTTTGTCGCCGCGAGCAAGGCGCGAAATGTCAAACTCATTGACGTCCGAAAGCCTCGTGATAAAAAAGACCTGCGGCTATTTAGTGGTCGCATCGCCGATGTTACTTGCCCGCGCATCACTGTGCTCGGCACTGACTGTGCAATTGGAAAACGGACAACCGCTACTATACTTACTCGCGCCCTTAAAAAATATGGACTGAATGCGGTAATGATTGGCACCGGACAAACATGTTTGATTCAAGGAGCCCGCTACGGTGTTGCGATGGACGCAATACCCTCTCAGTTCTGCGCTGGAGAGTTGGAAGCAACGATAATTGAAGCCTTTGAAAACGAACAACCCGATATTATCATTATCGAAGGGCAAAGCTCTCTCAGCCACCCCGCATATTCTACTTCATCGTTTATCCTCAGAGGTAGCTGTCCTGACGGTGTCATTCTGCAACATGCTCCTAAACGACCTCACAGATGTGATTTCCCGGAGATGGCGATGCCAGATCCGGCCACAGAGATCAATCTCATTCAAACTTTCGCTGACACCAAAGTAATCGGACTGACATTGAATCACGAGAACATGAGCGAAGACGAAGTCGATTCGGCGATCAAGAAGTACGAGCTTGAGTTGGGTGTTCCCACTACCGACGCTCTGACCAAATCACCTGATCTCTTGGTTGAGATGACACTCGCCGCATTTCCACAACTCACCAAAACTTCGGTGGCCTGCTAGTGATGAGAACGCCACGATTGGAAATAGATATTGATAAGATCTATTTCAACACACAAGTCCTGGTTGAACGGTTGGCCTCTCGAGGAATATCAGTCACGGGTGTGACAAAAGCGGTTCTCGGCGCGCCAGAGATCGCCTCCGTTTTCCTCAAAGCGGGAGTGAGTTCGCTCGGCGATTCACGAGTTGAGAACATCAAGACATTGTCTCATGCGAAGCTGGATGCGCAGAAGATCCTCATTCGCACACCAATGCTCAGTCAAGTGGATCAGGTAGTGGCGAATGCGGATATTAGTTTCAACACAGAAATCGATGTCATCAATGCTCTTTCGGCAGCAGCTCTGAGAGTTGATAAAATGCATGGAATTGTACTTGTGGTTGAGCTTGGAGATCTGAGAGAAGGAATCATGCCTAATGATCTCGGTAGTATTCTTTCAGAAATACGCCGTTGCAAGAACATCACTGTAAAAGGAATCGCCACTAACCTCGCCTGCTTAAACGGCGTAGCCCCAGATGCGACCAATATGGCAGAGCTCTCAAAGTTGGCAAATTCGGTAGAAGCGACCTTAGGCTCACGACTGCGCATAGTATCCGGAGGGAACTCAGCTAACCTCCAATGGGCGCTTAACGGCGCCAATATTGGACGGATAAACAATTTACGCCTGGGAGAATCGCTGTTACTTGGTCGTGAAACACTCCACCGGAAAGCTATTGCAGGTCTACACACCGATGCATTCACTCTAATCGCAGAAGTAATCGAGTCAAAAACCAAACCGTCACAACCATGGGGAGCGATCGCTCAAACAGCCTTCGGAGGAAATCCTCCATCGACGAGTGCGGGACATCGATCGCAAGCGCTAATCGCTATCGGACGTCAGGATGTTGATCATTCCGGACTCTACCCGCCTCAGGGAATTGAAATCATCGGCGCCAGTAGTGACCATTTAATTGTTGATTCTGGTGATTCTTCGCTCGCAGTCGGAGATAAAGTCAAGTTCAATGTGAACTACAGCGCACTCGTTCGAGCAATGACTTCACCTTTTGTCCACAAGGTCATCAAGCAAAAGCCAACTCCCATAGATAAACCCTCTCTGAGTTCAAGTAAACCAACAGTTGAGTAGGTTGGGAGCCCTTTGCTCCCGACGTCTTGTTTTCAAGTCGGGCGCTTGAATTGTTGCGTTTGTCTTTTCGCGACCATGGCAGGGGCGCAGGCTCCCGCCCTTGACTAATCATCCATTGTGTATTTGTAAATAGTTCCATGGTCGCCGTATAGCCAGATGTGGCGCTTGTCCATAACATGTAGCCTGACGTTGTTGAGTTCGTCTCCAAACTCTTTGATAGTTCTCCAAGTGGGGGCGCCCACAGCTTGCTGTGGGAATATACCGATTTTGGTCTTCTGTTTACGTTTCAACTGCATCAGCCTACGATGCTACCGACCATACTCCATGATCGAAATGTCGAAAATTTGTCATAGTGTATTGTGCAAAACGAACTAACCCACAGCAAGCTGTGGGCGACCTATGTTTGGACTTCCATTTGTTTTTGACATCGAATGAGTACGAATTCTGTTTTCTCTTTCTTTAGCTAGGCTTAGTTGCGCCTTTCAGCGCTTCGCGGGCTATTACTAGTCTTTGGACTTCGCTGGTGCCTTCGAAGATTTCGGTTACTCTTGCGTCGCGGTATAGGCGTTCTACTTGGTATTCTCTGGCGTAGCCATAGCCGCCTAGTAGTTGGACGGCCATGTGGGTGATGGCGGTTGACGCTTCGCTGGCGAAGAGTTTGGCCATTGAGGCTTCATGCACTACCACTTCGCCCTGGTCTTTTTTCCAGGCGGCGTAGTGAATCATTAACCGCGAGGCGTGGAGTTTGGTTTGCATGTCGGCGAGTTTGGCCTGGGTTAGTTGGAATGCCGCGAGAGGTTTGCCGAATTGTTTGCGCTCCTGTACGTATTGTAAAGCTATGTCATAGGCGGCTCTGGCGATGCCTAGCGCTTGGGCGCCTACTGAGACTCTGCCGGAGTTGAGAGTTTCCATCGCGACATTGAAGCCGCGATTTACCTCACCGATTACGTTTTCTTTTGGGACTTGCACGTCATTGAATGAGATTTCATTGGTGGGTGAGGCTTTGAATCCCATTTTCTTTTCGCTGGGGGCGCAGGAATAGCCGGAGGAAGTTGCATCGACAATCATGGCGGTGATTCCGCGCGAGCCGGCGTCTTTTTCGGTGCGCGCAAAGAGCAGAATCCAATCGGCGATTGAGCCGTCGGTGACCCATAGTTTTGTGCCGTTGACGAGATAGTGATCACCTTTGTCTGCGGCGAAACAGGTGAGCGAGCCGGCGTCAGTTCCGCTTCCGGCCTCGGAGAGTGAGTAGGCGCCTAGTTTTTCTGCGGAGCAAATTGGCGGCAGGTATTTTTTCTTTTGCTCTTCGGTTCCGAATTTGAGCAGGGGATAGGCGAAGAGCGAATTGTGCAGGCCGACTACTGAGGCGTGGGAGCTGCATCCCGCGGCGATTTCTTCCATTGCGAGCACATAGCTGAGATGGTCCATTCCTGAGCCGCCGTATTCTTCGGGGACGAAGACACCGAGCAAGCCAAGTTCTCCCATTTCTTTGATTAGAGCGGGGTCAAGTTTGCCGGTTTCGTCGAATTCTTCAGCCCGGGGGACCAGTCGTTTTTGGGAGAACTCGCGCGCTACTTCCTGTATCATCAGGTGTTCATCGGTTAGGGAAAAGTCCATGGAGGTATTGTGTCCTATTTCTATTGTCTGGTTAGATACTTTGTTTTTGGTTTCATGATAGGTAGAACATCGCCGATGGTGGGTTGTATGTCAAACGCGGGGAAATCATTGAGCAACAAGAAAGCCCACCGACTAGAAACGTCGGTGGGCTTATTGGAAAAGCAGACTTTGTCTGTTACTTCAGTAGAATCATTTTCTTTGAGAGTGCGGTTTTGTCGGCGGTTAGTTTGTAGAAGTAGATTCCTGATGCGGAGTGTTCTCCGTTCCATTGGACAGTGTAGTCGCCTGCGCCTTGTTCGGTGTTTACCAGCGTGGTGACTTTTTGTCCGAGGATGTTGTAGATGGTTAGTTTCACCTGCGCTTTGCGCGGGATGCTGTAGTTGATGGTGGTTGTTGGATTGAAGGGGTTCGGGTAGTTTTGCTTTAGGCTGAACTCACGGGGTAGAATTGACTCATCGTCGTCATCACCTACAGCGGTTTGAATGTCACCAAGCAGAGCGGCGAAGAAGGCGCGTTGTTGGTCGGGTTCTAGCTCCCAGGGGTGCATGATGAAGGTGTAGGCGGTGTGGGTTGGCGGAGAGTATTTCATTCCGATTATTTCTCCGTCGAAATTAGAGACCGGGTTTCTGCCGCTGACATAACGGTAGATGGTTTGAATGTCACTTGTGACGTCACTGCGCGGATAGATTACGCCTTTCAGAGGTACTGAGCCTTGGTTTAGTGATGAGTCACGGTAGAAGAGTGAGTGGTGATATCCAAGGTCCGGGAAACCGGTTCCAGGTTCGGCAGTTGGGCCGATGGGTTGGAAGTAGCGGTATAGTGAGTCTCCGGAGTTTGCCGGTGAGTGTTCGCCGAATGAGTAGAGCGACGTGCTGTCTATTCCGAATAATTGTCCGGCTACAGTTACTGATGAGAAATGAGTGGTGATGACATCAGAGCGGTTTGACCAGGTTCCTAAGGCTACACCACTGCCAACATAAACTAATGTTCCTCCGCTTCGAGTGAAGTCCTGGAGCCAGGTGTGGTCGTCGAAACCGGGAGTTGCATTGCCACGGAAGGTGAAGAGTCTGTCTGCTCCATCTAGTAGCAAGGTCTTATAATTACCCATCTCCGAGTATTCCGGCGGCCAGACTCCTGGTGGTTTTCTGCGTACACGAAGCGGAATCATATCTACGTCATATCCAGCTAATTCGCGATTATAATAGTTGAAAACAGAATCCCCGAAAACCCATGAGCCTTTGAGTGTGTCGAAGACTACGACCGCTATGTCTTTTTGCACGGCGGGATGGGTGTAGACAATCACTGAGCTTGAGGGCGCGGATTCGGTTCCATTGGTGTCAATAGCCGTCACTACATATTTGAATTTTGTAGATGCGTCTATCATTTGGTTAAAGTCAGTTGTGGGCGCTGCGATAGTGGCAAACGGAGTTAGCTCACGCATGCAGGTAGTCACGGCGCTGTCGGCGTGGAAGCGATAGATGTTGAACTTTGCCAGGTCATTGTCAGCTATGTTGGTTCCCCATGAGACTTGCATATCTGAGCCAGTACTTAGGTATTTGTTTGCGATTTGGTCGGGGTTGGCCGAGGAGTAGTCCCAAGTTGGAGTGTGTGGAACTCCATAGCGGAAAATTCTTGCCGGGGAGATTTCGGTGGCCCCGAACTCAGAGCGTGTAGCGATTCCGATTCCGTATACCGCGCCGTCAATGAGTCCGGTGAATGTGTATTCGCCGGTTGTGACTATTCCGGTATTTACTTTGTGCTGTGAGCCCCAGATTGGTTGTTCGTTGGGGATGCCGCAGATTAGGGCCGAATCATCGAGTCTTGCTAGATAGATATCGTAGCCCAGCACAAGCGGGCTGGAGCTGTAGGTCCATCTGATGATCGGGGTTTCGGCTAGTTCGTCGTCGATTCTGACTTTTTGAGGAGCGCCGCATATATCACCTACGCCGTCGAAGTCGTCATCAGTTTGAAGCGGGTTCGGGAGACTGGGGCAGTTGTCACAGAAGTCACGGACACCGTCGGAGTCAGAATCTGCGATTGGTATCGTCGTATCTACGCGAAGTTTGAGAATAAATAGTCTACCATCGAAATTGCTGGCGAAAACCAGTGAGTCTTTGCCATGGGGGTAGACTCCCCACGTTCCGTTGAATACGGGCCTGTCACTGGGAATCCAGGTGTCGAAATTCGCTACTTCTTCGATACACTTTGAGTCGGAAATATCGAGGACACTGACGCCGGATTCATAATGGGAGACGTAAATGAGATCGCCTTCTATTTGGGCATTATGAGCCAGGCCGCTGGCTCCTAGGAATTCGGCTTCGAGCTGTACGTCGTCGAGGTTTTCTATGTTCCAGAGCTTAACTGTCTTTCCGGGAGTTTCCTCGGTAGTGACAACTCGTTTGCCATCTTTTGTTGGCCAGATATTGTGGGTGAAGCCGGATTGGGGTGGCTGCCAGCGGCTTAGGAGTTGCGGGTTGAGTTCGTCGGACAGATCCCAGATTGAATATGATACCGCGCCATCGGCTACATAAGCTGTGTCGTTTCTTACAAAAAGATCATGAATCTGATTATTGAGGTCGCCAAAGGAAGAAATTAGTTGGGGGTTTTCCGGGTCTGACAGGTCATGAACAAAAACGCTAAGTGGCCCTCCGACGCCCTCGAAATATGCGAAGCCTTTTGCTGTGTCAATAGAGATGTTGTGTGAGGACATTAGTGTCTGCCCCGAAACAGTGTCTTCTGCGATTGGTATTGAGCGCACGAAATGGACACTATCTGGGAGGAAGCTCAGGTCCATAATCATGATGCCGTTGCCAGCGCATTCTGAGACAGAGTATGCATAATTTCTATAGGTTTTGATGTCTTGCCAGAGGCAGGGTCCGGTGAATGCCGGTATGGTATCGACTATAGTCATGGTTGTGACATTGACAAAGACGATACCTTCATTGATGCCCATGATGGCGTATTGGTCGCCAGTTGGAGAAACCCATCCCCAGACATCACTTCCGTTTATTCCGGTGAATTGGAAAGTCGCCACACTATCGAGGTTGTATCTTTGGGCCACTAAGCTTTCGCGGTAGATAGTTTGCGCAGTGGGGTTTGGACTGCTATGTGGATCGATGGTAGACGGCTGGTAGTCATAGTCTGGCGGGACAGCCAAAATAGGCGTTGAGTTAGAAAATAGGGTAAAGACGACGATTACCATCGCTAACGGGTGTAAGATGTGAGATTTTAGATGTTGGAGGGAACTAGTGTTTTTACCGCTTTTTGACATTGTTTCTCCTTGGTTCCTTTTGCGGATTCCAGTTGTTTATTCATATCCGATTGATTGACTAGTTCCATGATTGAAGGAACTTGATACTAAAGACAATATAAGTAAATTGGGGCGAACTGAGGCCCATCTTGTTTTATTAACGCAGGAATCTGGATTTTGTTGGGCTTCTTTCTGGCAGATTATGGACAATGGCGGTTGTTGATACTTGATGACAACAATTCGATTGTCCTGTAATGTCGATTCAATTGTGGGCAAATAGTTGGCCCAATTGACTTTTCTGATTCTCTTTGACTAGCGCTTTGCGAAAGACTAGTAGTCATTCGTTTTCAATTACGAGGCATTGGAGGGGAATGTTCGCACAGATTTTGCGGATATTGGCAGTAGTTCATATTGTTCGGGGTAAGTTGAAATGCCCCGGGGGATGATACCCGGTTTGTAATGTGCTGTAAGACAAGAGATTGCCTTTTGAGAGACGAACGAAAACCAGCGAATATAATCCTGAATCCAGATGCCAATTATGCATGCTATTGCGCATTAGTTGGCGAAAGGGATACGGTCTCAATGGATAATTCAGTGGATACTTCAATTATTACTTCAACGGATATTCCAATGGATTCTATTCCTGTTTGGCGCAGAGAGATTGGCATTGACGAGAGCATGAAATATGGTATATTAAACACTGTCCAGATGGACTCTTACGTCAATTACTTCGCCCTTACGAAGACAGCTGTTAGTCATCATATATACCAGAATACAACCGCAAAAAATGCGTTAGCTTCAAATAGCTGGTGCGGAATTGCGGATTGGTCTGGAAATCAGGAAATGTCCCCTCGATATATTAGCTACACCGGCCTCTTTGATTACCGTTGTTTTGCAATTGTCGCAGTTTCTGAGTTGAAGAGCTTGGGTTTTAGTTTGAACGAATTTTGCGGAATACACATCAGGGAGCGCTGTGGATGAAGTCTTTAGTGGACTATCTAAATTCAAGAAGTCATATCAAGTCTGGAGTGACAATGTCAAGAAAGCATCTTGATGGGAGCCTTAGGCAATCCCTGGCTATGCGGCTTTTGTTGTTGGGGATATTGTCGGTCACTTTTTCGTTGGGCTTTGGTGGCGCGGTCTTTGCGCAAAAGTCCGGATCGACCACCAACCAGATTACTGACACCAGCGCTACTACAGTTGTTGCATCGTTGGCGGCTGTTTCCACCGATAGAATGGACTATATGCCCGGTTCAACAGTTGAAATCAATGGTGTGAATTTTCAGCCGGGTGAGAGCGTTACTGTTCAGGTTTTGCGCGACGCATTAGACCCGACCGCAGGTGTTGGACATTTCCCCTGGACGGTGTTTGCCGATAGCAATGGCAAGTTCCTGACTTCCTGGGCTTTGCCTTATGACAATGCTATAGGCGACCAGTTGATAGTCAGCGCCTCAGGCTCGGTTTCGGGACTTAGCGCACAAACAAGTTTCATCAACGCCAATACTTTTCTCAATATCACTTCGCCTGCTCTTGACACTTCGATTTGTTCCACGGTTGTGGGGGATTCTATTGATATTTGTGTCAATCTCGCTGTGTATTGTCCTAATGGCGGCTCTATTGGTTTGGCCGGACGCAGTGTTATTGTTTCTATCAATTCTGGAGATTGCGGTTCGGGTTCTTCTGCCAGTAGCGAGGACACGGTTGTTACAAGTGTGGGAGGAGCCGCCTGCGTACGACTGGCGCTTCCTACCGCTGACGGGGGCTACACGATTCAAGCCCGCTTCCTGGGCGAAGAGCCTTTTGGCCCGTGCTTGGAGCGGAATACAAGCGCTTGCGCTGAGATTACCGCGAATGACTCGTGTTTGGTTTTGGGAGCATCGAGTGACTGTCATCCGTTCACAATTGATTCGTTGGCCTGCTCGCCACCAGTTCAGATTTCATGTCCGACTGACACTGCAATAGTCATTTGCGAGCCACAGGAAGTTTGTTTGACTTCATTTGTCGCGACAACGAAACCAGGTTACACCAACACTGTTAACTACGGTACCTTCAGTGGCGATAGCGTTTGCTTTTTCGCTGATACTTCTGGTTTGTACACTTTTGAACTTGTTTGTTTGGGGCCTGACGGCAAAGCTGACACTTGCATTACCAATGTCGATGTGCTGATAAACACCGCTCCGGTGATTATGGTTAATGAGCGTAGCTACCAGTCTTGTCTAGGTGGCGGGACGATTTCGCATCAAGTTACGGCCTTTGATGGTGACTTTGACGCTATTGTCTGGTCATTGACTGGCGGAGCCGGAACAATTGACCAGAGTGGTTTGATTACCTTTACCGCTGATACTAGCGGAGTGTATTGCTTTACTGTAAGAGCTAGTGATGATTGTAGTTTTGATGAGCAACAGATTTGTCTGTTGGTTGCATTGAATGATCCGCCGCAGTTATTTAGTTACACCGATACGCTTAGCGCCTGCGGTGTTGACACACTGTGCTTTATCGTCGCTGGTTCTGATCCTAATTTTGGCGACAGAGTTGAAATAACTCAGATTGGCGGCGGGGGCTCATTCTCTATGACTACTGATACCTCCGGAGTTGCCTGTTTTGCGCCGGGGACTTTGAGCGCGCCGACAGTATTTGAATTTGTGTTTCAGATTACCGATAGTTGTATTCGTAGTAATCCGCAGATGTACGCCAATGAGATTCCAACTGATACTATTCGCGTTCTAGTGTTACCTGGGAATGCTCCGGTAGTTACACTTCCGGGGGACTATTCTGTTGCTGGTTGTGGTTTGCAGGATATATGCGTTCCCCTGACTGTCACTGATGTGGATAACGACATTCTTTCGATTACTACTACACTTGGAACCATTGATCCGATGACTGGCGATTTGTGTTTTGCCGCCAGCGGGCCTGGAGATTTCACCGCTATTGTCACCGCCACTGATTCTTGCGGACTCAGCGCCAGCGACACTATTGTTGTAACAGTCAGCGAATCCGTGTTTGCTCCGGTGAACTGCCCAGTTGATACAAATATATTTGTTTGTGACACAGGTGATGTATGTGTTCCGTTTGGAGTTTTTCCGCCAGATGTCACAGTGGAGATATTTCCCAAGACGGCCTACTATAACGATTCCACCGGGACGATTTGTTTCTTCACTAATTGCAGTGTTAATAAGAAGCTCACCGCCATTGTCAGCAATGGCTGCCAAACTGACACGTGTACCTTCAATGTGAATGTTACGATGAATTCAGCGCCTCTGGTGATAGCGGCTCCGGTGTTGGATACTACGATTTGCGCACCGGCTACTATTTGCCTGCCGGTAGGTATTTCGGATTTGGATTATGGGAATACTACAGTAACCGTCAGTAATGGCGGTGTCTATGATAAGATTCAAGGGGTTGTATGTCAGAGTGTTGACACTACCGGAACCTATGTGACGGTAGTGACTGTGACAGATGATTGTGGCGCTAGTTCCAGCGATACTTTGGTTATCAATGCAGTTGTCAATCAGGCTCCCGAGGTTGTTGCCGGGGCTGATTTGAGTTTGCAACTTTGCGGGCCGCAACAAATTTGTGTTTCCTTTGTCTCAAGTGATATTGATGGTCCTGTTCCGGTGATTACTCCGAATATCGGCCAGTATGATTTGTTGGGGCGCTTGATTTGTTTCACTCCAGATACTGCTGGAGTATATACCGTAATCGGGTCAGTGATCGACGATTGTGGCGCGGTTGCCAGCGATACGGCAATTATCACTATTGATTTCAATCAAGCTCCTCAGATTACCCTTGGCGCTGACACTACAATATTCCAATGTTCATTAGCTGAGATTTGTCTTCCGGTTTCGATTCCGTCGATAGCAGGCAATGCAAACATCGTGAGTGTCGTTCCCTCGATTGGATATTACAATCCAAATACGAAATCAATTTGCTTTACGCCGGCGCGTGAGGGAGTCTTTGAAGAAATTGTAGTAGCCACTGATGATTGTGGCGCTACCAGTGTTGATACGATATCTGTTACAGTTACATCCGGCGTTATTCCGGCTTTGAGTTGTCCAGTCGTTCCGGTGGCAATGACAGTGTGCGGACCGAATCAGGTTAATTATGCCCTGACGTTTAGTCCGTCGAATGCGGATTTGACATCGTCGTTCGGGACAATCAGCAACGGTGTGTTGAGCTTTACCGCTGATACCAGTGGAACCTATGAAATTGCTGTTAGCGCCGGGACTAGTTGCGGCGTTGATAGTTGCACAATTGTCTTTGCTGTGACGGTGGGCGAAGCCGCGACTTTGACTTGTCCGGTGGATACTTCTGTATTTGTGTGTGATTCGGGAGCGGTGATTGTTACGCCGGTGGGTTTGATGGCTGGTTCTGCGGAGGTTGTCGTATCTCCAATCGGTCAGTATCAGAATGGATTTGTGAGTTTTGTCGCTGACACTTCGGGTGTGTATGATATTGGTGTGGTGGCGCAGACAGCCTGCGGGGCTGATAGTTGCTCGTTCCGTGTGAGAGTGGTCTTCAATAGCGCTCCGACATTGAGCGGGCCGAATGACACGACTGTGTTCATCTGCGATAATGAGAAATTGTTTTTCCACTTCGGCGCAAGTGACATCGATAGCAATATTGCTTCGATAACTACAAATATCGGTTATATCACTAATGACACGGTGTGCTTCGGGGCAAATAGCGCAGGAGAGTATTTGATTGCGCTTTCGGTCACTGATTCTTGCGGGTTAACAGCTTATGACACTACTATCGTCACTGTCCTGAAGAATAGCGTTCCGGTAGTGGACTTGAGGGCTGATCAGTCGTTGACGTTATGTGCGCCGGATTCGATTTGTTTCTCGGCTAGCATCTTCGATATAGATAATAATCTCGCCACGATTGATGTTGTCGGTGGTGTGTACAGCAACGGGCAGATATGCGCGTTTGTTAGCGCATCGGGTCAGCAGACTATCATAGCCACAGCGACTGATTCCTGTGGATTGATTGTTAGCGATACTGTGAATTTGTATATCACCCTAAATGAAGCGCCGTTGGTAATGAGTAAAAAACTTTGCGACACTTCACTTTGCGCTCCAGTTGAACTTTGTTTTGGCTATTCGGTACAGGATGATAATTTGCAGTCGGTGACTGTAATAGGGGCTATCGATAGAGGTAATGAAATCTGTTTCATACCTGATACCTCCGGTACATATATCATAGTGATAAATGCTCTAGACTCCTGTGGGGCCCTAACCTCAGATACGACAATCGCTATTATTGATCTCAACAGCGCGCCGGTGGTAGTCGCCGCCGCTGACACTACTATTCTAGGTTGTGGTGGTACGACGGTTTGTTTGCCGTTTGGAGTTTCTGATATTGACAGCAATATCGTTTCTGTCGTCGCTAGCGGTGGAACAAGCATCTTCTACAATAATGGTGAGATCTGTTTTGACCCCGATACTTCTGGGACATACAACATTGTGTTGACCGCTACAGATAGTTGCGGATTGGTTTCCGCAGATACGACAGTCGTTACCGTAATCGGCAATACGCCTCCGACAGCATCGTTTGCTAGTGATACGCTGGATTTGCAGTGTGTAACTACTGAAGTGTGTGTGCCTGTGACTTATGGGGACGTTGACGGCAATATTGCCTCTGTAACCGCTGTGGGGGGAACATGGAATTCCCAAGCTCGTGAGGTTTGTTTTACTCCACAAAATGATGGCGCATTTACTTTGATTGTCAATGTTGCTGATTCCTGCGGGGCAGTCGCCAGCGATACTATAGTTGTCATAGTCAATATAGGCGCTGACTTTACTTTGAATTGCCCTGTTGACACTTCGATATTTATCTGCCAGCCCGATACCTTGCGTTTCGGCGGTTTGAATGTTCCTGCTGGAGCTGAAGTGGTTATCACCCAGCCTTCGGTGGGTTATGATGCGATAAATGATGAAATCTATTTCTTCACCAATTGTTCAGTGGTGAAAGAGATTGAGATGATTGTCACCAATGGCTGTTTTGTGGACACTTGTTCGTTTATCGCCAATGTGACTATGAACTCTAATCCGTTGGTGATTACGGCTCCTGATATCGCGGCATTGCTTTGCGAACCTCAGGATGTTTGTTTTTCGGTTGGTATCTCCGATGCAGACTACAACCTTGCTGGTGTGCAGGTTGCGCCTTTTGGCTCTTACAATCCGATTACTGGAAAAGTTTGTGTTAGTATTGACACTACCGGACTATATCTCTTTACAGTTACCGGCGTGGATAATTGCGGCGCAAGTGATGTCGATTCCATCTATGTCAATGCGGTGGTCAATCGTGCGCCGGTAGTTGTTGCTCCGGTTGACACTTCGGTATTTCTCTGTAGCGCTGAAGAGATATGTTTGCCGGTTGACGCTCGCGATGATGATGGAAACCTGTTCTCGGTGGGTGTGAACTACGGTGTTTATGATGAACTAGCGGGAACTGTGTGCTTTACTCCCTCGAATGCCGGAGGTGAGTATTCTATTATAACTACTGCCGTCGATTCCTGCGGTATGGTTGCCGCTGATACAGTTGTGGTTTCTGTGATAGTTAATTCGCCGCCGGTGATTTCTGATCCGGTGGATTCAATTGCTTTGCTTTGCGCTCCGGGCGAGGTTTGTGTGCCCATTGATATAATTGACACTGATGGTAATGTGATGGCTATTACCACCTCCGGTGGGGCGCGTTATGATGAGACTACTGGTTCGATTTGTTTCACGGCGGGAGTTAGCGGCAGGACACCGGTTACTGTGACGGTTATTGATTCGTGCGGAATGTTTGTACAGAAAACTATCGTAGTTGATGTTCGAATCAATAGCGCTCCAGTGGTTGTTGCTGGTGTCGACACTACAGTTAGTGGTTGCGGATTGACGGAGGTTTGTATCCCGGTTGGGATTTCAGATGCGGAATATGATTTACTTGATGTTCGGGTTTTGCCTTATGGCTCTTATGATCCGATCACCGGAACGGTGTGTTTGACCCCGATTGATACCGGTTCTATCGCAGTGATTATTGTGGCTACTGATAGCTGTGGCGCTGTTGGAGCTGATACCACCTGGATTACTCCGCAGATTGTTCCTCAGGCTACTATTGCCTGTCCTCCGGATACTATTGATGTAATGCTTTGCGGCGCGGATACTGTCTGCCAGATAATTGATGTGTCACCGGCGAGTTCTGTGGTTAGCGCATCATTTGGAACATACGCCAACGGCCAATTGTGTTTCTTCGCAGATACTTCTGGTGTATATGAAGTGGCGCTTTCTGCCGGTAGCGGTTGCGGGACTGATAGCTGTAATGTGGTATTCAATGTGGTAATCGGCGGACAGCCGGCATTTACCTGTCCGCCTCCTTCAAGTGAATTCCTATGCGCCCCAGGATTGGTGCGTCGTCCTGTCGGAGTAATTACCGGTGGCGCTATAGTCACTGTTAGTCCGGTTGGAAGTTATGACGCCGGTATGGTGTCATTCAACGCGGACACAGCGGGACTGTATACGATCACTACAGTCGCTACTTCAGAATGTGGCTCTGATACTTGTGTGTTTGAAGTTAACGTTGAACTCAACGCTCCTCCGACTATCGTGGCTCTTCCTGATACCTCAGTGTTCATTTGCGATATCGGGACAGTGGAGATTTGTCGGACTGTTGATGCAAATGATGTACGTGGCGGTATTGTCGCATACGAGACACCGTCATTTGCGAGCTTTGACACTCTTAGCAGTTCAATCTGCTTTACCCCGGATACTGCCGGTGTGTATCAACTGTGGACTCGGGTTACAGATTCTTGCGGAATTAGCGCAGTTGATAGTTTCACGGTTACGGTGACTGCTGATGTTTCGCCGGTGATTGTTTGTCAGGACACAGTTAGTGTTGAGTTCTGCGAGCCTGTGACACAGTGTTTCGCTGTTGAAGTTGGGCCTCAGAGCGCTGTTCTTAGCGCTTCAGCTGGGTCAGTGATTGCCAATGACTCGATTTGTTTGGCGCTGGATACTAGCGGGATATACACTGTGCAGTTGATTGCCGCTAATAATTGTGGAGCAGATACTTGTGAGTTGGTTGTGAAGGCGACACTACTAACTACTCCAACTATTACTTGTCCTACAGATCAGTCATTGTTTGCCTGTGCGCCTGATACGGTGTGCTTGCCATTTACTGTGACACCCCCAGAGGCGTTCCCGTCGGTTACTGCTCCGGCATATATAGACTTTGCGAATTCGACTGTTTGTATCCCGATAACAGGTGATACGACAATGACGCTCACTCTTACTTCCAGTCTGAGTTGCGCGGAGACTTCCTGTACCTTTACAGTTACTACTGATCTTGATGATGCGCCTGTTGTTTCATTGGGTAAGGATATAGATGTGTTCCAATGTACCATTGATTCGATTTGTATTCCGGTGCAACTTTCTGATGATGAAGGCAATATTGTTTCGGTAGTTGCTGATCAGGGCGCCTATGATCCGGTTCGCGGGGTTGTGTGCTTCCTGCCTGCGACTATCGGGCAGTTCCGAATTGCTGTAACCGCTACTGATTCCTGCGGGCTTTTTGATACTGATACGGTGGCAGTAAATGTGACAACTGGAATTGCCGCTAGTATTGTTTGTCCTGAGGGAATTCAGCAGGCCTCGCTTTGCGCTCCTGATACTGTATGTTTATTGATACCTGTTACTCCAGGTGTGGATTCGCTCAATGTCAGTTTCGGAAGTTACAATGCTACGACGAGAGAGCTTTGTTTCTTCGCGGATACGAGTGGGATCTATGTGATAGATATGAATGCCTTTGCTCCTTGCGGTAATGCAAGTTGCCAGGTGACAGTGGATGTAAAGATTACTTCGACACCTGAATTGTCCTGTCCGGCTCCGATTGATACTTTGCTTTGTGTTGGGCAGGTTGATTCGTTTAGTGTTAATGTAGGCGCTATGACAAATGGTTCGGTGGTTGAGGTTAAGCCGTTCGGGACCTACAACAATGGAGTGGTGACCTTTGCGGTTGATACTGCTGGGTTGTATGTCTTTGATGTTCTGGCGAGCACTTCATGCGGTAGTGACTCATGTCACTTTGAGGTGAATATTCGCAACAATAGCGTTCCTGAATTGACATTGCCCCAAGGGTTGATGCTGGCTCGTTGCGCTGATGACACTACTACGATATGCTTAAATGGAATACTGGCCACTGATGCAGAAGGTGATGCAGTTACTATTACCAAAATATGTGGTCCCGGTGAACTTCAAGTATTTCCTGGAGATAGCGCAGAGATATGTTTCTTGCCTGCCAGCGCTGATAGTGTCTATGAGTTCTGTATACAAGTCACTGATGGCTGTCATACCCGCACGGAGTCATTCTTTGTGACGCTGTTCCCGACAAGTGATTGCGGGGTTTGTTTGACAGTCTCGATTGTAGGGCCGGAGTGCACGCCAGTCGGCCAGGAAGTTAATGTGGATATTGTTGCTGAGACCAATGAACCAATTGGTGGCTATGATATGCTGATTTCCTATGACCAAAGCGCTTTGGCTTTCTTGTCCGCTGGGATTGGCGGAGCGGTTACCGATTGGGAGTATTTCACTTTCAGACAGGGACCGTTCACAAATTGCGGCGGTGGATGTCCGAATGGTCTCCTGCGATTAGTTGCGATTGCTGATATCAATGACGGGGCCAATCATCCGCCTGACTCGGCTTTCCAGCCTCAGGGTGTCCTGGCCAGGTTGAAGTTCCGCATTTCTAATGACCAATCTCTGGGTAACCAATTTGTGCCTGTGTCATTCTACTGGCTTGACTGCGGTGACAACGGATTCTCTGATCCAGGTGGTGACAACTTGTTTATTGATGCGCGGATATTCAATGCCGAGAACAAGTTAGTCTGGGATGAATTCGATGATGTGGCATTCCCGGAGAGCTCTCGTTTGATTGGAGTTGGTTCACCGGATGCGTCATGTCCGCTTGACGGCAAGTACACTCCGTCGCGTTGTGTGGATTTTGTTAATGGTGGTGTTTGTATTATTGACCCTGACAAGATTGACGCTCGCGGTGATTTGAACCTCAATGGTTTGGCGTATGAGGTAGCCGATGCGGTGGTCTATACGAATTATTTTGTGATTGGGCTGGATGCGTTTATTTTCAGCATCGCCGGTCAAACTGCGGCATCGGATATCAACGCTGATGGCGCTACACTTACGGTTGCTGATTTAGTGCACTTGATTCGGGTGCTGATTGGTGACGCTGAGCCAATTCCGCGTTTGGCGTTCAATACACGTCAGCCAGCAGTGTTGTTCACTGAAAACGAAACCGGCTATGCGGTGACTTCTGATGCGGATATCGCGCTGGGCGCGGCGTTCCTGACCTTCAGTTACAGTGGAGCGCCTCCTGAGAGTATCACGCTTGGCTCCGGCGCTGGTAATATGGATTTGGCCTATCGAATTGAGGATGGCATGATTCGGGCTTTGGTTTATGAAAGCCCCGATGCCGCGCAAGGTGAGGTGATTCCTAGCGGCAAGGCTTCGTTGCTTTCAGTGAATGTTCCCGCAAGTTATCAAGGTGAATTGAAGCTGGTTAGCGCTGAATTCTCGGATGCCAATGGTTGGCAGGTTATCAATGGTCGTATTGCAGAGAAAGTTATTCCGACGACATTTGCCCTTTCGCAGAACTATCCGAATCCGTTTAATCCGTCGACGAAGATTGAGCTTTCGCTTCCTCAGCGTTCGGCGTGGAGTATCACGGTTTACAATATGCTTGGCCAGACAGTGCGTAAGCTAACCGGCGAAGATGATCCGGGAGTTATTCAGGTGAACTGGGACGGCAAGAATGAGCATGGCGCCTCGGTGGCGTCAGGTGTCTATCTCTACTCAGCGAAAGCTGGAGCCTTCGCGGCTACTAAGAAGATGTTGCTATTGAAGTAGGCGACATCAATAGTAACATACAAGACTAATAAAGATGATTTGCGCAGGCGAGGTCCGAAAGGATCGCGCCTGTTGTTTTAGCATTTCTTATTTGTGGTAGGGTGTGTTTGCGAGAATTGAGAAGCAACGGAATAGTTGTTCCAGTAGAGTGATTCGAGCTATTTGATGGGATAGAGTGAAAGTCGAGAGTGACACTATCAAGTTGCTCGATTTGCGGAGGTCTTCATCGAGACCGTAGGCTCCGCCGATGATTATGTCTATGGCGCTTTGGCCATCGCTCATCAGGTTTGAGATGGTCTTGGCGAATGTCTCTGAGGTGAAGGTTTTGCCTCGCTGATCTAAGGCCACAAGAAATGCGCCGGAAAGACGTTTGCGAATTCTTTCGGCCTCTTCTGACTTTAGTGAGGTTATTGAACCATCGCCGGAGTCGGCCTTTTCAGGTAACTCGATTATCTCCAGCTTGCAGTACTTTTGCAAGAGTTTCTGGTAGTGGCTTTGTGCGTCTCTGGCCCAATCACCTTTGGCTTTGCCTACCGCTATGATTCTGACTTTCAGCATCGATGGAACAGAGTTTCTCTAGCTACGAAGAAAGCTGACCCACACTTCACGTTGTCGGGGTCCGTCGAATTCGCAAAACAGCAAACCCTGCCAGCGACCAAGCGCAATTCGACCGTTTTCGACTGGAACTAGCTCTGAGGTTCCAACTAGTGATGACTTCAAGTGGGAGTCGGAGTTGCCTTCGGCGTGATGATAGCCGTCTTCTTTGGGGATTTCTCGCGATAGTTTTGCAAGCATGTCGACTTTGACATCGGGGTCGTAGTTTTCATTGACGGTGATTGCCGCTGTTGTGTGGGGACAGTATACAAGCGCCGCGCCACTTGCGCCTTCGGCATCACTAAGTAAGGAGTCGAGAGCGTCTTGGACATCCGCTAGAATGTCCAGCATTTCATTGCGAGTTGAAGTTTGGAGTGTGAAGCGTTTCATCTTCTTTGCTTAGAGAGAGTTCAAAGAGTTATTCTAGCAGGGCATCGGCATAGGCGACGGGGTCGAATTCCTGAATGTCATCAATGCCTTCGCCGACTCCCACGAAACGAACAGGAGCTGACAGCTCCTTAGTGATAGCTACTATAACTCCGCCTTTGGCGGCGCTGTCCAGCTTGGTGACGATTAGACCGTCACAGCCTACTGTTTCAGTGAATACTTTGACTTGTGAGATGGCGTTTTGGCCAGTTGTACCGTCGATGACCAGCAGGCTCAGCACTGTGGCTTGGGGGTTGGCTTTTTCCACTACCCTTCGGATTTTGCCTAATTCCTGCATCAGGTGGGTTTTGGTGTGGAGTCTTCCGGCGGTGTCCACTAGTAGTAGTTCTGTTCCCTTGGAAGTGGCTGAGACAGCGGCGTCGTATGCGACAGAAGCGGGATCAGCGCCGTCACCGGCTTTGACGAAGTCTACTCCTGAACGTGTGGCCCAGGTTTCGAGTTGTTCGACGGCGGCGGCGCGGAAGGTGTCACAGGCGGCTATCATGACGCTGTGGCCTTGAGCAGAGTAGAGCCGAGCGAGTTTTCCGATGGTAGTGGTTTTGCCTGCGCCATTGACACCGACAATTAGCAGGATTATCGGGCGGGAAGGGCTATCCCAGATTGAGGTGGCTTTGGACTTGGTTAGGATTTCGCGTAGTTCGTCTCTTAGGAGAGTCATTACTTGATCGCCCTGAGTTAGATTTTCACGTTGGGCTTTCTTACGGACTGCGTCGATGGTTTGCATGGTGGCGTCGACACCGATATCTGCGCCCAGCAAAGTCTCTTCGATTTCTTCGAGTAGTTGTTCATCGAGTTTTCTGGCGCCGACCAGTGGGGCCAGTTTACCGAAAATCGATTTCTTGGTTTGGAGGAGGCTGTCTTTGAGCTTTTTGAATCGCGAGAACATAATCAGTACGGCGCTGTCGCCATAGAATCTATAGAGTTTGTGAAGGTTTAACGCTATGCGTTCTCGTTGGTGTCATCTTTGGTGTCGACGTTGAGACCATTTGCGCTGGGCGCTGTTTTGGTAATATCATCGGCTGGAATCGTGGTGGAGACCATTCGCTCCGCTACGACAGTTGGAATCTGCAAGTCCTCCAACCCGGTCGCTTCAGAAGTAGCGGCTTCCTGTTCCACAATTGCTTTCTTGCTTATGACAGTGCGCGGAGCGACTTCTTCGCTGTCATCTTCGTCGTGGATGGCGTCATTTCGCAAAGTGATTCGTCCGTCATCGGCGACATCACCGAAGCGAACTGACACCAGTTTGGAGATTCCCGGTGACTCCATCGTCACGCCATAGAGATTATCAGCGGCTTCCATGCTGATTTTGTTATGGGTGATGATGATGAACTGGGTGCGTCCTGAGAAACGACGAATCATGCGCAGGGAGCGATGACAGTTTGCATCATCGAGCGGGGCGTCGATTTCATCGAGAATACAGAACGGAGAAGGTTTCACCAAATAGAGCGCAAAGAGTAATGAAATAGCAGTTAGCGCGCGTTCACCACCGGACATTTGGGTAATTGTCACTAGCTTCTTGCCTTTGGGTTTGGCTACGATTTCGATGGCTGACTCCAGCGGATCGTTTTCATCTACTAGTTTCAGGTCGCATTCGCCACCCTGGAATAATTCAGTGAAGACTTCTTTGTAGTTTTTGCGCGCGACTGAGAAAGTCTCCAGGAATTTCTCTTTGGCGGTTTTGTTGATTTTGTTGATGGTCGACTGCAGGGTTGCGCGGGCGCTGGTGAGGTCTTCGTATTGGGCGCTGAGATAGGCGTAACGTTCCTGAGCTGAGGAGAATTCTTCGATTGCCAGCAGGTTTACTGCGCCAAATGATTTGAGTTTTTGTTTCAGGTTGCTAACTGTTTCGCGGGCTTCTGAGAGTTTCTCTACTTCATCGGATTTTTTGGGAGCGTCCTCGCTGTCGTCCTGATACTCGTTGAGGTCGATTGAGTATTCCTCTGAAATTCTTTCGCAAAGGGCTTTGATTTCCAGCTCGATCTGTGAGCGACGTAGCTCCAGTTGATGAGCTTCCTGCATGGCGCGCTCACGTGCGCTACGAACTTCTTTGAGACCTTCCTCGCGCTCGCGTAGCAGGTTTACTACTTCGTCACGACGTTGGCGAATCTCGGCTTCGGAGCGTGATAGCTCGGTGCGCTGATCAAATACTGCTCTAAGGTTTTCTTCGAGTTCAATTACAGTTGTTGCGGAGGTTTCGATTTCACGTAGTGAAGTTTCGTTTTCTGCGATTTTGCTGTCTTTGGTTTGGACTACTTCATTGCGCAGCTCTTGCAGGTGACTGATTCTTGTGGTGAGCTGGTTGACTACTGACTTGTCCTCAACTAGGCGGACCTGGAGTTTATTTGAGGCATCAGCGGCGGATTGTGCATTCGCTTCGAGGGCCGCCAGGGCCTGGTTACGCTCATCGCCTAGCGCCAGGAGTCTTGATTTCTCGCCGGAGAGCTGGTCTACATCGAGAGTCAGGGTGTATTGACGGTGTTTCAGTAAGTCGAGTTTGTCATTGGCGGCTTTTTGTTCTTGCTCTAAGCGCTGTTGGTTTTTTTCCTGATTAGTGACAGTAATAGCCAGTTCGCCGTGATTTCTTTCCGCTGAGTTTTTCTCTTCGCGGGCTGATTCGAGCTCAAGGTCAAGTTGTGAGATGCGTGCGCGGAGGCGTGCGACTTCCGCCATATTTTCATTTTTCTTGTCACGAGCGGCGCTTAGCTTGGTTTCGAGACGAGTTAGCTCGCTTTTCATTTCCTCGGCGCGCTCTCTACGACCGAATCTTGGGGCCTGATCTGCTGAGCCGCCGGCGAGGACTGTTACGCCACGGTAGAGTTTTCCGTTAGTAGTGACAACCTGAGCAGAGGCAGGCAGTCTACTTAGGAGCGCTTGCAACTCTGATTGGGGAAGCGCTTCGATAGTAGCGTCAAAGACTGCTGTGTCACATAGCAGGGAATGCGCCAGAGCTTTGGCGTCAGGATGCGGATCGACAAGTCTGTCGGCCCAGCCTACGAAACCGGATTCTTCTAAGGGACGACGCTGGCTGGTCTCGGTGTCTTCGTTGGTTGATGTTTGCTCGGTAGATTTCTCTGTGATAGAGAATCCGTCGAGAGTAAAGACTGCCGCTTTACCCTTTTGTTCTTGTGCGAGGAAGTCTATGACTTGCTCAGCGGCGTTACGTTCCTTGGTTACCAAATAGCCTGCTACATCGTCAAGAGCCGCTTCAATCGCGCGCGCGTGACCAGTGCGCGGGACAATTAAGTCCGCCACTGTTCCGAGCAGGTCGGACCATTGCTCGCGATTATCGAGAGCCGCGGCGACACCAACGCCGAAACCTTCATGGCGGGCGATCATTTCTTCGAGCAGGCGCAACCTGGCGCTAGTAGCCTCCAGAGCCGCTGATAAATCTGTAATGTTATCGCTATCGGTTTCGATGCGAGCATTTATTGCTTCAATTTCCTGCGCGGTTTCGTTCAGGCGGTTTGAAATATCCGCTACGTTGTTCTCGGCCTGTTTTGCTAGCGCTGATGATTTGTCTTTTTCGGCTCTGGTGGTTGAGATTTCATTGGTGAGAGCGGAAACCTGACGCTGGCAGTCTTCGACACGGCGCTTGAGTTCGTTTTCTTGTTCGGAGAGATTCTGAGTGTCACTTTTGCCGGAAGAGATTCGGCCTTCGAGGGCCATGAGTTTTTCGGTGGTGTCATTAGCTCCGCGACGCGCAGTTAGCAGTTCTTCGTCGGCGGATTGTGAGGCCAACTCAGCTGTTGTAATCTCCGCCAGTAGGGTCCCAAGGCCCGCTTCGCAGGTTTGTAATTCTTCCCTTACTGTGTTCTCTTCTTCACCTAGCTGTACCAGGCGTGTGTCACAGGCTTGTATTTCTACGATGTTTCGTTCGCGAGTTTGGGCAAGGGATAGAGCGCGCTCTTTTAGTGAGGAGATTTTGATATCGAGCGCGTGACCTTCCTCGGTTTTGGCCTGAGTTGCCGCGGAGACTTGGGTTAACTCTGTCTCCAGCTCATTCTGGAGTAGACGTCGCTCTTCGAGCTCGGCGTTTGAAACCGAAAGCTTGGTGTCACATTCACTGACTTTGTCGCGTTCAGAGTAGAGCGACTGGCGTTTGCTTGAGTCCTCTTCTTTTAGCGCATCCAGTGTGATTCTCGCCAGGCCCAGTTCGAGTTTTTTTAGTTCGATGTGGGTGTCCTGGTAGCGCTCGGCTTTTTTCATTTACCGATTGAGGGAATTGACCTGGGTTTTTACTTCAGAGACAATATCCGAGAGACGCTTAAGGTCGTTCTCAGTGGTTTCGAGTTTGCGCATCGCCGCGCGTTTGCGCTGTTTGTATTTGGTTATCCCGGCGGCTTCTTCGAAGAGTATGCGTCGGTCTTCGGTCTTATCCGAGATTAGGGCGTCAATCATGTGCTGTTGAATGACGGAGTAGGCATTGGCTCCCATGCCGGTGTCGGCGAACAGGTCGGTGATATCTCGCAGTCGGCAGACAGTCTTATTGAGGATGTATTCGGATTCTCCGGAGCGGAAGAGGCGTCGTGTCAGTTGGAGCTCGTCGTATTCGGAAGGAAGGACGCCGTGGGCGTTTTCTATGGTTAGTGTAACTTCGGCCATGCCCTGTGATTTCATGGTTTGTGAGCCGTTGAAAATCACATCTTCCATTTTGCCGCCACGTAACAAAGTCGGGCGTTGTTCGCCCATCACCCAGCGGAGGGCATCGAGAATATTAGTTTTGCCGCAACCGTTGGGGCCTACGATAGCGGTTACGCCATCGACTAAGTGGATGTGGGTGCGTTCGGCGAAGGATTTGAAGCCGACTATATCAAGTTTTTTTAATCGCAAAAGGGCGCTCCAATAATAAAATATATCGAAAGTAGTGTGGGCCGGTAAACGCGTTTAGAACACTGCTTGGCTCACAGGTATATTATGTCGGTAACAATCCGAAACCCGGCGATTCTGCGCCAATGTTTTCAACGATTGTCTTCAGTGATTATTGTACACAATCACGCCCTTGAGAACAATCAAAGAATTCAACAAACATCTGTTTATTGAAAGCAAGAAACACTGCGATTTGCGTTTGGTGAATGAGGAAGATTTGGAGCGGAGATATCGAAAGTGTTGCTAGAATCCGGATAGGCGGGTTTGGCCGACGAAGCCGCGGGGGAGAGGGTTTTTGAGTTGGTTGATGGTTTCGATAAAAGAACGGTAGATATTGCGCTCGTCACGCATATAGGAGGTTCTGATTTCTACATTGTGGAAAGGTTCGCCGCGATGGTCGCCGACGCCGATTTTGACGCAATCCGGGAAGTCCAGTAAAATGAATTCGACGAAGGGGTTAGAGTGCAGGTTCAGGTCGATAATTATGTCGAATTTGTTGGCGTGCAACGCCTTAAGTAGACCGGGTTTGGGCAGGCCGGCCCAGGTGCGCTGGTGCATGCCGGGGGCGATTATCCGATAGCCTTTGCGCGGGAATACATTAGCGACATGCGATCCGGGGCAGGCTATTAGGAACATTTCCGCCGGGGCGAAAATATCGGCGAACTCAGGCAGGAATGGTTTGACAATGGTCAATTCCCGGAGGCTTTCCGGCAGGCAGATTAGAACCGAGGCGCTGGTTGCCAACTCGGCTGAGAAGGAGAACTCTGAGCCGGTGTAGTTTCGTTTACGCCAGCCGATTTTGGAGTCGGCTATGAAAGATTTTAGTCCCATGCGGGGATATTGTCCTTTTGAATGGCGCTTAGGTTCTAGTAAACAAGTTCAGCGAACTATTTGCTAATTATTTGGTGGAAGCGGAAGCCGCCGAAAGCGGTGAAGCCAGCATTTCCTCGTAATTTAGCTGGGTGATTTCAAATCCGGATATGCGTTTGTTTGAGCCTTCCGGAGTTTGCAGGCGTTGCCCGCCGATGAAGATTTCTACCTGGTTTTTGTCGCTGATATCGAGTTTGAAACGATAGTCTGAATTCCAGGTGTAGACTTCGCCGCTGTGTATCTTTCGATTGAAGAGAGTATCTCCATCGGCAATTACCACCACGCCGGCGTTCTTGGCTGTTGGTTTGGCCTTGATGGTCAGAGTTAGCTTTTCGCGGGGCTGGTAGGCTCCGATTGGAGTTTCGGAGTTTCCGTTACTATCTCCAGTTATGACACTGGTTTGGGGCGTTGAGCCTGTCTCTTCTTCGGCGAAGCCATTGTTAAGAACGGTGTTCTTGGCGATTACGAAGAGTGCTAATACACCTACGACAGCCATTGCGCCGCGCAATAAGGTCTTGTTGCGTCTGCTATGTGGCTCCGGTTTGGCGCCTGATAATCCTGACATATCATACTGAGATTGACTATTGAGAAGCGATGATATTCCGGTTGGGTTTTCTGAGTTGGCGCCTGATTCTGCTCGAAGGTCGGCTGATTGCAGGGCTTGGGAGCGTCTTTCTGCCAGAGCCTGCGCGCGGTATACCGCACCGGCAAATTCTGGTTTTTCCGGCAAAGGAAGCTCGGGGTATAGTTTTCCTAGTAGTTGTTCGGGGTCAATAGCGAGAGTGTCGGCGTAGAGTTTGGCGAACATGCGGAAATAGATATGCGTGGGCAGATAGTCTGTGTGCCCGTCTTCAATGGCTCGTACGAAAACCTCTTGAAGTTTGCAGTCTCGTGAAATCTCTTCGCAGGAAAGCCCACGGGCAATGCGCTCATCGCGTAGAATTGCGCCGATTTGTTGATTGTCATTTAGTCTGGATTCTGTGCTCATATCGATTCTCTGGTGGCGCTACTCTGAAATTACTTTTCCGATGTGTTCCGTCTCGCCAATCCCTGGCGATTTCCTGAGCTATATACTGAATTACATACTCAACTACACTTTGAAATACGCACAAATTCTCAGGTTGTTGGAGAAAATCCTGTTAGAGAGATTTGTCACGATTACTTTCCCTGTATTCTCTATCGACATCCGCTACTGTGAACAAACCTCTTGCGTGGTTTTTCCCTGTTCAGCGGCGGTTTTTGTCGACTGGAACTAATCGCGAGGGATTTTGGTCAGAAGAAGACCGGCCAAATCATCCACAAGCGCCAGCGGAAAGCCAATGACAGTATCCAGCTCTCCGCTGATATGGTCAACTAAAAAAGCGCCGAGTTCTTGTGCGCCATAGGCTCCGGCCTTATCGAGTGGGTCGCCGGTGGCTATGTAGCGCTCGATTTGGTCATCGGAGACGTTCTTGAAAGCTACCTTTGTTTCAGCTATCCCTGTTTCGACAATGTCAGAAACGACAATGTCAGAAACACTGTGCGCCAGGGTAGGGGAGAGATTTAGCGATAGAGTGACTGCAGTGAATACGCTGTGTGTTTCCCCGCGTAATCTGTGCAAGAGCTCTCGCGCTACTGTTTCATTCTCGGGTTTTCCAAGGCACTCGCCGTTGTGCCAGACTATGGTGTCTGCGGAGATTATTACCGCTGGTTCGGTTCGGCCTTCTTGAATTACTCGCTGGCTGACGTGATAGGCTTTTAGAGCTGAGAGGCGCTTTGCCGCTGTATCGGGGGCTTCGCCGCGTGGAATATCCTCGGGGACATCTGTGGTAACGATGCTGAATGGAATACCCGCCTGTTCCAGTAAGTCTTTGCGACGGGGAGAGCCGGAGCCGAGAATCACTGGAAACTCCTCGCTCAGATGACGCAGTTTGTTCATCGGAGGGATTTGTAGTTTTGGCAGTGGCATAGAGGGGAATCGGTTGTATTGTGTCTTTGGGGTAAGAAGTATCTCTGTTATGGGCTTTCCAAAATGATTGTGACCGGACCGTCATTTTCGAGACTTACCAGCATTTTGGCTCCGAACTCTCCGGTTTCTACTTTGATCCCGGTAGTTTTGAGATTTGTGACGAATGAGTGGTAGAGCTTTTTGGCGGCTACGGGTTCGAGCGCTTGATTGAAGCTGGGACGGCGGCCTTTTCGGGTGTCTGCGTAGAGGGTGAACTGGGAAACTACCAGAGCCGAGCGGGATTCTTTTGGTAAGTCTTGCAGGGAGAGGTTCATTTTTCCGGCGTCATCCTCAAAAATCCGTAAGCGTGAGATTTTTTCGACCAAATAGGCGACATCAGCTTCGCTATCTCCGGTTTTGGCCCCCAACAGTATCATAAGTCCGCCCTGTATTTTTCCTACAGTGGCGTCATCGATTTTTACTGATGCGGATTTTACCCTTTGGATTACTGCTCGCATGCTTTGATGATACGCTAGCGGGGGACTGGTGACAAGTTGAATGGTTATTATTGGTATAGTTAGCGGAAGTCTCGGGGCACAATTCTCGCGTAGCGAGAATTGTGACCCGAGACAACAAGACAGAGACCAGAGACAACGACCCGAGACAGCGACCAAACACAACTATGCGATGAAGTTGCTATTGAGCAAAATCTAGCGCCGGATATGCTTTTCCTGACGATACAAAAACAGTATACTAAGTAAGCTCTCTTGTGGTTCGGTAGCTGAAGATCTGTTGACGGCCCGGGAACAGTTTGAGGGTATTTGCGGTATTACACCTGCGGCTTGATTGCATTGGTTATTAGAAGTGGTTCTTAGAAGTCGCGAGTTGGTTGGGGCTGTATTTTAGTAAAAGATAGAAGAAACACATATAGAGGGAATTCGACAGGATTCTCATAGAAAGGCGGGAGTATTAAGATGAGCGCACCAGAACAAGTTACCGATAGCACGTTCGAGGAACAGGTAATCAAATCTGATACACCGGTAGTGGTGGATTTTTGGGCCAGTTGGTGTGGTCCTTGCAGAATGATTGCTCCGATGCTCGAAGAGGTGGCTAAGGAATACGACGGCAAGGTTCGTATTGCCAAGGTCGACGTTGACAGCAATCAGGAGACTGCTCAGAAGTATGGTATCATGTCCATTCCGTCACTGTTGTTTTTCAAGAACGGTGAGATGGTGGAGCAGATGGTTGGAGCGGTTCCGAAAGCGCAACTTATCGAGAAAATTGATAAGGTGTTTGCTTGAACGCTTTTGTTGGGAGACTTTTTCCTGATAGTATCGTATAATTCAAATGTGGGCGTCACCTTTTTGGGTGGCGCCCTTTGAGTTTGCTGTTAAATCAATAATTTTGTCATTGTAGATTGAAAGAAGGAATTTTGCGAGAAGTTGAGAATTCTGGAGACCCTGATGGTGATCGTGACGATCAGTGGGTCAATCCCGACCCGGACGAAATCCAGGAGTTACTGGAAAAGTCAAAGCGGGTGGCGGTTGTGGGGCTGTCTTCTGACCCCTCACGCGCTAGTAACGGAGTAGCGGCATATTTGCTTTCTCAGGGTTATGAGATTATTCCGATAAATCCCAAAGAGACAGAGGCTCTGGGTATAGAGGCCTATCCTGATTTGGCTTCAGTACCCGGAAAAATCGATATAGTCGATGTGTTCCGGCGCTCGGAGTTTGCGCCGGAGATAACTCGCCAAGCGATTGCAATTGGGGCCAAGGCTATATGGTTTCAAGAGGGTGTCGTATCAGTTGAGGCCTTCGAATTGGCAAAAGAAGCCGGGCTTACTGTAGTTATGGATCGCTGTATGCTTAAAGAGCATGTTCGTTTTAGCTGATGTGCTTTTACTCACCTGGGCCGCCAGCAATGACGGTCAGCTATAAGTCGTTATTGTTTAACTGGTTGCGCGCGCCTAGGGACTTGCGGCCAAAGAGGCGGGCGTTTCTTGAGGAAAAGCTATTTGATTAACAAACTATAACGTGTTTCCGATGTATAGAATACAATGACTAATTACTCAAATGACGATTCACATGACGATTCACATAGATCCGGTTCGGGCTTTGGGGGCTTTGGCGGTTTCGGCTCCAATCGTGGCGGCTTCGGTGGTGGTTCTCGTCTGCGGTTCGGACCAAGTGTAATTGGGCCGGCAATCAAGTGGATAATCATTGTCAATGTAGTAGTATTTTTTATTCAGCAAATCACCCCTCTAACTGGGGATTTTGGTTTTGTGCCCGGGGCTTATTTTAGCGAAGATTTCCCCAACGGATTCTATAAGCCGTTTACCTACATGTTCTTGCATGGTGGGCTCATGCATATTCTTTTCAATATGCTGGTTCTGTGGATGTTCGGGACAGAATTCGAGACTATGTGGGGCTCGCGTAGATTTGTGCGGTTCTATTTACTCTCGGGATTGGGTGGCGCTTTGTTTTCGCTGATACTTGACTTCAATTCTTATGCCGCTATTATAGGCGCCTCGGGAGCTGTATTTGGTGTGATGGCGGCCTATTGGCGCTATTTCCCGGAGCGTAAGTTGTATTTGTACTTTGTGCTACCGGTCAAGATTAAATATGCGGTTCCGGCGTTTTTGATTATTCCGATGATTTGGTCATTTATCTCACCGGGTGGGAATGTGGCGCATTTTGCTCATCTCGGCGGGGCGGTGATTGGTTTTCTGCTGAGCCGGAGGGGAGTTGTCCAGCAGTCAGAAGGGACGCTTAAATCCTGGTTTAAGCGCCGGAAACATGAGAAGTTAAATCAGCGTTTCGAAACGAACCGTCGCCAGGCCGAGGACGTAATGCAACGAGTCGATTCCATTTTGGATAAGATTAACGCGGTGGGGCTGGAGAATATCACCGACGAAGAGCGAAAGTTCCTGGAAGAAGCCAGCGAAAGACTATCAGAAGACAAGCGGCCTAAGTAACACCCAAGTGGAAGAATGGCCGGTAACAGCATAGAAGATCAGCACAAATAATCACCCTTTTCTGTCGATAACTAAATTATGACCCCTCGCAAACAAATATTGCTCGTTGAGCCGGATGCCGCATTGCGGTCCGAAGCTGAGAAAGTCATGCGTCAGGCTGGCTATGAAGTTGTTTCTGTAGATTCTGCCTCACGCGCTGAAGGTATACTCACCGTGTCAAAGTTTGATTTGGCGGTGGTTGGTGTTCGGGTTCAGGGTGATAGTGGCGCTCCGTTCTATCAGAGTTGGGCGGAGAACTCTGAGCATGTGGGCGCTCCGTTTTTGTTGCTGTGTTCCGGTACTGATTCGGCTCCTGATTTGCCGGAAGAGGCGATTGTGCGCTGTCCATTTGCCGCTGATGAATTGCTTTCGAAGGTGAATGTTTTTACTGGGGCTGGTTCAGGGTCGACTGCGACAGTTGCATCGCCCAAGGAGAGCGCATCTTTATTCGGTGATGATGCAGTAGAGGGCGCTCTTGATAAGGCTCTGGGGCTTGACCAAATTGATGTGCACGAATCCGAAGTTCGTGGCGCGGTTGATAGTTCTGAGATACAAACTATCTCCAAGAGCGAAAGTTTGGTTGGTTATGACGCGGAAATAACCAGTGTAACTTCAACTCAAAAATCTACCACTGACACATCGAAAATTGATTTGGCGTTTATGCAGAACAAGCTACGCGATATGGCGGCTTCGGCAGGACAGGTTTCCGATGGCGCTAAGTTGGATGTGGCTCCACTTGAAACAGCCGCCAAGACTAGCGAAGCTCCGAAGCAGAGTCCTTCCGCGGCTCCTGCAAAGGGCGATCATGACTACGAATGGTTTATGTCTGAAATGCAGGGTGGCGCTAAGTCCTCGCCGCAGAGCGCTCCGCAGAAAGCCGCTAAGCCTGCTCCTGCCAGCGATGACAGCGTTTTCGAATGGGCGGATTCGTCGGATAACGATCAAGCCGCCACTGTGTTCTCTAAGCAAATGGCTGACGCTGTGGCTCAGCGTGTCGCAGATAAACTTGTCAAACAGTTAAATTCGGATAAGTTTGTGCAGTTGATTAAGCAGGAAATGCGAGTTTATTTAAAGGACCACTCTTAGGTCATTGGGCCGGTATTTCTTCTATTCTATGGCGCTAGGCGTCAAATTCCCCAATTTACATTTTCCCAACATCTTGCTTCAGCATAGTTGACTCTCGCGCGGAGGCATCGTATGTTTTTTTAGCAATCGTTTTCTATAAGCGCTTTATTGCTATTGCGATTGCACGAGGCGTAATCGAACGCCAGGAAACAGAAACGTTCACTAACTATAAGTAGATACAGAATATTATCATGTCAGCCGCCGGGAAGAAAAAATACTCTAATACAGTTATCGCTATTTGTGTGCAGGAAACTACAGAGGACGGTTCGAATTTGGATTTTGACGGCCGGTTTGATGACCGTCAGAAGGATTTGCTTAGCCAGTCATTCACCGCTGATACGCTGGTTGCGGCTCTTTCTATTCCGGGGGCTTCGGTGCGGCTTTTTTATGGCGATGATTTGGAGACTAGAGCTTCGGTTGAGAAGATTGTGCATTATGTGCAGAATAAAATCGAGAAGAATAGTGGTAAGGCTATCGACTCACGGTTATTCCTGGATGTTGAGCTTCCCGCAGATAGATGGGGAGTGAAGATGGAGACCGCAATTAAGGATTGTTTTGCCGAGGGATTTGAGAAAGTTATTTTTCTTGGTAGCCGGACTCCTACGCTCACGGCCAAATTGATTACTCAGGCGATTGATGAGCTTGATAATTTTGATGCGGTGTTTGGGCCGACTGTTGAGGGGCGCTATTATCTTCTTGGTATGCGCGGGCAGTATCATACTTCGTTGTCGCAATTTGACTGGACTGAGCCGACTATTTATTCGGATGTTTCTAATACACTTACCGCTGAGGGTTTGCATTGGACTGAGCTTGAGATGTGGTATGTGGTTGAGCATCCTGAAGATCTTGAATATTTGGTGCGTGATATCAATCAGTTCAGACTTCAGGGTGATGAAGTTACCGCGCATGAAACCGAATTGACACTTTCGCGACTACTCGCCGAAAGCGAAGCCTAGCGAAGCACAGGTGTAATAAATAGGCAGGAACAAATGGAACGACATCTGCAGGCCCGCACCTGGCGGGATATTCAACGTTTAGTTCCCTCTGAAATAGATACAGTTATTCTGCCGGTTGGCACTGTTGAGGCGCATGGCGCTTCTTGCATCGGCACTGACAATTATATCCCTGATTCTATCGCCGATGGCATAGCTGATGACACTAATGCGCTGATTGCGCCTATTGTTAATCATGGGATTACGCGCTCGCTGTATTCCTATCCCGGTTCGACTACTATTGACCCTAAGACGTTCATTCGTTACTTGATGGACATACTTAAGTCATTCCAACGCTCTAAGTTTAAGAATGTTATTATCCTCAATGGGCATGGCGGCAATAACAATGCGCTCAAGGATGTAGTGCGCATGGGCAATCACAAGTATGGATTGAATGTGGCGGCTCTGCATTGGTGGCAGATGTGCGAGGAGTTGACGCGTGAACATTTTGGTGAGTCCGGCGGACATGCGGGGCTTGACGAAAATGCGATGGTGATGGCTATTAACCCCAAGTTTGGCTTTCCTGAGCAATACTCCGATGATATGGTGTACACTTTTGCACCCGGCGCTGATGTTTATCCAATCCCCGGCACTATTCTTACCTATCGCTCTGATGCCGGTAAGCCTCGTTTTGACAATCTCGAATCCTCCAAAGAGTATCATAAGAAAGTTACCGCCAAGGTTTCTGAGTTTGCACAGTTTGTGTTGAAGCGGTGGCGTGAGGCTGGGTTGTAGAGGTGGGGTCATATAGGTGAAACAGTACGATTTGCTGTTTACTCGGATGATTTTAGTATAGTCGAATAAGACGTCACACATTGCTCGAAGGATTGTAGAGTATGAACAATAAGCCTAGGCTTTTCATTAGCTATAGCCACGCCGATACTAACCACTTCGAAGAATTCCGAAAACAGCTGGTAGTCTTGGAGAAGAACGGAGAGCTATCTACATGGCATGACAAAAAACTACTTGCTGGTGATAAGATCATGGAAGTCATCAGAGAGAATCTTGAGAACTCAGATGTAATATGTTTCTTGGTAAGTCAAGATTTTCTTGCTTCAACTTCTGCCTATCGCGACGAATTTGAAGTTGCTCTTAAATCGTTAGAGAAAAAAAGAATCAAGCTCGTACCCATAATTGTTCGGTCGTGCAATTGGCTAAGTACTCCATTGTCCGGTCTTACGGCGGCAAATGAAAATGGGTCGCCACCAACCGAATCGAATTCCGACGAGTGGTGGTTGAAAGTGGCCCTAGCTATCACGAAGACTTTGAAAGATTGGACTTCATCGCAGTTCAAAGCAGTTTCACCAAGCGGAAATCTGGCTCGTGGAGATGCGTTGCGTATTAGTGATGGCTTTTTGTCTTATCTCGATGACACGCAAATTCAGTTCCAGCACCGGCATTGTGAAGAAGTCCGGCTTTCGAATATCTATGTGTTTCCAGACATAAAGGAAATTACGCGGAAATATGAAAGCATTGACAATATTGAGCAGTCCAGCGATGCATTGCACCTGAAATCGGTTTCGAGTAGTACGCTATTGTTAGGTGATGACCAGGTTGGCAAGACAGCTCTCCTTCAAAGGCTTATGGTAAACTACTATGAGTTAGGTGCAGTCCCATTGCTTGTCGATGGCCGAGTGATTAACAAGTCAGATGTGGCGAAATTGTTGGCACCTATTGTATCAAGACAATACGATAAGGCAGACGTAAGAAGATACTTGGCCTGTGCTTCCGAAAAGATTCTATTGATTGATGACTTTGACGAAATGCAACTTAATCATCGCTCTCTATGCGAGTTTCTTGCCAATTCCCAAAACCTTTTTGACAAAGTTGTAATCTGCTCTGACCCTTCGATAAGACTAAACGAGGAAGTATATTCAGAGATGTCTGGTCTCAGACAGTACGACATCTTGCCAATGGGACACTTGAGAAGAGGAGATTTGATTAGTACTTGGAATTCCCTTGGACGCAAAGAAACGATTCAGCCCGCTGAGTTGGAGTCATTGAATGATGTGGCTACAAGGCATGTCAATGCTATTGTCAGCAAGAGCGTCCTCCCGCCCAAACCAATTTACATTCTAACGGTCCTCCAAATACTAGATTCAGCTAGACCAGCCGACTATAGTTTGACGTCGTATGGTCACTGTTATCAAACAGTAATTCATGCCTCGCTACTTCGATTAAACATCAGTACCCAGCAACTTGATCTATATATCAATTACCTGTCGGAATTATCATTCTTCATGTTTAGGAGGAATTATGAATGGATGGACCCCGAGGACTTGGTGGCTTTCAAGGAAAGATATGATGCAGATTATGTGATAAGATCTCATGATGAGGTCTTACGTAACCTCAAGGCGGCAGGTATTTTGACAGAAAAAAGCACTGGAATAGTTGTCAAGTACAAGTACATTTTCTATTTCTTCGTAGCGAAGTACTTATCGGATCATCTTGAAGATAAGAGTGTCAAGTCTACAATCTATGACCTTTGCGGTAAACTTCATGTTGAGAAGTATGCCAACATACTCATATTCCTTGTGCACCATAGCAGGGATAGTGGGATTATTGACGAGCTTTTGCTCAATGCGGAAATGGTATTCGAGGAACAAGATGCGGCAACATTGAACGTCTCCGAAACTTCATACCTCGCCGAATTACTACATGATTTGCCTGATCTAATTATTGAAAGGCGTAATGTTGAAGAGGAACGGAAGAAGCATCTAGCTAATAAAGATGAGTACGAGTCTGGATATGAGGAGGACAGATCAGAAGAACACTCTTCGGAGCTGATAGCAGATATGCACCGCTCTTTACGGATAGTAGAAATAATCGGCCAAATACTCCGCAATAGACAATCGTCTCTAACCAAAAAACAAATCAAGAGTCTTTTGATGGCCGCTTTCGGTTCAGGATTGAAGTGTCTCGGATTTTATCTGAGTTTTACGGAAGACCACAAGGATGATGTAGTAAAGTATATATCAATGATTATTGAAGGCGATTCTGTAAAGGAAAATAAGAGAGACAAGGTCGCGCAACAGATATTCCTTTCATTGTGCTATGGGTTCAGTTATGCTGTAGTTAAGAAGCTTGCTGACAATACCGGCTCACATGACTTGATAGGCGTTGCTACCCAAGCTATGGCGGAGAGTGAAGAAACCCCCGCACTTCGATTGATTGAAGTGGCAATGAAATTAGAGTTTCAAAATAAATTGCCGAAAAAAGAAATCGCAAGATTGCATAAGGATCTAGAAAAGAACCGGATTGCGCAAAGGATGCTCAAAGATATTGTAATAAGGCATTTATACATTCACTCCATTGGGTATGAGGATCGCCAATGGATTTCCGACAAACTCAATATCCCCATACAGGCACAAAGAGCGATACAACACAAGGAATCGAGAATAGGTAATTGATGTCTCGTCCTGTGTTCTCAATGTGTGCTTATACCTGGCTGGCGCTGCGGAAGTATTCTAGGCCGGAGTATAGTAGGGCGGCGCCTATGGCGAAGTATAGGGAGATTACGTAGATCGAGTGGGGGAAGTAGTGGCGCAGGGTTACACCGGCGGTGACCATTAGCGCTATCAGGAGATAGGACATCACCGGTTGGAAGGCGAAGAGGCAGATTTTTGATTTATCGGGTGACATGGTTTTGATGCGCTCGATGTTTTTGCGGGCTACTGTTGAGAGGACGAATTTGCTCTTTAGGGTTCCTACTACCAGTCCGAGGATTATTAGCGCTATGCCGGTGGTAGTTATGGTGTCAATCATTAGGATGGCGCGGATGAGTAGCATTACTCCGGCTGATGACCAAACTAATCCAGAGAGTGTGATTAGTCCTTTGCGGCTTAGGGATGGTTCGAATGTATGTGCGGTCATGTTGTTGCTCCGTTGATTTTCTTTTTCAAAGCCCCGATCTATGGGCGACGGGATTGCCGCGTCGCTTTGCTCCTCGCAATGACTGATTCGTTGCTCCGTTCCTGGCATTGACTGATTTGGCGCTTCGCTTCTTGCAATGGATGGATTGTTTGTTGTTGCCAATTCTATTACAGTTTCTACCCATTTGGGGTTTGTATTTAGTGACGGTATCATTTTGAATTTCTCTCCGCCTGCCTCTAGGAAGGATTCTTTGCCGCGGATGCCTAGTTCCTCTAAGGTTTCCAGGCAGTCTGCTACAAAGGCGGGGGAGAGAATCGCTAGTGATTTGATTCCGTTTTGTGCTAGTTCTTCGATTTTCTTATCAGTATAGGGTGGAATCCAAGCTTCGCGGCCTAAGCGTGACTGGAAACTCACTGACCATGTTCCATCTTCTAGTTTAAGTTTACGGGCTATGCCTCTGGCTGTGGCGTAGCATTGGGCGCGATAGCAATTGCGATTGCGCGAAGTGATACATTCACAGCAGGAGCCATCGGCTAGGCAATGCTCCGGCTGTCCGGGATTGTCTTCGGCGTCGGCTTTGCGAATATGTCGTTCGGGGAGTCCGTGGAAGCTAAAGAGATAGTAGTCGTAGTTATCAGAATCGACAGCAGTTTTTGTGACATCCGCGAAGGCGCCAATGTAACCGGGATGGTCATAGTAGGCGGGTGTGGCGGTTATTACGGGCATATTCCATTCAAGGTTTGCTACGCGATAGACTTCCTCCATAGCGCTGCCTACTGTTGCCGAAGCGTATTGGGGGAAGAGGGTGACTACTTTGATTGCGTCTATTCCTTCGTCGCGAAATTCGCGCATGACTCGTTGGATAGATGGCTCGCCATAGCGCATTGCTAGCTTTACTTTGTAGGCGCCGGGTTGCTTCGAATTGAGACGTTGTTGCACCAGCTCGGTTAGCTTTTCTCCGTGGCAGATAATTGGCGAGCCTTGGTCGGTCCAAACTAAGCGGTAGGCCTCGGCGGATTTACTGGAGCGGAAGGGCAGGATGATTAGATTTAGCAGGAAGAATCTTCCGATAGGACTGATGTCCATCACGCGCGGGTCCGAGAGGAACTGGCGAAGATAGCGCCGCACTGCGCCGGTTTCTGGAGCAGAGGGTGTGCCGAGATTCAGCAACATGATTCCCTGTGTAGTGACAGTTGAGCGTGGCTCGATGGAGGTCATTTGCAATTCCGATGTTTCTTCGGTTGGGTTATCTTTGGTTAGCAATGTATCTGACATTTGTGACGCCTTTTCAGATTCCTACGAGAGAAACCACGCTGTATTTCTCTCTAATCGACAGAAAGACTACACAATTGAAGGTAGGTAATGTAATAGTTTTGTCACGGAAATAAATGAAATGAAAAGTTATTCTCACTATTGCCTGAGCCGATAATAGTAATATGTGGCGCTGGTAAGTCGTTGATTCTCAATAGAGAGAAAATGATTGTTTAGTCGGTTATTTTTGAAAGCTGTGACATAACCTTGACAAACAATAATGGACTAAACGCTATTTGCGGCCAGTAACAGGGCGTGAAATAGCTATCACGTCTGAGTAAAAAGACATTAGACATATAGAAAAGAATTTGCAGTAATAATAAAAGTTTTCAGGAGCTCAGGCAGTGAAAGATCAAGCAGTGAAAGATCAGGCAACCTCAAAAATCACTCCTATTCACGGTTCACGGAATACGGTTATTCGCGCTATCGGTGTAAGTGTCAACGATGGCAATATGCAGTTGCTGGAGCGTCTCACAATAGCCCCCGAAGAGCGGGCTGTTCAGCTTGCAGAATTAAAGGGCAGGCTTGGCGTTGAAGAGCTACTGTATTTGGCTACTTGCAATCGGGTAGAGTTTATTGTCGCCACCGATGAGGATTTGACTGCATCGGATGTTCGTAATCGGTTGTTGGATTTCTTTTTCAGCAAGGGTCGTGATTTTGATTTCCAGCCTACGGATTTGAAGACTGCCAATGGAGCCGCCGCGATGCGTCATGTATTCCGGGTAGTTTCAGCTTTGGAGTCATTGGTAGTTGGTGAGACTCAGATTACCGGGCAGTTTAAGAATGCGCTTCAAGAAGGAATTGAGCTGGGGATAATTGGCGCGCGTTTGGAGCCATTTGCTACTGAGGCGCTGATGGTTGCGCGCCAGGTTCGTAACGAGACCGAGCTGGGCCGTGGCTCGGTTTCGATGGCTTCACTTGTAATGTCTGAGCTTGAGGAAAAAGACGCACTTGATTCAACAACTAGAGTGGCTCTAGTTGGTAGCGGCGAGATGACTGTCAAAGTTGCCACCTATTTGAAGAAATTCAATGTTCAGAATATCATGTTTGTAAATCGCACTATCAGCAAGGCGCAGGCGTTGGCTGAGAGGTTTAATGGTACGACTATCTGTATGGAAGGTTTTCTAGCTGCGCCGCCGGAGTTGGATGTAATTGTCAGCGCCACTAGCGCTCCTGAGCCGCTGTTTGATGTGGCATTCCATGAACGTCTACATGGAACCAAGTCGGGAGTGTATTGTGTGGATTTGGCTATTCCTCGCGACTTTGATGAGGTTTTCAAAGATTCTTTCAAGGCCACGTTAATTGATATTACCTCATTGCAAAGCAGAAAAGATACGAATTTGCACAAGAAGTTCCGTGAAGTGGACAAGGCCAGAGAGATTGTCGATGGAGCGGTGAGCAAATTCCAGCGGGCTCATATTGAGCGTACGATTCGTCCGGCTCTCAAGGAGTCATATCAGCAGTCGATGGAATTCGCGCTTAAGACTTGCAATAAGATGCTTGATGCGCACCTGGCGGATTATCCGTCGGAAGTGGGAGCGCATATTGAGACGCTGATTCGTAAGGTGGTGGGTTTTTCCTCGGCGCAGTTCGGTCATGCAGTTTCGGCGCATTTGTGTCAGGGGGGTGGTGAGCATACATTGACCGAGATGTGTGAGGAGGCCAAAAGAGAGTGTTTTCCTGAGGGACAGCCTGAGACAGCAGAGCAGGGCGAACGTTTGCAATGCCCGATGGGGCACGGCTCTATTGAGAAAAGCGCTGGTAGAGAAGATGTCGCTAAAGCAGATACTGCCAAAGAAGATGTGGTAATAGAAGATCCTGTAAAAAAATGTCCGGTAAAGAAGGTTGCAAATGCGTGATATAGTAATTGGCTCAAGAGGCTCGGACTTGGCTTTGTGGCAGGCGAATTTTATCAAGGATATTCTGCAGGAGCGTTGTGGTATTTCTTCGACAATCAAAGTCATTGTCACAACCGGTGATAGAATCACCAATATGTCATTTGATAAGATTGAGGGAATTGGCTTTTTCACCAAGGAAATAGAGGAAGCGATTCTTTGTGGTGAGGTGGATATTGCGGTGCATTCGCTTAAAGACCTGACAACTACTTTGCCTGAAGGTTTGATTCTTCCGATGATAGGTTTTCGGGTGGATAGGCGTGAATTGCTTCTGGTTCGCGAGGAGGCGTTGGTTGAAACAGGCGCTAGATCATCGGGCGCTCTACCCCTGAAAGACGGCGCGGTTATCGGCACCAGCTCTGCGAGACGTAAAAGTCAGATTCGCCATTTGAATCCAAAACTGGAGCTCAAGGATATTCGTGGCAATGTGCCTACTAGAATAGATAAAGTTAAGCGTGGCGATTTTGATGCGATTATTATTGCTGTCGCCGGAGTTGAGCGGCTCAATTCAGATTTGAGTGGATTGAAAGCGGTCAAACTTGACCCTGAAGTATTTTTGCCGGCTCCCGGTCAGGGGACTCTGGCAATTGAGAGTCGTGAGACCGACACTGAGCTCAATGCGATTTTGAGCAAGCTCTCGGATGAGAAAACCAGCATAGAAATCGCGCTGGAGCGTGGTTTGCTGAAGAAATTTGACGCCGGTTGTTCATTGCCTCTGGGTGTTTATTGCGAAGTGGAGACAGGCGGGACGCAACGTTTTGTGGCGACTCTGGGAGTTGAGGATGAGGATGGCTCGCCGGGGATTCGCAGAGTTGAGGTCAGCGGAAGTGACGTTGCGGCTCTGGTAGCCGAATCCTATGACGCTCTCACCGGTGTGAAAGTCGGCTAGATTGTTGCAGAGCATGGAGAGCGCGGCAATGAAACAGACAGATAAACAGACTGACAAACGGATTGACAACAAGCAAAGACTAGGAGTCACCCGCTCAGCTGAAGAGTTGACGGATATTACTACGCGGGGGGGGGAGCTCGGAATTTGTATTATACCTCTGCCGCTTTTTCGCTATGCCCCGGTTGAGTTTTCTCTAACACCTAAAGAATTAGCCGCCATCGACTGGCTGTGTTTCACCAGCGCTCGCGGGGTTGAGTGTTTTTTCCAGGGATTAAAGGAACAGGGCGTTTCGGTTTCCGCAGAGACTAAGTTTGCAGTTGTTGGGGCAAAAACTGCGAGCTCTCTTGTTGCGCTGGGTTTCAGCGTTTCCATCCAACCACATACTACAATCAGTGAGGCGCTATTTGAGGAGTTGCTCAATACGCTCGCCGGAGTTTCGGAAGTTAGGTGTAATTTGGTGTATGTGGGAGCTGAGGTTGTGCGCTTTGATCCGGTTAGTCTTTTCGCCGACACCAGCGTAGATTACCGCAGAGTTGTTGTCTATCGGGCAGAGCCAGAAATACCCCCACAGGAATCGGCGCTAGGTTTCTCGCAAGATGATAGCATATTGTTTACCTCACCGAAGACCGCTGAGAGATTTGAAGAATTGTTCGGGGCTCCTAAGGCAAGAGTGGTGGCCATTGGGGAAATCACTGCTGAGGCGATTGAAGATATTGGTTGGGGAGCGCCTGAGGTGTTGACAGAGCCAGATTTGGAGATGGCTTTGAAGCATGTGTTAGGCAACCGACAGCAAGAGAAAGAAACTTGCAATGGATAACAAGGCTATTACTATACATCGACCGCGCAGGTTGCGACGTAGCGCTGTAATCCGTGATTTGGTTGCCGAGACTAGACTAAGCGCTGAGGGTTTGATTCAGCCGTATTTTGTATGTGACGGTTCGGGGGTTCGTGAGGAGATAACCGGATTGCCGGGGATTAACCGTGAATCAGTTGATAAACTGCTTGAGAGTATCGCTGAGGATATGAAGTTAGGTATACATCGCATCATGCTTTTCGGGGTTACCGATCGCAAGGACGCGAGCGCTTCGAGCGCTCTCTCCGATGATAACCCGGCGTTGCGCGCCTGCGCTGAGTTAAAGCAAAAATTCGGCGAGGAGTTGTTTGTTTCTGCGGATGTGTGTCTTTGTGGTTATACCGATCATGGTCATTGCGGTTTGGTGGATGGTCATGGTGTCACTAATGACGACTCGGTTGCGGTTCTAACGGAGATGGCTTTGACTTTGGCGCGCGCGGGGTGTGATTGTGTGGCTCCGTCGGATATGATGGATGGGCGTATTGGTTCGATTCGTCAGGCGCTGGAGTCTGAGGGATTCGATAACATATTGATTATGGCCTATACGGCGAAGTATAGTTCGGCTTATTATGGGCCATTCCGTGAGGCGGCGCATAGTTCGCCGCAATTCGGTGATAGAAAGTCCTATCAAATGGATTTCCGTAATTCCAGTGAAGCGCTTACAGAGTTGGAGCTGGATATTTCCGAGGGGGCCGATATTGTGATGGTCAAACCGGCGCTGGCCTACTTGGATATTATCGCGGCATTCCGCGATGTTTCATCGGCTCCGGTGGCGGCGTATAATGTTTCTGGAGAGTATACTTCGGTGAAGTTGATGGCTCAGGCGGGGCTGGGAGATGAGAAGGCTTTGACACTTGAGAATCTCACCGCAATCACTCGCGCCGGGGCGTCAATTATTCTTACTTATCATACACGTGATATTCTAAAAAATGAGTGGCTCAATGGCTAATCTAGAAGCGAATACTACAACAGTTTCCCAAGAGAAGGCAAGCAAGATGACAACCACACGCTCTGAGGAGTTGACTCGACTATCCGAGGCGGTGATTCCTGGCGGGGTGAATTCTCCGGTGCGGGCTTTTAAGGCTGTCGGCGGTGGTCCGCGATTTATTGCGCGCGGCGAGGGGCCGTATATGTTTGATGTCGACGGGAATCGCTATTTGGATTTTTGTTCATCATGGGGGCCGTTGATTTTTGGTCATGCGGATTCCGATATTGTCAATACAATTACCGAGCAGGTTAAGCGCGGTTCGACATTCGGCGCTAACGCTGAGTGTGAATATGATCTTGCCGAGTTTATTGTTTCGCATATTGATGCGGTAGATAAAGTGCGTTTTGTCTCCTCGGGGACTGAGGCGGTGATGTCGGCGGTGCGTTTGGCGCGCGGGTATACCGGTCGGGATGTGATTGTGAAGTTCGACGGTTGCTATCACGGGCATAGTGATTATTTGTTAGTGAAAGCCGGTTCAGGGCTGGCTACTTTTTCACAGCCGTCATCGGCGGGGATTAGCAAAGCTGCCGCTGGTGATACTATTGTTTTGCCTCTTGATGACGAAGCCGCGTTGGAGAAGTGTTTTGCTGAGCATGGTGATAAGATTGCGGCTGTGATAATTGAAGGCATTCCGGCGAACAATGGTTTGTTGATTCAACGACCGGAATATATGAATCTTATTCGTGAATTGACAGCCAAGCATGGCGCGTTGATGATTCTCGATGAAGTGATTACCGGCTTCAGGATTGGAATGACCGGCGCCGCTGGCAGGTACAATCTCACACCGGATTTAATTACTTATGGTAAAATAGTTGGCGGCGGATTGCCGGTTGGCGCTTTTGGCGGTCGGGCTGAGATTATGGACAAATTGTCACCGGAGGGACCGGTGTATCAGGCGGGTACGCTTTCGGGGAATCCACTTGCGATGGTGGCAGGGTTGGTGACACTCAAGAAACTGGATGATGGTCAAGTTTATGAACAACTAGAAAATCGTAGCGCAGGTTTTGTTGCGGAGTTGCAAAAACACATGACAGACACCGAATACCAAGTAGCCAGAGTGGGCTCGATTTTTTGGTTGGTGTTCCAAAAAGATATGCCGCTTAGCGCTTCGGCGATTGAGTCTGCCGGGATAGATAGATATAACTCGCGTCATCGTTTGGCGCTCGATAGCGGTTATTACTTGCCGCCTTCGGGATATGAGGTGTGCTTTATTTCCGCGGCGCATAGCGAAAAGCAGTTGACGAACGCCGCAGGCGAATTGGCGAAGATTTTGGGTGGCTCAGAGTGATTTATTTATTAGAAAGTATAGAGCCCGACTCCTTGAGTCATTGCGAGCGAAGCGCGGCAATCCCAATGATTCATAGAACTACCTTGTTAGCGACGAGATTGCCGCGTCGCTCCGCTCCTCGCAATGACAGATGTAATAACTGAAGTGTTTGATTGAGAGATGATATATGATGACCGATTCAGCAACAGGCTTAGCGCTTGAGAGTAAGGCGCCTTCGATTAAAGATAGTCCATTTATTCGCGCCTGCTATGGCCAAAACAAAGGCCGTATACCGGTTTGGGTGATGCGTCAGGCTGGAAGATATCTGCCGGAATATCGTGCTTTGCGCGAGAAGGTGTCATTCCTGGAGCTGTGTCGCACTCCAGCGCATGTTGCGACAGCTACTACTGATCCGATTACACGTTTTGGTTTTGATGCGGCGATTTTGTTTTCTGATATACTTCCGCTGTTGGAGCCGATGGGGTTTTCGCTGGAGTATGCCAAAGGTGGTCCCCAAGTTACACCGGCGATACAGAGTCCTGATGATGTCTCGCGTATTGAGGATTATGATGTCGCTTCAAAGATGAGTTATGTTTTTGACGGGGTGCGCGCTATCAAAAAAAGCATTCCTGACACACCGCTTTTGGGTTTCGCCGGTTCACCGTTTACTTTGGCCTGCTATGCAATTGAAGGGCATGGCTCGAAGACTTTTGATAAAGTGAAACGTTTCATGTATGAGTATCCAAAGGCCGCAGAGGAATTGTTGGAGCGGATTACTTCAGCGACAATCGCCTACTTGCAAGAGCAGGTGAAAGCCGGGGCTGATGGTGTGCAATTATTTGATAGCTGGGGCGGGATACTTGCTGTTGAGGAGTATCATCAGTGGTCATTGAAACATACGGCGCGGATATTTGAAGCGCTAAAGGGCTACAATGTTCCGCGTATTTTATTTGTGAATAATTTGGCTCCGTATATTGATATGGTGGCGGAATTAGACTGTGAAGTAGTCGGGGTGGATTACCGGATGGATTTGGCGCAAGCGCAGAGGGCGCTTCCGGGAAAAGCAATTCAGGGGAATTTAGATCCGAATATACTTTTCTGTGCGCCGGATGAAGTTAAAAGAAGAACACAAGTGATGCTCGAAGCGCTGGATTCGCATGATAATTTGATAGCGAATCTCGGGCATGGTATTTTGCCGCAGGCGCCAATCGAATCGGTTTCTGTTTTCGTAGATACGGTTCATTCGTTCAGGTCATAGGAGATAGGGTAATGATTAACAAAACAGTTTCTAATACTGTAGTGGCTCCACTTGAGCTCTTGCAAAAATATGACCGACCTGGTCCGCGTTACACCAGTTATCCGACCGCGCCGTCATGGACAGATGAGTTTGACGCAGAGAAATATTATAAGGCTTTGCAAAAAGCGGGAAAGAACACTAAGGAGCCGCTGTCGCTCTATGTGCATTTGCCGTTTTGTGAGAAGCGCTGTTATTTTTGCGGTTGCAATGTTTTTATTCCTCGTCGTAGAGAGCATATCACTGACTATATTTCCGCGTTAAAGTTGGAAATTACTAAGACTGCTGATGCGCTAAACGGACGTAACAAAGTTCAGCAGTTGCATTTCGGCGGAGGGACACCGACGCATTTGAGTGTGCCGGAGTTTACAGAGGTTATGGATGCCTTGCAGGAGCGGTTTATATTGCTCGACACTGCAGAGATTTCGATTGAAGTGGATCCGCGTGTCACTACTAAAGAGCATTTTGTTTTCCTGGCTAAACGTGGTTTCAATCGCATTTCAATGGGCGTGCAGGATTTTAATGCGGATGTGCAAAAAAGTATTGGGCGTGTTCAGCCCTATGACCGCACTAAGCGTTGTGTTGAGTTTGCTCGTGAGCAGGGGTTCAAGGGAGTGAATCTAGACTTGATTTATGGTTTACCCAAGCAGAATGTTGAAACCTTTAGTGACACTATCAAGAAGACTATTGGTCTGCGACCTGACCGGGTGGCGGTGTATAGTTTTGCATTCTTGCCTACTCGTATCGGCAATCAGAAACTGATTAAGGTAGACCAACTGCCTACATTGCAGGAAAAGTATCGCTTGTTCAACACCGCGCAGAAGCTGTTTTCAGAGGCGGGTTATGAGCAGATTGGGATGGATCATTTTGCTCTTCCTGATGATGAGCTGACTATTGCGCAGGGTAAGGGCAAGTTGATGCGCAACTTTATGGGTTACACTGTTAATAAAGCTACTGACTTGGTGGGAATGGGGATTTCCTCTATCGGTTTGGTCAGCGGGGCGCTGGCGCAGAATAGTTCGGATATGGATACGTATTTGGCGAAGGTTAACGCAGGTGAATATGCTACTGTGCGCGGGTTGCAGCTCTCTGATGATGATGTGATACGTGAGTATGTGATTTCGTCGATTATGTGCAACTTTATTCTGGATAGAAATGAATTCAGCGAGCGTTTCAAGCTGTCTTTCGAAGAGTATTTCAAGGGCGCCATCGAGGAACTGGAGACTTTCTTTGATGATGCAATGCTGGTTGATGACGGTACTGTCTTGCAAGTGACGGCGCTTGGTCGGACATTTGTGCGTAATATCGCTATGGTGTTCGACGGTTATTTGAAGAAGCAGGAAGCCGAGAAGCCGCTTACATTCTCGCGCACTATATAGCGCGAACTGAACTAGTATTGAATCTGTGGTGTTAGCATTATGAAATATGATACCATCATAGTCGGCGGAGGCATCTCAGGTCTTTCGGCGCTTCATTATCTCAAAAAACTACGTCCATCTATGTCTGTGCGTCTTTTTGAAGGCGCTGATCGTGTTGGAGGTGTAATCGGCACAGATGTCATTGACGATTACGCCTGCGAGTGGGGGCCGAATGGTATTCTTGATAAGAGCGGATTGACTCGTGAGCTTTGCGAGCAAATTGGCGCTGAGGGTCTTCTTGAATCAGCGAATGAGAACGCCAAGAAGCGATTCATTTTGCGAGGCGGCAAATTGCGCCCGGCTCCAATGTCATTGGGGTCATTCATAACTTCCGGAGTGTTATCCCCTTTAGGGAAGTTGAGAATCTTCCTTGAGCCGTTTACCTCTTCAGCGACTGACGGTGATGAATCAATCTACAGTTTTGCGTCACGTCACTTGGGGAAAGAGGTCGCGGACTATTTGATTCAGCCAATGGTAACTGGCATTTATGCTGGTTCCGCTGAACGTTTGTCGGTGCGCGCTTGTTTTCCAATGCTTTATGAGCTTGATAAAGAGTCCGGTTCGATTATTCGTGGAGCTTTGGCGCGTCGCAAGCGCAAGAAACTGGAAGCTAAGAAGTCACAGTCGGGAGAAAACAAGCCTGAGCGCAAAGGCTCGATGCGTTTGTTGTCGCTCAAGAGAACCGGTGTGCAGGCGCTTATTGAACGTCTATCGGAGACCTATAGTGACTGTATCCAAACTGGTTGTTTGGCCAAGGATGTGACGGCTGGCGTAGGCGGTAGCGGATTCACTGTTCAATTTGAGAATCAAGAGTCAGTTGATTGTGATAACCTGATACTGGCTATACCGTCATACCGTGCGGAGCAAGTTTTGACAAATCTATCAGGGAAACTGGCGACTGCAACCGGGCGTATTCCCTATGCGCCAATTGCCGTTGTTTGTCTCGGTTATCCTGCTGAAGCCGCATCACGGGCGCTGGACGGGTTCGGGTTTTTGATTCCGCCTTCAGAGAAACGTGATATTCTCGGCGCTATTTGGACATCCTCGATATTTCCTGATCGTGCGCCAGAAGGTAAAGTCTTGCTACGAGTGTTGCTGGGTGGCGGGGCAAATCCGGAGGTAATGGATAAATCTGATGAGGCCCTAGTTACTATTTGTCGCAATGAATTGAGCTCTATCATGGGTGTCACTGAGCCGCCGGAGTTGGTGAAGCTCTACCGTTGGACTAAAGCGATTCCGCAATACACTATCGGTCACATGGATATACTAGCAGAGATTGAAAGTGAAGCGGCGAAATTTCCGGGACTTCATTTGGCGGGCAACGCCTACCGGGGTATTGGTGTCAGTGATTGTCTGGGAAACTCATTGGGCGTTGTTGAATCACTGCCAAATTGATTGGGTGTGATGTTGCGCTTATAGCGCCGGACTCAATTCCAGTTCTTTAACTTCGACTTTTGCGGCGAGACGCTCTACGTCAGTCAATTTGAATTTGGCCGGGCCGACAGTCAGCAGATTTGCCGCGCCGCAGGCTACACCTAGACGTAAGGACTCAACTAGTGGCTTGTTGTTAAACAGCCCGTAAGTAATTCCGCCTACCAATGAATCACCTGAGCCGACTAGCGGCACTGAATGCAGGTGACCATCAACCGCTACTTTTGCTAGCCATACTCTTTCGGGTTCACGTGAGGCGACGATTACCCCGGCTGAACTTCGAGATACGATTACCACTTCAACTCCGGAGCGGGCGATTTGTAGCGCCGCTGAGACTATTCCGTCTTCATCGCCTTTTAGTTTTTGGCCGGTTAGCATTTCCAGCTCACGTAGGTCAGGTTTGACCATGTATGGTTTGGCGTCGAGTCCTCGTTTCAAATCCTCTTTGCTTGTATCGAGTACAACAGTTGCGCCAAGGCTTTGGGCGAGTCGCACTAACTCCCATTCAGTTGATTTGGGTGCGCCTTGGGGCAGGCTACCGGAGATTACTACCCAGTCACCAGGCGAAATGAATTGTTGCATAGCCTTGTTGAGGCAAAGCAGGTCATCGTGGGTTACAGAGTAGCCGGGAGTTTGAATGTAGGAATGGACATGACGCTCTGGGTCATGCACAGTAATGTTCTCGCGGTTTTTCTCGGGAACTACGGTCAATAGGCTGCGATGAGTCACAAGGTTGGGTTCTTCAAAGAAAGTAGCTGAATCAGCGCCTACGAAACCTAGACTTATGACCTCTTCGCCTAAGGTAGCCAGAGCGCGGGCGACATTTATTCCTCCACCTCCGGCGAAGCGTTCACCGGAATGCGCTCGAGTTGCTGCGCCGATTTCAAAATCTGAAACCTCGATTAGATAATCTATGGAAGTGTTGACTGTGACGGTGATAATCTTGCTCATGAGAACTCCTGGCGCGCCAATAGTTTTGTTGCTCTTTTTCACTCTCGTCTCTAGTGGTCTATCTCTATTGTATTAAGTCGGACGTCTATGGCGCTTTCTGAAGATTATGTTGGGTATTGATGGATTTCGCCCTTGAGGTGTGGGCCGTTGCACTCTTGCAATTCTCGGTTCATCTGGCATATTGTCGTCATGGCTGATACAAATAAGACCGATTTAGTCGCCGATGATGGTTCAGAGGATATTAATGGTATTCCGGAGATGGTGGCAGTAAGCGGAGCGAGTGGATTTGTAGGCTCGGCGCTTGTGAATGCTCTGTCGGGCGATGGAGTGAGGGTAGTTCGACTTGTGCGAGATAGTAGAAAAGTCGGCGCTGACGCTGTTTTGTGGAATCCATCTGCTGAGAACTGTGATTTGACCGGGATAGATGGATCTAGCGCTGTGGTTCATCTTGCCGGTGAGTCGATTGTCGGTTTGTGGACCAAAGCAAAGAAGCGACGGATTTATGACAGTCGAGTTGCCGCTACCAGAAATCTTGTATTGAGTGTCCTCAAGCTCAAACATCGGCCCAAGACATTGATTTGCGCTTCGGCGGTTGGGTTCTATGGTGACCGGGAAATTGAGGAGCTGACCGAGGAAAGTTCCGCCGGAGAAGGTTTTCTGGCTGATACCTGTCAGCAATGGGAGGCGGCCGCACAGTTGGCTCGCGAGGCGGGTATGCGAGTTGTCAATTTGCGCATCGGGGTTGTTCTTGATCCGTCGGGCGCGGCGCTGCAGAAAGCGATTTCGGCATTTCGTTCAGGGTTGGGCGGACGGTTTGGTTCAGGTGAGCAGTATATGAGTTGGATTGCTCTTGAGGACTTGGTACGGATGATTGTTTTCATACTGAGTCATGATTCGGTATCCGGAGCGGTTAATGCTGTTGCGCCTAATCCTATAACCAATGCGGAGTACACCAGGAAACTCAGCCGGGCTTTGAATCGTCCGGCGATTCTTAATGCGCCGGAGTTTTTGCTGAAATTGGCGCCGGGAGGAATTGCTCAGGAGTTGTTTCTAGCGAGCGCCCGCGCGGTTCCAGCGAGAATACTTGCCGCAGGCTTTGAATTTGACTATCGAGACATAGATAAGGCGCTGGAACACTTCCTGTCGAAACGCTAAACTCCATCTTTAGAAGAAACACCCCAAATGAAGATTACCAAGAAGAAGATTTTCCTGTTTCTACTTACAATTCTCCTCTCAGCAATAGGTGGGGCGGCATGGTTTTTCTATTCCTCGACGCAAGCGTCATTGCCGCAAGTGCAGGGCGTTGTGAATGTAACGGGATTGGATGAGTCGGTTGAGATTACTTTTGATTCTTTGGGGATTCCGCAAATTTGGGCCAAAAGCAAAAGTGATGCGCTCTTTGCATTGGGGTATCAACATGCAGCTGATCGTCTGTTCCAAATGGATATTGTCCGGCATGTTTCGCAAGGGCGTCTCTCTGAGCTTTTGGGCGAGGTGACACTTGAGATTGATATTCGTCAGCGCGCGATGCGTCACAAGTATCACGCCGCCGCAGCGCTTGAGAAGCTCGATGAACAGGACCGGGCGCTGTTGGATGCTTATTCTGCCGGTGTGAATAGTTATGTGGCTACTTGTCGTGAGTTGCCGTTTGAATATTTGCTTTTGCGTACGGAGTTTGACGAATGGAGCGCTTATGATTGTTTGACGGCTTTGAGTTTTCAGACTTGGTTTTCTGATGCGATACAAAATCGTGATGAGTTTTTTGTGCGTTTGGCTGAAAATGTTGGTCTGGAGAAGGCTCGGACACTAGAGTTGCCCTATCCTGACTGGGGTTTGTTTACCGTACCGGCAAAGAGTAGGTTAGGTCTATTAGATTCTCCTGAATCAGTGGCTGACGATAAATCAGAACTTGCGACTACTGCTGAAGGGAAAGTGTCAGCTCCATTAGAACAATCGGAACAATCAGAACAATCGAAAGTGACAGCTTGGCGTGACAGGGTAGCTGAACAGGTGATTGCTAATAATTGTTACGGACTCTCTATGAGCGCTGGTTCGAATGGTTGGGTGGTCTCCAAGGACAAGTCTGTTAGCGGCGGGGCGCTTCTTGCCGGTGATCCTCATCTGGATGTGACTAGATTGCCTCAGTTTTGGTATGCGGTGGGGTTGCATACCACAGATGGGGAATACGATGCATTGGGGATTACTGTTCCGGGATTGCCGCTGGTTGTGATGGGGCATAACCGCGAGGCCGCCTGGACAATGACTGCGGCGGGGGTGGATCAAACTGATTACTATCTTGAAGAAGTTAATCCTTCAGATAGTATGCAATACCGGACTTCGGATGGCTGGCGTGAGTTCAGTGTTGTCGTTGAGACTTTGATTGTGGCTGGCGCTGATAGCGCCAGGATTGTGAATATCCGAAGTACCAATCACGGGCCTATTGTTCTCGATAGTAGTGAGTCTTTGTCACATAGCTATTCTCTCCACTGGGCGGGATTTGATCTTGACCTGGCTACAACCGCTCACTCAGCGCTTCAGCTGTTGACAACTAGCAGTTTCGCAGACTTTCAACAAGTAGTGACACAGTTCGGGGCGCTTAATGCGAATTGGATGTTCGCTGATACTGCGGGGAATATAGGTTATCAATTGGGCGCTCCGATTCCAATCCGTATGGGTGGCAAAGAACGTGATAACTTTCCGCTTAACAGCTGGGATGAAGATGCAGGGTGGACTGGTTTCCGGTCTTTGGAGGAGATTCCAGCGTCATATAATCCTCAGCAGGGCTGGTTGGCGAATTGTAATAACAAACAAGATCAACCGAATCTGGATTTTCAACTCCCCGGTTCTTTTTTCTCTGATAGAATACTTCGGGCCAGTGAGGCGCTTTCAGCCAAAGATGATTTTTCACTTGATGATATGCGAGAGCTGCAATTGGATAGACATGATCGCTATTTCATGCGCTGGAAAGACGAGTTGGCAACGTTGCTGAAAAACAATGGAGAAGACTCGTTGGCAGAGCTGATGAGTGAATGGAACGGCTCAACTGATTCGTCATCTATTCCTACCGCGATCATCGCTGAGTTTATTTTTCAATTGAAACATAGCATCTTTGCTGACGAATTAGAATCATCTGTCGGTCGCCTAAAGCGACTTTGGGTAGATCAGGTTTATCATCAGGATAGCTCGGTGTGGTTTGATGATGTCACTACGCCTGACGTTCTTGAAGGCCGCGCGTATGTAACACAGCAAGCGCTGGCGCTTACACTGGAGAAAGTCAAAGGACAGACCTGGGGAATGATGCACTCTCTGGTGATGCAACATCCGATGGCGATTGTGCCGGGTATCAATTCTGCTTTGGGATTGACACGTGGCCCCTGGAGTCGCGGTGGAAGCGGCGGCTCGCTTAATGCATCATATTACCGAGCCGACACTTCCGGCGCTTTCCATACACTTGCTGCGCCTAGCTGGCGCTTCTTGATAGATATGTCAGACCCGGTTCATTCGCTGATGTGTCTACCTGCGGGAGCATCGGGTAATCCGGTTAGTGAGCATTTCTTTGATTTTTATGAATTATGGCAAAGCGGGGATTATCACAGAATGTCATTAGACTTTGAAGAGACTAAAGCCGCATCGTTGTCGACATTGACTTTGAAACCGCAATAAGACTGAGTCTACAACTGACCAAAAAGAAAACGGGGATAGCTTGAGGGCTATCCCCGTTTCACTCGTGTAGTAGAGTGATGAGGGAATGTGACGGTTCTACCGAGATACAAAACGCGCCACAAGATTAGACTTGCAACAAAACGTATCAAGGTGGGCCGTATCCGCCACACACTTTGTACAACTAAGAATTCTTTTTATTAGCTCTAGTCCATTGACTAGCTGACCATCACGGTCGCTTCTCTTCTTGCTACTAGAAGTATAGCGGTTCGAACGCGGTTCTGCAATAGGAAAGCTGATGCAGAACCGCGTTTTCTTTATTCTGTGCTATGAAAATGAATAGAGGAAACCGGAAATCTCTACTTGGTTCTGATTGGGGTTGTGTGCCTGTAAGGAGTTGCAAGGCAACCCATTGTGGCGCATAAGGAGGCTATCCCCTGGCTAGTTTTTGCTCTGCATATTTGCGACTTCTGAGCAATAGCCAAATTCCTACGAGGACGAAAGGTATGCTTAGGAGTTGTCCCATATCCAATGTCATGCCTTTTTCGAATGGTTCCTGGACTTCTTTGACGAATTCTATTAGGAAGCGCGCCGAGAAAACGGTGATGAACAGGACACCGGTTATTTTGCCGGGGGCGATGGTGGGGCCGATTTTGTTGTACATGCGCCATAGCAGACCCAAGATAAGCAAGTAGGAAATCGCTTCATATAATTGTGCGGGATGGCGCGGGATGTTGTCAATACGTTCAAAGACAAAGGCCCAGGGAAGGTCTGTCGCTTTGCCAATGATTTCTGAGTTGAACAGGTTGCCAATTCGTACGCTTGCCGCGGTTGCCAGGCATACCAACGAGGCTCTATCTGCAATCCAGAGGAAGGTTACGCCTTTGGTGTTTCTGGCATAGAGCCAAACGGCTATCACTATGCCGATAGTTCCGCCATGACTGGCGAGGCCGCCTCTCCAGATTTTCACAATCTCAAGAGGGTTGCTAAAATAATATACAGGGTCATAGAAAAGCACATGTCCGAAACGAGCGCCTAAAAGTGTGCCGATGAAAACATAGAGAAACACTCGGTAGGCCTCGTCGACTGGAACGTTCTCTCGGCTAAAAACCTTAGTTAGCAAAGAGTAGGCTACCAAAAAACCGATGGCAAAAAAGAGTCCATACCAGCGTGGATGTAGGAAGCCCCAACTGAATAGCTCTGGTTGGACATTCCAGTATATGACAGCGTAGAGATTTTCGGCTAGTAGATTCACGGCGCAAGTATGCTTGTTTTATGCCAGAAATTCAAGCGCGATAGCGCTAATGGCTATCTTTGAAGATACTTCGCCTTGCTCAGTATGGGCGCAATCATGGAGTAATTGACTTCAATGTCAAACTGTAGGCTAAGAAAAATATTTCACTTGCGAACAAAAGTTGCTATTGTTTGGTTAATGATTCTGCGTGCGAGTAGTCTCGCATTATAACGACAGATAGTTACAGCTGGATAGTTACAGCCAGAAGGTTACAGGCAGTGGAGAGGGAAATATGCGGTTTGTGATAATCGGTAATGGTGTCGCGGGAATCAATGCCGCCGGGAAAATCAGGTCTCGCGATTCCGGGGCGAAGATTACTATTATTTCTTCTGAGAGTGATCATTTCTTTTCGCGCACTGCGTTGATGTATGTTTTCTGTGGTCAGCTTTCCGCTGAGGATGTTGAGCCATACGAGCGCGATTTGTATGCGCGAAAGAACTACGAGCGCATTCGTGGCAGAGTAGCTAAAGTTGATTCCGGGAAGAGAGTCTTGGCGCTTACCAACGGAGAGATAATCACCTATGACCGTTTGCTTGTCGCCTCTGGCTCCTGTCCTTTGAAACCCAATTATCCGGGGATTGATCTTGACGGTGTGGGGAATTTTGTCACCTGGCAGGATCTTGAGTGGCTGACCGAAAAAGCTAAAACTGCGCGCAAGGCGATTGTGGTTGGTGGCGGGTTGATTGGTATTGAGACTTTGGAGATTTTGCACCTGGCGGGTATCAAGACTACTATGATGGTTCGCGAGGATTACTTTTGGCCGATTGCTTTTTCCAAGGCCGAGGGTGATATGATTACAGCTCATGTTCATTCTCACGGAGTAGAGATGCTTCTCTCGACTGAGACCGCCGAGGTATTGGGCGAGAATGGAAAGGTAACCGGTGTCCGCACTACTAAAGGTGACACTCTTGAAGCGGACTTAGTTGTTTTTGCTATTGGTGTTCGTCCCCAGACGGATTTTCTGAAAGATTCGGGTGTTGAACTTGATGAGCGCGGCGGGATAATCGTCGATGAAAAACTTGCGACTAAGGCGCCTGATGTATGGGCGGCGGGGGATTGCACTTCGGTTGTTTGGTTCAATGGAGTGCGCAGGCCGGAGCAACTTTGGTATACCGGTCGTGATCAGGGGCGCGATGCAGGTTTCAATATGATTGCCTCTGAGTCCGAGCGGCAAAACTATGTGCGCGGGACATTCTACAACTCAGCCAAGTTCTTTGACATTGAGTACACCACTGGTGGATATGTGAATTTCAACTTTGACGGTGAGTGTGATTGGTTTCAATGTGACTTGACTAACGAAACCTCACAACGCATCACCTACCTGGCCGATGGATCGGTGGTTGGGTTCAATATGCTCGGGAGCCGCTGGGATCATAGGCTGTTTGTGAAATGGGTGGAGGAGAAACGTGATATCAAGTGGGTGTTGGAGCGATTAGGTGAGGCCTGTTTTGACGAAGAGTTCTCAAAGAAGTTCAAAGTAGTGGAGTCAGCTCCCGCTTGAGAGTTGGAGATAGGGTAGGAATATGCAAACTGGACTGTTGAATACTTACAACAAGAGCGTCTCTAACCGTAGTGTTATCGCATGGGTGTTGTCAGGCGTGTTGCTGACATTTTATGTGCTGATGTATTTCACCGAGTTCTTTGCGCCGATTGCGGCCAAGTTGCATTTGGGTGGCAAGTGGGGGTTGTATGGAACACTGTATACACTTTTCATCGTTGTCTTTGGAATTGTCTTTATCAGGCGGCATGGCAAGACTCGCTATCAAAAACTTCGTACTGTCTCTATCATGTTTTTCCAGGTAGTGTTTGCTTTTGCATTGCCGCATGTGATGGAGATGTTTGATACACCCGGTTACAACTTCGCTTACTTTTGGCCGCTTAACTACAGCGCCTTCTATCCCTCGAATATTATAAATCAACCACTGCCATTTATTCTCTATAGTTTTTTGGGTTCACTGATACTGGTTCCGATTTTGACTTTCATGTATGGCAAGCGCTGGTATTGTTCCTGGGTCTGCGGCTGTGGTGGATTGGCAGAGACAGCAGGCGATTCCTTCCGACATCTTTCGAGTAAGACTTCCAAGTCATGGCGCTTCGAGCGTTTTTCAATTTACGCTATTCTACTGTTGGCTGTTTTGACTACCGCGATTGTTGTTTCCGGGTTTATTCTCTCAGCGAAATCAGGCGGAGAGTATAGCGCTATGTATCCGGTGTTTTCGAAAGTCTCCAATGGTGTGAAAGGGTTCTATAGTTTTTTTGTGGGGGCTATTCTCTCTGGTGTGATAGGCGTGGGGCTGTATCCTCTGATGGGCTCGCGTGTTTGGTGTAGATTCTTTTGCCCGCTTGCGGCTTTGATGGGGCTGATACAAAAGTTTGGTCGCTTTAGAATTACGGTAAAAGATGAAATGTGTATTTCCTGCGGCAATTGCAGCGCTTATTGCGAGATGGGAATTGATGTGCGTCAGTATGCGCAGAACAATCAGGATTTCAAACGCGCGGCCTGTGTGGGTTGTGGAATTTGCGCGCATGTTTGCCCGCGTGGTGTACTAAAACTGGAAAACAAATGGGATTTTGCCAGCTGGGGTGACGCCGCTGGTGTTGAGCATGCGGATGTTTGAGAGTTGTAGCGCTTCTTCAACGGACTTCGCAATTCTGTTCATGTTTCGTCAGTTGAGTAGGTCGGGTTCCGGAGCGTCGTCAGACGCGCAGAAACCCGACATTTGCTACGTGGGAGAATTGTCGGGTTTCTTCGTCACATGAATGGGACTGCGGAACCCGACCTACGGCGCTTGTGCCAATGAGATTCTTCGCTTTGCCCAGAATGACAGCGTGGGGAATTGCGCTACATCCCGAAAGGTTTGATAATTAGTGTTAGAGCGAAAATTACTAAGGCTATCCAGCCTATTATTTTTGCGCTGGTTGGGATGGGGTAGTTATCATCGAGAGTGGGGAAATGGAAAGGTTTGAAAACCAATGCCAGAACTCCATAGACCCACCAGCCGGGCCATTGGAAGCCAGCCCAGATTAAGCCGCCGAAGGCTAATACTGCAATAACGCGTTGATTCTTCCCGAACAGTCCATAGGTGACATGTCCGCCATCGAGTTGGCTCAGCGGCAACATATTCAGCGCAGTGATAAGTACACCGACCCAACCCGCAAACGCCGCTGGCGCGAGACGCAATGTGTGTCCGAAAGCGCTTTCGCCTAGAATCATTTTCCCCATGAAGGTCATCAGTAGTGATTCGCTTTCGAAGGAGAATGTTCCTTCCAGCGTTGGGTCGGTATTGAGTAGTCCAATCCAAATCGCTATTACTGCCACTACAAAACCAGCGATAGGCCCGGCGGCGCCTACTTCAATCAAGTCGCGGCGGTTTTCAATAGGTGACTTGAATCGGATAACCGCGCCCATGGTGCCGATGAAATTCGGAAAGGGTATGAAGAACGGTAGTGTCAGTCGCAGGTTGCGTCGTCTGCCGGCGAAGTAGTGGCCGAATTCATGCGCCAGCAGAATACCTAATAGCCAGAAGGTGAAGCTCAAGCCCCAGCTAACTTGCCAGGCTGAAGGAGTGAATACCCAATCTACAAAGCCCAGAGGGGCCTCTTTGAGGTCTATTACGGTTTCGATTACGTAGTTGGAGTATTGCGGAAAGAAAAACACGGTCACTACAGTCAGCGCGAAGAGCAGGACATTAGTCCAGGGGAATTTGTCGCTGTTTGGGATTCGCACCCGCAGGTAGGTTCCTCCGGCTCGTTCGAGCCAGGCGCATTCGTAGTTTAGTCTAGTGAGCTCTTCGGTTATTGAAGAAATCTCGGCGGTGGCGATTGCCGAGAGAGGCTCATCGGGGGCCAGCAGAGGCTCAAGCCGCACAATGACTTCCTCGCCGAGGTTGCCGACTGCGGTGACTGAGAATCTGCCGCGTAGCAATTCTTCTATCTGCCGGAGGATTGCTTCTCTTTGTTGTTTTCTCTTTGCTTTCATTGTTATTCCCATGAGTTCGCATCATCAGGCGAGGGCCAATGTGAGTCCAAAGCGCCCCTGCTGTCAAGGCGTCTCTTCTGCGAGTTGCTCTCGCATTGCATATTGCCATAACACGCATATTCGACTACCTTAGTCCAGTATAAAAAATCTGTTCTAAGAAAATAGAAAGGGAATTAGAATGGGCGCCGAGATGATTTACATTTCACAGCAATGGTTAGCTATCCTGCTTTCGGCTGTTGCGGTATGGATAGCCAGTTCGTTGATATGGATGGTTTCGCCACATCACAAAAGCGATTTCAAGAAATTACCTGACGAAGATGCGGCCATGAAGACGCTACGAAATCAGAATCTGGCTCCGGGGTTATATGTTATGCCGCACTGCAAATCCTGGGATGACGCAAAGAAGCCAGAAGTAATTGAAAAAATGACCAATGGCCCGGTGGGCTATCTGACTGTGGCGCCTAATGGTATGCCTAATATGGGTAAGAATGTCGCGTTCTCATTTATTTACTACCTGGTGATAGGGGTTATAGTGGCCTATATAGTTAGCCGAACCATTCCTGCGGGCGCGGAATATTTGACGGTGTTTCGCATTGCCGGAGTCGTTTCCTGGTTGGCGTATGGGATGGGGGCTATTCCAGATGCTATTTGGTTCAGCAGGCCATGGTCACAGGTTATCAAGCTCCAATTCGATGCACTAGTATATGCTCTACTGACAGCTGGTGTATTTGGTTGGCAGTGGGTAAGAATTTGTTCTTGATCTTGTTCGTTTTCAATTGTTTTCGGTTTCATTGGATTTTTTCATTAGGTTGGTAGTTATAGGGCCTTGTCATAGAGCTTCAGTGTCGCTATAGTGAGCGCGGCCGATGGCTAGGAGGCCGTGTTTAGTTACAGTTGAACATAATCTAGGGTTGAGGGGAAATACGAAATGCCGTTTGTTGTAACATGGGAATCCGAGGGAGTTCACTTCCTGCAGGATGGAAAAATCTCAGGCGAGGACTTGATTAGTTGCGCGACTAATTTGTGCGATAACGAGCGCTTGCCGGAGTTGAAATACAAAATTGTTGAGTTTGTGGAAGGCGCTGAGTTTGAAGCTGACGCTGAGTCGATACGTCGTGTTGTCGCAGTTGATAAAGCTGGCGCTGAGAAGAATCCCAAAATGAAAGTGGCGATTGTGGCCACCAGCTCGTTGATTATCGGTATGGCCCGTATGTACGAGCTCTCCGGCGGAGCCGGGACTTGGGATACGCGCATATTTGAGACATTGGACGAGGCGCGCAAGTGGGTTGGCGCATTACAGCCTAGTGTCAAAGGCTAACAGCGCGAGTCACCAGGACTACTAATATCTAGACTACTAAGATGACATGAAAGGCAAGAGTCCAAAGGGTGTAATCGCTCTGCTGACCGGTGGAGGTGATGTGCCTGGTTTGAATCCCGCTATACGGGCGATAACCATTCGGGCTCTTAACGAAGGTTATCAGGTCATTGGTTTCCGTCGAGGCTGGGCCGGAGTGGTTGAGTTGATTCGCGATAAAGAAGCGGACAACACCGACAACTATCAGATTCTCACTGAAGAAATTGTTAACCGCGCCGGTCGTAGCGGCGGAACTTTTCTGCATACTTCACGCACCAATCCAGCTTACATCGCATCAGGTGACGTTCCGAATCATTTACAACAAAGCTACAAGGCCGAACTCAATGACCTCACACCTGAGGTCTTGGCGAATCTTGCATTCTTAGATGTCGATTATCTAATTCCAATTGGTGGTGATGACACACTAAGTTATGGCGTGCGTCTTGCCAAAGAGGGATTCAAAGTAATCGCTATCCCCAAGACTATGGACAACGATGTCCCGGGCACTGACTATTGTATTGGTTTCAGTACTTGTGTTACACGCACTATCATGATAACCAATAACCTGCGCACCTCGGCTGGTTCGCATGAGCGCTTTATGGTGTTGGAGGTTTTCGGGCGCTATGCCGGATTCACTGCGATGCTACCTACTCTAGCTGGTTCTGCAGATAGATGTGTCATCCCCGAACACAAGTTCAGTATTGAGTCTCTTACAGAGTTGTTGATTGACGATCGCAAGCGCAACCCTAGTAACTATGCGGTGGTGTTGGTTTCTGAGGGGGCTGCTTTCGATAGCGCTGAGACTATGTACACTGATTCGCGTAAGGACGCATACGGTCATGCAAAACTTGGCGGTATTGGTGATGTTGTCTCAAGCAAATTGCGGGAGTTGTCTCCGAAGTTTAATGATGGCCGTTCAGTGGATGTTATCAATCAGAAGCTGGGCTACTTGGTGCGCGGCGGTGATCCTGATGCGATTGATTCGATTGTTCCAATGGCCTATGGTAATCTGGCGGTGGATTTGATTCTGCAGGGAATTTCCGGAAGATTGGTTGTGTTACGCAATGGTCGCTATGACAACATGCCTATTGAAGTTGTCACTAGCGCGAAGAAACTTGTGGATGTGGAGAAGCACTATAACACCGAACGTTTGCGCCCTCAGTTCAACAGTTTTGCTAACCAGCCGTTGTTTATTATCGCTGGGGAGTGAATTGCCTAAGGGTAGTGTTGATTTCTAACACTTAGACGCTTTGTCAAATAGTGTGTTTCGTCAAATAGTGCAATTCGTCAAAATGTCTTAAGAACGGTACGCGTTTATTGAAGGAACAAAGGGAGTTGTCGAGTTCCAAATTGAAATTGAATGCATAAGATGTCGAAAAAAATACATAGTCACAGTTCGATACAACAGGGTGCATCATCAAAGAGTAGATATTTCAGGATGATGAATCTCGCCATGAAGCGGTTGCTGGTCGCAATTGTATTGTTTTTTGTGTTCACTAGGAGCGTTAGCGCATTTGACAGTTCTCGCCAAGGTGTGGTTGTGGGTGGTGGTTTAGGTCACGCAGTTAACTCTCACTGGGGAAACTCCGATACGCCATTTAATGAAAACAGACGTGGCGTGGGATTCAATTTCTTGGCGGGTTACGCATGGGACAATAGGAATCTAGTCGCGCTGGAGATAAACGCCACCAGTTATGTATCGGAGGTAGAGTGGGGCGAGGGCCGTTTTACTGGCTTCACCAACCAGAATGTGCTACAGGGGTTCGTTGGCGTGAACTGGTATCACTACTATCCTGCCGGACGCGTGGGAGAGTTTTTTACTTCGGCAGGTTTGGGGATGTATTCCTTCAATGTACAGGCGGTTGACGCCAATAAGCCGGGTGTTGGCGCTCTTATTGGATTTGGGTTTGCATATAAACGTCACTTTCAACTAGGTTTTTACCTGGCTGGCGGACGAACGTCTTCAAGTAAATCCGGCTTTAGCCATTCACACATAAGTATCCTCGCCAGCGCACTGGCCTTTTGAATAATTTGTATGCCTGCCACTAGCAGTGCATGTGATACATTACGCCCTCCAAATATCTGTTGACAGAATCCGGAAGCCGGTTATCTTTCGGTGTTCGTTAATCCGTCAGAAACTTCTGAATTGTGAGGAGGAATTGTGAGTCTGAGATTTTCGCGATGTCCTATGTACGGTTTTTCGGCCTTGATTTTCTTAATGATTGTTGGATGCCAGGCTAAGGGGCCAGTCAGTAGCTCCTTACCTACTCCGACTTTAGTGAAGAATTGTCGGGTTTCCGATGAGCAAACGAGAAACGCTCTCGCAATTGAAAGTGATGTTGTAATTGGAGTTGGCTTTTTCACGACTTGTTACGGCTCCAGCGGAGAGCCGTTGAGAATTGGTGTTGTGCAGTCTAGCGCTATTCTATATCCTTCTATCAGCTATTCAATCCTTAACGAAATTGTAGTGGGGCCTGCAACGATTGATATTACTCTGTTAAGTATTCAGGAACCGCAGGTGACAGCAGACCAGATAGGTCCTGCAGAAACTATCTCACTTTTCGAGATACCCAACGGCGAGTATTCTCTCAATCTGATTCACGGAAGTCAAACAGATAAGTATAAGCTCTTGGTAGCTGACACAGGTGTGTCGCTTTCAGCTTTGTCGATGTCGTTTACCGCCTTAGGTGAAAATTTCGCGTCTGCCAACTGAAAAACATGAAGTCTTGTTGACTCTGGCAGAGCCTGATTATAACTCCATTTGCCCGGATGCGTTTTATTCCGTACATACAGCAGTGAGAAATGCAGGGCAGAACCTGAAGCGGTTCTGCCTTTTACGAATTGTTCAAAACTCCAATAGTGATCTTGCACGAGCATGTCTGACAAAAAGAAGAAAGCATCCAAAGCCAACGAGCAATCTGTTGGTCATTCGGGATATTCGATTCAACCTGGCAAGGAGACTATTCTTTCGGGAATGCAACCCACCGGGGCTTTGCATATTGGCAATCTTGAAGGCGCTTTGCGCAATTGGGTGGACTTGCAGGATAGTTACGAGATGTTTTGTTGTATTGTGGATTGGCATGCGCTTACCGCTGAATTCAAAGACACCGCTGGACTTAAGGATAGAATTTATGTAATGGCGGTCGACTGGCTGGCCTCGGGGTTGGACCCGGAGAAATGCGCGATTTTCATCCAATCGGAGGTGCGCGCCCACGCCGAGCTACATTTGTTGCTCTCGATGATGATCTCGGTGCCTACTTTGACTCGTCTGCCTACCTATATAGAGAAGAAAGACGAGCAGGGGATGGATAGTTATGGCTTTTTGGGCTATCCGGTTTTGCAGGCCGCCGATATCTTAGTCTATGGGGCGCATAAGGTTCCGGTGGGGAAAGACCAGTCCAAGCATATATGGTTGGCAAATGATCTCGCTAAGCGATTCAACCATTACTATGGCCCGACATTGGTCGAGCCGAGTACTTTATTGACGAAAATACCGCTGATTCCGGGTACTGATGGCAAGAAAATGTCCAAATCTATGGATAACCACATAGCTATCACCGCGAGCGAAGAAGAGACCAGCGCCAAGCTCAAGCGGATGTTCACTGATCCGCAGAAGCTCCGTAAGAATGATCCGGGTCGTCCGGAAGTCTGTCCGGTGTATAAACTTCATGAGGTTTACTCTGCCTCTGAGAATATTGCGGAGACAATTGCCCCTCAATGCAGGTCAGGCGAGTTGGGTTGTGTGGATTGCAAGATGCGGCTAGCCAAGAACCTCAACGAAACTCTGGCGCCGATGCGCGAAAAAAGGGTTGAAATCGAAAAGAACACTGGGTTTATTTGGGATGTCCTCAGGGATGGAGCTGTTAAAGCCAATGAGCGCACTGAGATTGTCATGGACAATGTTCGGAGCGCGATGAAGATGAAGTATCATGACTAATCAGGGGCCGGATGCGCCTGTAGAACAGAATATGCCAGATAGCGCAGTAACAAAGAATACAAGTTCAAGCGACGAAGAGCAGTCGACAGTTGGTAAGCCGGTTTCCGATGTGCAAACCGTTGTCGAGGTAGCTCCGGTGGAATTACCGGAGAATACTCCAACTTGGGTAAAAGCCGCGGTGAGCGAGGGCGGGGCCAATCAGTATTTGGTCGACCTTGACTTGTTTCATGGGCCGATGGAGTTGTTGCTCTATTTAATTAAGAAAGATGAACTGGACCTGCACGATATTCCGGTGGCGAAGATCACCGGGCAGTATTTGCAATATGTCGAAGTGATTCATGAATTGAATCTTGAATCAGCCGGTGAGTTTATTCTGATGGCCGCCACGCTTATTCGCATTAAGACGCGAATGTTGTTGCCGCGTGATGAGAATGATCCTGATGAAATGGATCCGCGCGAAGAGCTGGTGATGGCCCTGCTGGAATACAAGCGCTTCAAAGAGGCTTCAGAGTCTTTGCGTGAGTTGCGCGAGGGCGAGGAGACGGTTTTTGTGCCGGAGCGTAAGCAGATTCGTTTTAGTGACGGTCCGGGTGTTCCGTCTAACACTGTGTATCATTTGATTGAAGCTTTCAAAGAAGTGATGTTGCGTGTTGAGCAGAATTTGGAGCATGTGACGGAGATGGAGCCGATAAGTGTGGCGGAGCGCGTATCGCAGATTGTAGAATTGCTAAGCGTTAGTGAGAGCGCAACATTTGCGGAGCTTTTTGCTGACGCGCAAACCAAACTAGTGGCGATTGTTACTTTGATTGCTTTGCTTGAAATGGCCAAAGCGCGCCGGCTTACTTTTCAACAAGTGAATTCATTTGCCGAGTTGCGAGTATATCGTGGCGAGGCGTTTTATGATGAAGGTGAGATAATCGTTGATGAATGGGAAAGCGATCATTCTGAAGGTGACGAGCCAAGTTGAGTTGGTTGTCACGCCCAATAAACACTACTTCTATTACAATAAATAGCTATGACCGACAAAGACAATACAATTGAAGAATCTGCAGAGTCTAACTCTGTTGTCACTGAATCCGCTGACGCTAATACTGGCGAAGGCATGACTTCCAATGGACAGGTGGATGTTCAAGGTGATCCAGAAGGTGAGAGTGTTGTCTCTGATGCTTCTATCAATGACACCGACCTGGCTAACTATGTAGAGGCGATGGTGTTTTCCAGCGCTTCGCCATTGCAGTCTGCAAAAATCTCGCAGGCTTTGGGCATGAGCGGTGTTGGTCGTATCAAGAAAGCTATTGCGGCTTTGAATGAATCTTATGAAGCTAGTGACAGGTCATTTCGGATCCGTCAGGTCGCTGGTGGGTATCAATTCTATGTGCTTCCGCAGTGGAGTGATTGTCTTAAGAAACTCTTTACCAAGACTAGAAAAATCAGACTGACAAAAGCGGCGCTGGAGACGATGGCGATTGTTGCTTACAAACAGCCGGTTAGTAAGAACCAGATTGAGTTTATTCGTGGTGTGGCTTCCGATGGAGTGTTGCACAATTTGCTGGAGAAAAACCTGATTCGAATCTCAGGCCGGGCGGAGGGCGCGGGGCGTTCTTTATTGTATAGCGCCACCGATGAATTTCTGAAGTTCTTTGGTTTGAATACATTCGATGATCTACCGCGAATTGCGGAAATCGAAGAGTTGATCCAGAACATGGAATCCGAGCGGGCCGAAGCTATTCATTCTGAGAGCGAGTCAAACGATAGTGACGAGGCAACAATCAGCGCAGTTGAAGATAGCGCTACAGATGGCGATGCTAGCGCTACTGACGGCGAAGAATTGGCTGTTAATGAAGTCATTGAGGATAGCGCCGAGGAAGACGTTGCTGTCGAAACCGAAGAAGTTGTCACTACCGAACAGGCATAAGCCAGGCTGGTAATCCTCCGCCTGGCTGGTTTGTTTACTATTTACAAATAATCTGCGTCTCTACTCGCGCATGTCAAAACAATCTCGCATAAATAAATATATTGCTCTGTGTGGTGTCTGTTCCAGACGCGCCGCAGAGAAGATGATTGCCCAGGGGCGAGTGTCTCTTAACGGTCGTGTATTGAGTGACGAAGACCTGTCAACTATGGTGACACATGACAGTGACGTTGTCGAAGTCAATGGCAACCGAATCACTCCTGAGGATGAGAAGCTCTATATCCTGCTGAACAAACCGCGTTTGTGTGTGACAACAGTTAATGATCCACAACACAGAACTACAGTGATTGATGTCCTGCGCCGTAGGAGAAAAGGCGTAACGCCTTTCAAGGCGCGTGTGTATCCGGTTGGCCGTTTGGATTTTGATACAGAGGGCGCTCTGTTGCTCACTAATGACGGTGAGTTGGCGCATCGTTTGGCGCATCCTCGTTATGAAGTGGAGAAAGTCTATCAGGCGTTAATTGATGGAGTGTTTTCGGAAGCCGATAGCGCTCGTATTGCTGAGGGTGTCAAGCTTGAGGATGGGCACATAGGTCGCGCCAAAGCGCGACTGATTAGCAAAGATGGCGCAGGGTCGGTAGTAGAGCTGTCACTGCGTGAGGGGCATAAACATGAAGTTAAGCAATTACTTGCCTCTTGCGGCTACCAAACGCTTTCCCTTTGGCGCGTCAATTTTGCCAATATCACCTGTGAGGGGCTCAAGCCCGGTGAATGGCGCAATCTTACCGAAATCGAGATAAAGTCACTCCGTAAATTAGTTTTCTAGTAATTTCTGCTTCCATAGACAATTTCCGTAGACAAAGTGTGAGGTCACAATTTTCAAAAAGCGAAAATCAAGACTTCACACAACAGATGTTGACCCTATCATCAAACCTGTCTGTCAGGGTCTGCATACCCTGCAGGGCGAGAGTCCTTCTGATAGCGCCTGCTCTCTGTGGTCAAATACTCTCAGGCCTGCCTCTGCGTGGTTGCGGATCATGCGGCAACTTGGCCGATGGAAGCGCAATGAGCGGCGAGTTGTCACATATCTCTTTTCTTCACTTCTTTCTATAGACCACAGGCCACGTTTCGCAGTGAGGGCTTCTCGTTGCGCTTCAAGTAATTCCAGGACCTGTCTGTTGACCGATGAGTCTTTGAGATTGTCGGGGAAGAGGTAGAGATTGGCGAAACCCCGGTGGAGTAATTCCCGATTTATGTTAATAGTGTCAATAAATAGAGTTGCCAGCAGGCGTCCATAGCCATCGCGTTTACGTTTGCCGAATCGCAAGTCTCCGAACTTGCCGAGCGCCAAAGCGGTAACCAGTGCGCTTGCCGAGTCATAATAAGGTTCTCCGCGTTCAGGAGTGTCGATAAACAGCAGTCGTAGGCGTTCGCCGCCGGTCAATTCTACTGTATCTCCGTCTATTACTTTGGTTACCTGGAAGCGAGAGTTTGGGGCCAGGTCATAGCCGATATCGGCTACAAAGCGCACCAGAAGGGTCAGCATAATAACTATGGTTCCCAGCGTAATACGCCAGCGTTTGCCGCGCCAAAATGGAGAGCGGCTGAGCTGATAAAGGGCTCTTTGGAGGCGAGTTCGATGGGTAAAGTTGCTCATGACTATTATATAGTGGTCAGGAGGCGATTTGACTATCGCAAACAGCGACGCAAACAGCGATTTGGGCCGCTCTAGCCTCCCAATACGGACTTTTGCGAGTGGATTTGGTGATTGATTGAGGTTTGCGGAAAAAAGTTCCAATTATTGTGGTTTGGGAAAAGATTTCTCTTGACTTTTTCGCTGTAAGTTGTTTATTCACCTCTGAGTGCGTGTTTTCTCACTGGATAAACTTAGGCTTGAGAGCCAAATCGGTCTTTGTATAAGTCCTTGAGTATTGCGAACTTACCTCTAAACTTAAGAAGTCGAAAATTGTTAATGGTTTTTGCGATTCGGCCCTAATAATGGCCCAAATGCGACAGTAAGCTATTGCCTGCTATTGCGTTACGCTGATTTGCCGGTTTTGAATCGTTTGAAAAGCGCAACAGAATCCTTCGGATGTTCCGATTGTTGACCTTATCAAGGGCATGGGCCTTTGAGGGACGATACCTTCGATAGATTCGATGAAGCGGTAAACCGAAGCCACGGTAGGCCACCTGAATCTCGCTTTTCGCATCAGTTTTCTGATGTAAGAATCACTACAACAAGCCATTCGACGTCGATTCCACTACACCTTCTAATTTCAAGTACGTGTTGGTAACCCTTCTACGCTCGTATACAGGCATTATGTTTCTAATGAAACTAATTTTGATGGATTCTTTGAACAACGTAGCAGATTTTGCTTCAAGATTTCACCGCCGCGCCATTGAAGTATTTGATGGCGTATATGGAGAGATTATGTTCGTCCCCTCGAATAGCTTGTATGTAAACCGATACTACAATTTTGGAGGACTACTTCAAAATCATTCGCGATTTGATAAGCAAACAGAAGCGACTATTTATCAATCCTATAACTCGGGCTCCTGGGTTACAGGTAATGTAAAACTAATCAAAAACATGACTTGGACTTGCGGGAAATGATTCCGCAGGTGAGTCTCTACTCCAAGAGACAGATAGGTATTAGCACAATGACGTTGTCCATACTAAACTCCACTGATATACCATTTTCCCTAGACAGGGTGGAGTCGAAGCGAAAGGCCGCATGGCTGTTGTCTAATCGGATTTATCCGACAATGATAACAAGCTTGGTCATTCACTTCATGTGGTCAAAAGAAACGAATTGTGTCCTAGCTCTTAAGGAGGAAATAGATGTCTAAAAAGTTGTTAACTGGTGTTCTTGCCTTGAGCATATTGCTCATCGGGAACACCGCGGTATTCTCCATCGCACCAGACGGCAAGCGCACTGCCCAGCCGCTACCGACGAGTAATTCGTCGGCAGTGTTGTTCGGACAGGACGATGTGCGGTCCAGGTTGACTGAGAAACTGCAAAAAGAGGTAGCTACAGAAGCTGTAGACTTGACAGGAGCAGTCCTGACCAAGAGCTTCGTGCCTACTTTTGCTTGCGTTGATCAGGACAACACGTGTTATCCGTGTGGTTGGGGTGGTCTATCGTTCCGGAACTCCGGCGCCTTGGGAGGTCTTGTACCTGCCGTAGGTAATAAGTACTTCGTACAGGACAATTTCCTTTGTTCTTTGAACGGTACTTGGATGTTCCTTGGAGCGGTTGATGGTGATATCGACATAGAAATTGGTATTTGGGCCGGAGCAGGTCCGAATCCGAGTATTCCTGCGACTCAAGTTGGTAGTGTCATAGTTAATTCATTGACATTGTCAGCCGGAGCCTGGAACTTCTTCGATCTCACTTCATTAGGTTTGACATTTACCGAAGATTTCTTTGTAACCTTCGGTTCAGTCATCGGCTCAGCCGTTGACGCTGGCGGTCCGGAAACTGACCGTGTGCAAGCCGTAATTGACAACACCGGTGGTTTGGCGACAGAGCCTCGCACAGGTGTTACACTCGACTCCTCGGTTCCGGGCTGGACCACGAACGATTTGTTCTGGGCTCAGTACTATAACCAGGTTGCGAGCGCAATCGTTTGTTGTCAGGAAATTCCGTTTACGGATTGTTTCTTGAACACACATGCGGATTCGTATTCTTTCATCTTCAGTCTGCCTAGCACAGGTAACTGCCGTAAGGGTGTGGCCATGCGCTATTCCACCGGTGGGTTTGACACCTTGCTGGTAGCTGAGATTTCATTATCTGACTTCTTCTCAGGAACAGATCCTGACGGCGAAGTCATTCTTGAAATGCTCGCCGATGACGGCGCTGGCGTCCCGGATGCTTCATCTCCGTTGGCTCCTTCGTTGACCATCGGTGGTGTTGGCCTTGGCGCCGACCTCTATCCTCTCGGTTCATTCGGTTGGGTAGACTATCCGATCAACATCGTTCCTGGCCCGTCTGTGACATATCATATCGCAGTTCGTTGGACAGGACCAGATCCGGCAGTTACCGGTTTTGGTAGTGGCATTGGCGCGGATGACTTCACCGCTGGTGAAGGAAACGTGGAAAATGTTGCTTCAGTGTTTTGGCCGGATGGTGTGATTGATGTTCCTTATGGCACATGTCCCCCGCCTCTGACAGGTTGGAACAATTACTTTGCCGCCTTCGGAACCAATCCAGATTTCTTGGTTGACATTAATGTCTGTAATGATGAGTTCGTTACTTGTGAACTTCTCAGCAACGCAGGCAACTTGACATTCTTCAGCACCTTCTTCATGTCGGATGGGTTCTCCGGATTCTCCGGCGCCTATGCCGCAGGTGGTGATGAGTGTCGTATTGATATCGCCAGCATTCCGATTTTCGGATATGACGATCTCACCGGAATGGAAGTTGGCGTGTATCTTGACGCCGCAGGAGCCCCGGGCGCCGCCGCTTATAGCGAAATCGTTCCGCAGACTGCCTTCCCATTCGGTAATGGTACCGGTCAAGGTGTTGGATTCATTGACATCTTCCCGAATGCCGGCGCTGGTGTACAGGTTATGGGCGCTTACCACGTGGTCGCAAGGCCGCAGTGGGGCACCACAATTGCCGATCCTATCTATCAGATATTGATTTCTGATGGTTCAGATCCGGTAAATGGACATTATGAATTTGGCGGGTCTTGGTTCCCGTCAGACGCCGTTTTTGGTAGTGGTAATAACTACTACACCGAGAGCTTCCGTTGCTGCGTACCGTTCAACGAGCGCGTATGTACTCCGGGAGATGACTGGCCGACTTATCAGCACGATCAGCAGAGAACCGGCGCGTCATTTAACGCTCTTGGCGAAGCCAATTGTAACTTGAACGTACTGTGGACTGCCCAGTCATCGGCTGGTAACTCCTTCAGTGGTTCAGTTATTTTCGGCGACAAAGTCCTCATCTCTGATGACAATGGCTTTGATTGTCGTTTGCTCACAGACGGTTCACTAGTTTGGGATCAGGATACTGATCCTACAGTTAGTGGTTTGTTTGCTGGCGCGCTTGGTAACCGTACCCAGCCGACAGTGGGCGCGAATGCCGCTCTAGGCATTGATTTGGCTATCCTCGGTACCGGTCTCAATCGTGACGTAGTCGCGGTTAATGCCGCTACCGGCGCATACGTTTGGCACAATACCACGAACTCTCCGTTCCCTGGTCTTGCTCCGAACGCGACAGAAGTCAAATCTATCATGCTTTTCGACGGTTTTGATGATATCTTGTTCTATGCAACACAGAACAAGTTGTATGCGGTTATCGCCGCGACTGGTGTCCCTTGTCCTTTCTGGGCGACGAACCCCATAACGCTAGCTGCTAACAACGTCAACGCGTTGACAACCAATGATGCTGGATTTTTCAGTTCCCAGATCGTCGTACCTACATTTAATGGTGCGATTCCTGGAAACATTGAATCCTTCGACGCCTCTTCTGGCGCATTGCTTTGGGATCTAGCCACAGTTACAGGCGCTGTAGGCCTACAGGCTGCAGTTGATGGTCGCGCTGGTTATGTTAATAACGAGGGCTTCTTCAGTGGCGCTTCTTACGATAAGAAGAACGACGTTTTCTGGGCCAACTCATTCTTTGATGCGGACTTCCCAGCTGAAGGTTATCTCTATCGTATAGCCGCAAATGGTTCTGCTTACACAACAGCCAGATCAGTACGCTCACAGCGCGCTACTCCGGTTATTGATGAGAACCAGATTTATGTTCCAGCATTCACCAAGTGGGTGAATCCGATTAACAGCGGCGAGCAGATTTATTCTCGCGCCACTGGTAATCTTGCCGGAACTATGCAGGGTAACCAGTCTGGTGACCGCCAGTGGAGTGATGGTGTCCTTTCTTGTGAGCCGGGTGTGGATGATATCTACATTCACGGTACTGAGAATGGCGACTTGAACTTCTACACGGTCGGTAACACTAACGCCCTGTCATTCTATCGCCAAACCACAACCTCTGGATTTGTCCAGGGTCAGTGGGTAGCTGGTTCATTGGCTCCGGATGTAGTTGTGTTCACGAACTTTGGTGGCCTCACAGTCGCCCTGGCTCCTGGCGCAAACCGTCCGCGTTTGGCTATTATTAGCCCGGCAATTGACGTTCCGGTTCCGTTCGGCACCCCGAATGGCACAGACGTTACATTCCCGAATGCATTTACCAACACTGGTTGTGCTGATTTGACTATCAATGCAATCACATTTACAGATCCGACACCTCCGTCGGGAACCGCGATTGAGTTTACCGCAGTCGATCCGGCGCTCCGCGCCAAGATGGACGAGCAGGCAACCTATTCAACCAATTCTCGTTTGTTCATGAAGATTGGCTTGATGATGGGTGAAGCTGCTGCCGGTACTGATCCGTTCAGTTCCTATCAGGCTTCCGATGCCGTTAATTCTTCATTGAATTATCGCGCGGCAGTCTTGCCGGATGTAGTCGATGGAACAACAGGCGACAACGGATTGATTTCTCCTTCCGCTGGCGATCTGATTGCTCCTGGTGATATCGTTGACTTGCATATCGCAATCAACGGTCCGCTGGTCACACGTGGTCCGCATCCGTTTACTGCGCACCTCGACACCGATGATCTGGATTACTTCATGGATGACACTCTTGGAGTAACGCTCCCCTCAATCGCCTTGCGTGTTATTGGTGGTTGTTTGGAAGATTCAGTTCGTATCACCTTTGGTATCGGTGGAGCTAACAGCACAACCGTCTATAACGATGGTGTGATTGCTCGCTTTACTGGTAACAGCGCCAACGATGTTGACATCGATGGCTTCCAGGAAGGTGGTTCAGAGGGAGCCGGCGGAACACTTGCTGAGCTCTTTGGTGGACTTCGCGGTTGGAGTTTGACCCCACGCAGAGTCTCCATGACCGGTCCGTCATGGGATGGTGACGATTACGGGAGTATTCTTGGTGATCCGAACTACTGTGGTAACACTTGTGTGCCGACCTTGCAGAGCAATGTTCTGCTTGGTAGCATGTCCTCAGATAACGGCGCTACCTATAGCGACGTCTTCGGTGATCTTGCCGCCGCCACATACATCGATTCCGCTCAGGATTATTCTGACGGACTTGGTGGATGGGCTACCGACAACTTCCCGGATCTGTTCAGTGTTGACTCCACAATCGGTATTATTGTCAATGAGACGCATTATGGCGCCCTCGACGTTGCTGAACTGGCCAACTTCCGTTTGGTCCGTGTTGACGTAACCAACCGTAGCGCTGTGAATTCGATCGACGATCTGGTTCACTTTGCGGTTCATGATGATGATATTGGTAGCAACAACGCTTCGAATACCGTACAGGGTCGTCCGAGCAAGGGTTATCTCTATAACACAAGCCCGAACGAGCCGGTAGTTCACGGTTATGTCCGTGTACCGTTTGGTTGTGGTGTCACCGAGACCATCACTGGTATCGCTGGCGACGCTCCTGCCTCATGGTGGAACTTCGAATCAGTTGGTTTCTATGATTCATTGTATCAATATGGTCATGGTGGAACTGATAGTATTCACTTCCAGCCGGGTATGAACACCTTTGCTGGTGACGCCGGTTCTCCGAGCGACGCTTCCGCTGACTTCTTCTTCGGTAGTGTCAATCTTGCGCCGAGCGAGACCAAGTCATTTGGTTTTGCTGAGTTCGCATTTACTGGTTCAAGTACCCCGCCGCTTGCTCCGCAGGTTGCCGGTAACGACGATCAGTATATCGGATTTGCTGATATGGTTAACAAGTGGGCCGGATTCGGTCGCGGTGATGTCAACAACGACATGTCAATTGACTTGGCCGATGTTGTCTATCTCGCCGGTACCGTTGGTGGTGGCAATGGCGCCTATCCGTTCGCGCACCTTGGTGACGTGAACAACGATGGCGCAGTTGACGCAGCTGACGTTGCTTACTTGAAGGACTATTACTTCAATTGTGGTCCTTGTCCGGTCAGTGATTGGGCATTGGGTCTTTGCGCACCGTAATACGTGAGCAAAAACGCAATTGACTAGCGTGTGATTTTCATACGCTAACAAAGCGGGAGGCAAGAGGATTTATCCTCTTGCCTCCTTTTTTTTGTTGGATTGTGTTTTCTTAGTTAGGGAGTGCAGTGTCGCGAAACTAATCCATAAACAAATACGGGCGCCAGGAAGAATGGGCGGCGGCATTGGAAGCGGATTGTCGAATGAAGGTGATTCTGCTGGGACGCCTGGGTTTGCGTAGTAGTTTCATATTGGCTTGTTCGGGAGTGCGATGGCCCTTCTTGCTATTACAAGAGACGCAGGCGCAAACCAGGTTTTCCCAGGTGTAGCCGCCGCCGGAGCGTTTGGGTTTGATGTGGTCAATAGTGAGGCCGAGTTTTCCGCAGGCGTTCTCTGGTTTGCCACAATACTGGCACCGGTGATTGTCACGTTGCAACAGATTTCGTCGGTTTAGCAAAACCTTACGGCGAGGAGATTTGATGTATCTATCCAAGCGAACTACAGTGGGGAGTTGGTAAGCGCGGTCAATTGTTCGTAATGCGAGAGTTTCATGTTTCTCGACGATTTCAACCTTGCCAGAGAAGACCATGACGATTGCGCGTTTGGCAGTGCAGAGAGTTAGAGGTTCGTAATTTTGGTTTAGCAGTAGAACCTTTGAGGATACAGCGGCGCTTATTGAGATTGTTCCGTTTGAGTTGGCGTTTATGCCATTGCTGGCAGAAAGCGCAATAGAGGAGGCGCCATTTTGACGAATGCTATTTCTGTGAGATTGATTGAAGATTGCTCCTTCCGCAGGCTTACTATGCTATTGTTAAAGCATAAGCCCAGTAAATAACTTGACAGGCGGAGTCGTAGTTGTTGAATCGTCCCGGGAGCAGATCCGCCCATTAGGGAGAAAGATGCTGGAAAACTTGTATTTAGTCAAGCGCCCACATTCAGGCGCTATTTGGTGTTTGTTTTTTTACAACATCTCTTCGGGCGCTATGCTGTACTTCTTGATTTTGTCAAAGAGAGTAGTGTAGTCGATTTTTAGGGCTTTGGCGCATTTGCGCTTGTTGCCTCTAACTTGTTTGAGGACACGAATAATAGCCCCGCGTTCGGTGACCATTTGCGCATGGGCGGCGATTTCTTTTAGCCCGGCGCCCTCGCGCATTTGAATCTCTTCGGTCCGCTGAAGCCTTATCGCCAAATGATCCGGTGTGACTTTCTTTCCCTCAGCTAGAATTACTGCGCGCTCGATTGTATTTTGCAACTCGCGAACATTTCCTGGCCAATGATATTTCCCCAGGAGAGACATGGCGTCTTTAGAGAAGGATTTCGGAACCTTGTTCATATCACGACAGTATTTCTCGAGAAAATAGTCGGAGAGAGCCGGAATATCGTCAAGGCGCTCCCGTAGCGCCGGGATTTGAATCGGGAAGACGGAGAGTCGATAGAATAAGTCCTCACGGAATTGTTTCTTGGCAATCAGCTCGGTTAAGTTGCAGTTTGTGGCGGCCACCACTCGAACGTTAACATGGATTGGTTTGGAGCCGCCAAGGCGCTCGATAGTGCGCTCCTGCAAAGCCCGCAGTAGTTTTGCCTGCAATGGCAATTCCATATCGCCGATTTCGTCAAGGAAAATTGTGCCCGAATCAGCGATTTCAAATTTGCCGATTTTGCGTGCAACTGCGCCAGTGTAAGCTCCGCGCTCTGAGCCGAATAGTTCGTTTTCCAGCAATTCCCGCGGGATTGCGGCACAGTTAATTGTAACATATGGTTTGTCACGCCGGGGGGAAAGTGAGTGTACCGCACGGGCGAATAGCTCTTTACCGACGCCGGATTCACCGGTTATTAGCACTGATGTGTCAGAGTTTGCGACTTTGCGAATGAGTCGCGATACCTCTTTCATTTTTTCGTTTGTACCAATGATGTCGCTAAAGCCAAGATTGTGTGAGAGTTCTTCGCGAAGCAATGAGTTCTCTGCTTGCAGGCGTTTGTTCTCCAGAGCTTTTTGCACCAGGACAGTCAGGTGGTCACTTTGGAAGGGCTTGGAGATAAAGTCGTAGGCCCCCTGGCGCATTGCTTCGACTGCATGCTCGACAGTGCCATAAGCTGTCATAACAATTACGGCTGTGTCAACGTCTATTTCTTTTACCGAACGCAGGACGTCCAGGCCGTCCATATCCGGCATTTTTAAGTCTGTCAATACAATGTCGAAGCCTTGCTCTCGCGCCAAACTTAGCCCTGCCGGGCCGCTGGGAGCGGTGGCTACTTCATAGCCCTCGGCAGAAAGTGTCTGGGAGAGCATTGAGCGCATTGATTCTTTATCGTCTATGATGAGAACTGATGACATAGTGTCTTTCCTGTATGTTTCCCGTTGTTTACGTCCTGATGTTTACTCTGACTTTGTCCCCTGTGAAAGTCACGTGGATGCTTGCGGTGTATCCTGTCGCGAAAATCGAAGAGAAATCTGTAATGAAAGGTTCTATTTGTCCCGCCGGGGGTCCTATCGCTGGCAGGGGAAAAGACTTGACGCTGGCATCTTGCCGGTAAGTATCCTTATCGCGTCAAGTCGTACATATTTTAGTGACATTGCCTCTCATATTGTTTTGACTTAAGAGGTGTCTCTACCATATCGTATCGGAAGTTCTCCATAGAGGAATAGCGTTTTGTGGTGGTAAATGTTGAACAATGTCACTGTGTTATGAGTTTAGTGACACTAGCGTGTGTCCATTGTGAAACAAGGGATATGCAATCTCTGTCATAGACGAAAACGGTTGCTCAATTGCTTCCTTTGTCTGCGACTGTTTCACGTAAAACATCGCGCACGACATCGCACATGACATCGCGCACGACATCGAGCATGACATCCCGCCCTGCGCCGGGGCTTCCAATTGAATTAGTCGATTGTATTGTGCTAGCGGCGTGAAAGTGTGTATCATTAGCAGATGGGGATGTTCAGAACAGTGGCGGTTATTCTTATACTTGGGATACTTTCGAGTCTAGCGCTCGCCAATGATAGCGAATCATTGTGGCCGGTGAGTAAGCCGCTTCCGGGTGGCATGTATCATGCCAATAATCTAGAGAAGTATGAGGCAATCAATGCGAGAATTCTCCTGGCTAGAGAGCTTTCGGACTCGCTCCTGGGCGCGGCAAATACCGACAGCTATGATTTGTATGTTGTAGGGAGTGAGCCGCAATTCGATTCACTGGTTCGAGGAGTGTTTCCGCATTGGGGCGCCGCAGTGGCTATTCCGCAACTGAATCGAATAGTGTTAAAATCGCTACATCTCAAGCGCTCCAAGAAAACTCTGGCGACTCTCGCGGCGCATGAATTCGCTCATTTACAGACCCATGCGCGCAGTGGGGGCCGGGCTCCGCGATGGCTTGATGAGGGGCTCGCTATGTACTTTGCCGGGGAGTGGAATTATGAGAGCTTTTTGAGTCTGTCTATGGCGGCGGCGCGGGGAAACTTGATTTCGCTGGCGGAGATTGAATCTTTGAATTCATTTTCTGAGTCACAGGCTCAGGTGGCCTATGCGGAATCGTATATGGCGGTCAGGTATTTCTTTGAGTATTATGGCGCAGAGGGGATGCGCGATGTTCTTGCTGGTCTGAAGCAAGGATTGAGCATAGACTCCGCAATGCAAAACGCCTTTGGGCTTAGTGAAGTGCAGTTTGAGGTAGAGGCGTTTGCGGATATTAGAGACAATCAAACATTGATGGGAATTGTGATGGGTTCAAGTCTGTTTTGGGGAGCGCTGGCGTTGGTGGTGGTAATTGGCTTTGTGCGCGCGATGCTAAACCGTAAGAAGCGCTACGCCCAATGGGAAGAAGAAGAGCGCTATCAATCGACGGACTTTGATTATGGTGATCCTGATAATCCTGAGAAAATTGATGATGACGAGCCCTGGAAACAGGATGAGTGATTTAGTACATAGAAACGAACATGACATATATGATTACTGGAGAGTAATATGGGTAAGAAGATCTTAATCACAGGATGTAGTAATGGCTTTGGATTTGATGCGGCGAAGTATTTGGCTCAGGGTGGACATACGGTCTATGCAACGATGCGAGGCCTCGAGGGCAAGAACAAATCTGCCGCCGCTGAGCTAAGAGACTTTGCAAAGTCTGGCGGGTTGAAACTGGAAGTTTTAGAGCTTGATGTCACTTCCGATGAGAGTGTCAAAAAAGCTGCCGCACAGGCGCCGACAGTTGATGTGCTTATCAATAATGCGGGTGTGGGGTATGGCGGGCCGGTTGAGGCTTTCAGTATTCCGGAGTTTCAGGCGCAGATGGATGTCAATGTCACAGGTACCTTGCGTGTAGCAAAGGCGGTTCTTCCGGGTATGCGCTCACAACGTTCGGGTTTGATTATTCAGGTTAGTTCGATTGCCGGTCGGTTAGCTACACCAGGATTTGGAATTTACTATTGTAGCAAGTGGGCGCTAGAGGGATTGAGTGAGGCTATGCGCTATGAATTGGGGCCGTTGGGGATTGATGTTGTTCTGGTTGAACCCGGTCCTTTCTCGACAGGTTTCTTTGCTAATGTAGTGCAGGGTGAGAATCAGGAGCTGAACGCCGAATATAGCCATGTGGGTGAATTCAACGAAGGGTTCGGGCAGAATGTTCAGAGCGCTTTTGAGGACGAAAATGCGCCTACTGACCCGATGGATATAGTCAAAGCATTTGAAAAGCTAATCGACACACCGGCAGGCCAAAGACCCTTGCGAACAATAGTTGGCTTGGATTTCGGAATGCAGAAGTTAAATGACGCCACCGAGCCAATCCGAAAAGCGGTTCTTGCAGAGTTGGGTATTGAGGCGTTGGACGGGGTTAGTCGGTCCTGAAGTGATTGACAATTGCGATTGGACTTGGGTGAAGGAGTTATAGTGAGTAGACCGAATCTTTTCGAATATGCGACAAGCGAACTATCTCAGGATGCGTTTCTTTGTTGGTTGATTGCTTGGGCTGGTTGCGGTGCTGGTGATGATGGTCACGACACTGAATTGCACAGGTGTGGTGTTGAGTTCATCAGGATGCTATATCACAAACAACATCCAGAAGTTGATCAAGACTCGTTGACTATTGAATTGCTAAGCGGTCCTGAGAGGCAGCGTGAGCATATTGACGTTTATTTCAGGGCGAAAGTCGCTGATAGGATAGTCTCATTCATTATTGAAGACAAGACAGGAACGAGTCATCACTCGAATCAACTAGAGAGATACTACAGGAGTATAGATAAGGATAAGCTCAAAGAGGACGAAATAATCGGTGTTTACTTGAAAACCCACTATTGGTATCCTGAAGACTACGAGGCATCAGAGGCAAACTATTTGCTGGTTGACGGTAAAGAACTCATTGATTTTCTACATGGGTTCAACTGTTCTAATGAAATCTTTCTTGACTATAGAAAGTCTCTCGACGAGTACCTTAACTCACTATCGAAAGCCCTTGCTTACAGATTGCCAACTAAAGAGTTTTCTGCTGAATGCCAATTCAGCTTCATGTTGGAGTTGGTGAAGCAGTTGCGGCGTGTAAGCGGTTCAAGTGTTACTAATCAAGAGGCTGGCAATTTTCTCCGGCGTGGCACTAGCTACGGAGATCCATGGACTCAGTTAGATGTGTTTCGAGGTAGGATGATTGCGACTAAGGAAATCCTTGAAACGATTTATTATCGAATGGATGTTCGCAAAGATAGAAAGAGTGGCAATTACTTGCCCTCCATATGCCTTAGACAGTGGGCGCCCTTAAAAGAAGAAGGGAAAGACGAAGAGCGTTTAGTTGTCGCGAAAAATGAGAGGTTGACGCGTTATAGGGAAGTAGCCAAGAAGATAGAAGCTGGACCAGTATGTCGCGGATTGAATTTTGGTGAGATTCGAAATGGTGGAAAGGGCGACAATGAAAGAGACATTGCCATATTTTTTCTAGAAAATGCCAGCGATGTTAGTTTGCTCCTCAAAGAGTTGCCTGCTTTTCACATTCGTTTTGTGGAGGCGTGCATAAAGGCTGAAAGATTACCAAAAGCTCAGCTTACACCCGAGGAGTGTAGAAAGAACAAACGTGACGAGCTCAAAAAACTCAAAAATAATGTTTCGGCAAAAAGACAAAATTAGTGTCTTAACATCATGAAACTAACCCACTACATCTCATACACCATCCTACGCATACTGGCGTATTTTGCTAGGACTTTGGATGATCAGGAGGCGTATGATTTTGGCGCGGGGCTGGGGCGGTTTGTTATGCGGGTTCTTAAGTCGCGGCGAGGTATTGCTCTTGAGAATTTGGCTAATGCCCTGCCGGAGCTTTCTGAATCTGAGCGCGAAGGGATTGCTGACAGGGTATTTGAGAATGTGGGGCGGACTATTGTAGAGCTGGCGCGTTTTCCCTTGTACACACCGGAGTTGGTGGATAAGATGGTTCAGGTTCCGGGGACTGAGGTTATTGAAGAGATGTCGGTTCGTCGCAAGGGCTGTTTGTTTGTGGCGTCGCATTTTGGGAATTGGGAGCTAATCGGCGCCTGGCCGCCGGCGCATGGATATACAACTTCATTTCTCGCCGGTCGTCAGTCGAATTTGTATATCGATAGGCTCCTAAACGAACTAAGGCGCACTGTCGGGGTTAATATCTTTCACACCGGCTCATCGGCGCGTAAAGTGATTGCCGCTTTGCGCAGGGGCGAGTTTATCGGTGTAGTGCCAGATCAGCACTCGGCGATTGGTCATGTAGTGGTGACATTCTTCGGACGTAAGATAGCCGCACACAAAGGCCCGGCGCTTTTCGCCTATCGCACCGGAGCGTCACTTCTGCCGGTATTTCTAGTTCGAGTTGGCCCGGCGCAACATGAAGGCTGGCTTGAAGAGCCGATTTATGCAGATAAGAATCAGACCGAAGAACACGAAATCCAGCGAATCACCCAATTGTATTTCAATCTGCTGGAGAAGGCGATACGCAAGCATCCGGATATGTGGATGTGGACCCATCGTCGCTGGAAACCTGTGCCCGGGTTATCTTCGTCGAAGTCGTGACGCAAACGCGCAATTACATTTGCATCGCCGCATTCAACACATTACAATCAGCACATGCCGAAACTAATAGTCAGAAGTCCGAATCATCTTGGGGATAGTGTCATGGCCCTCTCAGCTATAGGGGCGCTTCGCGACTTGTTTCAAGATTCGGAAATCAATGTAATTGCGCCAGAATTTGTAGCGGGGCTCTTCAAGCGTCATCCTTCGGTTGACAATGTTCTGGCGCTTCGTGACGGGACGCACCACGGTGTAAAATCCGTAAGCGCAACTCGCAAAGTATTACGCGACTCCGGTGATGATTTCGAAATCGGTATCCTCTTGACTGATTCACTTTCGTCAGCCACTGCATTCCGCATGGCAAAAGTAACAAATACCTATGGATTTCGGGGTAATGGTCGGCGTATGACACTCAGCGCTACTTTGCCAGAGTTGAAAAACACAATACACCGTTCAGCGCGTTATCAGAATTTGGTGCGCTTTGCCGCGCGGAAATTCTGGAAGAATCCGTATTGGGTGAATGATGTAAAATTTGAACGTCCGGAGATTTATTTCAGTGATATTGAGCGTAGCGCCGCCAAAGGTATTCTGGAGCGCAGTTCGGTTATTGATACGGATTCCGATGAGCGCTCATTCGTTGCTATTTCTCCTCAGGCGGTGGCCGAGTCACGTCGTTGGGGTGTTGAGAATTACGGCGCTCTCGCCGGGAGAATCGTTGCTGATTTGGGTATGCATGTAGCGCTGATAGGCTCGAAGGAAGACCATGACGCCGGTGAAGCAGTGCGTGAGTATGCAGGCAACGGGGGAGATGGTGTTGTGAACCTTTGTGGTGTGGCGCGAATACGTGGCGCCGCGGCCCTTTTGGAATGCGCTACCGCCTTTGTCGGGAATGATTCGGGGTTAGCGCATTTAGCGGCGCTGGTGGATGTTCCGCTGGTGGTTCTTAGCGGAGCGGATAACCCGACTGAAACTTCACCGATTTCAGAAAAGAAAACTGTAATAGAAAGAGCCGAATTGAACTGCATTCATTGCGTCAAGAACACCTGCCATTTGGACGGTGATGAGCATATGCGCTGTATGCGAGAGATTTCAGTTGACGATGTTTTTGGCGCCTTGAGGTCAATAATAGCAAGCTGACTCCCTGCTTTTTCTCACTTTATCCAAACACATTTATTACCCGGTAGCTTACGAGCAACTTTTACGGCTGGCCGGTAGTGCAGTAAGTCTCCGAATAACAACATGTTGCGCGGTCAAGCGCCCGTGCGTGCCCGCTTGCCGGGTATATGCGCAACCAAATTCGCAGTCCTGCGTAATAATTATAGGGCGTCGGATGGAAACTGGCGCCGGGATTTGTGGGGATGAGAATGGGAAAGACTTTTTGGACTATCTTTTCGCTAGTGATTACAGCGATTGTTGTAATCATATCATCGTAGCAATTGGACAGGGTTGGCCGAGGCCAATCACGCAAACGGAGTGACGATTATTAAGAACATGAACGACCAGAATTCGAACTGCAACGGTGAGCGAATTGATATGGAACATCAGTGGGACTCAGACGAGCGACCGAGTCAGCAAAAATCAAAGGTGTATCAGAAGATGAATGGCAGCGCTACAAGTATTGTTAACAACAATATCGCCAACAATAATCTCGCCAGCAAAAATTTTGCTAAGAACCTCAAGGTTATTGGCGTATCATTTTTGTTGCTGACGCTTTTTATTGGAGCTGTTTCGGTTGATGCAAAACCGCGTCGGCGTAGCGATTCAAGTAGCGTAAGATCAAGCGACAGAGAATCAAGAGATGAAAGCGCCAGAGCAAGCATCCCTCGCGATAATCAGATTGTTCACTTCGAGAATCTAAAAGAGCATGACCTGCTGGTAGATCGATTTGAATTAACAGAAAGAACACGAATTGACATAAGCGCGACAGTGGCCGCAGTAGGTGGGAATACTCTTAACGCCTATGTCTGGATTCTTGACGCAGAGACTCGCGAGCCGGTTTGGACCATAGAGGAATCCGATACCGAGCGCCGCAGGCGTTCTAGAGTACTTCGTGATGTAGAAGATCACACGACACTCCCGGCGGGTAAGTATGAGGCGTACTACTATGTAGGACCACGTTACTCCTGGGGTTCTACTATTTCTATTGGTGATGTCGAGGACTTGGAAGACTTATTTGATGAGCTGAGCGACAAGCTGGGCGATTTGGGCGGGGAGCTTGAGGCGAGTCTTAATGACCTCTTTGATGAAGATAATAGAGACTCGGATTATGACCGCGACGATAGAGATGATGATAGAGATAGCCGCGCGGCCAGGCGTAAGAGATGGAAAGATAGTGGGTATAAGGTTTTTCAGTTTAACGAAAAAAGCGGACTATCTAGAAAAGAGCTCCGCTCTCTTGAGTTGGTGATCAGCTCGGATTCTAAGTCATTCAAGAAGCATACCGAATCGGTGACCCACTCGGAATTGGATATTGTTAATTTCACCAATGTGGTTGATGATCAGCGTTTTTCTCAGGGCTTTTCGCTGAAGAAAGATATGAAGATTCACATTTCCGCGCAGGGTGAGTATTCAAGCAGTGGTAACATCTTTGTTGATCACGGCTGGATAATCAATGCGGAATCCGGGGAGCGTGTCTGGGAGATGGACAAGTGGTCTACTCGCTATGCAGGTGGGGCAAAGAAGAACCGACACGCTCAGGATGATTTGTCTCTGCCTGCTGGCAATTACGTTGCTTTCTATATGAGTGATGACAGTCATGCATTCGACGAATGGAATGCGCCACCTCCGTTTGATCCTCTCAATTACGGAATTCGAGTTTCTGTGAAGAGCGCTTCAGATAAGTCCTCGGTTGGCGCATACAAATATGATCCAGAGAAGAATATGATCTTTGCCCTCGATAGAGTCCGCAATGATGAATATGTTACTCAGGGATTCACGCTCACCAAGCCGACAAAACTTCGCATTCTTTGCTATGGAGAGCATGCCTTCAATCAATTCGCCGACTATGGTTGGATAGAGGATGTTTCTACGATGGACCCGGTTTGGGAGATGACCGAGGACAATACCTCATACGGAGGCGGCGCTACAAAGAATCGCGTGGCCAATGAGGTGATTACACTTCCGGCAGGTGACTATATGGCTGGTTATGTCACTGATGATTCTCATGCTTACCGCTCCTGGAATTCTGATAAGCCTTTGGACCCCGATAAGTGGGGTATAACGGTATATGGTGTGGGTGAGGATTTTGATAAATCCAGCGTAAATCTTTTTAAAGAAGCTCCGGCAGGCTCTGGGGCGTTGGTCTCACTTACTCGTGTAGGTGATGATGAGGAAGTTTCCGAAGATTTCACTTTGACTGAAACCACCAAGGTGACGATTTCGGCCTTGGGCGAGGGTTCTGGCGGTCGGATGTATGATTATGGTTGGATCGAGAATACGGATAACGGCAGAATCGTTTGGAAGATGCGTTATCGCAAAACACGTAATGCCGGTGGAGCTGAAAAGAATCGGATGGTTACCGCAACAGTGACACTGGATCCAGGGACTTACGAAGTTATTTTTGTCACCGACGGCTCACATTCATATCAGCGCTTCAATGCGCGTCAACCGCGAAACCCGCAACGTTGGGGAATTATCGTTAGCGCAAGGTAGCGAAAAAAATTGAAAATAGTACCCTTCATAATAGCCGGTAGCGTGGGGACTTTTGCAACCGGCTGACCCTCCGCCGTACTGCGGCGCCCTTGAAATTCTCACTAGTTGAGAATCAGAGGGCGCCGTTCTTCTTTTGTGAGCCCGAGTTGCACAGGGCTATTCACCTGCGGATTCAAAACCAATTGGTTTGCCAGAGGTTTGGTTAATACCCTGTGTTTTTATTTCACCGAACTGAGCTTCGTATTTCTTGATATTGTCATCGAGCGCCTGACGCAACATTTTGGCATGCGCTGGAGTCATTATAATACGGGCCTGGACACGAGATTTTGCTGAACCGGGCATCACTCGCGCAAAGTCGATAATGATTTCATTCGGTGAATGCACAATCATCGCCAAATTCGCGTAGATTCCCTCGGCTTCTTTTTCGCCTAGTTCGATATTGATACGCTGGCCGGGGGCGCCCATTTGTGGCCCGGGGTTTCCTGCTGGTTTGTTCACGGTATTGCCTCTCTGTGGATATTTTCAATAGCTATTTCTTTGAATATTCTTCACGAAATGTTGGGTTAGGTTAGCTCGCCTTACAAATTGCGATGTGGACTTCCACAACATACCATATTGTAATATATTGTTCCCCCAACGCAAGCAGTTGGCCGAGTTTGGAATAGAAGAGAATAAAGAAAGTACATGAATTTATGCGCCTAACAGAAGAGAGAATCAAAAGTATTACCGGAGCTATTGGCTCGGCCAAAATACTTGTTCTTGGCGATATTATGATTGACCGCTACCTCTATGGTTCAGTCAGTAGGATTTCGCCAGAGGCCCCGGTGCCGGTGGTCGATATTCAGCGAGAAACTATTGCCCTGGGTGGCGCGGCTAATGTAGCGGCGAATATCGCCTCATTGGGAGATATTCCGATTCTAGTCAGCGTTGTTGGCGCTGACTCATCTGCGGATACCTTCAAGATGGCGTTGGCCGAGTCATCAATCGGGGCAGAGTCGCTGGTAAGTGATAGTAGTCGTCAGACCACGATGAAGACCAGAGTAATTGGTGAATCGCAACAAATTGTCCGCGCTGACCGTGAGGACAGGCATGAGATAAGCGCCCAAATCGAAAGCCGGATACTGGAAAGCGTTACAACTTTGTTGGATGACGTGAAGGCGCTGATTATTTCTGACTATGGAAAGGGCGTAATCACTAAGACCTTGTTAAAAGAGGTGATAACACGGGCCAATAGTAAGGGTGTATTCATAGCAGTAGATCCCAAAGAAACACACTTTATGAATTATTCCAATGTCTCGGTCATAACTCCTAATCATCATGAGGCTTCATTTGCAGTGGGCCGACGAATCACAAGTGAGAAAGTCCTGCTGGAGGTCGGCGCCGAATTGATGGAGCGCTTGCGTCTTGAGTCCTTGTTGATTACTCGCGGCAAAGATGGCATGACATTATTTGAAAGCGTTTCGGGTTCGGAATCGTCAAAAGCCACGAGCGACTCGCAAATCCATACGAATTTCCCTACTGTTGCTAGGCGTGTTTTCGATGTCACGGGAGCAGGCGACACAGTTATCGCCAGTTTTGTATCAGCTGTCTCAGCGGGAGCCACGCTGAAGGAAGCTACTATTGTTTCCAATTGCGCCGCAGGAATCACGATCGGCGAGCTAGGCGCGGCGACTGTGAGCTGTGAGGCGCTGATGCAAGAATTGCACCAATCTTAACTGGATATTTGGGGTGGCCTTGAGCTTGCACAGTCGCCATTTTCAGTAGTTTCTATTTCTTGGCCTCGTTAATACAATTCACTATCCTAACCGTTGATGGAACGTCTGCTCTACATAGCTGCTGGAGGCGCATTGGGCGCGGTTTCCCGATATTTGATGTCCGGGTGGGCGCAGTCGCTTAGTTCGGGGGTCTTTCCCTGGGGGACATTGACGGTGAATGCGCTGGGCTCGTTTCTTATTGGGGCTCTCTCAGCGCTTTTCGAACGTCAGGCGGTCACGCCGAATATTCGATTGTTCCTGATGATTGGAACGCTCGGAGGTTTTACCACGTTTTCTTCCTTTTCTCAAGAAACAATAAATCTATTTCGTGACCATCAAGCGCCACTGGCTCTGCTCAATGTTTTGCTGAACAATACGATTGGAATAGCCCTGGCGATTGCCGGGTTCTTATTGATGCGTATGGCGCTTTCACAAGCCAGATAGCTCTTAACTAAGAGGTGAATTATGAAACTCCCTGAAGATGGCATGTTGTTGCGAGTGTTTATTGGCGAGGCGGATATGTATGACGGTAAGCCTCTGTTTGAGCAAATAGTTCTCAGGGCGCGAGCTTTGAATCTTGCCGGAGCGACTGTATTGCGCGGGATGATGGGCTTTGGGGCCAGTAGTCGTTTGCATGCCACGAAAGTACTGCGTCTTTCGGAGGATTTGCCGATTGTGGTGGAGATAGTGGATACTAAAGAGGCTCTGGAAACTCTCTTGCCGTTTTTGGACGAGACGGTCAAGGATGGCATGATTACACTGGAAAAGGCGCAGGTGATAAAATATCGCCATAAAGGGCAAGATATCAGGGAAGACACAAGCGACAATGAGTAGTGGAGTTTACGGAGATATAATTATTGCTCGCAAATTATTGCCAGCTTTACTAAAGCGCTATTCTCGCAAGCGCGTTGTTTTTACCAACGGAGTATTCGATATACTGCACGCTGGTCATGTTGAGTATTTGGCGAAAGCCAAGGCGCTGGGTGATATTCTTATTGTAGGGTTGAACCGTGATTCATCAGTGCGGCGCCTGAAAGGGCCGAACCGACCATTGCAGTCGGAGAAAGATCGGGCGACGATTGTCGCGGCGCTTAAGTCTGTGGACTATGTGGTAATGTTTGCTGAGGACACTCCAGAGAAACTTATCAAAGAAATCTGCCCAGATGTATTGGCCAAAGGCGCAGATTACGCGATTGCAGATATTGTCGGCGCGGATTTTGTGTTGGCAAATGGCGGTGAGGTTAAGCGTATCCGTCTAAAAAAAGGCCGTTCCTCGAGTTCGGTAATCGATAGGATGGGCGCTTAGGCGCAATTGCGAGAATCTGATAGGTTTGACACAGGATTCGGGAGCAGTATACTAGAGACAATGGACCAAGAGAAAAAAAATAGCCAGGCGATTTCTGAATCTTCCGAAGCGACTCTTCCGCAGACAATAGTGGTTCCTGCCGCTGAGAACCGGATAGCCGATGTGTTGCAGTCTGACGAACCGGTTACATCTGCTAGTAGTACTTTTGAGACACTAATAGAAGAGCTGGCCGACTCACCAGAAGACTATGCGCCTGCGAAGGCCCTGCAGGCGCTTTATGCCGGTGATGCCCAGGCGGCGTTAGCAATTTGCGATTCGAATAATTCCGATTCAGGAGCTACCTCACAATCGACATCACTTTCATTGCCGTTGATTCGAGGACGGGCGCTACTGGCGCTTGAGCGAATTAGCGAGGCGGCGGAGGAGTTTCATAGGGTTCTGGGCGAAGATCCTGAATGTCCGGCGGCGTTGAAGGGGCTTGGCGATTCACATTTTGCGCAGAACAAGGAAATTATTGCTTTTACCTACTATGAGCGCGCTCGTGAGTTGAGCGGAGACTATCAGGCGTTGGTGGAGCGGGTTCACTATTCCCCCAATAGCCCCGCTGTTGCTCACAGCGACGAAACAAGTTCAGCTTCGGAAACTGCCTCTGACTCCCCAGAAACAGAATCAGTCCTTGATGAAGTCAGCGAGAAAATGACTGAGGAAATAGCTGAAGAAGTCGCTACTGACGTGATTGTTGCTTCGAATGCAGAAATAGATTCTGATAATCTTGTTGAGCAGGGCGCTACGTTGATAGAGGAGATTCTCGAAGAGATTGTTGTGCGGGATTCTCAGGATGTTGTAGATCAAGCGCCAGGTGTTTCATTGACAATGAAACGTGGAGCTGAGGAGCCAACGTCGGCAGAAGAGCCTGCTGCGATTGAGACACCGAAACCGGAAGCGCCTATCAAACCCGAGACGAAGACAAAGAATGCAATTCCTGCAACTTCTCCAGCAGAGCTAACAGAGCGCTATGACCGACCTCAACGTCCGGCGCACTATCAAACCGAGACAATGGCGGACCTTTTGCTTCAGCAAGGTTACACCGATGCGGCGCTTGATATTTTCCGTGTTTTGGTAGAGAAGAATCCACTTCCGAGACTTCAAGAGAAGCTTGCCAAAGCTGAGTCACGTCAGAAACGTTCTCGCTGATTTTCCTGCAATACCAATTATCAAATCAGAAAAATCTTGGCCGCCTGTTAAGTCGATGGGTTGCCTCAGGCTGTGCATTTGCGCATATTCCAAATGTTAAGGCAGGAGACAGTTTGACCCCTGCAGGGAAGTTAACAATCAACATTTACGATGAACGTCTACCTCGAAAATGTTTTGATGCCCGCATAGTTTCAGCCGGGCGTGTACAGGAAAATAGAATGAGTGTAAAACGAATCTCAGCGCTGAAAAAACTAATCAAAGATCAAAACCTCGATGCGATGATTGTCAGTCGCAACGCCCATGTTCGTTACCTTACCGGGTATACCGGTTCAAACGGCTTACTGGTAGTGGAGCATAACCGGGCGCATTTTTTCACTGACTCGCGCTATGACACTCAGGCGCGTAAACAGGTGAAGGGCGCTAAGGTTACGATTCTTTCGAGTTCATTAGCTGTCGGTATGCAGACAATTCCCGGGTTAAAGAAGCAGTTTGCCACAGTTGGATACGAGCGAGACTTTGCCACTGTCAATGAACTCGAAGAGTTCAGGCGTAACCTAAATGGTTCACTGTTAGCAGGCGCCCGGGGACTGGTAGAGCGCCTCTCTGTTGTCAAAGAGAAGTCCGAGCTGGAATTGATAGAGAAGGCCGCTGAGATTACCGACGCCGCCTTCACTCATATTTTGTCATATGCAAAGCCCGGTGTGCGCGAGGTAGAACTAGCCGCAGAGCTTGAATATTTCATGAAAACCAATGGCTCAGAAAAGCCGGCATTTGAAACAATTATTGCCTCGGGCGCCCGTTCGGCTTTGCCGCATGGGTTGGCCTCAAGCAAGAGAATTGCCGCAGGTGATTTCATTACTTTTGACTATGGCGCCACTTATCGCGGCTATGTCGCTGATATGACACGCACAATTGTTGTAGGCAAAGCCAGCGCGCGTCAGAAGAAAATCTATGGGATAGTGTTGAAAGCTCAAAAAGCCGCGCTGGCAAAAATCAAACACGGACGCAAAGCCTCCGATGTGGATTTGGCCGCCAGGAATATTATTACCAAAGCCGGGTATGGCAAGAATTTCGGGCATGGCACCGGGCATGGAATCGGTTTCTATGTCCATGTTCCGCCTAGAGTTGCGCATACTTCGCATGATGTGCTGGCATCGGGAATGGTCATTACCGTGGAGCCGGGAATCTATATTCCACAATGGGGTGGAGTGCGAATTGAGGACGATGTTGTAGTCACGAAAAGCGGCGGAAGAATCCTTAACAAATCGCCAAAAAACTTGCTGGAAGTCTAGCAATCCCCTATCTATTGGGGTATGACAGGGTGTCTAATTGACGCCAGGGGCTTTCAGGCGAGACTATTGAGATAAGAAATATATGAGACCATCAACTATCAAAGAACTCATCAAACTCGTCGAGGATTCAGAAATCGACGAGTTGGAAGTCTCCAGCTGGGGCCGCAAGGTGAGAATCACCCGCAAGCAACAGTTCATGAATGGCACGGCGCCATCTGTTGCGCCGCTTGGCCAGGTATTTGTAGCCGAGCAAACACCAGCGGCTTCGCAGGTCGTGATTCCCGCTCAGCCTGCTGTGGCTACTCCTGAAGTAGCCGATCAGGGAGCACAAGCCAGTGGGAACTTGGTGTAAATCAAAGCCCCTATGGTTGGCACGTTCTACACCGCTCCCTCACCGGAATCACCTGCTTTCGTAAAGGTCGGAGACACTGTGAGCGAAGGGACGGTGGTTTGTATTGTTGAAGCTATGAAACTGATGAATGAGATAGAATCCGAAGTCTCTGGCAAAATCGCCAAGGCGCTGGTCGAAAACGGTCAGCCGATTGAATTTGGACAACCACTCTATCTTGTCGACATAAGCGGCTAATTAACAATAAGTTACGGCGCTGCCTCTTTTCGGGCCATCAAGCGCAGGGTTCTTGTTCTCCGCCCAGTAGTTTCTGAGCTATTTCTTTACTGCATCCAACCTTAACAACATTCACCATATGGCCGATACCTGAATCTATAAGACAGGAGCGCTGTTCTTTGCCCAATTGTAGCCATTTTCAGGTGGTTTTTGAGGCCGGCTGCTAACAGATTACGCTGAAGACGATTCTTCATACAAGTTCATATAAGGATTCTCCGAAATGACTCTCAAGCAACTATTAGTGGATATGCTCAAGAGGAAGGCCTCCGATTTACACATTCGCGTGGGAGTTCAACCATATTTGCGAGTCAATGGCAATCTTCAGCCTTTCGAATGTGATCCGGTTTCGATTGAGGAGATGGATTCGTATGTAAATCAGATGCTTAATGAATCACAGATGGAGCGTTTTCGGAAAAAGAACGAATTGGATTTAGCTCTCTCAGTGGTCAAACTGGGCAGATTTCGTATCAACCTCTATCGCCAGCGCGGTTCTGTTGGAATTGCTATTCGCGCGGTAAATGATAAGATCCCGACTATCGAAGAATTAAATCTTCCGGAGATAGTAAAAACCATTTCTGAAAAACGTCGCGGGTTAGTGGTTGTCACCGGTGTGACTGGTTCTGGGAAATCCACCACGTTAGCGTCGATGATTGAGTATATGAACGCGACGCGCTCGGACAATGTCATAACTATAGAAGACCCGATTGAGTATGTTTACCGTGACAAGAAGTGTATAATTTCGCAACGCGAAGTCGGCGGTGACACTGAGAGTTTCTCCGCGGCGCTTCGTCACGCGTTTCGTCAGGACCCGGATATCATTCTAATCGGTGAGATACGTGACCTTGAAACAATGTCCATTGCTCTGACTGCCGCTGACACCGGCCATTTGGTGCTCACTACTTTGCATACGCTCAATGCTGTTGAAACTATCAGTCGCATGGTGAACTTTTTCCCGCCGCATCAACACACACAGATTCGTCTACTGCTGGCCGGCACATTGCAAGCCATTATTAGTCAGCGTCTGCTCACTAGGAGTGATGATGGTGGTCGTCATCCTGCTTGCGAGGTGCTGATTGCCAGCCGCGCGGTGCGTGAATGTATTATGTCCGAGAGCAAGACCGGCGATATTATTGAGTTGATTGAAAGCGGCGGTTCAGCCTATGGCATGCAATCTTTTGATCAGGCTATTATGAAAGCTTATCGAACAGGAGTAATCTCCTATGAAGAAGCTTTGAGAAACGCTACTAACACCGATGACTTTGATTTACGTGTCAAAGGAATCACCGGCGCCTCTGATAGTTGGAGTGATGACAAACACGACATCAACTCCGACACCGCAGAAACTCCAATCTCCGAAGATGTTCCCGGGATGCAGAAGTATTGATAGGCAAGCTCAATACAGTCACTACTATTCTGTTTTCGTTAGGACGCTGAGAACCTCGGCATACTTAACTAATTTACATCCCCGTAACGCCACAACTCGGCCCAGGGCCGCCGCTGAAGATTCTTGCTATTCCAAATGTTATATCTGAGATATTGAACGCGCTATCACCATTGGAGTCGGCCTGGTCCTGACAAGGGGGCGCCTCACCGCCGGAGAAAATCCTAGCTATTCCGAAAGACACATCGGCGATATTGAATAAGCCGTCATTGTTGGCGTCACCGGGGGTGAAACAACATATCCCGGGATGCGAAAACACTGATATCTGACCAGAGGAGGTTCCACTAAAGCTACCATAATCTGATGCGACAATCACTTCATCAAGGCCATCATTGTTGGCGTCAATGACAAATACCGAAGAACCGAATCTTTCGCCAATAGTGGTTGAGGTAAATGTTTGTAAAAGGGCGCCATCTTTGCCAGAATAGACATATACATGCCCGAAATCGCTTGGCGGCGCCATTTCTACTGTTTGAGGAGCTCCAACTAGAAAATCCAAGTATCCATCGCCATTGTAATCACCGGCGGTGGCGACAGAAAACCCTACTGATTCCTCCAGTCCACTCCCGGAAAATGTGAACAAGATAGCTCCTGTTCTCCCTGAATATACGTAGGCCATACCGGGACCATTTGTTATCCAATACCTGTCCGGGGCTCCGATAATCATATCGTCGTAGCCATCTTTATCTACATCGCCCACCCCGGCAACAGACTCGCCGAAGTTGGAGAGTGTTATTGTATCTTCGAATAGATAGAGCAGTGAGCCATCCTTGCCCGAATATACAGAGACCAGGGACTGTTCACCTGCTTCGCCGACCATCAGGTCAGGAAACCCGTCCTGATTTACATCACCTGCGCCATTTACGGAAATTATAACAGGGGCAACTGTAGTTGCGGTGTTGAAAGAATATATAGGAGAACCGTCAGCGCCCGAGAAAACAGTTGCGCGTGTCTGTCCCCAGAGAGTTCCGACGATTATGTCGTCAAACCCGTCACCGTTGATATCACCGGCGCTTGCAACTTCGGTTCCAAATTGAAATTGCATTCCTGCGGGGCCGTCAAAGATGAATAGAACTGATCCGGTCTTGCCAGAATAGACTCTTACTTGCCCGTCACGGGGGCTTGAAATGGTCTTGAAAGGAGCTCCAATCATGTAATCGTCATATCCATCATGGTCAATATCACCAGCGCCCGATACTGAGTATCCGAAAAACTCGTTTCTTTCTCCGATGATTGTGGACAAAATCTGGTTTGTCTTGACAGAGTAGATGTAAACTTTCCCACTGTTTTGACCGCCCTCTTCATTATTTAAGGCTCCAATGATTACGTCCGCGAATCCGTCGTTGTTGACATCGCCAATACTAGATACTGCAAAACCTAATCTGTCATAGGCGGATTCTCCAGCCAAGAGTCTGACTGGTGTTGGATTGGAATAAACGCTTGAGCAGGTCAGGATGAATCCCACCACAATAGTTGCAATAGAACGAACCTGTGGATTAAATTGCGCTACGTTCATGGTGTTGACTCCTTTCAAATATGTGAGCCAGAAACAGAGTCTTCTAAAAACAGAGCCTTCTGGCGTTTCTATTGTGAGAGCTGATGGTCAGTCATATCCAAATCTTTGTGAGCCAAATCTTTGTGAGAATCATCTCTTTGTCGCTATAGACAATAAAAGAAAGCATGTGCATAATGTCAACCCTTTTTTGTTTTTCGGGGGAGGATGGAAATTAAGTAGAGCGCTGCCTTGAGAATTATGTCCAAGACTGATTCTGATAATTTGCGGTTGCTGTAAAATCACCTAGTGGAATGTGGATGAAGTAGGTTTAGTTAGCTTTTCCGCTAGCCCTTTGAGGGTTTGTTGTTGTATTGATTGTGGCGGTCGGGAGGGGAGACTGTGTTTGGGCAGCAGGTGTTGGGGGGCAGCCCACAATTGTGGGGGAAGATCAGTTCCAACCTGCGTGACTTATGTAAAAGATGTAGCTTTCCTCAGAATTGGCAAGAAGAATCGTGATCATCTGAGGGTTGAACAGGCCATTGGGACCTAATCGGAAGCGAAGTATCTTGTCGGGAATCAGCAGCATGAATCGAATTTGAGGTGCAATCGATTGTTCGCTTGACGAAGATAGGCGGGAATGATAACTTGTGTTTCACATGGATGTGTAGCTAATACTCTCGATAGTTTAGGGTATCGTTCCACCTCACCTGTATATGAAAAAGTGAATTCGTATGAAAACAATAATTGATTCGACAAGCAATAAAGAGAGAAGACTATTCTATCTGCTCCTTATTGCCCTTTTAGGAACTATCATCTGCCCTTCCAGCGCTGAAGCGGAAAAGTCATGGTTCGTCGAAGGCGTATTCACAAATAGCCGATCTCATGCCAGTTCTTTCAACTATTCTTCCAGTGGACTCGCCAATAGCGGTACTGTTGTTGGAGGGATTATTCAAGGAGGTTCTGTAATAACTGATAGGACTCGGACGAGCGACCGAATTGGTATAGCATTTCAAGTAGGGCGTACTGTTCTTTCTTCACGCTTATTTTCATTGAGTTTGGGTAGCGGCTATCAGAGCTCGCCTGATATAGGGCTCAAATCAATTCCTTTCGATGCAGAGATTCGTTACAAAGCGCCGTTCAAGTTGAATGACTTCTCTCCCTTTTTCTTCGCAGAGGCCGGAATTTTCTACGGCTTCATTCCGGGTCAAGATGCGCAAGATGCAGAAAAGACCTTTCTGGATGATTTCGCCATTGATAGACAGCCGCTCGGAGACCGCGTTACGCAATTCAAAGATGGCCTGGGAACTAACTTTGCGTTAGGTTTGGGTGTTCAGAGATCGATTGGCAAGAGACTCTCCTATGAATTGTCTCTTAGCGGTAGATATCAGGTTTTGCCTGAGGATTTGTTTGCTTTTAGTCCATCAAGAGATTTCCCTGGTTTAGTCCTACCACTAGGCGCTGAACCTGAGCCGAATTCCTTAGAGAGGGACAACACTTTGACCTCTTTCTCAATGACGCTAGGTTTGCGGTTCTAACTTCAAATAGAATATCCCTCTGAGATACCAAGCCAGCTCGATTTTTCCGCTTTGAACTATTTGCTAATGTAGTATATTCCTTTTTCGCCTTATTCGGGCGCCGGAGTGTACTAATTGATGCTGGGTTTGAAGGCCAGTTGCGGCGTTGTAAGGTGTTGAAAAACAAGTAGATATCATGGGTCGGCGATAGGTTTGTCCCCGGGGATAGAGAGAGAAATGTTTAAGAAAGTACTAATTGCTAATCGTGGCGAAATTGCCCTGCGAATTATTCGCGCTTGTCGTGAATTGGGCGTTCAGACTGTTGCGGTCTATAGTGAAGCTGATAGAGAGTCATTGCATGTGCGTTTTGCCGACGAGGCGGTTTGTATTGGTCCGCCGCAGTCGAATCTTAGCTATTTGGACCCCAAGCGTATTATCGCGGCCTCGGAAGTAACCAATGCCGATGCGATTCATCCGGGCTATGGTTTTTTGGCTGAGAATGCAGAGTTTGCCGAGATGTGCGCGGTTCACGGCTTGACATTTATTGGCCCTTCGCCGGCGATGATTCGCCAGCTCGGTGATAAGGCCGAGGCCAAAGACCGTATGCGCAAAGCCGGAGTTCCGGTGGTGCCGGGTTCGGACGGGATTCTTGACAGCCCTGCCGAGGCGATGGTTTTGGCAAAAGAAATCGGTTTTCCGGTGATGCTCAAAGCTAGCGCCGGTGGCGGTGGTCGCGGAATGCGACTGTGTTTTTCTGAGGATGATTTGGAAGGTAATTATCATGCCGCCAAGTCTGAGGCCGAGGCGTGTTTTAATAACGGCGCTTTGTATTTAGAGAAGGCAATTATCGGGCCGCATCATGTTGAGGTGCAGTTGATGGGTGATAAGTTTGGCAATGTCGTGCATTTCGGTGAGCGTGATTGTTCTATACAGCGCCGTCATCAAAAACTGCTCGAAGAGAGTCCTTCGCCATTGCTAACTGATGAGTTACGTGAGCGCATGGGGCAGGCGGCTGTTTTGGGCGCGCAATCAGTGAACTATCTTGGCGCCGGCACAGTAGAGTTTTTGGTAGATCAGGATATGAATTTCTATTTTATGGAAATGAATACCAGGATTCAGGTGGAGCATCCGGTTACTGAAGAGGTGACGGGAATTGATTTGGTTCAGGAGCAGATTCGTGTCGTCGCTGGCGAAAAGATGTCAGTCGCGCAATCTGAAGTTCGCATGAGTGGACATTCAATTGAATGCCGTATCAACGCCGAAGACCCTGAAAAAGATTTTCGTCCGGGTCCGGGGAAAATCACCAGTTTTCATGTACCGGGTGGATTTGGAGTTCGGGTGGATACTGCAGTTTATGCCGGATATTCTATTCCGCCGTTTTATGACTCGATGATAGCCAAGCTGATAGTCCGCGCAGATACTCGCGCTAAGGCGATAGTGAAGATGCGTCATGCGCTCGATGAGTTTGTGATTGAGGGTGTTCCGACTACAATAGAATTCCAACGCCGGATTCTAGGCGAAAAGGGGTTCACCTCCGGTAAGTTCGACACCTCATTTGTCGAGCGACTGCTGGAAGCTGACAAGAAAGACCCCGAGGCGGCTAAGTCTACTTCTCAGCAGGTTACGTCCTCCAAAACTGAATAGCCGCATTACCGGGTTTTGGGTTCTGAGCGAAGATTCCTGAATACCTGGCTTCCAAAGCCGGATAACTCACCGCGTTTCCTTGACTTTCGGTCGATTTTTCAGTAGAAATTTCACTGTAATGGGCAGTCATCGATTGTCTGGTAAGTGAGAATTACAACAGGTTACCTGTAAAGAGGTTACGCAAGATAGCCACGGAGGCGGATTTGGAAATCCCGAAGCAATTACTTTATACCAAAGACCATGAATGGATTGACGCCGAAGGAAATCAGGCGACAATCGGGATAACCGACTGGGCGCAGTCCGAGCTCGGGGATGTAGTGTTTGTCGAATTGCCGCAGGTTGGCGATGAGATAAAGGTTGGAGACTCATTCGGGACGATCGAGGCGGTCAAGGCGGTTTCGGATTTGTACGCTCCGGTAAGCGGAAAAGTCGTTGAGATCAATCAAGAGTTGGAGGGCGATCCGATGATTGTCAATCAAAGTCCGTTTGAGCATGGCTGGATGATAAAAGTTGAGTTGAGTGACAAGTCAGAACTGGATGCGTTGCTCAATGCCGAACACTACGCTGACTTAATTGAAGAATAGAGAACAGAGCAATCTGTTATTGACCGCAAATGCCATATATTCCAAATACTGATACAGATCGCGCCGCAATGCTCAAACGCATTGGTGTTGAGCGTTTCGAAGACCTTCTCGAAAAAGTTCCGTTAGAAGCGCGAATCAAATCACCGTTGCAACTGCCAGCGGCTCTCTCGGAGCCGGAACTTGAAGCGGAGATCGCATCACTAGCCGATGAGAATACCTCGCTGGTTTGTTTTGCCGGCGCCGGTATTTATGATCACTATATGCCAGCGGCAGTGAAGTCGATTATCAGTCGGCCGGAGTTTATGACCGCTTACACCCCCTATCAGGCCGAAGTAGCGCAGGGGACCTTGCAGGTTATCTATGAATTCCAAACGCATATCTGTCGTTTGACAGGTATGGAAGTTGCGAATGCATCTATGTATGACGGCGCCAGCGCCGCCGCAGAAGCGGTTTTGACTGCGATGGCCAAGACTAGACGGAAGAACGTCGTTCTTGCAGGAGGTTTGAGCCCGCTGTACGCGGATGTCATTAAGACCTATGCGCAAGGCTTTGACGCCCAATATGTCACACTAGAGAAGAACTCCGGTGTAGTTACGACAGATGCGCTGGATTCTGCAATCAATGATGACACTGCTTGTGTGGTTGTATCACAGCCGAATTTCTTCGGGCTCTTTGAAGATATCAGCGTTGTTGCTGAGAAAATTCACGCGCACGGTGGAATGCTTATTGTAGTTGCAGACCCGATTGCTCTGGCGCTTATCACTCCTCCGGGCAAACAGGGGGCAGATATTGTTGTCGGTGAGGGGCAGGCGTTGGGGATTCCGATGTCCTATGGCGGCCCGCTCGTTGGGTTCTTTGCCACTCGTAAGGAATTGATTCGCAAGCTCCCCGGAAGATTAGTTGGAAGAACCACTGACGCCGATGGCAAACCTGGATTCACCTTGACACTCCAAACTCGCGAGCAACATATCAAACGCGCGCGAGCCACTTCGAATATCTGCACCAATCAAGCGCTGTGCGCAACTGCGGCAACAGTGTATATGTCATTGCTCGGTAAACATGGTTTGCGCAGACTCGCGGAGCTTTGTTTGGAGCGCGCGCATTATGCCGCCGAAAAAATTCAAGCGCTTGAAGGTTACGAGCTGGTCTTTGCAGGTGAGTATCATCGGGAGTTCGTAGTTTCATGCCCGAAACCAGCGAAAGATATTATTGTCGGGCTATGTGACAAGGGTATCTTAGCAGGTGTAGATCTCGGCAGATTCTATCCGGAACTTGATAGACACTTGCTTATTGCATTCACCGAAAGACGCACCTATCAGCAAATCGACGCCCTTGTCGATGCGTTAGATGGAATTGAACGAGAAGCCCCGAATGAGACCGATTCTTCATTAGCTGAACCGCAAAGTTGCGCCCATTGAGCTGTGCCCATTGAATTAAGCTGTGCCCATTGAATTGAGTAGATGAACGAACCTTGGAAAGTAGAGAACATGACTGATTCCGAAAATAGCTGGGTTGAATCTGATTCGTCGGATGATATCCCTAAGGATGCAACTTGGGTAGTTATAGGATTTGTCTCTGACAGAGTTACTGCAGATTTTGTCATTGAGTCTTTGCGCTCTTATGAAATTCCGGCAGTGTTGAATTCAAAATCCGGTTTCTTTGGAACAATTGGCATGACCAGTCTTGAGATGCCCTTTTCAGGTGGCTCGGGAGCCTATGAGATATTGACAGTCACTGAAAAAGTAGAAGAGGCCAGCGACATCGCCGGAATGGTCGCCGGGGACAAATGGGAGTCGGCTGGCTCTGTTGAATAATTTCAAGGCGTGTGTCAGCAACAAAGAGGTGAAAAAATCAAAACACAAAATAGCAGAGTCCTCATTGGCGCCTCAATAGCGCTTGTGGTTTCTCTAGTCTCACATACGGCGCTGTCCAAGGCCAAGTATGAATTCACTCACTATGAGGGATACCGTCAGGGATTGGAAGCGGCGAAGTTGGCGAACAAGCCAATCCTGCTGGATTTCTACTTTGACACGTGAACATATTGCAATCAGATGGACACTATAACGTTCATCGACCCGGCAGTTGTCGGATGGATAAAGGACAATGTGATTTTCACCAAGGTGTACGGCAAGAAAAAGGACGGCTCTCGCACGGCATTCACTGACAGCGCCGGTGTGCGAGGTTTTCCGACCTATATTTTGTTACAACCCGATGGAACCGAGATAGACCGCGCCGTGGGATTCATGCCTGCCGCCGAGTTTATTGAAACTTTCAATGACTATAAGAATGGAAAGAACACTCTCGGAGACTATTTAAGCCGGCGGGAAAAAGAACCAACCGCCGAGGTTAACTATCAAATAGCCAACAAGTATCGCTGGCGCGGTGAAACAGAATCCGCTGAGTCCTATTTCCAGGAGGTAATCAAGATTGATCCTGATGACAAGGACGGGTTCACAGTTGAGAGCGCCTATGCGCTGGCTGATATGGCGCGTCGCGACTATAACTACGATTTGGCGATTGAGCGTTATCAATCTTTGATTGACAATTACCCCAAGAGCGAATACCTGATGGATTTTCATATCTATCAGGCAATTTGTTACAAAGACGCCGGTATGCTACAAGAGGCGATTGACAAGTTCAGCGAGTATATCAAACTCTTCCCTCAGAGCGAAGATGTTGAATATGCACAAGGCAAAATCGAATTACTAACCGAAGAATTGCAAGCAAAAGCCAAGCGCTAAGCCCGGCATTATCTACAGGCAAAAAGAAATACAGATGAACAAGCCTTCTACTCTCATATATGACAAGTCTACCGCAGGACTATGCGGGGCCAGTCTGGAAAACCTACGTTTCTCAGATAAGGAGCGACAGCGCTGGATTCCCGAGAATCTCCGTAGAGCTACTTTACCGTCACTGCCGGAAGTTACCGAAGGCGAAGTGATGCGTCACTATGTCGATCTGTCCACTAAGAATTTTCATATCGACAAAGGTTTCTATCCGCTTGGCTCCTGCACTATGAAATACAATCCCAAGCGCAATGATGAAGCCGCTGGTAATCCCTCATTTGCAACGGCACATCCACTTGCCCCCGAGTCGACTGTTCAAGGATGCTTACACTTGTTATGGGAGTTGAAAGCCGCTCTGATGGAAATCAGTGGATTCCCGGCAATGACACTACAGCCGGTCGCAGGCGCACATGGCGAACTTACCGGTGTGTTGATTATGAAGGCCTACTTCGAGAATCTTGGCAAACCGCGCAAGAAGATATTGATACCTGATAGCGCTCATGGCACCAACCCCGCCTCGGTGTTTATCGCCGGAATGGTTCCGGTGGAAGTAAAATCAAATGCCAAAGGTTTGATGAGTGTCGACGCTGTGCGTGAGGCTCTCGATGATGACACTGCGGGAATCATGTTGACGAACCCCAATACGCTGGGGCATTTCGAGTCAGAGATTCTTGAAATAGCCGAAGTGGTTCATGAAGCCGGCGCATTATTATACATGGACGGCGCAAATCTGAATGCAGAGCTTGGTTTAGTTCAGCCCGGGAAAATCGGATTTGATTTGTTGCATATAAATCTACACAAGACTTTTTCTACTCCGCATGGTGGCGGTGGTCCGGGCGCCGGTGCGCTGGGTGTAAGCGCTACGCTGGAGCCATTTCTCCCCAATCCGGTTTTGCGCAGAGGCGAGTCACTTGCCGACCACTCCAAGGCTGTTGAAGAGTTCTATTTGGATTGGGACAGGCCGCAATCAATTGGGCGCATGCACAGTTTCTATGGCAACTTTGCCAATGCGGTTCGTGGTTATGCATATATCCGTACGCTAGGCGCAGAGGGATTGCGACGAGTGGCAGAAAACGCAATTATCAATGCTAACTACCTGCGTGTTCTCCTCTCTGATGTTTATGAGGTTGCCTATCCGGGCGCCTGTCAACATGAAGTGGTGCTAAGCGCGGTGCGCCAAAAGAAGAAAGGCGTTCGCGCCGGGGACATCTCCAAGCGTTTGTTGGATTATGGCTATCACTCTCCAACAACCTATTTCCCGTTGATTGTGCCGGAAGCTCTGATGATTGAGCCTACTGAAACCGAAAGCCGGGTGACTCTCGATAAATTTGCCGAGGCGCTGATCAAAATATCTCATGAAATAGACACTGACCCCGAGCTGGTCAAATCTGCGCCGCATAACACCCCATTGCGACGACTCGACGAAACTGCCGCGGCAAGAAACTTGGATATTGCTTTTCTGACCGAAGATTCAGAGGCATAAGCGGCAATTCATCGCTTGCGATAGGCTATTCATCATTGCGGGGCTTGACTGTAAGCGTTCAGAGCTTATACTAGCGGTCGAGTATCCTTTTAATCTCACCCGGGAGAGGTGGGAAAGGGAATCAAATCCGAACATGACTCCGATACTACAAACTAATACATCACCAAGACTCCAAGTTCCTCTATCAAAGGCGGGATTCGTCCTTTTGTATGGGCGCCTATTTGCAAGTGGGAGCAGTCTCTGATGCCTGGCAAGAGCGCTAGTCGCAACAAAACTGAATTATTCCTCGACGGCGCCGGGATTTCCCGCGCTCTGACTCGTATCGCGCACGAAATTCTGGAACACAATCGCGGAGCCGAAAATGTAGCTCTGGTCGGTGTGTTGACTCGCGGCGCTACTTTGGCCAAACGTCTGCAGGCTCTTATTGAGAAAATCGAGGGAGCGAAAGTAGAGTTGGGTCTGATGGACATCAATCTCTATCGTGATGATGCAACCACTCGCCTTGATCAGCCGGTCATCCAACGCACAGATATTCTCTTTGACGTAGTAGATAAGAATATTGTGTTGGTTGACGATGTGCTTTACTCAGGTAGAACAATACGCGCCGCAATTGAACAGTTGATTGATTTTGGTCGCCCGCGTTCAATCCAATTGGCTGTGCTGGTGGATAGGGGACATCGAGAATTGCCTATTCGCGCTGATTATGTAGGTAAGAACATTCCTACTAACCGAACTGATCGTGTCAATGTGCATCTGGATGAAGACGATGGTGACGATTCAATCAGTATTGAACGTGGCGCGGGCAAGTAAGGTCACAAAACAAGCGCTAAACTAGACTAAGATAGTAATACTCTGATACACCATACCAAGAGATAATGGTCTAAGAAATAATGGCTTAGGATATAATGGGACTTGCATCACGACATTTATTAGGACTTGAAGGAGTCAGCGCTGAGGATTTGACTCAAATCCTTGATACCTCGATTAGCTTTCGCGAAATCCTTGAACGTCCGATTAAGAAAGTGCCGACATTGCGCGGCGTGACGGTTTTGAATTTATTCTACGAGGCCTCGACACGCACGCGGATTTCATTCGAGCTGGCGGAAAAACGTTTGTCTGCGGATTCAATAAACTTCTCGGCCTCGACTTCGTCGGTTAAGAAAGGCGAGAGTCTTCGCGATACCGTGCAGAACATTGAGGCAATGAAAATCGACATGGTTGTGGTGCGTCACAAGTCTGCCGGAACCCCATATTTTCTGACACAATGCTTAAACTCAAATATCATCAATGCCGGTGACGGAGCGCATGAACATCCTACGCAGGGTTTGCTGGATATGTTCACGATTCGTCAAAAATATGGTTCGCTAAAAGGACTGCGCGTTTTGTTGGTAGGTGATATCAAGCATTCACGAGTGGCTCGTTCGAATATCTGGGGATTCAAAACTCTCGGAGCAAATGTTGCGATTTGTGGCCCGTCGACGCTTTTGCCTTATGAGGCCGAGAGATTCGGGGTTGATGTTTACACAAATTTGGATGAGGCGCTTGAAGGCGTTGATGTTGTCAATATTCTGCGTATACAACTTGAGCGCCAACAGAGTGGAATGTTTCCAAGTCAGAGAGAGTATACACATCTATTCGGACTATCTTCTGAGCGTTTGAAGCGCTTGAATAAGAACTATACAATTATGCACCCGGGGCCGATTAATCGCGGTGTGGAAATTACCAGTGAAATAGCTGATAGCGAAAGCTCAGTGGTTCTCGAACAAGTTACCAACGGCCAGGCAGTGCGCATGGCTGTGCTGTATCTCCTTTCGGGCAAGAAGGGCGAACCCGAGGAGACCGAATCATGAGCAAGAGCCCGGTAAAGAAACAAGAAACCAAGGCCGCCGCTGGCATAGGAAGTAACTACGACCTGATTGTCACTGGTGGCGATGTTATCGATCCGAGAATCGGTGTTCTCAATGATGCCACAATACTGATTCGTGACGGTGAATTCGTAGCTGTCGAAACTGACAAAAAGAAAGTCGCCGCGGCGCTGAAAGCGACGGATAAGAGTAACATCATTGACGCGACCGGTAAGCTCGTCACTCCAGGCTTAATCGATTTGCATGTGCATTTGCGCGAACCGGGACGTGAGGACGAAGAGACGGTCATAACCGGCGCACAGGCCGCCGCCGCTGGTGGTTTTACTACCATTTGTTGTATGCCGAATACTACACCTGCTATAGATGATCAGGAAACAGTCCGATTCGTGCTTTCGGAATCTGTCGGAGCCCCCTGCCGCGTGTTTGTAGTTGGCGCTGTTACAAAGAACCGCGCTGGGAAAGAGCTGGCCGAGATTGGTGATTTGGTTAAGGCCGGAGTAGTTGCGATTACTGATGATGGTGATTTTGTGCAGGACCCGGATTTGATGCGTCGCGCTTTGGAATATGCACAGATGTTTGATATCCCGATTATGCAACATGCTGAGGACAAGTACTTAGTTGGTGACGGTGTGATGAACGAATCATTCGCCTCAGCGAAACTTGGAATACGTGGGCGGCCGGCTGTGGCTGAGGAAATCGCTACTTTGCGTGATATTCAGTTGGCGAAATTTACAGGTGGCCGGGTTCACATTCAGCACGTTTCCTCCGCCGGAACAGTCGATGCAATTCGCCGCGCCAAAGCCGAGGGAGTCAAGATTACCGCCGAGGCCTGTCCGCATCATTTTTCGCTGACCGATGACGAAATCGAAAAGAAATTTGACACCAACTTGCGTGTTAATCCGCCGATTCGCACTCAAGCCGATGTGGATGCAGTTATCGCCGGTCTTGTCGATGGCGCGATAGATTGCATAGCTACCGATCATGCGCCACATAGCGCCGAAGAGAAGGACGTGGAGTTCGATCAGGCTCCCGCCGGGATGGTCGGACTTGAAACTGCGCTCGGGTTGATTAAGACGCGTTTAATTGACAAGGGCTATTTGTCATGGACAGATGCGATTCGTAAGTTGACTGTTAACCCGGCGCGAATAATAAATCAACCGCTGGGTGACTTGTCAGTAGGGAATTCCGCTGACTTGACTATTATCGACCCCGAAGCACAATGGACTGTTGATCCGTCAACATTCAAGTCGAAATCACGCAACACGCCCTTCACAGGTTGGGAATTATCCGGCAAAGTTGTCAAAACCATCCTGCGCGGAAAAGTCGCCTATTCCAGCGAATAACGAATAACCTGCAGTAGTCATACATCATTGATGTTGTGGATGAAAGTGAGCCATGACCAAAAGACAAGCAAGCTCGCATTCAACTTCAAGTATTGAGTTTTTCTCTTCTGCGCTGGATAAGAACACTCTTTGGATAGCGCTGTTTGTTCTTACAGTAGCATTCCGCCTGATTCATCTTTCCGCAGACCCGCCAATTGGCCTGACAACTAGTCAGGGCGTTTATACCGATCCTGCGGCATACACTATGTATGCCAAAAACGCTTCGCTGTTCGGTGAATACAATCCGCTAGGTGATACGCGTTTCCCATTGTTCCAATACTCAGCAGTAACACCGGTGGCCCGGGCTGTGTTTGCGACGCTCGGCGTTGGCTATGCGCAGGCAAATTTCAGCGCGTTACTTTTTTCACTAACAAGTGTTCTCCTGCTTTGTCTTTTGCTACGCAGACGTCACGGTCCGGCGGCGGCTTTCTTCATGTTGCTGTTCTTGGCGCTCAATAAGAATCAATTCTTCTATGGACGCCTGCCGTTTCTCGAAAATCCAATGGTGTTTTTCGGTCTGCTCTCTTTTTGGCTTGCCGATAGTTATCGTGATAAGCGCCTGGCGCAGGCATTGGCCGGTATGGCTCTCAGCGCTTCATTCTTGCTTGGTAAATCTCACGGTATGGTCTTCGTCGGTGTATTCTCGGTTCTGTTTCTCTGGCGAGTTATGACGGCTACGGCGCTGGAGAGATTGAATGAATGGAAGCGTATCGTCACTTTCGGCGTAGGGTTGTTGACCGGTTGTGCGTTGTGGTTTGTTACAATTGGCTGGCCGAATCTAGACGCTATCAATTACTATCTAACTGAGCAATCAACCGGTCTATATGGGCCACCGGAGGCCTTCGATAGTGTTTCCAATTTCTTCTGGAAGCTATTCTCTTTGGGAATTGAGTCAGAGGGTTTAGTAATTGGCGGGTTGACAGCGTTCTTGCTAGTGGGCGCTGTGTTTTACAAGATGATTGCTGGCAAGCAAGCCAATGAATCCCAACCTTATTCTAGTGTGATAATCTTCATGACATCCTGGGCGGTTCTAATTTGGCTGGAGCTTTTTGCGTGGAACTATCGACCTTTGCGTTATCAAATCCCGTTGGTTTATCCAATCTGCGCTCTTGCGGGTGTGGTGATAGCTGGTCTTTGGGATGCAATAAAGAGGCGCTCAATTGGTTCGCATTCAGAGAAGCAAGAGAGTGAGTCGATAGCTCCCGATTCGCTGAAGCTGAAATTGTACTACTTACTTTTCGGTTTCATACTGATGTTTCCAGTCTATCAAATATGGGCGCGTATCTCCCTAATTCAAACCGGCGATTTTAGTTTTGATGATAGTATTTGGGATGTAGTGGCCACAGCCGTTATTGTCTGGATTCTATACATTGTCGTTGACCAGCTATGGCGGCGAAACAAACTATTCCGCATGCCTACAGCGTTAATGATCGTTGCCATAATTCTATTTCCCGGACTTTCATTTGCATCCGGGATAGCGTGGTATACCGATTGGATGCAAAGACCAACTTACAGTATTGTCGCGGTGTCACATGACTTGCCTAAGATTCTCGGCCCGGAGGCAATTCTTTCCGGGCCATACGGAGTTGGGTTGTGTCAGGACAATGACCTTCCGGCGTTGGTGCATCAGTTTGGTGTTTCTGATCCGGACACTAGTTTTCTTGATGACTTTCCGGTGACTCATGTTTTGCTGGATGAGTCTAATCTGACTCGCTTTCAGGATATGTATCCTTCAGTTGCTGAACGTTCCTTTACATTGCACACCTATCACGTGACAAATCTAAAGGTGAGTTTGCTTCGTATTGCGGGGGCGACAAAAAATGCCCAAGCCAACTCCTATCCGCTTTCGGCATTTGAAATCGGACAGCTGGCTCTGCAAGGTCGAATTAAGGATCCCACAGGAAGGGCGGTGGCTGAGATGATGAAAATTGACACCTCGAACATCGCCGTGAATCTGTTTATGGCTCGTCGAGCAGAACAGGCCGGTGCGTTGAAGGAGTCGGAGTTTTTCCTTGAGTGCGCCGCCGGGGCCTCACCGACTGATTATGATATTCAGGCGGAAGTGGGCCGGCTCAATTTGGCCTTGTATAACAAGAGCGGGATTGATATGTTTCGTCAGCGCGCGATAGAGAGGTTCAAATTAGCTAACCATCTCAATCCTGGCGCCGACAGAATTGCCGAAAAGCTAGCGGAAGTCGAAGCCCTGAAGTAAATAGCCGATACTTAATATATCATGGATAAGACACTACCAAATCAAATCGGAAGTAGCGACGAATTGTTTGTCTCGGTTGTTATTCCGGCTATGAATGAATCCGGTAATATCGAGGAGCTATGCGAGCTTTTTGACGAGATGTTTGCTTCAGCGTCATTCCCCGGCGAGCTGGTTCTTATCAATGATGGTTCGACTGATGATACGTTGCAGAAAATTCAGGAACAGGCAAGGCGCTATTCATTTATTCGAGTTTGTTCGCATTCCAGAAATCGTGGATTAACCGCCGCCCTGCAAACCGGGTTCGCCGCCGCCCAGGGGAATGTCTATGTGTTCTATCCGGCGGATTTGCAATTCTTGCCGCATGATATCCCAGCGATGATAGAGAAAATTCGTGAGGGGGCCGATGTAGTCACCGGTTGGAAGCAGGGGAAGTACAAGAAGCGTTTTGTCTCTAGTATTTACAATGTCCTAAGCCGGATGATTTTCCGCACCAAGGTTCATGACCTCAATTCGGTAAAGGCTTTTCGCTCTGAAATTGTCGAGCGCATGTTTTTGCGCCGGGATTGGCATCGCTATTTGGTAGTTATGGCCGCCGAGGAAGGCTATGTGATTGACGAAGTGAAAGTCACTTTGTATCCGCGCCAATGGGGCGCATCGAAGTTCACCAGCATTTGGCGAATCCCAATCGGGATTCTTGATATGTTGGCTGTCAAATTCCAGATTAGTTTTCTGAAGAAGCCTTTGATGCTTTTCGGTGGGGCCGCCGCGTTTTGTTTTCTACTTGCTGTATTGACTGCAATCTACGCATTTTACGAGCGATTCGTTCTAGGTGTTGGCAACCGAGCCTACTTGTTTCTTATCATGTTACTTGCTGGTGTAGGACTTGGTTTCTTCATTCTCGGGTTGCTTGCTGAAGCGTTAACTGGGATTCGAGAAGAAATCGGCGCTACTCGTGAATCACTGTTGGCAATAGTGCGTGACCGTGAAAATTCCAAATCGGAAGAGCGTAAAGACTAAAGAATTAACCGCAGCCCTTCCTAGCTACATAATTATTACAAATTTTCCCATTTGCACTTTGCCATCAGGCTCTTCCACGGTCCAGTAATATATTCCGCTAACAATCATCTGAATGTTTCGTGTCACCAAGTCCCATGAATCATGCATGCTCTCCGGCGAGTTCGGCGCGGTGTCATGTTCAAATCTGCGTATCAAGTCTCCATCGAGAGAGAAAATGCTTATAGAGCAAACCGGCGGCAAGTTGGTAAAGTGAATAGCGCGAACTCTTTCATCAGGGAACTCATTCTGTCCTCGACCCTCAAATCCGGCTTCTCGATAGTTGCCGTCAATTCGGTAGGGATTGGGATAGACTGAGACTCCGAGATTCATAGCAAGAATGGAGTCCGTGGAATACTGTGGGAATTCGGAGACTACATTGAATAGCGGGCTGGTTTCCAGAGCCGCAAGACCGGATTCCGGGGCGCCAAAATCGAAAGCTGTCACTGATGCGAAATACCGTTGCGATGATAATAAGTTATCCAGTGTGTATTCATATTCGAAATATTTGAAATATTTGCCGTCCTCAGTAAGTTCTCCTCCCGGATAGAAGGTTGTGTCTCCGCGTGTTTCATCTACCAGGAAGGTATCACTAGTAAAGGCTGAGTCTATGAAGGTAGTATGCGGGTAGGGGGCGTTTCGATACTTTGCCGGTTTATGGATCTCGGTTTCATCTGATAGGTCGTTACGGTTGAAATCCTGCGCTACAAAATAGAACAGTGAATCTCCGAATCGTAGAGGTGTGCTTATGTCATTGTCCAATGGGTTGTAGTCAGGATTGTTGTTGGCATATAGCAATCGAATCTCCTGCAGAGTTTGCGGCGGTCCGGCGATTATCCATGTTTCGGTTGTCGCATCGAAGAAGAAGTGAGTGTAGTTTTCTTTGTCGTATGAAGATTGCAGGACCATGTCTGTGATGCGGTTGTTTAATCCCAAATACACTCGATAGCCCTCGAAATCCAGCGCATCACTGAATGGATCAGGGGTAGTTTCAGAGCGGAGTCCATTCCACCGAACAATTATCTTGCCTGGCAAAGGCTCAAGGCGGACGGTTGGCTCCGGTGGCGGACTGGCTCCGCGGAAGTCTGGCACACCGTCGCCTTCGAAAAATATTGTGTCTACATCAATGAAGAATTCTCGCGGAATGATAGAATCGATAATCGAGGAATCGTCACTATAGAAAGTATCCAGGACTGTGTCTATCATATTTGAGTCATTGATACAAACTCGGAATCTCCCATAGTATCCGTCACCGTCGGTGTCCACTCCGGGGTTATCGTAAATCCACGAAGCCCATTGCGCGTTGGTGCCCAGTTGTTTGAAGTTGAGTTGTTCAGCATAGCGCTCAGGTTGAAATCCGGTGAAGAGCTTGCGCATAGCCTGTGGGTCTGTGTGAAACTTTTCACCGGCGACATAGGCAAAAGTGATAGGTAATGTTTCGCCGGGGAATACTATGAAGGGGCCGAATGAAAGCAAATAGCGCGTGTCGAATCCGTTGGAAATATCCGACGATTGCGGGCCGGGCGGAAGCCAGCCTTCGGAAGTGAAATTTACCGAGGAGAATAGTTGGTCATAATCGAATTCTTCGTGGCTCATGATGTAATACTTGTTCTTGTCACCTTCAGGTGTGCCGAGGAACCCGCCGAAATCACGGAACGGGTCATCATTGGTTCCTTTCAGTCGCGGTCCAAAGTCCAGGGGCGCATTACCATTTGACACCCACCAGTTGAAGGAGAAATCCAGCGAGTCCGAAGGTGTCCGCACTACACGAGTTCCTGTTACACCAGTTGGATCAGTTGCCCGGATATATTCGCTTTTCGAAGTAGGCACGATTGGAACCTCAGAACCGTTGCCGTCATTGTCGGCTATCCAGGCGATGCGAATTGTGTCGGTGAAATCACATTTTGATCTGCGGATGTTTAGTTGATCCACTGCCAGACGGAATCCGCAAATATCGTCCTGTGCGCCTTGGCCGTTTGATAGAGTTGCAGTATGGCCCACATCGCCGTCGACATAAATACCCATATACACTTTTTCCAAAGTGCGTGATGAGATGTTCGTTATCTTGTAGTCGAACAATACGAAGTCGTCGGCGTAGTCATAGCTCCAGGCGTAAGTTGTCTCGCGAACTTTTATACCTAGCGGGACATGGTTTGTATTGAACTGATCGCTGGGTAAACCAACTGTTAGCGTGTCGAAGTATACTGAAGTGATGTCCTCTTGAGATTTGGCAAGAGAGAACTCCGGGTCCTCGGGGTCACTGATTGAACGCATCTTCATCTCTTCGCCGTTGGATATTTGTTCATCTAAGCTCGCGGGATTAAGCTCCTGACCAGTGGAGCGCCAGCCGTCGGCGCCGGTGCTAACTACTGTGTCACGTCCGACCACCGCGCCAATCCACAAGGCTCCGGCAAACAAGTATTCAATTCCTGAGTTAATAGGATATTCCGCCGATGGAGCTCGTCCGCCGTCGGGGCCGGTTGGATTATCAAGAAATCCGGTTCCAAACGTGCCTTTGTTGGAAACGGTCATCGAGAGTTGCCCGACTCTGTGCACTGCTGTGGTGATGAATGGGATCCCGGCTGTAGCCTTTGTCAGTACTTGGGTTTCCTGCTTTTGTTGGCTCGCATCATAGAGCGAGCGAGCTGTACTCGATAGCGGTAGCAAAAGTATCAATACAAGTAGAGCGATAAAAGTCGTCAACAGATAAGCTGACATTGTTCCTGAATTAACTGCTGGTTTGCGTTTCAGAGTTTGGGAATTGTTCGATTCATTTAGCGCTAAAAGCAAATCTGAGGACAATACAGCTAAACTGGGTTTTCTCACCGGTCTAACCTCCGAAGTGATTGTTTGTCAAAGAACCATGCTTCCATATTCAATGTTCAATATTCAATGGGCATGGTGGCCATTTCTGGGCAAAAGACCCAAGGCTAAGTTATACAACAAGCAATGCTCATGCCAGAGCCTGGCACATGGCAATGATATAGCTAGCAGATCATAACATGCCAGTCAATAGTCACTTAGAGTATAGTTGAGCCACGTTGTAAATGGGAGCGGCTGTTATTGACGCAGATAATACGAATTTGAGGGGATTTGATTCGTATATCAGTACTAATTACTAGACATGACTCATAGAGGCAACATGACGATTTACATCGGAAATGCAGAAATAGAAGTATCGTAGATTTATACGATCCAGATACGGCTCCTGGCTGACAGTGTCTAGCTGATAAGTCGGGTAACTGGCCTAGATAATCAATCGCACGCCGCCAAGTTCAGCGAGACCGTAGGGGAAAGTCTTGCCCGGAGAGCCGATGAACATGAGATTGGTCGGGATGTTCCACTTCTCTGAAAGCTCTTGAATCAGGCTGGGGTTGAAGCGGGCTTCGAGAACCAGGAACTCAATGTCAATCGCCGGGTATGCCTCATCGAGGAACTCCAAATCCTTTTCCAGCTTTGGTGGCACTTCGGATTTGTCATTTACCACAGTGACAATTTTGACACGACTGGAATGTTCATTGCGCAGGATGTATAGCATAGCGTTGTTCAGGTTCGCGACATTGTCACCGCGAGTGAAGAACACTACCTGCTGAGAGTTTATTTGCTCAATTCGACTGCGGATTGATTCGGTCATAGCGCCCATTGGTCTGATGAATGACGCGATTGCGGTGCGAATGAGGTACAGCGTGGCTTTTAGCAGGTCGATACGCGTTAGCATAATCGTCACAATGAGAAATGTGGGGATGAAGTATTGGAGAAATATTTTCAGATATTGGGGATTCATGATAGCATTTCCAACTAAACCTGCGAGCACCGCGGTCATACCCATGAGTATCGCCGGCCAACTTGCGCGGGTAGGACGAGGCAGACGCGCGCGTTTAACCTTCAGGAGGATATTACCTAGCGCAAAGAGGGCCATTACTCCTAGAAATGAAATCGTGTATACACCTGCCAGAGCCTTAATGTCACCGGCTGTTATCAGAAGAATCGAAACCGCCAGCAGGAAGAAACCGATAATAATCCGATGCGTTGAACCGCGGCTATTCGTTTTCAATAAGAATTGAGGCAAACATCTATCGAGAGTCATTCTACGCACCAGCCCATTCACACCGATAAAGCTCGTGAGCACAGCTCCGCTAAGCACCAAGGCCGCGTCAATGCTGATAATCCATTGCAAGGTGCTTCCTCCTGAAAGGAATCCCATGTGCGACAGCAAGGCTTCCTGGTTTTGTACTACTTCATTGATAGGTAGTAGAGCCAGCGCCAGGAAGGCAATGAGCGGGTTAAAGACGGAAACCGCAATCCACATGTTTCGCAAAGTTTTGGGGAAAACGCCGCGTTTTTGTTCTTCGACAAAGTTTGATGAACTCTCGAAACCTGAAATACCCAGCATTGCCGCCGAGAATCCAAAGAAAATCGCCAGGATGAAACCGTCTTCAGTTGGTGTGGATAGGTTGGCTACCAGAGTGTCAATCCCATTGAGGGCGACATATGACCCTCCGACTACGACGAGTACCGTTAGTGACACTAAATGGAAAATGAATATCGCGGTTGCAACCTTTGATGATTCACTTATACCGATAATTGATAAGACCATAAATAGCGCCAACAATCCGATTGTTGCTTCTATCACTGGCAGTCCATGCCAGAGAGAGCTTACATAGTGCATACCTTCACTAGCGGAAATAACCGCGGTGGCCATGTATGAGAGAATTGTCAGGCAAGCGGCAATTGACGCGCGAAACTTGCTGGTGGTGTTGAGCAATGCGTTGTACGCCCCGCCATTTAGCGGCAAAGAGCCAACTACCTCAGAGTAAATGGAGCGGAAGAAATAGAGCACTCCTGCTACGATCAACAGTGACAAAGGCGCCCAGCGCCCGGCGTAGACAATAGAGAGCGCTGAGACATACAAGCAGGAAGAGGTAATATCATTACCGCAAATTGCGGTCGCCGCTAACTCGCCGAGCTTGCGGCTTTCGCGTTCCTTGTCTTTGGCTTCACGCACGTCGGTTATTGCTGCGCCATCACCGGAAGTGTGTATCACTGATTTATCCATGCTGATATTTAGTCGTCCTGATATTGTTCACGTAATTCATTCATTACCCCCGGGTCTGCCAGGGTAGTAACATCGCCCAGCGCCTTTCCGGTGGCTACATCGCGCAGTAATCTACGCATAATCTTCCCTGAACGTGTTTTCGGCAAATCCGCGGCAAATATGACACGTTCGGGTTTTGCAAAACTGCCAATTTTTTCACCAATCCAGGCTCGTAATTCAACCGCTAGCTCCTCCGATGGTTCATTGCCATCGCGCAAGGTGACAAAACCCACCAATCCTTCACCTTTTATCTCATGCGGAATTCCAATAACCGCCGCTTCAGTAACTGTTTCATGTTCCACAAATGCGCTTTCGAGTTCGGCTGTTCCAATGCGATGTCCGGAGGTGTTGACCACATCGTCTACTCGCCCCACAATCCAGAAATATCCGTCATCGTCACGAAAAGCGCCGTCACCGGGGAAGTAATACTTACCGCCCCACTTCGACCAATAAGTATCTCGGTAGCGCTGTTCGTCGCCCCAAATCCCGCGCATCATTGCCGGCCAGGGTTTACGAATCGCCAACAGGCCTTGTCCGGTTTGTAGCTCCTCGCCAGCCTCATCGAGTATGACAGCGTCAATCCCGTAAAATGGAAAGGTAGCCGACCCGGGTTTGGTGGTCGTGGCTCCCGGCAACGGGGTTAGTGAAATAGTACCGGTTTCGGTTTGCCACCAAGTATCGACAATTGGACAACGTTCAGCTCCGATAGTCTTGTGATACCAGCGCCAGGCCTCAGGGTTTATTGGCTCGCCGACTGTTCCCAGTAGACGTAGTGACGAGAGGTCATGTTTCTGCGGCCAGTTGTCGCCCCATTTCATAAACGCTCTAATTGCAGTGGGGGCCGTATAAAAAATGGAAACTTTTTCGGCGGCGACAATTTCCCAGAACCTGTCCGGATTAGGAAAGTTCGGAGCGCCTTCATACATCACCTGGGTAACGCCATTTTGCATTGGGCCGTAAATGATATAGCTATGACCGGTAATCCATCCCACATCGGCAGTGCACCAGAAGACATCATTACTCTTCAAATCAAATACTTCGCGGGTGGAAATCATGGTTCCTAAAAGGTAACCGGCGTGTGTGTGATAAATACCTTTGGGTTTGCCGGTTGTCCCTGAGGTATAGAGAATAAATAGCGGATCCTCGGAGTCCATAGACTCAGGCTCACAAGTTGCCGGGCCGGTTGATATGACTTTAGTGTAGTAGGTGTCACGATCGGGAGTCATCGAATGAGTGAACTCTTCGAGATTCTCAGTATTGCGTTGAACCACTACAACATTCTTAACAGAGTCTATCTGCCCCAGAGCGTCATCAACAATATTCTTCAACAAGATTTTAGAACCACGTCGCCATGCGCCATCAGAAGTGATTACCAATGTCGCCCCTGAATCTTCCACTCTGTCACGAATTGAATCAGCAGAGAACCCTGCAAAAATAACTGTGTGAATCGCGCCAATTCGGGCGCAGGCCAATGTAGCTACTACCAATTCGGGAATCATCGGCAAATAGATAGCCACGCGATCACCCTTTTGATAACCCAGCTCTTTGAGTCCAGCGGCGAATTGATTCACTTCTTCGTGCAACTGACGATAAGTGATTTCGCGGCGCTCTCCCGGTTCGCCTATCCAGATTAACGCTGTCTTATCAAAGGTCTCTGTGTCCTGAAACTTATCGAGACATTGCACAGAGGCGTTTAGTTTGCCGCCGGTAAACCACTTGGCAAAGGGACGATTCCATTCAAGAACCTTGTCATAGTCTTTGTCCCAAACCAATTCGCTTGCCAGTTTGCCCCAGAATTTTTCCGGGTCATTAATGGACTCTTGCCAGCGCTTTTGATATTCAGCAAAGGATGGTGTATGCGCATCTTTCGCCCAAGGCGGCGGAGAGTAGGTTTCCACTCTTCCGGATGCACGCTGATTTGTTTCTTCTGATTTGGTCATTAGTCTAGTATGTGGGTTCTTGCGGGAGTGATCTGGAATTTTTCATTTGGGATGTTTGCTTGCATTGCGAGATACGCCAATATGCGCATAAGGCCTATTCCCAAAAGGCGCAAGGGGAATATACCTCCCTGAATAAGCTGACACAATTACAAGCGCTGTCATTTATGCATCAACTAAAAAGAGGCGAAGCATATTTGCTCCGCCTCTTGGGTGAATGGCGGTAACTCGTTGTAGTGGAGCGTATTAGTCCCCGGTGGTTCCGCAAATTGGCGCGGGGCCCATTGAAAATATTCTAGCTATTCCATAGGTCACATCGGCGATATTATATGCGTTATCGCCATTGGCGTCCGCTTCATCCTGACAGAAAGGGGGTAACCCCATCGAGAAGATTCTTGCGATTCCCGCGGTAACATCGGCGATATTGAAGGAGCCGTCGTGAGTGAAGTCGCCGGGAACCACACAGCAGGGCGTATTGTGTGTTACAGTGAAAGTTGACGAGGTTGATTCATTGCCGATAAGGTCTGCGGCTCGTACGCGCCAGAATGTCGGGACATCGCCGGTGAGTGAATCAATTGGGAAATAATTTGAAACTGTCAGGCCAGTAACTGTGGTTGTCAGAGCTCCGGCAGGGAATCCCGCATCGGTTGAAATATCTATGGAATAAGTGACCGAGGTTAGTCCATCGAATGCGTCAGTCCAATCAAAAGGAGGTAACGGATTCAATGTGACTTCTCCGTCGACAGGTGAGAGTAGTGTCACAGTTGTCGGAGGTGTATTGTCGACTTGAAAACTACGAACTAGAGAGTATTCGGAGCTGTCACCGTTGGACAGATTGAAGGTCTTCACCCGCCAAAAATACTCACCCTCAGCTAGCGCAAAGTCCAGTACGTTGAAATTTGTATCTACAGTGCGAGTTGCAACAATACTGGAGAAACTCTGGTCGCTTGCAATTTCCAAACGATACTGATCAGCGTCGTTCTTCCAGGAGGTTGACCAGTCAAAAGTTGGTGAGGCTAGCGCAAAACCACCGCTATCCGGCGCGATTGGTTTTGGTTCCAACAATGGAATACCCCAGGATGAGCTATACACCTCGGAGTTGCCGTCACGACTGTCGGTCCAGGTGGCGGTGACTTTATCATGGTTTGCTGATAGTCCGATATATTCACCGATTAGGCCTGCCTGCGGTGAGGTAGGCGCTAGTAGTGGCGCCTCACTTGGATCAAATGTGCCAGTGTAATCAAATTTCTGTGTCCGATTATTCGCATTACCTGCAAACAATGAGCTTGGGCTGGACGACACATTGGTGATACGATGATTGGCAGTGAATGTTTGTCCGCCATCAAACGAATACGTTGCCACAAGGTCGAAGTTGTTATAGAACGGAGGATCAAAGCGATTGTCATAGAAGATGACAATCACCACGCCCTCTTCATTGACGAACACCCAGGGATGGAAACTGTCGTTAAGACCGCTATTGTCTCCGTCGTTGATTTGCACACGGCTTGTCCAAGTTAATGCATTGTCAGTTGACATCATGAAATCAACATCTGTGCGTCCACCATCCTCGGGGCCAAGGTTGGTGAAGCAGAGGTACATATTCCCTGCGAACGGTCCGGCGGTGCGGTCGACATCCACTACCGGCTGGGAATAGGTGTTGATTCCACCTGCTGCGGACGTATACCCGGAGACCTGCTGGATGTTATCTTCGCCGCTAAAGTTGAGTCCTCCATCAGTAGAAACCACGTGTTTGATATGAATCGAACCGGAGCAAAAACCCGAAGAGTCCAGGCGTGTGCCCTGCCAGAATACATGAACATCACCATTGGCTCCCACAATCGGAATAGAGAATTGTCCCGCGTCAATTAGCGAACCGCCGCATCCGGTTGAGGTTTGAATCGGCCCGACGACTACTGTGTCTTCGAACGAAGCCGCCCCATCAGTTGAGCGGATAAACACAATTCTATCAGGATTCGGGAAACGCGTCCATGACATATAGACGTTACCATCGGTTGCTCCGCCGGAATTATCCACGGTAATAAACTGCTTATCCTCGAAAGCCGGTGCGAATACAGGCGTGATTGGAACTGGACCTGTCCATGAAAGTCCGGCGTCAACGGTCTTGTAGAATGTGATTGTAGATGAGTCATTGGTTGCTGATGGTGAAAAATCCAGAACCGACATGTAGAAGTTACCGAAGCGATCTACTGTCAAAGTTGGGTCGGACTGCCAATTAGTATTTGGCGGGAAGGCGAAATTGTTGATGATATTGATGTACTGCAGTGAGGGACTGATTAGAGAATCAGTCCAGGTTTGTCCGCCGTCGGTTGAGCGACCGATTCCAATCTGACGGTATCCGAGCCTGAAGTCTCTCCACACAGAGATGATGAGATTTGAATCCACCGGCGAAATGGCGGTTTGCTCCTCGTTGTTGAGTTGCGGGATATTGGTCACGCGAACATTCGTCGGCGGCGGGAAAGAGCTGGTGGCTGTTGAGATGCTTGGCGTCAACAATAGGATCATCGCCATTAGGAGCGATGATAAGCCAGCCCTGGTTATTTGTTTTTGAGAGACGTGTTTTTGAGCGAGATGTTTCATTGACGTTCTTCCTTCCAGCTGTTAGCAATTTCTTGAGCATGAAATGACGTTGGCAAGCGACTAAGCTTTGTAAGTAACTAAAACTCTATGATTCCCCCCATAGCAGAGATAGGGTGATGTGATAACAATCAATATGTGAGGAATGACTGACCAAGAGAAGCGCCTTTGGACCCGGCGCCGGGGAGATTCCCTCAGGTGGGTAATCTTCGGACGCATTGAATCTAAGCGTTCAAATGATGATCCCATCGGAGACAATAAGAATATAGTGAAATCCCACCACATTCCAAGCCCAAAACCCCGTCATATCAAGCTCGCCTGCGTTTCGATATTGATTGCGTAAGTCGCTGAAGTTGGGTATGTTCGCGGCTGGTTTAGAAGAAGCGAAGGATTGGGAGTTCAATGACAAAACCAGCGACAAGAACTATGACAGAATCAACTGACACCCTCAGCGGAAAAGACCAACTTGCCGTCCTGGATAGAAACAAGGCTTTTCCGTATATGTTTTTTGCCATAGTCGGAATCGGCGTTCTGATTCTCTTCAGGAAATTCATATTTTCTGATTTGATGTTATACGGATCAGATATGCTCAACGCCGGTGTATTTTTCCGCGAGATGCTCGTTGAGCATGTGCGTAGCAATGGGGGGCCGCCGCGATGGAATCCGTATATTTTTGGGGGCATGCCTTATGTTGACGCCTTCCACGGAGACATTTTCTATCCCTTTTCATCATTGAAATACTTTGGGAATCTGTTTCGTATGCTCGGCTGGAATCTCGTGTTGCACATCTTTCTGGCCGGAGTGTTCATGTACTGGACCGCACGCGAATTTGCTCTCTCTAGAGTTGCCTCGGTAGTGGCCGCGGTGTGCTATGGTTTCTCCGGCTATCTGGTCAGTCTGGTGGCTCCCGGTCATGACGGCAAGATATTCGTCACAACTCTCTTTCCGCTGGCAATCCTGTTTCTCGACAGGGCGTTCAATCGTAGAGCTTTGCTGAATTTCACTTTGCTAGGTGTGGTAATTGGTTTGATAATTCTCACGCCTCATCCGCAAATGTCTTACTTCACACTTTGGGCCTTAGGTTTCTATGTGCTGTACTTGCTATACCAGCGCTTCAAGAGCGTGCGCGCTTCCGGAGCTGGAAGTCCTGTGATGCCATTAGCGACACATGGCGGAGGATTCGCTCTGGCTGTGGTCTTGGGTTTAGGCATCTCAGCTATTCAGTTCTACCCTGGAGTCCAATACACCAAACAATTCTCCCCTCGCACAGACACCAAGAGCGGCTGGCAATGGGCCACCAGTTGGTCAATGCACACCGAGGGTGTGGTTGGCCTACTTGATCCGGAATTTGTCGGAACATCGGTAAATAAAGCTGACTATCCCGATGTCCATTACTGGGGCAAGAACGCATTCAAAGATAATTCAGAATACGCCGGGGTGGTTGCTCTTTTCCTCGGGATAATCGGAGTGTTTTTCTATCGCCGTAAAGGAATCTTTTTCGGAGGACTGGCGCTATTTGCGCTCTCCTATGCGCTGGGCGCTACCACGCCACTGTTCAAGCTATACTTCTACCTGATACCCAATGTCAAATCATTGCGCGCGCCGTCGATGATTATGTTCATTTTTTGTTTCTCGATATCCTTGTTGGCGGCAATGGGTGTCCAGTGGATACTAACCGAGTATCGCGCCTCCCAAGCCAAGACCAAAGAGCGCTTCAAAAAGTATCTGCTGATATTCGGTGGTTCACTTGGCGCCTTGGCTCTGCTTTGGGGGCTGGCCGGTGAGAGCATGCTTGGCGCTTACACCGATATATTCTACAGCGGAATCAAATCTCAGTTGGTGGCTCGCAATGTTAGCAAATGGAATATCGCCATGGCGAATTTACCGGCGGTGCAAAAGGGGTTTTGGATAAGTTTCTTTCTGGTTACCGCTTCGATTGGAGTGATATGGGGAGTGATCCGCGGCGCATTACCTCGTATAGTCATACTGGCCTTGCCGCTGTTGGCGATGGTTGACGGAATTCGTTTTGGCGATCGATTTATCCAAACTGTGGAGCCGCAGAGAATCCGTCAGCAATTCGAACCCAATCCTATTACAGACTATATTACCAAGCAATCTGATTACTATCGCACGCTTCAATGGGGAATCTTCCAGGGGGATGCGCTGCCCTATTTTGGAATCGAAGTTGTCGCCGGTTATCATGGCAATCAGCTCAAATGGTATGATGATTTGCTGGGGGGGCCGGGCATGTACGGAAACCCGATTCTCAAGGGCAATGCGCTGAAAAACTTCACCAATGCCAGATTCCTCAATCTCGTCGGAGCCAAGTACTTGGTACTGCCGAAAAGAAGCGCATTCCCGTCAGATCATTTTGGCCCTAAACCGGTGCGACTAGCTCTGGATTTGGGCAATGTGGCGGTTTATGAGAATCCGAATGCCTTCCCGCGGGCCTTCCTGCCGGATACCATAGTGACTATTGCCGAGAGAAGAGCGATTTATCCTCAGATTCTCAGAGGGAATGCGAACTTACGTGAGGTAGCGTTTGTAGAAGAAACATCGCCGGAATGGCAGGCGGCATTACAGCAATTGTATCAAATCCAAACGAATAATTCGCAGGAGAATTCCGATTCAACAAAGTTGGATACGGCAAAAGATGTAGTAAAAGTGGTTTCTACCGACATGGACAGTATTGTCGTTAGTTACAATGTTCAAACGTCCAGACCGGTTATTGTGACTACCGCATATTACAATGGCTGGCGTCCATATGTAAATGGTGAGCCAGTCGATCTGGTCCGGGCCGATGGGGCCTTTCTTAGCGCCCTGGTCCCGAAAGGGCAGGGGACTTTGACATTTCGTTATGCCTCGCCTTTGTACGAGACCGGCAGGAATGTGACCTATGTTTCCTTAGCGTTGACATTAGGGTTGTTGGGATTGGGCTGGTGGCGGCGCGACCCTGACGAATTGGTGGAAGAAGAACAAACGACCGAAGAGTAATTATAGTTACAGAAGAGTAGATGGAGTATTTGTAGTGAGCGTTTCAGGCAAAGTATTGATTATCTTCCCGACCTATAATGAGCGGGAAAACATCGAGAAGATTATTCACGCGGTTTTGCCGCTGGACCCGCGCATCAATGTTTTGGTGGTCGATGACGGCTCACCCGATGGCACAGGTGATATTGTCGATGAGTTAATTAAGACAGAGCCGCGAGTCAATATTCTCCATCGCACTGAAAAGCAGGGTCTGGGACGCGCATATATCGCCGGATTCAAATGGGCGCTGGAGCGCGATTTCGCGCTTATTTTCGAGATGGACGCCGATTTTTCACATGGCCCGCAATATATCAAAGACTTCCTGCATGAGATTCAAGAAAACGACTTGGTTATTGGCTCGCGCTACATTTGCGGCGTCAATGTGGTCAACTGGCCGATGAGCAGATTGTTACTTAGCTATTTTGCAAATACCTACTCAAGAATCATAACTGGGCTTCCGCTTCGCGACGGAACCGGTGGTTTCAAATGTTTCCGTCGTGAAACTTTGGAGGCGATTGATCTGGATGCGATCCGCTCAAATGGCTATTCATTCCAAATAGAGCTGTCGATGCGCGTTTGGAAGAAAAAATTCCGTATCAAAGAAATCCCTATCACCTTTGTCGATAGAGTGCAGGGCACATCCAAGATGTCCAAAAAAATAGTCCGCGAGGCTATCAGGGTCGTTTGGTATCTACGCTGGCTATCAATGCTCGGCAAGCTCGACTAAAACCAACGCCTTGCAAATACACTCCGACTCACCTTTCAACTACATTTCTAGATTCTGTTTCTGATTCTGATTGGCATTTGCCTCTGAAAGCTGGCTTGATGTCAACCTTCAGACTATACTTCCGGCATGGCGAATCACGGTAATCTATGCTTATCTGTTATCATGGTGCTTCACAATAGTGAGGAAGCCCTATCTGATTCATTACCTGCATTGGCCGAAGAGTTACGCCGTTTACCCGAGGACTGCAAGGCCGAGTCGCTATTCATCGACAACCTCAGCGCCGTTGACCCAACTGAGCAAATCAATTCGCTATTGCCCTCGGGGCGCGTGATTCGCTCGATGCAAAACAAAGGATTCGCCGCAGGATGTAACGCAGGAGCTAAAGAGGCGCAAGGAGAGTTATTGTTTTTCGTGAACCCGGATGTAGTTCTTGATAGTGGCGCAATATCTGAGTTGGTGCGTGTTTTGAATACCGAGACTGACGCATGGGCAACCACCGGTCGTATGCGCAATCCCGATGGTTCGTTTCAGTCAACTTGCCGCGAGTTGCCGACAATCAGCAACATATTGGGTTCACGTGGTTCAGCGTTGAGTTCGCTATTCAGAAAGAAGAACAGGAGTAGCAATGCAGGTTACACCTTGCCCGATTACCCGGAGGTAACCGCGGTTCCGGCAACCGCCGGGACAGCCTTGTTGATTCGTCGTGATACATTCATTGAGCTTGGCGGTTTCGATGAGCGTTTTTTCATGTTCATGGAGGACACCGACCTCTCTGCGGAAATACACGCCAGAGGCGGGAAAATATATTTTTGCCCAAAAGCCGGGGCAGTGCATTCGTGGGGTGGCGGTTCGCGTTCTTCGGCGTTGAAGCGTTCGCGTTGGCATCATATTTCGGTATGGCGCTATTTTCACAAGCGCATACCCGGTACACTCACATTCGTAGTTTTGCCCTTGGCGCTGACAGTAAATTTCCTCATTTCCGCTTTGCTGAGAGTGTTTCGCAAAGCCTGAATACCAACCGACACTAAATTTAGCTCATCATAATCCAATAAGCCATGCAAGCAGAAATACAACACTATTTACCCGGGATGCTTCTTATTCTGATCGTCTCATTGGGACTGTCACTAGTTCTCAGTCGGTTAGTAATTGGGTTTTGTCTGAAGCATGACATCGTGGATACCCCCGGTCAGCACAAGCGCCACAAAGAGCCGGTGCCAAATATCGGTGGTGTCAGCGTGTTGATTTCGATGATAGTGTCATTAGCTCTAGCTTGGTTTCTGTATCCTGATTGGTATGACACTGGTTTGCCCTGGTTGCATATAGCGCTTGGAGCGTTGTTGATATTCGGTGTCGGTTTGTATGATGACCTGCAGCCTGTTTCGGCGTGGTTGAAACTTCTGGCGCAAGCGGCGGCGGGTTTGTTGCTGTACTTCGGAGGTATCAAGATCGACCTGCTGTATGTGCCATTTGTAGGTGAAGTACATCCGGGGATTTGGTCGGCGCTAATCAGTGTCTTTTGGGTGACTCTGCTTTCGAATGCGATCAATCTCATTGATGGTCTCGACGGATTGGCAACCGGAGTCGGACTAATTGGGGCGATTGCAGTTGGCGCTATTTCGTTGTTGTTGAACATACCCGGCGGAGTTGCGCTATCTTTGGCGTTGACCGGAGCCTTAGCTGGTGTGTTGTACTTCAACCTATACCCGGCAAGATTGTTCTTGGGGGACTCTGGCGCCCTGTTGGTAGGTTATCTATTTGCGGTGCTTTCCTTGCTGGCGCCAATCAAATCATTCACCGCCGCGGCATTGTTCCCCCCTCTGGTGGCCTTGGCTGTGCCTTTGGTAGAGACTTTCACCTCATTTTCGCGGCGATTGTTAGCCGGCAAGAACGTCATGAAAGCCGACCGGCGGCATTTATTCCACTATTTAGGCCATTTGGGCCTCAGCTATCGCGCCACAGTGCGCACATTCTGGCTGGTCAGCGCGCTCAGCGGCGCGATGTCCATACTTATGTTGTTTTGGGACAAGTCTTTAGTGGTTGCGACACTTGTGGTGATTATGGTTGCGGTTCTGGCGCTATTCCTTATCTTAGGTGGCCGTCTAAGGGGCGCAGCGCTGAAGAAAAATCGACGCTAATAGCGACCTGAAAGGACGAGAAAGCTGACGCTGGCAAAGGGACTTGAGCTATATGGCCGAAGGTACATTCTTAGATTTTGAAAAGCCGATTGTAGAGTTGGAGAAGAAAATCTCCGATATGCGCGACTTTGCTATTGGTGAGAATATCGAACTTACCAAAGAGATTTCTTCTTTGGAGGAAAAGTTAGGCAAATTACGCAATGATATTTTCGCCAAACTAAGCCGTTGGCAGAGAGTTCAACTTGCAAGACATCCGCGTCGTCCCTACACGCTTGATTACATCAAGATGATGACCACCGATTTTATCGAACTGCATGGTGATCGTCGTTTCGCTGATGACAATGCTCTAGTTGGCGGTTTAGCGAAAATTGACGGACAACCGGTGATGATACTCGGTCAGCAAAAAGGACGTGACACTAAGCAGAAAATTTTCCGAAACTTCGGCATGGCCAACCCCGAAGGTTATCGCAAAGCCGAGAGGTTTTTCCGATTGGCGGAGAAGTTCAACTTGCCGGTAGTATGTCTGATTGACACACCCGGAGCATTTCCCGGTATTGGAGCCGAAGAGCGCGGACAGGCTGAAGCAATCGCGCGCAACATCTTTGTGATGTCACGTTTGCGCACTCAGATTGTCTGTGTAATAATCGGCGAGGGCGCCTCCGGTGGCGCATTAGGAATTGGCATCGGTGACCGCATTCTGATGATGGAAAACAGCTGGTATTCGGTCATATCTCCTGAGGGATGCGCGGCAATTCTTTGGCGCGATGCCGCAATGGGACCGCAGGCCGCCGAGGCTTTGAAAGTTTCTTCAGATGATTGCATGCGTTTGGGTGTCATTGATGATATCATTCGTGAGCCTGTCGGCGGGGCGCATACCGAGCCGGAACAGGCCGCTCGAATACTCAAGACTGAACTGCTGAAAGTCATAGCTGAGTTACGTCAACAATCACCTGATGAGTTAATAGAGTCACGCTTAGGAAAATTCCGGGCGATGGGCTCGTGTCGTGAATCCTAAAGATAATCAGTGTAGTTACACTACCGCGCCTGTTTTGAATTGATGAGATTAAACGTTTTATAGTATTCCACAAGAAAGATTGAGACAATGAAGCTTTCCAAGTTTTGCGACGAGAACCTGATTGAATTTGAACTAAACGCCACAACCAAAGACGACGCCATAAAAGAGCTTGTCCAGCTTGCCTCTGGTTCAACTTTGGTCAAGGACGCCGACCTGCTACAAAAAGATGTAAGTGAGCGCGAAGGATTAGTCACCACCGGAGTCGGCTATGGAGTAGCTTTTCCGCACGCCAAGACCAAAGCCACCAAGGGCATAGTCATCGCTTTTGGACGCAAAGAAGAGGGCATCGACTTTGACGCCATCGACGGGAAACCAGTCAAGTTGTTCTTTCTTATTGCGGCCCCCGAAGATGCAATCGGCGCACATCTCAATGTTATGGCTCGTTTGTCATACATGATGAAAGTTGAAGACAAACGCGACAAGCTGATGGCTGTAACTTCACCTGCCGAGCTGTTCGCTATTCTTGACTCGGTTGATTGACAACCCGCCCAGTTCCCAAAACGCCTGACCTATCGCGTCGGGTCCTGATTTTCGTCCGTGAGAATTGTGGCCCGACGCTTCCAGCATATATATCATCCTTTCGGGCTATTTCCATAGTTTTTCGACGGTTTTTCAGTGGTAATCACCTTGTCTATGGCTATATGTTAGAGTCATGAAGTTCTATCAGACACTATTCGAGCGCAAAGCCTCAATCACGCATTTGGCGCTGATAGCCCTGCTCTCGGTAGTGATGCTTGCCAGCAAGGATTATATCTACAATCCTCTCAGCGAGGCGGCCAACTATATTTTCAAGAAACCATTCTTTGAGTTGAAACTGGCGCTCTCCGATGTATACCAGGTTCGACAGCGAAATAGTGAACTCGAAGAGGCTCTGCTCAGGGCGATGGTTCAGATAAACGACCTCAAACGTCAGAAATCAGAAAACGAAAGACTACGTGCGCAACTCGGATATTCTCCGGCTGAGGATTTTCGATTGATTCCGCTCGAAGCCTATTCGGTTACCTACCGGGGTATTCCAGTGGCCATCCAGGTAAACAAAGGTACCGCTCAGGGCCTTAGTAGTGGTCAGCCAGTGATAAGCGGGAACGGGCTAGTTGGGAGGATAGACGAGCTTAGCGCCAGATTTGCGACGGTTCAGCTTCTTAGTGACCCGGGCTGTCGCGTTGCGGCTCGTGATGCAGAGAGTCGTGAGCAGGGGATTGTGCGCTTTGTCTCTTCCAGAGGGCTAATTCTCGATAATGTGCCGATAGACGGACAAATCAAGACCGGTGATTTGATAATATCTTCGGGATTGGGAGGTGTGTTTCCTGAGGGCTTGCCTGTGGGGATAGTTGAGTCGGTTACTCGCGATGAGAACGCTATTTTCGCTAGTGTGTCACTCAAGCCGGTGGTCAATCTCAATGCGATTGACGAACTCTACGCGCTCGCACAGGTATCAGATACTGTCGGCGCCCAGAAGGTGTTAAACCCTGATGAGCAAAAAAGCGGAGCCGATTTGAAGGCGGAAACTAAAGAATGAAATTTAGCCTACTGAAAATCCTACCCTATCTGGTCTATCTGTTTCTGATATCGATGTATCAGATTATTCTGGCCGAACCACTGTCGGTATGGGGGGCGCATCTGGCAATTGCCCCGATGGTAATCGCGCTAGTTGCTATATACAAGCCGCAAGTGGTCGCGATTTGGTTCGGGGCTTCCGCCGCGTTTGTAGTGAACACCGGTTCACCGGAGGGAGCGGCGGCGGGGATGATAGTTGCGGCTTTTATTGCCATCGGCGCTAATTACTTCAAGAGTCGTCTCAACCTTGAATCACTACCCGCCAAAGTCGCAGTTGTGGCCGCCGGGTGTTTGCTTTTTGAATTGGTGCGAGTGACTTTTTTGTCAACTTCAGATGTATTTCGGATTTATTTGGTCGACTCACTCCCCTCCACAGCATACACTGCTGTTGCCGCCTACATATTCTTTCTCTTCAAGGATAGATACATTAGCTATGAGCGAGTGCGTGAAGTATTCTAACTGTTCATATTACCTGGATAGGGCGGTGATTGTATGAGCCCGCGTCCTGCCTCAAAAGAGTCCCAGGGGCGACTTGCGTATTTTGCTATAGCCATTCTAATACTGACATTGGCCGTTGGACTTTCACGTCTACAAATTGTGCGTCACGACGAATTGCTAAATCAATCAGAGCACAATCGCATCCGGGTGCAACCGATAGCCCCCAAACGTGGCGTAATCTATGACAGACACAAAGAAATCCTGGTTGACAATCGACCCAGCTATTCGATATCGCTGATTCGCTCCGAGCTTAACAAAGAGAAGACCATCCCCCAGCTAAGCTCGTTGATAGGTTTCGATTCATCGCTGATAATAAAACGCCTTAAGAAAAACCGTGAGCCTCTGTATTTACCAGCGGTTATTAAACGTGATGTGGGATTCGAGAAAGTCGCCATTCTTGAGGAGCAATATGACAAGTATCCCGGTATTACCTATGAGCTGGATCGTGTCAGGCGTTACGCAAGCGACATTAGGGCTGAGACTTTTACTGGCTACGTAGGAGAGGTGAGTGACGCCGAAACCTATTCGGGTGTGCTAAAACTGCGAATCGGTAGTTTGGTCGGTAAACAAGGTGTAGAGAAAGAATACGACAGAGTCTTGCGTGGACAGGAAGGCACAAGGTTTCTGGAAATATCTGCGCGGGGTGTTGTGCTTGGTGATCTTGCAGATCGACCCGCGGATTCCGGGGTGGCTGGAGCTGACTTGGTGTTGACTATTGACAAAGCCTTGCAACGCGAGGCCGCTTCGATGTTTGGAGAATTCTGCTGTGGCGCCATTGTTGCGCTTGATCCCTCAAATGGTGAAGTGTTAGCGCTGGTGTCGGAGCCGAGTTATGATGCGAACATATTTTCGGGAGTAATACCGACGTTAGTATGGGATTCAATAATATCTGATCCGGCAAAACCTTTGCTCAACCGCTCTCTTGATGGGACCTATCCGCCGGCGTCTCCATTCAAGTTGGTCACAGCAGGAGCGCTTCTCGAAGAAGGAATAGTTAATCGTCACTCGACATTTAGCCCTTGCCTGGGTGGTTGGCAATATGGGAGATGGTTTCGATGTTGGAAATACGCGGGGCATGGAACAGTCAATGTGCTGGAGGCAATTGCACAGTCTTGCGATGTATATTTCTATCAAACCGGTCTTAAGCTAGGGATAGACAAACTAGCTGATTACGCTGTGCGTTGTGGATTTGGAGTTCCAACGGGCATTGATCTGCCGCATGAAAAGGCTGGTTCGGTTCCCAATTCGGATACTTTGAACGCCATGTATCCCGACGGCTGGACACGCGCCTTGACATTGAATCTCTCTATAGGTCAGGGCGAGCTACTAGTGACACCTTTGCAGATGGCGAAGTTTTTCACCGGATTGGCTAACACCGGCTCAAATGCCGGTGTTGTATATACCCCGCATGTGCTCAAGCGACTGGAGTTTCCCAATGGGACTGTTATCACGCCTCCTCCTTCGGTTTCGCTACGTTTGCCTTTTTCCAAATCCACTTTGGATATTTTGCGTGAGGGGATGTATCGTGTAGTGAATTCCGAGCATGGAACAGCCAAGAAAACAGCGGTCAAAGAATATCGCTCTGCCGGAAAAACCGGCACTGCGCAAAACCCACACGGCGAGAACCATTCATGGTATGTGGGCTTTGCGCCCTATGAAGACCCAAAAATTGTTATCGTGGCGATAATTGAAAACGGCGGTCATGGCTCTGAAGTTGCCGCTCCGATAGTAGGGAAGTTGATGGATTTTTATATCAAGCGCCTTAAGAGTTTGGCGCAACAGGACAACAACTCTGCACCCAACTCTACATCCAAATCTACATCAAAATCAATTGTGCGGAATAACTAGCGAGATAACTCTGATGTCAGTGTCATATTACTCATTGGATTGGAAACTGATTCTCACCGCTGTGGCGTTGACACTTATCGGTGTAGCTCTGATTTCCTCCGCGCAATACTATTCTGGCTCAGAGGCCCTGCGAGGTTATTATCTCAAACAGTTATTGTGGTTTGCTATTAGCGCCTTAGTATTCGCAGTGGTGTTGCATGTTCCGTTGCGACTTTTTGACGCCAGCGCCTACTTGCTCTATGGAATCTCATTGGTACTGCTCATCGCGATATTTTTTGTCGGCTCAACACGACTTGGCGCAACTCGTTGGTTTTCTCTCGGTCCGATAAACCTGTCTCCATCAGATATCGCCAAAATCGCTATCCTGCTTTCTCTGGCGCGTTACTTTGCCTACATCCGTGGCAATCCGGTAGCCCCGAAAAACCTCATCGGCTCGCTGGCGTTGACGCTAATACCGATGGCGCTAGTCCTCAAGCAACCAGATCTCGGCACCTCGTTGGTGTTTATTGCTCTGCTGATTGGCCTGTGGTTTTGGGCCGGATTGTCTCCTGGGTTTCTTGCTTTGGCGCTCTCACCTGGCATATCAATGATAGCCAGCGCTAATATTGTGGCCTGGGTGTTGTTCTTTGTAGTGTTGCTGGCGCTGATTTTCTATCTGCGTCCCGGATTGTTTTATGGCTCAACGACCGTGTTGGTAAACCTGGCCTGTGGTATGATTACGCCCTTTGTGTGGAATGGGTTACAGAACTATCAAAAATTACGCATTCTGACGTTTTTGGATCCAGGTAGAGACCCGCGTGGCGCTGGGTATCAAATTATTCAATCTCGAATCTCAATCGGTTCCGGAGGTCTGACTGGAAAAGGTTTCCTGAATTCTACACAAAGCCGTCTTGAGTTTTTGCCTGAGAGGCATACAGATTTCATCTTTTCAGTGTTAGGGGAGGAGTTCGGGTTTATCGGCGCGATGATAGTGTTGGGGCTCTTTCTTTACTTGCTATATCGCATGGTTCGCATAGCGCTGAAATGCCGTTCGAAATTTTCTTCCTATCTTGTATTCGGGGCCGCAACAATTATCCTCTTTCAGACGTTTATCAACATTGGGATGACAATCGGTATAACACCGGTGACAGGCTTGCCGTTGCCTTTCTTAAGCTATGGCGGAACTTCGCTGGTGTTCAACTGGGCGTTGGTAGCTTTAGCGGTTTCTGCCGGTTCGACCTGGCGGGAATATTAGTGACGTCAGTAAGAAATGCTTATACGATTGAGGTTACTAATTGTCTGCGTCCATTTTTAAACTCATAAGGTCAAAAAAACTCTCGGCAATTGGCGCTACGACTTTTTGGGTAGCGACTGTTCTGTCTTTTGCTTGCGCTAGTAACGCGCAAAGCTACAACGCCGAAACTGTTCTCAAACGAATCTATCATCTGTCTGAGTTTCCCGACACTTCGAGAACTCCGCAAACCTACTCGCTAAGAGGGACTGCCGTACACGCCGGCTTATCTGGAGGCTTTGTCACTTTGTATGATAAAGACAATGGTTATGTCAACACGCTGGATTTGGGAGTGTTTAGTGTCAGCCAGGGATTCGACGGGGCTGAAGGATGGGAGTCGAATTTCAACGGAATCGTCAATGACATAACTCGCCTCAATGAAGACTTGCTGGTCGTTGGGAGAATTCTGGAAAGTAAAGAATACCTAAGCGCCTCGACAGGAGCCATCAAGCGAGAGTGCCTTGGTCCGGCCGAATTCGAGAATAGGGGAGTCTATAAATTCAGATTCTCAACTCACGCAGGCGTTACAAGCGATGTATTCATAGACAGCCTCAGCGGTGATGTTCTCGGAATGCAAATGCAATATGACTTCGTAGAGGCCAACGCGGTTTTCTCAGACTTTAGAGAAGTCGACGGATTCTCATTTGCATTTCATAGCGAGCTAACGGCGAATCTGACCGAACTAAATACAATCGCCCAAATAACTCATTGCGAAGTTAATCGATCACTACAGACAGGAGCATTCTCAAGACCCGCCACAAATACCTCAAATGTGTCTTTCCCGGTGGGTGTTGATAGCATAGTGACGCCCTTGGAATATGTTCAGGGGCATCTCTATTTTCGCATGAGCCTAAACGGCTCTGAGCCTCTTCTGTTTGTGCTCGATTCAGGTGCAGGGTCTATGGTTATTGACGCTTACAACGCAGAGGCTTTGGGATTAGACCTTGTCGGCGCCCAGCCCGGACTTGGAATCGCAGGTACTGCTGAATTCCAGTTCACTTCTATTGCTGAGATGAGCCTGGCGGGAATAGTGTTTCAAAACCAAAACGTCGGAGCGCTCTCTTTCGGGACAGGGCTCAGAAGTGCATTACGCGGAGCGACAGGTGTAGTTGGTTATGATTTTCTGGCGCGTTTTGTAGTTACCGTCGATTATGCTCATGGTCAGATGATAATCTATCCACCCGCCAAAGACATTGCTTCAAGCGCTAAAGGCGATGTCGCATTCGATGACATTACCATTGTGCCGTTAGGGTTCTTCGCCAACGTCCCCGTTGTTCCAGTCAGAATAAATGACGTCGCAGGTGATTTGCTTTTGGATATTGGTAGTAGCTATGGGCCCTTGCTACATGAAGCTTTTATTCGCGCCAACTCGCTTGAGGACCTTCCAGAAAGAGGGTCTCCCAATGACAAGGGCTACGTAGGAGGGGTAGGCGGTTCCCTAGCCACGAAGACAGTTACTATAACGAATTTCGGGGTTGGGACTTTGAGTATATCCAATCAACCTGCATGGATAATTGATGGTTCGGCAGGAATCGCCGCCTCAAAACTGCTCGCCGGTAACCTCGGCAATGGATTCCTGGACAAATACAAAGTAACTCTAGATTATCCCCACCGGAGACTGATCCTCCATCATCCGGCCCGTGACTAACTCGGCATAGACTTCCTCGTCGTTACCCGAGAGCCTTCCTGTAATCCTTGACTTTTGTGATTTTTTTCACAAATTGTGGTGGCTCAGAGCCATGAAAACTCTCCAGAGGGACGCTTCTTTAGTAGCCTCTCTCAATTTCGGGAGTTTTTAGCGGCAAAATGAGCGAAGCAGAAAAATAATATGGGAGAATATTATGAGCGCTTCCGGCTCATATTAGTACATCTTGCGGTTGTAGTCTTTGGAGGTCTGGGGTTTTAGACGACATTACGAGTAAACACTATAGCCAATTGAGCCGGAGGAGAAGATGATATGAAAAACGATAAGAAGAGCAGTCTGAAGAACGGGCAAGAGAGTCAATTTCGCTTTCGAGTTGTATTCGCGTTTGCAGTAGTTCTTGGCGCTTGCTTTGGGACAAATGCTACAGCCGGGCCGTTTGGTGGTAAAGATATGATGGGCGGACGAGTAGGCGTTTGGGTGAATACTGGCGATGATGGAACCGCAATCAGTATTACAGGTTTAGACCAAAAGGTCTCCAGCGCTAATCTCTATGGCGAGTTGCATTATAGCCACGCACTCTCAAATTTCTTTCGCGCCGATGTTGGTCTGGGAGTTTCCAATCGCAGTGACATCACCGCAACTGGTAATTCTTTTACCGGACAAATCAATATCTATCCGATACAGGTAGCCCTGCGAGTATATCCCTTGGGTGGCTTCGGTTTGGGGAAGCTTTATCCCTATATATTGGGCGGAGCAGGTCTCTATATTGGTAGCCAAACCGGATCGAGTTTCCGTAGTTTCACTTCGGCCAGCAAGACCGCTACTGATTTGAATTATGTAATAGGCGCCGGTATTGATATTCCAGTTGCCGAGACAATTGCGATTTCGACCGCGGCGAAATTCTACAAAATTGATTTTGGCTCCGGCAAATTCTTGGGACTGCAGGATTATTCTGGGTATTCTATTACTGCAGGGGTTTCGTATATCATACCGGGAACCGGAGCCAAGAAAAAATAGGTGGATAGGAAATAGACTCAGACAACAATGCAAGAAGTTAGTTTTCATCTTGTGAGATTTACCTGTCACACCAATGAGAATTTGTATTAGTAATATAGCATAAGTTTTGCAGTACAGAATTCACAGCATACATTCATAGGGAGACAAAGGCAGATGTCTGTGCGAATAGGAATCAACGGATTTGGCAGGATTGGCCGTCTGGCGCTAAAAGCGTCGCGCGGGACCGACCTTGAAGTAGTGGCGGTCAATGATTTGACTGACGCAAAAACACTGGGGCATTTGCTCAAGTATGACTCAACCTATGGGCGCTATCCTGAGGAAGTAACTCATGAGGACAAGGCCCTGATTGTTGGCGGAAAGAAAATCGTCGTCAGCGCCGAACGTGACCCGGCAAACCTGAAATGGGGCGATTTGGGTGTCGATGTGGTTATCGAATCCACAGGGCTGTTCCGCACCAAAGAAGCCGCCAGCGCGCATATCAAAGCCGGAGCCAAGAAAGTGCTGATTTCCGCCCCAGCAAAGAATCATGACGGCACCTTCATTGTTGGGGTAAACGCTGATGATTACGATTCCGCCAAGCATGATGTAATTTCAATTGGCTCATGCACCACAAATTGCCTGGCGCCGACAGTAAAAGTCATGCTGGATAATTTCGGTATCGAAAACGGGTTTATGACTACCATCCACGCATTCACTAATGACCAACGTGTGCTGGACTCACCGCATAGCGATTTACGTCGCGCCCGAACCGCCTCACAGTCTATGATCCCCACCAGCACCGGCGCCGCCAAAGCGATAGTCGAAGTCCTGCCGGAAACCAAAGGCAAACTCGATGGTTGCGCAATTCGTGTCCCGATTCCTGTGGGCTCAATGGTTGATTTGGCTCTGACTCTCTCCAAAGAGGCTAGTGTTGAAGAGCTTAATGCCGCAATGAAAGCCGCCGCTGACGGCCCGATGAAAGGCTCTCTCTATTATCAGGAAGATCCGATTGTCTCAGCTGATATAGTCGGTGATCCACACAGTTCGATTTTTGATTCAGCGATGACTATGTCGCATGGCAAGCTAGTGAAACTCTTCAGTTGGTATGACAACGAATGGGGTTTCACCAATCGCATGCTTGATATGGTTAAACGCATGATGTAACTCTGTTCTTACCGAATACACAGATTGACAGAGGCTCCGCTATCATTGATAGCGGAGCCTTTATTTTCTATAAGGTTTTAGAGCCAGCGTGTTAATGTCCGGTCGTGCCACACACCGGCGCTGAGCCGCCAGAGAAAATACGCGCTATCGCGTAAGTGCAATCGGCAATGTTCACTGCATTATCTCCGTTGGCGTCAGCTTCATCCATACATGACGGAGGCGGGCCGCCACTGAAAATACGCGCTATGCAGGCAGTTACATCAGCGATGTTGAATACTCCGTCGTTGTTGAAGTCGCCGGGTGTGTCACAACAATCAACCGCCCATGCCGGTGTTGTCGGAGGTTTAAGGAGTTTGGCTAAACTGGCACATGCAACGTAACTAGCCGAGTCACCTATGCCGGTAATCATGATGAAAGTCAGGTATAGCGAATCATCGGGGTCAATACGATAAGCGCCGCCATTGAGAACCAGATGCAAATCAACTTCCTGACTGTCAGGAGCTGCGCTATTGTAGGTGGAGAAACCACTTATTGACCGCAGAGCGCTATCCAGTTTCGTATGTTCCCAGTCTCCTCCTACAAATGAATCATTGTCGCGAGTGTATAGCGACTGGAAGCCGACTCCCATTACGCCACTACCACCGTCAGTATAATCAGGCAGTGAGTTGGTGGTAGTAGGAACATACATCACTGCGGCATAGCGTTCGTTGTTTGGAATGCACGTTGTGTTTCCTGTATCCTGACTATATTCAGCGCCGCGCATTACAATCGCGAAGTTGTCTATATCGATTTTCGAAGTATTTCGAGCCCCAGTATCCGAAGGCACATCCCAATCCCAGGCATAGGCGCAGAATACGCTGTCTATTGGTGAGGATGAGTTGTTGTAATAGCACACCTGACCGATTACGATTTTCCAGTTAGGATTGGAGAAAATCGTTGGCTTTGGAGAAAACCAATCAATGCTGAAACATAGCGTAGAGTCCTGAGTCGTGAACTGTCCCGAATTCCCCAAATACCAATCAGGGTTGGAAACCTCATCCGATGAGGGAGGGGTTAGCGGTCTGAATTGGAATGAATCTACAATGCTATTGCTAAACATCGCTGAAACAACCTGTCCATTGTTATAGGAGACAATCGGCGATGCGTCAAAGAGATAGTTGTCTGCGTTGCCGGTAGTGTCACACTCCAATGACGCAGGCGTGTTTTGGAAGTCCATTGTTAGACCATCAGCGCCACCATTATTTTGCAATCCCGCTCCCCCTTGATTGCTGAAGACCAGTTGATTGCCTAGCGTGTCGAATTTGCGTAGTTCAAGGTCCCCTATTGTGTAGTCGATGGGAATTGTAAATGGCGCTCCTATGAGGTCGCCGTCAACTACTATTTCGGCGTGCGCGTGTTGTAATTGTGTCTCAAGGTTCGCATTGAGGGTTATGATAAATGAAACGAAGTTAGGATCACCTTCGGAGATTACACCATTCAACGGCGCTCCCGTTACCGTCACATTCCCGGGTGGAACATCGTTCAAGATAGAGATGGAGTAGCTCGCGGGCTGGTTACTTACGTTCGTCAGTACCCAACTCAAAAGAGAGTCCTCACCTGGAGGCGTAAATGCCGGATCTGAAATTCTCACTAATTGATTAGGATTAATAATGGGGTTAGAAACCTTCTCCACACACCCGAAGCGGAAAACCCTCAGCGAATTATTGGTCCAGCCGCCTTCGGCGTTGACTGCTCCGCCAGGGTCGGAGTCGCTGACATACTGCACGAACAAATAATTCGATCCCGCATAGCCGCCGATATTGGCGCTCAGGTCCGCAATAGCATTAAAGTCATCGAAGTTTGTATCAATGTTCACACCATACCGTGTGGTTGAGTGCCAGACATCCGAATCACAGTCGGGAAAAGCGCCGCCTGTGATAGTGTCACAGTTGGGAGTGTAGGTTGCAGTCAAGTTTCGTTTGAGGTCCCAATTCAAACCGCCATTGTCAGAGACGGTGACATAGATGTCACCATTGGCTGCGCCGTTAGGTGATGACGATGCTCGCTGACTGCAATCATCTTCAATACCGCTTGGAATATCATTAAACTGTTCAAATGTCACATAGAGTTTGTTGTCACACTCGGAGATTTGCGGATTGGTGGCGTTGAGGTTAAACAATCCTCCATTACACTTTGTCTGATTCCACACAAAATCATGCACTACACGAATCTTGTCATTGAGGGGATCGTAGTGGAACAACCGCCCCTGCATAGTAAACGGCCCCTGATAACCATTCCAAACCGCCGCTTGCCATACAATATGAAATACATCCGCCTGGTCATAAAGCACATCGAGTTTGGTTCCGGCCGCGAACTGGAAAATCGGATCACCGGGGTGCGCCAGTGAATCCGGGCGCCTAGTGACATTGCTCAGTTGACTCCATGAAGCTCCGGCGTCATTGGATTCCATATAGAAAATATCATTGTCAGACTGTCCTGAGATTTGACCATTGAAGCGCCGCAAATAGCCGCCAAACTGCGTTCCATCACCACGCCCAAGCGCCGCGGCAATCACAACTTTTTGAGAACCGGCTTTTCGTGATGCGGTAATAGCTCCGCTAAGATGAAACCCGCCAGCGCCAACCTCGATTGGAGTATCCCATACACCAGCAGATCCGATTCCAACTTTGCGCGTGTAGAGAATCCGTCCATCAGCATCCGTGCGGTTACTAAATATCAAGACGTGAGTGACCTCCGTACCTGCGCCGTCATTCGTATATGCTACGGCTGGCCATTTTAGTTCAGTGGCATTGCCAAGCATGAAGGTATTGACAACGGCAGTGTCAAGTATCTGGCCGACGAAATCCGCGAGTCCGGGAGTAGAATTATAGAAAATCCAGGTATTGAAAGTACCACCCACTCCGAAAGCTGGATCCCATTGGTGGACATGAACAGCAAGACCGTTGGCGCCGCGAGTATCCATTGATGGGAACCCCGCGTGATTGGGAGGAATGATTCCACAGTTCAAGCAGATTCCACCGGTTCCATCTGATAGAGTTCCAATAGATGGGTCATAACCCTCGTAGTAAACGGTTACGCTTCCCGTAGCTGAATTGTTATCTTGATTGGTCCATGTGAAGTTAAGGATATGTCCCGGTTCATTGGTCACAACCATCCGATTCATAGAGCCGTTGCGCTGGAAATCAAAATACGTACAGCCAATTGTCAAACCTCTAGTTGCATCCTGAAGTCCCGGCGTGCAACCAAGATTCGAGCTAGCCGAAGTGGCGCCCAGAAATTGCCCCGCATCAGAGCGTCCGGTAGCGGAGGATTTCAGTCCATCAACTGGCAATACGTAGCGGATTGTGTTGATTGCCTGTAGTCGTAGTTTCTCTGAAGTGTCTTTGTCGATACTGAGGGCGGAATTCGCAGAGAAAACTAACAACAATAGAGAAGCGAATACTAAACGGGAAAAGCGGTTACTTAGAAATAGTTTCATGCGCCAACCTCCATGTCTCGTGAGGGAAATACGAGATTATTGGTAGTAGTCAACTTGCGTCGTAGCGGCAATTGGGCGCAGTGATAATATCAAAGTCAATTTATGGTTTGAAAGGCGCTTTGGCAAGGAGAATTATTGGGGGTAAATATGTTGCCTATTTGATTCTGGTTATGCTTGCTTCTGTAGGGGCGTCGTTTCGGCGCCCTTTTCGTTTCATTTCATTTCAATAGCATAAGGGCGCCGAAACGACGCCCCTACGAAATCCGATATTTTTCCTGTGAATAGAAGCTTGCCTCAAAGGCCATACAGGTTTATCTATTGGTTATGGCAAACGCACGAAAATACATGATTGCCGGCAATTGGAAGATGAATCTCACTGTCGATGAAGGTTTGCGTCTAGTTGAGCGGCTGGACAGCAAGGTAGGCCGTCAGACCTCGGTCGATGTAGTCGTGGGGCCTTCATTTGTCGCTCTACACGAGATTGCTAATCTGCTGAAATGGAGCAAGATACGAGTCGCCGCGCAGAATATGAGTGAGTTCGAATCCGGGGCCTACACTGGTGATGTCTCGCCGCGTATGTTATTGACTTCGGGGTGTAGCGACGTTATACTTGGCCACTCTGAGCGGCGGGGACATTTCTCAGAATCAGATGAATCAATAGGCCGAAAAGTGGCCCTGGCGTTGGCGAATAAGCTAATGCCGATTATCTGTGTAGGAGAAACCGCCGATGAAAGAGACAGATCTGAGACCGAATCAGTATTAGCCCGACAGTTGAAAGGCGCTTTCCCGGATTCAGTCAAAGAGAATGTGAAAGCAGGCCAGGAAATAGTAATCGCCTATGAGCCGGTTTGGGCCATAGGAACCGGCAAAGTTGCCACCCCGGAGATTGCACAGAATAGCCACAGTTTCGTACGTGGCTGGTTGAGAGAAAATTTAAGCGCCACAATAGCGGATTCAACACGTATACTCTACGGCGGTTCGGTCAAGCCGGACAATGCCGCAGGATTATTGGCGCAAGAAGACATAGATGGCGCTTTGGTCGGCGGATGTAGTTTGAAGTCCAGCGAGTTCAGTGCGATAATTGAAGCGACTCCCGGATATACACCGGAGGTGGTTACCGAATCTGGAGCCGCCAAGAGCGCTTGAGAATAGAGTAAACAAAGTATCAATAGTCGGAGGAATCACCTGTGTTTTTTGGAGTCGTTATATTTCATGTAATCATAGCTATCTCGCTAATCTTGGTTGTGCTAATGCAGTCTTCCAAGGGTGAGGCTCTTTCCGGTTCTGCTTTTGGTGGTGGAGGTGGTGGAGGCGGAGGCGGCTCTTTCGGTGGCGCGCGAGTTCCATTCCTTTCGAAAGTGACAACAGTCCTTGCAATTATTTTTATGCTCAACAGCATCGGACTAACATTGCTAAGCGCTCAGAATCCGTCAGTGCCCGGTGGGCAGTTAGATCCGAATGCAAGTTCCATTGTCACCGAAAAAATGCAAAAAGAAATTCAGGCGAATCAAGCCGCCGCAGGTTCATTTGTCGATACCTCTTCGACACAGGATGGCGCGTTAAATCTGGATAGCCTGATAAAGGTGCAACCTACTGACACCACTACCGCAACCCAAACTTCATCCGGAGACTAGACTCAAGGTCGCTAACCCTTACAAGAACTTTTCTAAGCGACAAGATTTTGGTCAACACTCAAAGCTAAGTAGATTCAACGCGGAAGTGGCGGAATTGGTAGACGCACCATCTTGAGGGGGTGGCGCCGCAAGGTATGGGGGTTCAAGTCCCCCCTTCCGCAATGAATCATTAGCAGTTTTCTACTCTCACATCTCCCTACGAACTACAGTTTCCTAAAAGGCTGGATACGGCCTTTCCGCGCGATATTCCCTAGCTATGATAATTTGCTTGGCCGTGGAGTAGATTTGTAGTATCTTAACTTTTGTCTGGCCGGAGAGCGAATTCTCCACGGGCATACCTTCACATACATTTACGTCACGTTTTCGTCAGCCCTACATACCGTTAAGCTGACTCCTCACAGGTCGATTCATATAGTATAGCATGTACTTCCGTCTCTATTCGGGCGGCTAGACGTTCTATTCTGAAACTCTGGAATAATAGGAATTTTGCGAATGCGTAACATAATACATACCTGCAATACCAAAGTCGCCATCGCCTTAGCTCTTTGTTTGCTTTTGGCCGGAGTTACGACATCGGCGTTTGCGAAACTGAATCCCAGAGCCGTAGTCAGAAAGCCGCAAACAACCACGATAGGTTCGAATGCGGATATTATCAGAGTAGTAGTCAAATATGCCGAAGGAGCCAAAGTGCGAAGCGCAGTAGGACGTGGCGCAGTCGGTATGCGTTCACTCGCTGGAATCGATATATCATCATCACTCACTGCTTTGAAAAGTCGTGAGGGCATTGCAACAGTCAGGCCGCTATTTACAACTCCCGCAGGAGAGCTAGATAGGCAGCGTCAGCTTCTGCAAAGCAAGACCAATCAGCAACTCGCAGACCTTGCAAACTACTATCAAATAGAACTGACTGACCCCGCAGAGTGCGAAAAGCTCTGCAATGAGCTAAACGCTCTGGACTACATTGAAATCGCCTACCCGGAGCCGCGCGCATATCTGGCTACACTAAAAACTTTCGAGACAGGGGAGGCGCCAAGCGCCTACGCATCATCCTCGCTGGCAACCTCTGCCAGCTCTCCCAGTTTTCAATCTGACCAGGATTACTTGGAACCTGCGCCGGATGGCGTCGACGCCTACTATGCCAATGAATTCGCCGATGGTGATGGCGCTGGTATGATAATAGTTGATATTGAAAACGGCTGGAACATCACCCATGAAGAACTGGTAAACAATCTGCCAATTATTGCCACAGCCGGTAATAGCTCTGATAACAATCACGGCACAGCGGTGATGGGGGAGATACTAGCGGCCGACGATGGCTCTGGCACACGGGGAATTGTTCCCGCCGCCCAGTGGGGACATTCGTCATTGGGAACTATGCTCAATGCGGCGCAGAACATGAATCCCGGTGATGTCTTTCTAATTGAGCTACACACACCTGGCCCGCATTTCAATTTTCAAGTGGTCTCCGGGCAGGTGGGCTTTGTGGCGATGGAATACTTTCAGGCCAATTTCGATGTCTTTGTTCAGCTATGGGCTATGGGGATGATAGTCTGCGAGGCCGCAGGCAATGGTAGCGAAAACTATGATGATACAACTATCTATCAGCAGGTATTCGACACAACATTTAGAAACTCACATGCAATAATGTGTGGCGCCGGGGCTCCTGCAAATCAATTTGCCAACTTTGGTATAGCTCGCCACCGTTTGAGTTTTTCCAACTATGGCGAAAGAGTAAATCTACAAGGCTATGGCGGCGGAGTCACAACTACCGGCTACGGTGACTTGCAGGGAGGCGCATCAGCAAACACCTGGTTCACCAATAGTTTCAACGGCACTTCGTCAGCCTCGCCAATAGTCACCGGAGCGGTAATAGCAATTCAATCAGTATACAAAGCCGCCAGCGGAGGCGCTACACTTGATGCCGATGAGATTCGCACAATCTTCTATGCCACAGGTTCGCCACAACAAGCAGACACTCTCCAGCACATCGGGCCATTGCCCAATCTGCGTGAAGCGCTGGATTCGCTTTTTGGTATGATTGTCGACGCAGACCTTGGAGCCGCTCCACAATTTGCCAGAGCTCCTGCGGCGCTTTCTTTCACAGCGACACCTCTGAGGCCAATTGATAGTTATCTCTGGGATTTCGGCGATGGCGCTACTGCAAATACTGAAACCGCAAACCACACCTACCAGGCTCCGGGGTTGTATGACCTAAACGTGGCCATAACACGCGGAGCAGAGACGCTCACAATCAGAAAACCCAAGCGTCTGCTGATTGTCGCTGATACTTTGATTTCGCAGGATGTGTCAGGCGCTGCAGGCTCTCAGGTTGCAGTTGAAATCTACGCGCGCAACACTCGCCCGCTTAGCCAAATAGTGATTCCGTTCTCCTGGGATGGGCCTTTGTCGATGGGTTTCGATAGCGCCTCAAGAGTCGGTATTCGCACCGAGTCCTTCGGAGTTATAAGCCAAATAAACTTCGATCCTATCAACAAGAGAGCCGCATACACTATGACAGAGATAAATCCCGGAGCGTCTCTGCCGCCGGGAGCAGGCCCTGTGTTAACTCTATACTTTACTGTCACCAGCGGACCGGGTAATACACCGCACCCGATTACCATGCCTTCCTTCAGCGGCATCACTCCGCTCTTCGCCACTGATATTGTGAATTTCACACCGGATACTTTGTCAGGTTCGATAACGCTGAATTCGACGTGTTGTATAGTTCCAGGAGATGCCAACTTCGATTTCAGCGCTAACATAGCTGATGTCACCTTCCTGATAACACGTATTTTCAGCTCTGGTCCCGCGCCTCCTTGTTCTGCCGCCGCGGATGCAAACGCCGATAGTTCCGTAAATATCGCTGATGTGACTTTCCTAATCACACGGATATTTGACGCCGGTCCCGCTCCAGTTTGCGGTCCCTGAGTTTCATAGATGCTCGCCAGGTCAAACGGGGACTCCCGGTAAAGTTTCCCCGGTTCTCGCCGATTAGTTTAGGAGAGGCTATGATTCATTGTGAATCACTCGCTGATTCATAGTATGAAGCGTAGTTTGTGACATCCGATTGAAACCCCAAAGCTACACCGAAGGCGCAATTCTTGAATAACCTATCGAACAAACACATTTTGGTTGTCGACGATGAGAAAATCATGCGAGATCTGCTTTGTCGCTCACTGCGGCCAACCGGATGTCAGGTAATCATTGCCGAGGATGGTCTCTCTGGACTGGATAAGCTGGAAGGAAACAATATTGATGTTTTGATTAGTGATATCCGAATGCCCAAGATGGACGGCATCACCTTCGTACGTGAAGCGCTAAAACGCCAACCGGGTCTTGCAGCGCTATTGGTCACCGGATACTCCGATACTCTCACGCGCAAGGAGGCCCAAGAAATGGGTGTTGCCGATGTTATTATCAAACCCTTCAAGAATGTAGAGATCATCCATTCGCTTCGTAAAGCGCTTTCAATGACCGCCAAACTCCGCGCAAGCGCCAAGAAATAGAACTTTGCCTCACAACTAGCCTTCGCTTGTTGTTTGCAACAGTTTGTCAATGAGTTTAGCGCCTCGCACTGAAATCACCGAATTTGGGACCACAAGGTCGGCTCCGGCTTTCTCAGCGGCGGCCATTGTATCTGTAGCTACATGCGGACCAAAGCAAAGAATAGGCCCGCTGTATCCTATGGCCGAATCTCGCAAATTCTCTATATTGGATATAGATACCTGCGGCTCTTTTCCCAAATCGAATATCACAATAACCGGATTATGTTTATGCAATACTTCCAGCAAGTCGTCATCAGTGCGTAGCTTGACAAGGCATAACCCAACCTCTTGCAACATCAACGAGAGCTTGCTGGAAAACATTAGATTGGTAGTAGAAACTAAGGCGGTTTTGTTCATTTATTATCTCCGGCTAAAGGCTAGCCTCTTACAGGATGAATGTCAATTCCATTTCATGAATCTCAAGGCGTCGTCTAGCGTATTTTATCTTGAAGAAAACTCCAACTAGAGCGTACACTATCAACTATGAACCACAGCAAAAGAAATACATTCGCTGGCATGACAAGAATCTCAGTGTGTCTGATAGCCGGACTCTTCGCGCTCCTGACGCTCACCAGCGGAACAGCTCTCTCTGAAACCAAAAAGAAAACTGGCGGAAAGACCTCTAAGCCAGTGAAGACTATTGCGGTAACCTTCGATGATCTACCAGTAGTGCGTGTCTATGAATCCAAAGAACGCCGCGCCATTACTCGTAGCATTCTCGATGCTCTCCATCAAAGGAAGATAATCTCCGCCGGATTTGTAATCGGGGACAACATAGACTCTGACTGGGAACTATTGGCCGCGTGGCTTGAAGACGGCCATGTGCTGGGCAATCATACCAACTCGCATCAGGACTTACACACAACTGAGCCGGAGTTGTTTATCCGTGACATAATAACCGGAGCCCGAACAATTGAATCATTCCTAGCGGGGTTCGGGCAGAAAAAGCGCTACTTCCGCTATCCTTTCTTGCACTATGGCGAGACCAATAAAGTTCGCTCGCGCATAGCTTCAATGCTCAAAGAAAACCATATCATCATCGCCGATGTCTCAATCGACACTGAGGATTATCTCTACAATCTCACAATGGAAAGCATCAGGTTTTCCACCGACTCGACCACATACGATAAACTGCGCCAGGAATATCTGGAGCACATTATGGAGGCGCTGAGCAAAGCCGAATTCCTTTCCGACAAAATCGCTCACCGGCCAATCAAACAAATCATGCTCTTGCACGTCAATCGCCTAAACGCTATGTTTCTCGGCGACCTGCTCGACGCAATTGCAGGGCAGGGGTATAAATTCATCAGTTTCGAGGAAGCCATAAAGGACCCCATTTACCGCAAAAAAGATAATTACTTTGGCCCCAATGGTATCTCAAAACTAGAGCGCATTGCGCGTTCAGACCCTAAGTTTCGACCTGATGATTTCTAGCGCAAAAAAATATCACTAATAGCCGTTTCTAGTATCAAACAACCTCAACCTACCCAACAAATCAAAAACACAGCGAGCTTATCTATCATAATTATGAATACTCTTAGCCAATCCTCTAAGCCTTTCAAGAAGAATCACTCATCAACAAAACTGTCCAAACTGTTACGTTTTCTTAGCTCTGGAATGTTCCTGACTTTCGCATTGTTGTTGGTATCATTGAGCCTGGCCGGATGCGGTGGTCCCAAAAAGAGCGGAGAGGGAGACTATCAGTCTGCAAGCGACGGTTCCTGTATCCCCAGTGGCCTAAAGTACTTAGCGCAAGACAATGGAGTGTTCCTCCAGTGGAAACCCAACTGCGGAGAAAACGGAGCCAGTCGCGGTTATCAGTTCTACATAGTTCCCGACTCTGAGTTGACCTCCAGTTTCCCCAAAGACGTAACCAAACCCCACAACAATGCGCCCTACCCGGGTGACACTGATCCGAATCAATTCCTGGAAACCGCCAATCTGACTTCACTGCTCAACGGTGTACCCTATACTGCGGTAGTGCGCAATATCTCAGCCGATGGCTCAGAATCCAAGCCCTCAAATATCATACATTTCATCCCCATGCCGTCCGGGGAATTCACTCTCCAAATAAGATACAAGGGCGAAAATGACGGGTTCGAATTCGCAAGCTCCTCGGCGCGACGGGCTGATGATGCTCTCAATGATTTATATTTTTCAAGCTCCGCAAAGGGAGACTTTCTTGCCTCACCATCCAAATTGAGTTTTGGTCTGAAATCCACCCGCTTCCAAAAAGTAGGCTCTTTCGGCTCTTTGCTGGATGCCACTGGAGTGAAGTCCAAAGGCGCCAAGTCTGATGAAGTCAAAATCTCAGTCGGCGATGTATATGAGCTTCTCACCGAAAACAAACATTATGCCCGAGTGCGAGTTGCGGCTCTGGCAGGCGACGGAAAAGACCGCACGGTGAAACTAGAATACCTGTATCAGACAACCGAGGCGGTCAAGACCTTCTAATCTGTTGAAGTGCTACTTTAAGCTCTTGGCTGATTCACTATGATTAACGACTTCTACTGAATCTAGAAGGTGATTAGCGCATAACAACTAACATGACAAATGGCAAAGAATCTCTAGCGTTTGTGAAACAGATTAGACGTAACTGGCGTTACTAAATAAATGAATGCCGAACTTTGTCCAATCGATAGGAACTACATCCTATCGTTGAACAAGGCCGATGGAATCAGCAACGAACTCCCGCTTAACTAACCGGAGGATGTACCTTGAAGACAATTCTAGCAGAACTATCAGGACAAGCAAGAGGATCAGCCCGGAGCGCCTATTGGGTAACGGCTTCTTTGGCGATTCTACTTTCGATAACTGTCAGTGGGTGCTCATCATCGGGAGGCTCTGGCGCAAGCTCCAGTTTACAGCTCCCGAAGGTGTATGAAGCCAAGGATGTAGCCAAATATCGCGAACTTGCCAATGATGGCTACAAAGCCCTGAATGACGGTGACATCGAGAAAGCCGTTGCCAGTTTCACCGAACAGCTAAACCTCATTCCCGAAGGCAAGCTTGGGGCTTACAACCTGGCTTGTGTCTACGGACGCACCGGTGATTTAGAAAAGGGAATCCACTGGCTCGAAGAGACAGTCAACAACGGATGGGATAGCCCTGATGATCTAATCTATGACTCAGACTTAGCGTCGCTGACTAAGAGTCCTGAGTTTGAGGCATTGCTCGCGCAAAGCAAAGCCACTCGTGATGAGAAAGATAAAATGTTCGCCATCGGATTGCCCGAATACAAAATCCCGCCGGTTTCTTTCGCGACACAGGAAGAGCTGGACGAGTGGTCTGATGCCCAGAACTCGATTCTAAAAGCCAATCGTTCGATTTGGCAGAATTGGCAGCAAGCCGCCGCCAAGCTGGATTTCTACGCCAAACGTCTGGCCGCCGAAAAAGCCCTGCGCAAAGATGACCCTACTTATGACTACGCCCTGACCCGAGTGCGGACTATTGGCACAATCAAGACCATCTGGGATTGCTGGGGTTCGCTCTCCGATGGAGTTGTCAAAGAAGCCGAATCATATCTAGCCACCAACCCTGTGCAGGTAGGAGCCGACGAGGCGAATTATCTCGCTGGCATGGCGCTGGCCAAGAAGCTATGCGACGACGAGTCCACGCCGGCGCAAACTGCGGCGCTAGAAAAAGCGCAGGGGTATTTCGCCAAAGTAAGCGCTGATTCTCCTCTGAAAGGATCGGCTGATGCATGGCTGATGGACTACAAGCTGGACAACGCTTCCGAAAAGGGTGAAGCAGAGGTGCAAGCGCTCTACGCCGATGTGCGGAAGCTCATCAAGAAATGTCGCGAGGACAATGATCAGGATGCCATGCGTATCATCTCTGTCGGCTTTCATAATGATGCCGTACAATCACTATGGCCGTTGGATTTGAATCAGCCGGATTTTGACGGCAAGAACGTTTCGCTCGATGAGTACAAGGACAAAGTTGTGCTGGTAGATTTTTGGGCGACATGGTGCGGCCCCTGTATCGCAGAACTTCCCAACCTCAAAGCAGTTTACAAAAAATACCACAATCAGGGTTTTGAGGTTGTTGGAGTCTCACTGGACTACGACAGTCGCGTGAGCCCCGAACAATTGCAACAATGGACCAAGAAAAACGAAATGCCCTGGCGCCACATCTACGAAGGCAAAGGCTGGAACATCGAACTAGCCGAGAGGTTCATGGTAAAATCCATCCCCTCAGTATTCCTAATAGGCCGCGACGGCTCACTGGTAGCAATGGGCGAAGAAGCCCACGGAGAAAACCTAGAAAAAGCAGTACAAAAAGCCCTGACTGCTGATATACACTAAGACTGTACGTCACAATCTAGATTCATTAAGACCAGCGCTTGGAAACAAGCGCTGGTCTTTTTGTGTGTCAATCGGTAGGTTGGGAGCCGTGCGCTCCCGACTTTCCTTGATAAAGCAGAATTCTTGGATTCTACTATTGTAATTCTACCAAACAAGTCAGGAGCACATGGCTCCTGACCTACTCGACTAGCCGAGAGGTTCATGGTAAAATCTATCCCCTCAGTATTCCTAATAGGCCGCGACGGCTCACTAGTAGCAATGGGCGAAGAAGCCCACGGAGAAAACCTGGAAAAAGCAGTACAAAAAGCCCTGACTGCTGATATACACTAACTACAAGGCCGCCACAAAAGAGAGCGTCATTGCCAGGAGCAAAGCGACGCGGCAATCTCGCAGTCACAAAAACACACCCGCAAAAAAACCGGCGCCAATCAAGTGGCGCCGGTTTTCTCTTTGCACAAGAACCCCAAAATGTCATACTGAGCAAAGCGAAGTATCTTGCAAGATGTCAGCAGAATGAATCGAGAGAAGACAAGTAAGTCGGTAGGTTGGGAGCCGTGCGCTCCCGACTTTCCTTGATCAAGCAGAATTCTTGGATTCTACTATTGTAATTCTACCAAACAAGTCAGGAGCACAGGGCTCCTGCCCTACTCGACTCACTCACCAATCTCCTTGATCTCTTTCTTAAGGATAGCAATACGCTTCTGCTCTTCCAGTGACCGGCGTTCATGACCTACCGAGTACAGGTACAGAATGTTTATTGTAGGAGCCAAGGCAAAGATAGAGACTATCAATAGCTCGGCTATATGCCAAGTATTGTTTTCTAGGAGCAAATAGACTACAGTTGCCAACGCGCATACGTTTATTACGGTCGCCAATATTCTAATATTGCATCTCTCTTCCGATCATTCCATTTCACTAACATCAATATAGTCCGGCAGGGTCGCCCACAGCTTGCTGTGGGTACACTCCGCCAATGATACCCCTTCAACTTTCAGCGGTTTCAAGTTCCAATCGTACATAGTCCCATAGACGATACCTTTTGTAAGACACACATTCACGCTCGATGCAAATGAACCTACAGCAAGCTGTGGGCGACCCAGCTTTATGTTTAGTGCACCGTTGGAAGTAGGAGTGCTGGCTTACGACTTATTGGATAGCTCAACAATCAAGCATCGGGTCACACGGCGGCTGAACGCCGCCCCAAGACCCGACACAACAGTTTGGTGTTTTGGCGCTTGTTTACCCCTTAGCCAACTCCACAAACTCATCCAACCCTTCAAGCGCTCCGTTTACTGCGCTGCGCCAGAAGTCTACTTTCGTCAAATCAACTCCCAGGTGTTTCTGCGCTACTTCTTCGGCCATCATTGAGCCGGTGTCCGCTAGCATAGCGCTATAGCTCTGCGCGAATGAACTGCCTTGCTTTTGCGCATGGGCATACACGCCGGTGGCGAACAAGAAGCCAAATGTATACGGGAAGTTGTAGAACGGCACATCGGTGAAGAAGAAATGCAATTTCGCGGCCCAGAACAGCGGATGCAGTCCGTCATCGGCCAGCAAGTCGCCATAGGCTTTGCGCTGAGCATTGGTCATCAATTCGCCCAGCTCCTGTGATGTCAAAGCGCCTTTGGCGCGCGCGGCATAGAACGTTTCATCAAAGATAAACCGCGTCTGGATATTACAGAAGAAAGTCAGCGCGCTTTGCATCTTTTGATCCAGCAACATCAGCTTCTCCTGCTTATCAGAGCTTTGCTTCAACGCCGCATCGATGATAAGCAACTCATTGAATGTCGAGGCAGTCTCAGCAAGGTTCATCGGATACTGAGTGGCAAAAAAATCACGATCTTTGAGCACATGGCTGTGGTATGCATGACCCAACTCATGCGCCAAAGTGCTTAGGTCGCCATAGGTGTTGCCGAATGTCATGAAAATCCGGCTTTCCTTGTTCAAAGGAAATGAAGTACAGAATCCACCGCCGGCTTTATCGGGACGGTCCTCGCCTTCAACCCAGCGTTTATCGCGGGCCATCTCGCAGAAAGTCTTCATATCCGGGCTGAAATCCCCGACATTTTTGATAACAAAATCCCAGGCCTCATCCCAGGAAAACTCCGCCGAGGAGCTTCCAATCGGCGCGGACTCGTCATACCAGCGGAATCCATCGATCCCCAACAATTTCTTCTTAGCATCCAAATACTGAGCCAGTTTCGGCTTGCATTCGTTCACCGCGCTCCACATAGCATCGACCGTAGCGCGAGTCATGCGATTCATCCGCAGTGGCTCATCAGTCGGCGACTTCCAGCCGCGACGCTCATACAGAGTCAGGCGGAATCCGGCCTGATTATTCAAGGCCATCGCCGCCAGTGATTCACGACTTTTCCAGGCCTCGGTTAGTTTGGCGAAGGCCTTGGCGCGAATCTCACGGTCAGCGTTGTTGAATTTGGTAGCGAGCTGGCCGAGTGAAATCTCAGAGGTTTCGCCGTTTTCCTCCCATTGCACAGTCAACTCACCGGCCATCTTGGTGTAAAGATGATCCCATGCGTGATAGCCGTTTACAGCCAACTCCTCAGTTAGAGCTTCAAGCTCCGGAGACATTTTGATCTGCGCTTCTTTGCGCATTTCATTCAGCGGAAAGGCCACCGGTTTGAGCGCCGGACGCTCCACAAATGAATTCCATTCGGCGTCGCTGGCATCGGCAGTCAGAGCCTCAAAGCCGGTCATGCTCTTGAGAAACAGACCGCGTAAATCATTGATTTCGCCATGCGCCTGTCCGGCGAGCGCATCAGAAACACTGGCGCTGATAAGGCAACCAGCAAAGGCTCCGCCTTGCTCAAGACGAGCGGCGATACCCTGCACCAGCAGTACAAATTCTTCCCAGGTTGCGGCGCTATCGCCGTTCAAAGTCTTTGGTAACTTGTTGAGCTGCGTATCAGCCTGCTCAATCATAGATTTCAATTCACGACGAAAGGCGCTGAAAGAGGCGCCTCCGGCGCCACCCGGAAAAAGGGAGTCTAGGTCCCAGGTTAGAGATACGGATTTTGGCTCAGCCTTTTTGCTTTCAAAATCAGCTGTGGCTTCTGCATTAGTCATTAGTAAATTCTCCTATTCAAACAGAAATGTTATTGACGGTATCTTAGCTGTCGCCGAAATCGAGAGAATTACCTGGAGGACTTCGACGATATTTCCAAAGATACACACTTTGCGCCGAGTTTCCAACCTCCCATAAACACCTTATATTGGCTTGCAATGCACCGGAGAATTTCCGAAGATAAGTACACCCTGAATCCCGACTAGATACCGATGGCCGCCAAATCATATTCCAATGTGAAGACTCTCCTGATAGATTTTGACAGCGTAATCTGCGAGGTTGAGAGCATGGATATTCTCTTCGCTGAGATGCTGGAGAATAGCTCCGAGAGTGAACGCCGGGAAACTCTGCAGAGGATTCAAGAAATCACCAACCAGGGGATGAGCGGCGAAATCTCTTTTTCCGAATCACTCGCGGAGCGACTGAAACTCTTGCCAAATCGCCCTGCGCCATTCCTCCGCGCCGCGGGAAGAATCAAAGAACGACTTTCTGCATCGTTTCTGGCAAATATCCCGCTTCTGTTCAAACTCGACTGCCACATAATCTCCAGCGGGTTTCGGCGTTTGATTGAACCGGCGCTGGATGGGACCGGATTTGCGCTTGAGAAACTTCATTGCAACGATTTGGAGATAGACAAGGCCGGAGTAATAGTTGGAGTAGATCGCCGCAATCCACTAGCCGGTGACAATGGAAAGCCCAAACTAGCAAAAACTCTGGCCCTGCAACGCGAAATAGTTATGATTGGCGATGGTTTCACCGACTATCAGGTTGCCGAAATGTCTCAGGCAGATTACTTTTTCGGTTATGCCGGAGTAGTCCGGCGAGAGTCCGTGTTGGCCAAAGCCGATGAAGTGGTCACCAGCTTTGATGAAGTAGTCGACTTGCTCAAACTGAAATAAACCTAAGACAATTACTACAAGAATATCTCTGATGAACGTTCTTCTACTCGAAAAAATACACTCTATCGCCGCTCGCTCTTTACGGGCGCAGGGATTACAAATCACGACAGTGAACAAATCACTAGCTGGCGATGAACTCCTCAAAGCGACACGCACAGTCGTGGCGCTGGGTATACGCTCCAAGACGCGAGTGACCGCAGAGGTCATCAGCAACGCCAAAGACCTGCTCAGTGTCACCTGCTTTTGTATCGGCTCCGATCAAGTCGATATGGATGCCTGCACGGAGCGGGGGATAGTAGTTTTCAACGCCCCCTACAGCAACACCCGCTCGGTCTCTGAGCTTACACTAGGTCATATCATTATGCTCATGCGCGGCGTGATAGACTCAAACGCCGCGATGCATCAGGGAACCTGGAAAAAATCCGCAAACCACAGCAATGAAGTACGCGGGAAAACTCTCGGTATTGTCGGCTATGGACATATCGGTTCACAGATTTCGATTTTGGCCGAGGCCCTCGGAATGGAAGTCCTATTCTATGATATTCGAGAGTCGCTGGCGCTGGGAAACGCACGTCGCGTGCGTTCTCTGAAAGAGTTACTCAAACTCAGCGATGTAGTGACACTGCATGTGCCCGATACTGCCGCGACACGAATGATGATAGGCCCCGCTGAACTTCGCGCCATGAAAAAAGGCTCAGTCTTGATAAACACCAGTCGCGGGAAAGTAGTCAAAATCGATGCGCTCAAAGACGCTCTGCTCAAGAAACATCTGCGTGGCGCGGCAATCGATGTCTTCCCCAATGAACCCGGTTCAAACGGGCCCGGTTGGGATTGTCCGTTGCGCGGGTTTCCAAATGTAATCCTGACTCCGCATATAGCCGGGAGCACCATGGAGGCCCAAAGAGAAATCGGAGCCAGCGCCAGCGCCAAGCTCACCCGATTTCTGACCGAAGGAACTACCACCGGTTCATTGAATTTCCCCCAAATGGAATTACCGCCGCTGGAAAGACGCCATCGGATTATCCATGTACATAAAAATGTACCCGGCGTAATTTCGCATATCGGCTCAGTTCTCAAGCGCCACAAAATAAATATCGAAGGCCAGCATTTGGAAACCACCGACAAACTGGGTTATCTTGTCACAGATATCGACCATCCAGTCAAAGGTGGTCTCCTGCAGGACCTAACCGCCACTCCAAACACAATCAGAGTGCGCGTGCTATATTAGATTTGGCAGTAGGTCGGGTTCCGAATTCGCTTAAGCGAAAGAGAAACCCGACATGCTTGATTACAATCAAAAGATTACATTTCTGACATGAAGCGAAAAAAACAAATATCATGCTGAGCAAAGCGAAGCATCTTGTATGAACATGCAGCGCATCAACGAAAAGAGAGGAGGCCAACACAATGACCTCTAATGCAACGGATTCTAACGCAATGGACTCAAGAAAAATGTTTCCTAATGGCAATGGCCAAATGATCAAAATGAACTTCAATGTCGGCCCCTCACAAAACGGCCCGGAAGTAGCATCTGATATACGAGAAGCGCTGGAACAAGGTGTGACAGTTATCTCACATCGCTCACCACGTTTCTATGAATACTTCGCCAAAGTTCGTCGTGAGGTCTTTACCTATTTCTCTTTGCCCGACGATTGGAAGATGTATTTCCTGGCCTCTGGTAGCGAAGCAATGGAGACCGCCTGTCGTGGATTGATACGTGAGCGCTCTTTGCATTTTGTAAATGGAAACTTCTCCAGACGCGCTTACAATTTCGCGAAGTTAATCGGTAAAGACGCGCAAATAGTCGAACGCCCTGATATGCAGGGTTTCTCCGGTGAGCCGGAGGCGGTTCCAGCCGGTGTAGATTGCGCGTTTTTCACAAAGACTGAAACCGCAACCGGAGTGGCAACCAGTTGGGACTACATGCGGAAGTTTCGTCAGGCCAATCCGGATGTGACAGTTGTATGCGATGTAGTATCTGTTGCCCCGACCGAGCCGCTTGACCCCGAACTCGCGGACTTCTACTTTTTCGGTGTGCAAAAAGCCTGTGGATTGCCGGCGGGTTTGAGTATTGCTTTGTGCTCACCGGAGGCGTATGCCAAAGCCGAAGGTCTGCAAAAAGCCGGATTCGACATCGGCGCCAACCGTGCGCTGACGACCATGGAAGAATACGCAGTCAAAGACGCAACACTCGATACTCCCAATGTCCTGCAAATCTATCTGATAGGTAAGGCCTTCGAGCGCTTCAACGCCAAAGGTCTGAAAGTTATCAAAGCCGAAACAATCGCCAAAGCCGAACAGCTCTACGACTGGCTGGAGAAATCAGACTTGTATTTTCCGGCTGTTAAAGACGCTGAACTTCGCGCGAACACCGCAGTAGCGGTTGCATTCGCAGAGGGAGTAGAGGAGGCGCAGGCGCTAGAAACACTCTCCAAATCCGGTTTTGAAACAGGCTTAGGTTATGGTCATTTACGCGGTACGATGCTACGCATAGCCAATTTCCCGGCGCACACCCTAGCTGACCACAAAGAACTAATTGACGCTCTCGAAAAAGTAAGTGTTGCTAAGACTGCTTAGAATAGTCGCAGCGTTGAGTGTGGTAGTGACACTGTTGGCGATTGGATGCGCAAAGCCGCAAAACCATAGAGTCCGCCTAAGAGAGTATCATCCGCCGCCAGATAGCCTGCTCTCACAAGGCATGGAAATTACTCTCGACTCTATGCGCTCACTCCAGCAAGCTCCACTAACTGACAAAGAGTTTCAGCTATGCTATGTTGATAAAGCTTGGTACCAACGTTTCCTCGGTAGCGCAGAATTTCACCCTATAGAGGAATATGACTATGACATCCTGCGCGATTTTCCGCGTGGAACAGTATTTGATGTGGTCCTGGATTTGCCAGACTCTGTTCGAGTGGCTTTGGCTAAGACAATCACCGATAGTTTGGCGATTACAAATCAAGCGGGATTCTATCGTTGTTTCATTGAGCGCAAGAAACTGCGCATGCTTTTTCTCAATGGCATAAACGCCCAAGCCGCAGTGTTTTTCGAGAGAAGCAAAGACTGGTAAACGCTTCTGATGTGAATACCGTATTGACGAATTTCAAAATAAGAGTATATTATTGAGGTTAGCTGTTTTTGGCCAGCCGCCGCGATTCACCTCAACCGGTGGAGCGCTTGCAGGCGCAGATGCGACCTGCAATGTCAATCCCAACAAACAGAATCCGGGAATCGTGGCGCCAACTGCAAAAGGAGGTTGTCATGACACAAAATCTTAAAAGCATCCGAGTCCTGGCAGGGATTATCGTCTTTACTTCAGTAGTTGTTTCTTCTATTATCGTAACTCCTCGTAACGCCTCGGCGACTTTTTCAATTGTCGCAGTGGACACACTAACTGGAGCTGTAGGAGGAGCTGGCGCATCCTGTATAGCCAATTCATTCATCATCAATGACGTAGTGGAATCACTGGGCGCTGTTCATACTCAGGCGTTTTGGATTCAGGCCAACAAAGATAACGCCCACCTGCGGCTGCTTGAAGGACTCACTCCTGATTCAATAATTGGCTGGATGGTTGGCAATGATATCCAGAGCAACCCGACCTTTCGCCAGTACTTGGCAGTGACACTTGCCAACGGAGGCGCCTCGGCGGCCTATACCGGTTTCGACACTGACAATTTTCGCGGCCATTTGACAGGACCGCAATATGCGATTGCTGGAAATATTCTTAACGGCCTGGATGTGCTTGATGACATGGAAACTCAATTCCTGTTAACCAGTGGGCCGTTAGAAGAGAAGCTTATGGCCGCTTTGCAGGGCGCCAAACGTGTCGGAGCTGACAGGCGTTGCATAAACAGTGGAAAGTCAGCGATATCTTCGTTCATTCGTGTTTTTCACCCAGGCGACGGAGCAACTCCATTCTTGTTTCTTGAAGTTCCAAGCACTGTTGGCTCGACTGATCCGATAGATGTTTTGCAATCAAAATTCGATGACTGGAAACTCTCACAAACTGCAGATGCAGGTCTATCGTTGGTTACGCTAGCCCCGGATACGCTTCCTTCATCGGGCGCACATACAGCAACAATAGTTGTGACTCCCAGAAATCAAAACGATGAAACTCCAATTTTCGGAGCGAGTGTGACGGTAGCCAACAGTGGAGCTGGAACATTAAGCGCTGTAGTTGACAATGGAGACGGTACCTTCACTGTCATACTAACTTCGCCAATCTCATTTATCGGTGATGACGTTGTTAGCGCGACTGTTACCGCAGGTGGAGTTGTAACTCCAATTAGCGTCACTGCATCTGTTCATTACTATCTATGCGGTGATGCGGATGCTTCAGGCTCCGTCAACATCGGTGACGTTACTTTTCTAATAGCGCGAATTTTCGGTGGAGGCCCAGGGCCGATTCCCGAGGGCGCAGGAGACGCAGACGGCTCCGGTTCGGTTAATATTGGCGATGTGACATACCTCATTGCCCGCATATTTGCTTCGGGTATGCCGCCCCAATGCCCACCGTTGTAACGAATAGACTAAGCGTGTGAGCTTGTTAGGAAGCTGTTTGAGGTATCAGGCGCTTGATTGTTAGCCCCTGCACGAGTATTGAGAATATCACAACCATATAGGTGAGCGAGACAATTAAGTCTCGTTCGGGGCCTTGAGGAATTGAAAGCGCCAGCGCCACTGAGATGCCGCCGCGCAATCCTCCCCAAGTGAGAATGCGAATCGCTCCATCTGTGAATTCTCTACGAAACTTGAGCAAACTAATCACTGACCAAACGCTGATGTAACGAGCGCCTAATGTCAGAATAACGGTGACACCGCCCAACAATACATAGTTGAGTGTAAAGTCGAGAGTCAGCGCCTCAAGGCCTATCCAGACAAACAGCACCGCATTGAGAATCTCGTCAAGCATCTCCCAAAAGTCATCGAGCCGCTCTCGGGTTCTTTGGCTCATTGCAAACTGACGTCCATGGTTGCCGATTAGCAATCCTGCTACTACAATTGCAATCGGTCCGGATGTATGAATCGCAGTGGCCAGCGCAAAACCGCCACACACCAGAGCCAAAGTGATAAGAACCTCCACCGAGTGATCATCAACCTGCTTGAGCGCTTTATATGCCACGAATCCGATAACCAAACCAAATACGATTCCACCCACAGCCTCTTGCAAAAACAGCGTAGCAACTGACAAAACTGTCGCTGAATGTTCAGGCGCGGAGTTTGCAATCCCGAGAATCGTCAAAAATACAACAACACCCACTCCATCATTGAAAAGCGACTCGCCAGCGATTTTGGTTTCCAATGTCTTCGGCGCCTTCAAAGATTTCAGAATCGATAAAACGGCGACCGGATCAGTCGGCGAAATCAGCGCCCCGAAGAGCAGGCAGTAAATAAATGGCATGGTGACAGAGAATAGTTGCAACGTGTAGTACAAGGTTGCGCTAATCAGGAAGGTACTCAACACAACGCCCACAGTCGCCAATGTGCTAACTACAAATTTCTGCTTCACCAGATCATTGAGGTTAATCCTAATCGCTCCGGCAAAAAGCAGGAAGCTAAGCATGCCTTGCATTAGAGTGACGCTGAAATCTGTGCGCGCCAGGAATTCTTGCGCCGGGCCCTGTATGTCCAGCCCCATCGCATTGAGTGCAATCAACAGCAGAGACATCGCTAGTGAAATCGCTAGCACACCCACTGTTGAGGGAAGCTTGGTGTAGCGGTAGTTGATATAGCTCGCGAGAGCCGCGGCGGTAATGAAAATGGCTACTATAGTAAACGGACTCATTGATTGCCCTTTTGAATTGCAAGTTTAGTGTCAATGAAACTGGCAAGCAATGAATAAGCAATTGAGCCAGTTCAAGCAATGGAAAAAATGTGGAGGGAATGGTGGATTACAAGACAAGAGCAGTTAAGAAGAGAAATGCGTCATAACCCAGTTGTACCGCAAGAAGGCGCAGGACCTGCGCTGAATATACGCGCAATGAGATAAGTAACATCAGCGATGTTAACCGAATTACTGCTGTCAGCGTCTCCTTCGTCAGCGCAAATCGGAGCAGGCCCGGCAGAGAATATTCTGGCAATCAAATAGGTCACATCTGCAATGTTACTTGAGCCACTGTTGTCGGCGTCACCTGGCAGATCGCAACAACCGGACATGGTTGCCAGAGCCGGAACATAAGTCGGCGTATATGCGCCTTGTTGAGCTTCAACAAGTAATGATTGGCTTAGAACCGTAGGGCTGGTTATGGGCATAGAGGCTGGCAAAGACGACGGGTCAAACGTAAAGTACAGATTTACAACGGGCTCGGAACCCGGTTGCAAATAGCGAGAGTGTCCGAAGACTACATCACTTTGTAGCTTGATGAGAAGCTCTTTGTTGATCGGGTCAGCGAGTTCGAGCGATTGTACATCCCAGTCCTCGGTGCGTAGCCCCGCAGTAGAAAATGAATCAAACACCAGTGAGACTCCGTTCGCATCGGCATAACCCAATGGCAATGTCATTGACTTCACCAGGAAATCATTTCGCAAAGTGATGGGAACGACAACCCCCTGTGAAAGAATACCTGCGCCGTTGTCGCCACCGGCTGTATCAGCATGCACAAAAACCATACGCTTTGCCTGCTCGAATCCAACTCCCCGCGGCTCGGTGGCGTTCAAAGTCACAGTAAAGAGCCCTGCTTGATTGTAAATGTGTGAAGGATTCTGCATGGTCGAAGTTGCGCCATCGCCAAAATCCCACAGCCAGGCGCTGGGCGAGTTCGGAGAGTTATCTACGAAATCAACGGTCAGGCCCGGTGTCCCGGCGAGTATTGGCCCACCACTGAACTTCGCCACTGGAAGATTAGCTATGGCGTTTGCGACATTGACACGTCCTGAACCCAAGTTCCCGATGTACACCGGGTTTTGCGCGTCAATATTATCAGCGGTAGCTAGCAATAGAGAGTCAATTTCAACTTTCGTGAAACTTGGCATCAATGATTTGATGAGCAACACCGCTCCGCAATAGGCTGGAGTTGCCATAGAAGTGCCGCTCTTGTATCCGTAGGTCGGTGTGTATTGCACTGAATTTGTAGAGTAAATCCCTGATCCCGGAGCGGAAATTTCGACCCATGAACCGAAGCTCGAAAAACCCGATCGAACGTCGCTCGAATTGACAGAGGCGACAGAAATAACTTCCGGTAAGAGGTTCATCCAATCCGCTAGATCGTTGTTATCATTGCCAGCGGCCTTGCCAATGGAAATACCGCTGTCATTAGCCATGTTGATTGCGTCCGCCATTGAGGACAGCGCTGATGAACCCCATGAGGCGTTCATCACATCGGCTCCCATGCGTGCGGCATAATCGAATGCGGTTGCCGCATTCGAAAGATTGATAAACCCGTTTCCGTCCGAGGCGGTTCCACCAATTCGCAGGCACATAATACGAGCCCCGCGACTGGCATAGGTCTGAGGATTCACACCCCAGCCGCCGGCCATACCCCCGACACCCTTGGCGTTGTTTGTTGCCGCGGCGGCGATACCGGCTACATGTGTGCCATGTCCATTGAAATCATTTGGGTCAGGATCAGGAATGCCGCCGTCTTCACCCGGGAATATCGGTTGGCCGAATCCTGTGAAGAAATCATAGCCAATCAAATCGTCGATAACACCGTTACCGTCGTCGTCGATTCCATTGAGATCATCAAGGTCATACACCTCGCCATCGTTATCGAGGTCCTCACCGGGGTTAACCCATATTTGATTCTTGAGATCCTCATGCAAGTAATTTACACCGGTATCTGTCACACCAATCTTTGCAGTATCAGAACCTGCTTCAACATCCCAAGTACTTGTAGCTCCAATTAGTGACGGCGCATATTGTAGGTTCCATTTAGGGTCATCAGGTAACGCTTGACTCTCCATCACCGGGACCGCCCAAATCTTCTCTGCTGTCGCTACTTTTCCGGTAGCCAGTAAATCATTTATCATTTCATCCAAATCAACAGTAAGCGGGAAACTGAGGCGTTCATACTTACTCATGCGTCTCTCAGTAGAGTTCGTTGAAGTCTCCTTGCGCCAGGGGAAAACCGGTTGCATGTCTGTAACAGAGTATGCATCCAATACCGCATTCACTGCCGGACTGGAAATGCTGACGCGTCCAAACGACCTCACAGCCGAGCGCACCATTACATCATCATTGAAACGCACTTCAAGAGAGCCTTGGATGATGAAAGGCTTAGGAGGACTGGGATTCGCGCCGTTAGAAGTGTTAACTACAGCCAAAGCAGTATTGGCATAACCGCCGATAAGAAGACCAAAAAGTAAAGCTGAAGTAAGCTTGTTGAATGTTTTGGAGAATAAAGTTCGGGCCTCGCACATGGCGCTTTCCTCTGCAGAAGGTTTGAGTTGCTTAGCCCACATAGTTCTTGCATTCATCAGTAGCTAATGACACGAGCGCTACAATCATCAAGCAAGACACTGCTAAAATTACTCAACTAAGATTTACGGGAAGCTAATGCATTTCCCTGTGACATCCCCCTGCACAGATTGGAATATAACACAAATGCCGGTTTCTGCAAGTGAATGTCGGGCGTTGCTACTAAATGTTGCGCTCTCCAAAGCGCTGTTTCTCGAACGAAAGCCCTGTATCAAATTGTCCAATACAGGGCTCTCTAGTAACTGTTCTTGATAGCTAATCCACTAAGTTAGCATCAAGTTCCGGTGGCGCCACAAACTGGTGGAACACCACTGGCGAAAATACGAGCTATGAGCGTAGTGACATCAGCGACATTAACCGTGTTATCGCCATTGGCGTCTGCCTGATCCTGGCAGGGAGGCGCCGGGCCTCCTGAGAAGATTCTGGCAATGATGAATGTTACATCGCTTATATTCATCGTACCGTCATTGTTTGCATCACCGGGAACAATACAACAGAAGTCACATACATCACCTAAGCCATCGAAATCTATATCTGACTGAGTAGGATTGAAATCTGTCGGGCAATTATCCACATCGCCACAAACTCCGTCACCGTCAATGTCATTGAGAGAATCAAGTGGGCAGGCGTCACATGCATCACCTATGCCGTCCAAGTCGGTGTCCAGCTGAGATGGATTTGAAACACTCGGGCAATTGTCTACATCACCACAAATTCCATCACCGTCTATGTCATTGTCCGGGTCATTAGGACATGCGTCACAAATATCACCAATGCCATCCCCATCTGAGTCGGCCTGTGTCGGATTCGCGGTGGTAGGACAATTGTCTACATCACCACAGATGCCGTCGCCGTCAATATCGTTTAGCGAGTCGTTCGGGCAAGTGTCACATGCATCGCCTATGCCGTCTCCATCAGTGTCTGTTTGGTTGGCGTTGAAAATGGTTGGGCAGTTATCGCAAACATCACCTAGGGCGTCACCGTCAGTATCAGTCTGGGCCGGGTTAGGCGTCGGGCAATTATCAACATCTCCGCAAATTCCATCACCGTCTGCATCGTTAAGCGAGTCATTCGGACAGGCGTCGCAAGCATCACCAATCCCATCTCCATCGGTGTCGATTTGCAAAGAATCTGAAATGGTAGGACAAATATCACATATATCACCGACTCCATCTCCATCAGTATCCAACTGTGTCGGATTAGCTGTCGTGGGACAATTGTCTACGTCACCACAGATGCCGTCACCATCTATATCATCAAGCGGATCATTGGGGCATGCGTCACATACATCACCAACGCCGTCTCCGTCAGAATCCAATTGGGTAGGATTGGCTATTGTGGGGCAGTTATCTACATTGCCGCAGATTCCATCACCATCAATGTCGTTGTCCGGGTCAAGTGGGCAAGTGTCGCAGAAGTCGCCAATTCCGTCACCGTCAGAGTCCAGCTGTGTTGCATTGGCTGTGGTCGGACAGTTATCAACGTCACCACAGACGCCATCACCATCGATGTCATTTAGCGGATCATTCGGGCAAGCGTCACAAGCATCACCAATACCGTCACCATCAGTGTCGAATTGTCCCGGGTCCGGATTGTTAGGGCAAATATCAACATCGCCACAGACTCCGTCACCATCAATATCGTTGAGCGGGTCGTTAGGGCAAGCGTCACAAAGATCACCAATGCCGTCGCCGTCCGTGTCTATCTGTGTAGGGTTTGCCGTAGTTGGGCAATTATCCACATCGCCGCAAATTCCGTCACCGTCAATGTCGTTGTTCGGGTCAAACGGACAGCCGTCGCAGATGTCACCGACACCGTCGTTGTCAGCGTCAGTTTGGGTGGGATTTGCAATGGAAGGGCAATTATCCAGGTGGTCTTGTATTCCATCAAGGTCGGAATCTGGTGTGCAGGTATAGATTGTAACACGACCTACATCAACTCCGCCAAGGTCGCTACCATATGCGGCGATAGCCATGTCCTCGAAACCGTCGTTGTTGAAATCTCCACCGCCAGTTATGGCAATGCCAAAATAATCTCCTGCCGCTGAACCTGTAAGCTGGAAAAGGAGAGAGCCAGTTGAGCCATCGTAGACATAGACTCGTCCTGCTAGATTGCCGCCCACATCGTTAGCGTATGCGCCGACAAGCACATCGGCCAGTCCGTCCTGATTGACATCACCAGCAGGAGAAAGAGTTGCCCCAAATGAGTCAAATGCAAACTCTCCGCTGAGTGTGCGAGTTAGAACGCCGGTTTGACCGGAATAAATGAATGCTTGTCCTGCGCCACTTAGCACCGACTGAGAAGCGCCAATAACGTAATCATCAAATGTGTCGCCGTCAGCGTCACCAATACCGGCAACAGCGCGGCCTAGATAATCGAATGAGTTTGTGCCGGTGTAAGTGTAAAGAACCAGTCCTGTCGCTCCGGAAAACACAAAAGCCCGGCCGGCGTCAGTTCCCGTCGCATCACTTGAAGGAGCGCCAACTATGACATCAGCGAAACCGTCACTATTAACGTCACCGGCCCCGGAAACAGAAAAACCAAATTCGTCACCGGCGGTCAATCCAGTCAGAGTGTAGAGTATTAAGCCTGATTGCCCGGAATAAACATAAGCGCGTCCGGCGTTCGCTCCTCCGGCGTCATTGAACGGGGCGCCGACAATAAAGTCCATGAAGCCGTCATTGTTTACGTCACCTGCGCCAGATACCGAAAAACCGAACTCATCTCCTGCGGCTTCTCCTGTCAGGGTGTAAATTGGGAAGCTGTTCCCATTGGAAAATACATATGCGCGTCCAGCATCAGCCCCTGCAACATCAGAACTCTTGGCGCCGGCAATGAACTCATCGGTAAAAGGCGAATTGTTCACATTGCCGATAAAGCTGGCGGAGCTTCCGAAGATTTCTCCTGCCGCACGGCCGGTAAAGGAAGTTATCAGCGCTCCGGTCGTTCCAGAGTAAATGTATACCTTGCCGGCGTTAGCACCGGCTTCGTCGTTTGCGCCCGAACCGACAAGTATGTCATCAAAGCCGTCGCCGTCAAAATCTCCGGTTCCGGAAACTGATCTGCCGAAGTAATCTCCTGCAACCTCGCCAGATAATGCAATACCTGATGTGCATTGGGAGTAACCTTTTTCCGGGGACGCAAGAAAGCCCAAAAGAACTAAGGCGCTTGCTATCAGTAATTTACGTACGGCTATTCTCATATTCGGTTCAATTCAATCTCTCGGAGTAAGTTTCGGAAGTTCATGTCAATAGACGGTCCTGCAAAAATAGCGCCTGATTAACCGCAATTGGATAAGGCGCGAAATAGAGCCAAAGTAATAGGCGGCGACAAAATGAGGTTAGGCGCGATTATACGCAAGTTGAGCAGGGACAATCCCTTGGCCGACGGCAAGTACTAAATACGGCCGCTAATAAGATAATACAAAACAGCAGAATAACAACAGGAAATGTGGATCACTTCAGAAGGCCAAATGGTTACTAATCATGACTTAACTTGGGTAACTGAGAACGCTCGAAAAGATTCGGAGCCTAATTCACTCCATAAAGTTCTTGACAATTAGGCAATTATAGGTCTATTTTCAAACTGTTGGGAAGATATTGCGATACTGCCTCACAAGTGCGTGATAATCAATTTAGATGATTCACAGTTTAATGATTTACTGCGAAAGCAGAAATCGCTATGGCGGCTTGGGTAAAGCCGTCTACAAATGGATTTCAACTAACACATCCAATTCAAGGAGTTACTGTCATGTACGAACGTTCGATGCCCAATACTATGTATCAATTCCTGCTGTTGTTAGTTGGAGCGTTGATTCTATTCCCACAGTTGAGCGTCTCACAAATGAGGAACAACATAGAAGTGAGAGTCGAGGGAGCTTCCGTTTTCAACGCTACTCAGCCGGACAGCGTGTTTGCCCGAATTGCCCCCGGCTCGCCATTTGACATTATATGGAATTTCGAATCGAAGATAACAGTTGGAAGCTCTACTGTTCCATTCAAGATATATAGTCCTGACGGATCGATTACGCAGGTTATCTGGAATGCACCTGTAACTACCTTCCCCGCATGGTCTGACCCAAGCGTGTTTACCCTTGGCGGAGCGAGTATTACCCCGGGTCCGGATGCATTTGGCGGTAGTCTTCCTAGTTCATTTTTTACAGGAGGGACAATACTAGTTTCGGGTGGCTATGGACCAACGTCTCCGCAGGATATATTCGCAGGAAACCTCACTGTTCTTCAAGAAGGCATTTTGTGTGTTGATACTGCTCTGTTTCCGCCATCAGGGATTTGGTTATTCTCAGAAGGTAGCGGATTCAGCGGGAGCCTAATCGATGTGGAATGGGGTGGAACCGTAGGCGGCTATCCGGTCGGTGGCTTCTGTATCGAAATCACCGAGTGCACAACCTGTGATGTCCCTGGCGATTTCAGCAATAATGGCTCAGTTGATATAGTGGACGTTTCACAAGGCATAAACCATATCTTCGGTGGCGGCCCCGCGCCGTTCTGTCCACGGCAAGCCGACTCAAACGGCGACGGCTCTTTCAATATCTCAGATGTAATATACCTGATTGCGCGAATTTTCAGCGGTGGCCCGGCTCCAATTTGCGGATCATGACTTACAAAACGTAGGCTGATTTGGCCTATTCCCTCCTCCTTCTTGTTCGATTTGCGGCCTGCCCCTAGGGTTGATTGATAGAGTAGAACCTGTTGCGTCGGGTCATGCTATCGCGCTTTTTGCTGTTGAGTGACCCCACACTTTCTCTATGAAAATAGTGTGCTGTCACAATTCTCAAAAAGCGTAAGTTAAGTCCCACACAATAGATACGGCTTTACCAGCAGGCCCCGAGAGGTCGGGCCCGTCAAATTTCCCTTGCTATATTGCGCTGGAGCATTTAATCTACCATAGCGGGCCGAGTTACATCAAAGTTACATCAAACAATGTATTGCGGGACAATTCTAACTCTTCTAGGAGAGAAAAATGAATGCAATGGGTAATGTAAATCGAGTAATAGCGCCATTTCTTATGGCGGTGGTGTTTTTCGGCGTAATCTCCCCAAAGGAGCCCTTGGCATGCGGTGACTTCAACGGTGATGGAATCAACAATATCGGGGACATCGTGTCAACAATGAGATATCTCATCGAGAGCGGTCCGCCGCCAAATGATTTTGACTCAGCTGAATACGATGGCTCTCAGTTTCTTAGTATACTTGATGCGCAATTCGCGCTGACCTGCATTTTTTCATGTGGACCCGGTACCTTTGGCGCTTGTCCATCAAGCGAACCTCCGCTGGCCCCGGTTACGGACTTATCGGCAAAACTACATTTCCCCAATCGTATCCCGGCCAATGTAAGTTCCTTTGATATGCCGTTGACTTTAGTGGATTTTCCTCGAATCGAAGCTTTTATCACTCCCCTCACGATAAATATAAATGGTTCGCCAGCAGTGGTTGATTCCATTACTTTTCCGGTTCCCGGGTCAATCTTCGATCCCTCTCTTCCCAGCTCATCTGTCTCTAGTCTGGGTGAGGTCAGATTCGGCGTGATAACTATCAACGCCCCTTCTCCGGTCAAGGCGGACGTCACCGCTCTTATCCACCTGACTGTTCCGCCGTCCGGGTCAGAAAGTGTTCTTGACGTCAACTGGGCCGTTCTCTCTCCGGGGCAGGCGCCGACCCCGGATAACTCCGTGTATCCATTGTTCTATCGAAACGACATTGATCCTGTGTTTGTCCCTGCACTAGTGAGTAGTTGTTGTATCGTTCCCGGAGACGCCAATGATGACGGCTCATTCAACATCGCTGATGTAACTTTCTTGATAGCAAGGATATTCACCGGAGGAGTCGCCTCGCATTGCGCGCAATCCGCCGATGCCAACGGTGACGGCGATATGAATATCGCAGATGTCACCTATGGCATCGCTAGAATATTTTCAAGCGGCCCGGCTCCGATTTGCGGGCCATAAGGTTGGCGCAGTTTCGCAACTGATTTTGTTATATATAATCAACTCGTATCATAAACGCAGCAATTCAGGAAAGGGTAGAAATGATAATGAAAAAGAAAAACTTTGTACTAGGGTTGGTAATCGGAGTTCTGTTCTGTATGCAACCGGTTCCTGTGAAGGCCACCTTGTGTGGGGACGCCGATGGCGATGGCGTAATCAAGATCCAGGATATAATTATAAGTATCGAATACCTTTTCAACGCCGGAATACCGCCTGCTGACCTTGATGTCGCTGATTTTGACGGGCGCCAAATATTTACCATATCAGATGTGCAGGGTCTGTGGAATTGCTTCTTCAACTGCACCTTTGCCAATCCAGGAGGCTCTTGTCCGCCAACACTACCTGCGCTGGCTCCGCCAATAGACCCGTCGATTGAACTTCGTTATGTGAGTAGTATCTCCCCAGGGGTAACATCGGTGGATGTGCCATTGACCATAGTCGGCGCGCCAGATTTTTCAGCCTTTACAGCCCCGCTTTCTATTACCCTGGATGGAGCGCCGGCGATAATAGATTCAGTGACGGTTCCGGCTCCGGGTTCGGTATTCGATAACGGTACAGGACTTGGGTTCTACTCAGTTGACGGCCCCGGCGTGGTACGCATAGGAATCGTTGATGCGGCTTCCCGGTCAGGCGCATTTGATGTGCCAGTGATTCTACATTTGTCGGTTCCGATGTCAATCAATGTAACAAGTTTAGGTTTGGATTGGACGGTACTATCGCCGGCTCAGGCGCCGACCGCCGATAGCTCGGTGTATCCCTTGTTTCATACTTTCGTCGGTGATGACGGATTTGTGCCAGCTCTTACTGCGCAGTGCTGTATTGTGGCAGGTGATGCTAATAATGATGGCGCATTCAATATCGCTGATGTAACATTCTTGATAGAGCGAATATTCAGAGGAGGAGACGCTCCGATATGTGATCAGGCCGCAGATGTAAATGGCGATGGATTCTCGAATATCGCAGATGTTACGTATGGAATAGCGCATATATTTACAGGCGGTGCGGCTCCGATTTGCGGTCCGTGAGCTAGGACTCTTACTGATTTGGTGGTGGATTTGATTGTTCGTCCGGTGGCGCGCTGTTCCAGATTCGTTGGTAGAAATAGCTAACACCCATCAGCAATCCGCCAAGGCCGATAAACAAGAGTATGCGCCATAGAGATTCAAGATTGCCCAAGTCGACGAAAAACAACTTGCCGATTACCAGCGCTAACGTTGCTGTGGCGACCTGTTTGAGACGAGTGTCACGTTGACGCAATGACAGTATTATCAGCGTAATTGTGTAAGCGCCCCAAATACTAGTGATAATTCCGTGTCCATTATCCAAGGGAACAAACTCACGGAAAATCAGCGCCAAGAACGCCAGATGGGCGATTAGTCCATAGGCTCTCGAAAAGTTGGCGGGTAATTCCGCGCGCGAAAAATATCGAGATAAAGCAATCCCGCCGACTATCGCCAGCCCCTCAACTCCAGCCTGTGCGTTCACCAGCGGAGTTCCAATTGCCTCAATCCCTGTGATTCGCGCAAAGAGCCACAACCCCTGCGCCGCAAATATCCCATGCCCAATACCAAACAACGACTCTTTATCGTACCGCTGAGCCAACATCAAAACAGCGAATCCCGTAAGCGTCACAGCGAGAAACAGGCCGTTACTATCGCTCACATCCAGGCAAATAATAGCAAGTGTGATAGCCCCAACAGAAGTGAGCCCGACTCGCTCCTCTTTATTCTCCGCAAGATACGCAAAACCAAAAGCCACTCCTGCTATGAATAGTGTTACCAATGTTTCAGCCGAAATCGCGCTCCTGTGCGAACTGTTGAACAGCGACCCAAAGATTATCTCAACGCCTATCCACGCCAGTGAAACAACAAGATAAGCCAGAGCCCACTTCCGCACCGATGACGCAGGTCCACCTGTCAAACGTTTGGCGGCAAAGCGCAAGGCCAGCGCCTGAGCCGCGATGAACGCTGGTGTAGTAGTATCATTGAGCAATGCGATAGCGCCAGCAGTGAGCATCAAGAACCCTGCTACCATCTGCGTAGTCGCTATCTCTAGCATTCGCCCGGCCCCGCGGATTCTCAGCCAAACAATGAAGTACAATGCCGCGAGCCCTAAACTTATCAAACTCCAATTCCAATCCGCCAAAGTCCAAATCTCCATAGAAAGCGCCAAAGCGATTACTGGTGAAGTTATGGTAAGAGTGTGTGCGTGACTCGGCAGAGTGTTTCTAGGGCTTGCTTCTGAGAGTGTTCTTGAGTCCGAAGCTTTTGTCAGCCAACGCGGGAAACTATCACGTGTCAAGAAGCTCAAACGAAGCAACGGCGAACCCCAGAAGAAGAGCCAACTCAACGCTATCCCGGATTGCGTAGCCAGTCTTTCATATTGACCGTCAAGCGGAGAGTCAACGGTAATGATCATAATCAACCAACCGCTGATAGCAGAGAGAGTGATAAGTGACACCCAGCCGCGCGCCAGATAAACGCAACAGGAAGTAGTTATAACCAAAGATGTGTATAGCATAAGCCCTGGAACATTATTCTGGCCGGTATACAAAAGGAACGGAGCGACAAATGCGCCAAGCGCTGCGATGAATGAAAGTACTGGTTCGTCCTGCTTGATTGAGAACACAAATGCCGAAGCCGAAACCAGCGCCATAAGCGCGAAAGCGACATAGTAAGGTGTCAGCGCATACATTTGATACATTGCAAAACTACATATATAAAAAGTAGCCACCGACCCGCCCAGCGCCACCAAACTTTGATGACGTTTCTTTGCATACATCTTCGCGCCAGCAACCGCCAGTCCCAATCCCAAAGCTAAACCAAACGCCACTCTTATAGCTGGAGTTATCCAACCCTGTTCAATAGAGTATTTGAATAGAAAAATAACACCCAACAACAAGAGTCCAATACCGACTTTGTTTATCCAGAATTCACTTGAGCCAAATTGCTTTGTGAACCCGTCAGTCTTGAACCGAGCGTCTCGCGAAGAATGTTTCGGTTCTGAAGTTACATAAGCCGGAGGAGCTGGGATAGGGGGAGGAGGTGAGATGGGTTGTGTGACAGGCGGTTGACTCTTGGTTGGGGTTTGATATGTCGGCTGAGATGCTTGAGTCATCCCCACAAGGGTCTTTCGCATCACTGAGATCTCAACCTCCAGCGCCGCGAGTCGCCGCTCTACGCTCTCAATTCGCTCATTGTCTTGTGTCATTGCATTGCTGCTTTCTCAAGTCTCAATCACCGCGGTATTAGTCGCCACACAAATAGCCGAGTACTACAAAATCTAGAGACTACAGAAATCAGTGGCAAGTAAAACCTTCCCATCCGCTGGCAAAATGCGCGTAGCAAAAACCGTATATATCTACGACCAGTACGGAGAGTTTGACGAATGCCAAGGGCAAAAAGAAGAGCGCTCTAGTGAATCCAAAGTACGTAAGCGTAAAGCGACAATACGCTTAACAGCCACCTTCCGCGGGCTATAACTGCGCTTATTCTGCGAAGATCATGAGAGGATTCTTTGGGCCAATGACTTTGTTTTTGCAAATGAGCTACGAACCGCAAAGGCGGCCTACGAAGAAACAGGCTAGTACAAACACATTAGCTAGCCATTCGTAGTTCCACAAATCGGCGCCGGCCCGCCGCCAAAAATCCGGTTTATCCCATAAGTAACATCAGCAATATTGTAAGTGTTATCACCGTTGGCGTCAGCCTGGTCCTGACACAATGGCGCAGGACCACTGGCAAAAATGCGAGTGATGCCAGCTGTGACATCGGCTATGTTGAAAGCCCCGTCACTATCAAAGTCACCCGGTACAAAACAGCATGTCGCTACAATGGAGTAACTAATAGCATACTCCAACGGAGAGTTTGCAAAAGTACCTGCAACAACAATTGTAGCGCTTGCGTTCGTCACAATAGAATCCATAGTTGCATTCAGCCGGATAACCCTAGACTCATCATTAGCGCCACAGAGCTCAACAGCGAGGTAGAAGTAATACAGGTAACTACTATGCCAAGACAAGTGAAAAAAATGATAATCCCAAGAATCAAGTCAATCCCTGAAAAGCGAGTTTAGCTACCGACCTTTGATATCTTGCCTGTGGGCATATAGGGGTTAAGCTCCTCAACTCGCAGGCGCAGAGTCTCGGCGATCTGTAAGTAACTTCGCGATTGAGTAAGCCCCGCCAAGCGACGGTACATTCCCATCGCGTACGCCAAGGCAAAATAATTCTCCGGAAAATCATTCGTCAATTTCTTTAGCAGCGCTGGGGAGCTTTTCGTATCGCCTTTACCAAGCGTAGCGGTAATCTGCCCCATTCTCGCAAAAAGGTTGCCCGGGTATTTCTCCAGGAAACGGTTAACAAAAACCAAGGCCGAATCCGGTTGATTGCGATTGAGAAGTTCAGCGCTCATTTCAAAATCTGTCTTGGGAAAAGTAGAATCCGAAATCCGATACAGTCTAATCCCTTGGTCACGCACCACCATTTCAGTAACAATCTGAGAGTGTTTCAATTTCGGAAAGTCTTTCAACGCAACTCTCCAGTTGCTGGGTTCGACTGCGATATGTGTAATCGGGTAGTCGTCAAAAAGTGAGCTATCAACATTAGAAAGCCCGAACATGTAAATCACAGACTTTAGAGAATTGTCAATAGTCAGCGCTGGCGCATAAGGTCCAGTAATGACAGCATTCTCCGGAATGATTTCAGCAAGGTCATGATTATAACCCTGTAGCGCCTTACCGGCCTTGAAAAGTCCGCGATATAAGTAAGAGCCTTGATTCACCGCCATGACCGCAACTATTAGCCCGAGCGCAATCCATCCAAAAGGCTTCAGCTTGAAGCTCCTCGCTCGATTGAAGAACCAACCCAATAGGGCGGCGAGTCCTGCCGCGAATATTCCGCTCTTAAGCATCACACCCACTCCTGCGGCAAACTTGCCTTGCTCCGGTCCCAAGTACATTACCGCCTGCACTATCAAATACCATAGCACGACAAAAACGATTGCAGGACCCACCCAACGGGCAAACGACTGCAACCGAATTCGGGAGCTAAGTAGTTGTGCTAGAAGAAATGCAGAGAGCGCTCCTGCAGGCAAGGTCAAGAACAGTCCATAGCGCAACGGTCTGTAGAAAAATGGTGAAAGACCGGCAATGCCGACCAGCAACCACAACGCACAAAAAACTATTGGCGCAAAAGATTCATCGTTTTTCAGTTTTGACGGCGCTACCAAAGTCGCGAAAATCAGCGCCAGCCCGGCCAGTGAAAACCACAGTGGCTGATACTGAATCATCCCTGACTCACCGCCATAAGTGAATAACATTTTCAGAAAGTTAAGCGGCGAAGCCAGCCCCGGGGGAGAGCCGTACATGCCAGTTGTTTGTTCAAGATAGTAGGAGAAAACTCGAGACATATCACCGCCATAAAACACCAGCGCATACAAAGCCGCGCCTCCCACAGCGCCAGCTATGACATACAGCGAGGGCATCAGCGCCTTACTTCTGTATTCATATATCAACGCCCCAATAAGCGGAGCAATCAACAGCGCCCCAAACACTTTCCCCGCCAGCGCCGCGATAGCCACCAAAGCGCCACAAACAATCTGTCCGGCTATTGATTTCCCATAGGTGATGTAAACATAGAACAAAGACCCGCTGAGAAAAATTAGTCCATTCTCCAGCAAGGGAACACGCCCATAGAAAAACAGCAAATTATTGACCGACAACAATAGTACCGTCAACAACGCCTCTTTCTGCCCGCGTCGCCGATAAATTCCCAATGAAAACAACAGTATGCCACAAACACTAAGCAGGGCCGCGGCAAAGTTCGCGCTACTGCGTGAAACTCCGGCGACCGCGAATGTCACATAGGCCACTGCAGAGACCATCGAGTTCTTGAAATTGTCCCAGCGATGTATTTCAAATAAATTGGAATTATCAAATAGCGCATGTTGTCGCGCATGATGCGTCAGATGATAAGGGTCAGTAAGTAATGACTGACCATGCTTAACAAAATACAAAGGAGGATCATTATCCAACGCTACAAATCTCAGCGCCAGAAATAGCAGAGCGACCACTCCGAGGGCAATAGCTATGCGCTTTGGGAATTGTGCTGGCGAATTGTCGTTTTGTTTGCTCATGTTTCGAAATCCAATATCTAAGAGGACGGTAGAGCCATTACATGCGCATCAATACGATGCAATACACTAAACTCACGCGAAGTCGACTTCGCTAGTAATTCCTTGTGTTCATTATCAAACTCGCTAACCGCATCAGGTGTCAAAGTAGCGCTGATTCCCCGCGACGCGCGAATCCTGCCGCGCCAGCTTTCATGTGTGAAAGGAATCTCCTCATCATAGTAGAACATCGCCTTCAACGACAACCGCGAATCCATCCAGTCGGGGAAAATCGGCACAATGCCATCCCAGTCATTGGCGCTCCAATCAGGATTGTGTTTGAGAATCAATCCCTCGGTAAGAGCAGTGATCCTGTCAACCCTGGGTAACCAGCTCATGTGACAGGTAAGCAGAACCCCGCCGGGGGCAAGAAGTCGAGTTACTGCAGATAACATCTTCTCGCGGTCAAAGTACAACCAGCATTGCGCCGCGCTAATCACATCAAATGAATCAGCAGGGAAGCCAGTATCCTCAGCGGGGCCAACTTTGAAATCAATATTCAACCCCTCCTGTTGCGCCAATTGCTGCGCCTCAGCTATCTGCCCTGATGCAATGTCAATTCCCGCTACCTCACACCCCAAACTAGCAAACCTACGCGCCAGTGTACCTGTCCCGGTTCCCAAATCAAGAATCCTCTGTCCCGGAATTCCTACGCCATGTTTCTTAAGCCTCGCAAAGAAACTATCAGGGAAGCCGGGCCGATGTAACGCATAATCTTTTGAAGCATGGCTCCAATCAACTACTCGTTCACCGTCTTTAGGATTCACCCCATGCATGTTCTAAACCTATTTCTGTTCCGTCGGTAGGGATGAGCCAATAAAGTCAGTGAGTGTTCTTTGGTACAACTCCTCAGAGACAAGATAAGTGTCCTCATGGCCTCCAGGTAATTCAACAAAACGCTTGGGTTCATTCGCTGATGCAAACACTTCCTTGCCCATCGCCAGCGGAACAACCTTATCATCTGTCCCGTGCATTATCAATACCGGCGTGTGGATATTCGCAAGATTAGCTTGATTGTCATAGGTGATTCGCGACAGTAAGCGCACTGGTAAGAAAGGATAGAGACGAGCGCCCATATCCGGGATAGAGGTGAATGGCGCTTCAAGTATCAATCCGGCGGGAGTGGTTTGCGCGAATCTAGTCGGCTTTACCGGAAACGGAAATACATGAGATAAATCAGAAACCAAATGTGACGCCACTGCGCCACCGAGCGAGCGGCCGAGAACTACTATTCTATTCGGGTTGATGTCGCGAGTGTTCGTAAGATAATTCCAGCAAGCCTTAACATCCGCGTACGTACCTGCTTCGGTTGGGCTACCCTCGCTTTCTCCATACCCTTGATAATCAAAGATAAGCACATCATAACCCAAAGAGCGCCACACAGACACCAAGTCCAGACGATGTGATATATTGCCGCCATTCCCGTGACAGAACAAAATCGTCCCAACCGAAGAATCCGCGAATACCAGCCAGCCATGTAGCTTTGTTCCATTCGCAGACTTAATGCGAACGTCTTCATAGGGCATGGCAAAACTTGCAGGGGTTGCTTCAATAGTCTTGTAGGGGAAAAACACCAATGATGATTGGCGAAAATATAGCCAAGCGCAGATTCCAAGATAACCAATCCCCAGGATGCCGACTATTGCGATGAGAACTCTCATAGGTCCCAATGATACGCACAAGCTAGTCTCTCACAAACAAAAAGAACTCGATGTAATTCCTGGGGTAGCACTGACTCCAATCCCTATTGCGGGGATTTATGTTTGATTCTGTCTTTAGCGGATTTGAACTTACCAGTAGCTGGCACATGTTTGCCGAATTTCGCGAGACCAAACTTGGGCATGTTGCCATAGACGCTTTCATACTCACCCTTGTTGACCGAATACGTTTCATGCCAGATTCCAACGTCACCGTCGGAGCCGATTTTTTTATTGAAGTCTTGCCAAGCTGGAAGATGGTTTGAATCTCTGCTCTTGGCATAATTATCAAGAGACTCGAAAGATTTCCAATACTGAACCATAATAGTGGTTCGCCCAAACCAGGATTCCCCGCTTAGGAAGCCCAACTCGGGATTGCCATAAAGCTCCTTAAGCATTTTGGGCATAGCTAACGCTACAGGGAGCCACTTATGTATTTTCCAAATCTTGTTGAGCCGCATGCCAATCAAGAACACAACAAATTCATGATCCACATCCGCTGTCATTCTATCTCTGAATATCTTTGCCATCTACATTGCCTGCCTTTGTTAATCGTATTTTTGCCCTCTACTAAAAAGTAGCGCCCCCTAAAAAAAGACCTCCAATACCTGGAGGTCTTGAAAAATAAATCTGATTCGAATTAGCTACAACGATTTACTCGATTTAGCGCTCTTCCTTGAAATTGACATGCTTACGCAAAATCGGGTCATATTTCTTGATTGTAATCCGCTCGGTTGTGTTGCGCTTGTTCTTGACCGTATGATACACATAGGTACTCTCGGTGCTTCTCAATTTGACATGAACACGCTGGTCGCCTTTTTTCTTGGCCATCAGTAACTCTCCAGTAAAGCTGTATGATAAATAATTGTCTTCTATGCAATAAACTGCGCCCTGCCAAAACTCCTGCAGGCCGCTTAGTATAAGGTATTCTCAAAGAAAAGCCAGCGAAAAGAGAGGCGCCTATGGCGCCGAAACGGCCTTGTCCTATGCAGTACAGCAGGTTATAGCAAATAGCTCTATTTATTGCCACATTCCCAATACCATCAGAATCGCCAAAACTAGGCATCTAACAAAAATACCGGAGGCCGGACTTGAACCGGCACGGGAGTTACCTCCCAAGGGATTTTAAGTCCCTGGTGTCTACCATTCCACCACTCCGGCGGACGGTGCAGAGTAACCAGTTAAGCTGGTTTACGCAATATCAACAACCGCGAAATCGGCCCACAAGTAAATCGCTCGCTTGGTTTTTGGAATCAAGCGAGCGATTTATTCAGAACGAAGATATATGCGCTACCTGTGCGCGATTCTTTGGCTAGAAATAATGCAGAATCTGCATCCCAAAACGGTTTGAGCTGTAGGCGCCGACATCGCTGACCCCGACCGGCACATTGCTGGTGCTGTTGCGCAGAGTGTAGAACACTCTCGGCTGCCAACTGCGATGTACGCGCCAGGTCAGGCGGTTGCTCCATAGGACTTCATTGTCCGAGCGATTGTAATGGAACACATCGGCGACATCAGAAGTATTGTAGGATTGGTGTTTGTACGAAAATGATTCATTCAAGACCAATCTTCCACGCTTGTCGAGTTTGACCTCCAACCCGCCACGGAATCCGGTTTCGGTATTACTAATATCTGAGATACCGGCGATGTTGTAGTCCGAGGCGCTCGAACTCACCGAAGCGATAGAGGCTCCTATATATGCTTCAACGCGACGGCTCATGATTTTTCTTAGACGCGCGGCGAAGAAGAGAGTCTTGTTGTCACGTTCATCAAATGGCGCCCCGTAGTTTTTTGAAATATATCCGACTTTTAGACGTCCGTACAGGCGACGAGCGATACGTTGCTCACGCTCAAGGTACAAACCGACTTTTGACAGGTCGGCCGCTATATAAGTCGGATCGGTTGCGGTGCGTAATGTCGATGCTCTCACGCTACTCCAGAACAAATGACGCAGATAGTAGTTAGGAGTCCACAAGATTGAAAGCTCAGTGTAGGAACGTCGTTTTTTGCGACGCAGTTCAACACCGAATTGATTATTGTTACGGAAAGTATTGCTCTGATAGAGAGAAGCGTCGTAGCGGAAACGCAAACGCCAATTAGAGCGTCTCTTTCTGCTCCAAAGAATATCGCCGCGAGCGGCAACAGTCGTGACAACATCTTCGATCTGGTCAATAGGAAAACGCTCCGGCTTAACGCCACTGTTATACAAAGTCTTATCAGCGTCCGAGTATCCAAATACATTGTCATCATAGTAACTACTTAATGTAATGTAACCGTCGAGCTTCGTCGGGCGTTTTACGTGTTTTCTGCGCTTCTTGGTCTTGATTCCAGTCGTTTTCCCCTGTGGAATGATTTGCGCTTGGGATGTTTGCAGGCCGGTAACCAAAAAAGCAAAAAGCAATGCGCAAATCGCGTAGCGCAGTCTGGCGCTACCTGAAGCGCCACCTGGAAGCGTCTTAGTTGTTCTTGTCTGTCTCACTTTCTCGTGTCCTCTTTAGGTATTGAAAAACGTAGTGCGATTCCCGGGGCCTCAATGGCGTCCATCAGGAAAGATATAGTATGCTCTCCTTCTGGTATCGGCACATAGAACGTCCTGCTTCGGCCAGAAATCCATTCCGGGTGATTAATTATTTTGGTAGTAAATGACTTTTTCGTTTTCAATGTTTTTATCGGTAGCTCTCGGCTATCCATTTTTGAAACAATCGAATACTGCTTAGGGCCTTTCATCAGCCCCGAGTAAAGCAAGCGCGAAACCACTCGCAGGCGAGTCGGGCCAATTACCCGAACTTCAACAGGAATAGTATCGTCCATTATCGCATAGTCGAGCGCACGCTCACGAACCTGCACCGTCACCTGTTCTTTCATTGCGATAGGATACAGGGGAGACTCACCTACATGTGGCGCGCGCTTATTATAGTCAAATTTGATTGCCGCGCTCGAAGCGACAGTGTTCTTCAAAGCGAAACGCAGTCGATGTTTACCCTCGCCAACTCTAACATGAAACTTACGTGACTTACCCGCGTTCTCCGAATTACCCAGCCAATGCCAATCACTGGCAGAAGTTGTGGAGTTGAGTGTCTTGACTATCTCAACGCCATTGCTAACCATCAACGTGTAACTGACAGGAGTATCTCCATCAGATGGAGTAATCAAACGAACAATACCAGTGAGTGTACCCGGGCCGGTCAATGTCACATACAGCGAGCTGTCTTTAGGTATTCGATAATAGGCGCTTTGCTTACCGGCAATCTCCAGTGTCATCAACTCGCCGGATTCAGGTGTTATCTGCTTGGCCGAAACACTCCCGGCGCCAATAGACAGAGAAACAAGTGTCACTAAGACAGCGCCAAACGCCAAGCGCGCAAGATAGTATTTCCCTAATATGCAACTTTTCACTATTAGTCCTAAACTCCCTCGCCGGGCCTCGGCGCTGTGACACGTTTGCGGCGACCAAAGTAATGTTTGATGTCAATTCGTATCACTGCAAACACAATCAAAGCGAGAGCTATTGTCAGCATGATAGTCGTCGAGATATTGTACTATCCTTTGAAGTACAGAGTTCCCTCGCCAATATCAGGCGCTTCGGGGCTGATAATTGTCGTCAACCCGTATTTCCCCGCAATCTTTAGTACATTTGTCAGATTGATAATCGGTATACCCTTCTCGGACATTCGATTGATTACCGCCAGAACCGGATAATTCGCCGGCGGCAAGCGCCGCGAATACCCTGAAGGAATAATCTGATTGTTGTAACGGCCTCCCAAGCTGGAGAGACCGCCACCAATGTTGATATATGCGGCATAGCCTGCGCTATCGCTGTGTTTCTCGTAGTATGCCATGCGCAATTGAATATTCTCCTCCAGCGACTTGCCTTCAAGCGCTGGCACGCCATTACGAGCCATAGATTCACGAATGAGTTTTCTGCCCTCAGGAGAGAGACCGCGGCCATAGTCACCACCGCCACCCATCGACGCCGCAATAGATTTGAATGGCATAATGTCTTTGTCGCGAATAAGCCGTTCCATGTCCAGTATGGTCAAATCAGGACGATTGGCTCCCCAGTCAGAGGCGCCGACAGATGAGATTACAACCGGTTCAACTTTGGATGCCTTGCAGGCCGCAAGCATCGCTATATCCCAGCCCGGTAATGAGCCGGTCATACCAATGGCAACTTTGTCACCTTTCCTGACACCGGCGCGATGCAACAAGTCCACAAAAGCCGCGGCAAAATTCGGATTAGTCGCCAACACCTTTGCGGAAATCACACCTCTATCGGAGGTAATAACTGTGCGCTTCTCACCAATTAGCCCGGTTCCCCAAGGGTCGTTGCGCAAGTCAATTTTGATGTTTCTCTTGCTCAACTCATCTCGAATAGCTTGTTGAGCCGCAAGCGTTGTTTGAGCGGCGCGGATTTTTTTGCGATAGCGAGGTTGCTTGACCTGAGTTGCGGTTTTCTCTGCCAGCATAAAGACTATCAGAGATAGTACTGCGAGCGCCAGCAAATGCCAGTTGGGAGCTTTGTTCTCTTTCCACTTCATAATAATTCTGTCCCCCCGAGACCAATATCACCGCCGGAAAGTATCATCAACAGCAAGCGAATAAACACTGCGGCGATAATCATCATCGACAGGGTAGAGATAACACCCTGACGTTCCATCCAGTTGGCGATTAGTCCCGGGATTATCAAGCCGATTGTGTGTAATTCGAAATTGATACCGTTAATATCAAAAACCAGTAAGTCGCGAGACACCAGGCCAAGAATGAAGCCTATGAGAATCGTAAACACAATTCGTCGACGCCCATAGATGAAGGCTACCGAGCTTAGCAACTTAACTGCACCAAACGTAGCCAGAGCAACTAGAATTGTACCCAATAACCTGCCTGGATCATGAAGCATCAGGGCGATGTAGCCGGGCACAACCATGCCGCCGGCGGCCAGGCCAAGCGTCTCGCTAAATAGCAGACTCAGAAGTAAGCCCAGGCCAACGGACTTAATTATCAGATCTTGTAGTGTTTCCGTAAACAACTTCTTTTCCCCTACTACGAAAATAATTAACTATGTCTTCTCCTGCGCCAACTATATTGCCAATACCATATACAACAACTTCCCCTGTTGCGGCAAATGCCAGCACTCGTTCAAATATATCGGCAGGAGAGGCGTCTCCAAAATCCTCCACTATGCCGGTAAAAGTTTTGTTACGTTTTGCGTGCACAATAACCGGACGTGAACCTTCGCCTGCAACCAAACTCAAATCCGCCTGAAGCTCACCGGCGATAAGTTCACTCAATTGTTCTGCGCGTTGGGCCCTATCCGAACGTGATGTGACAATAGTCACAAAGCGAGCGTCAGCGGGCACTCTCGCTTTCATTCGTTTCCATACCATAATATAGGAATCCGGGTCGTTTATCGCGAAGGCGTTAATGAAGGTGATTTTCTTACCGAAAACCTCCAGTCGAAACATCCGCAAAGCCCCGGGGTCAGGTGTGGATTCGTACATTCCCTCAAGCGCTGTTTTGCAGTCAACCCCCAATGACTGACAAACCGATAGTGAAAGAGCCACATTTTCAGCGTGTTCAAAGTATGAAAACCCCATCATCTGCGCGTCGGTGATAGATTCTTCTATTGCAACGTTCACCGAACAATTGCGCTCTGCCGCCCTTTCGCAAAGCATTGGCAGACGCTCGCGTTCTGCAGTGAACAGCGCGCCATTTCGCGCTACAGTCCTGGAGAGGTTATATGCTACATCGGTGACAGTAGGGCCCATTTCGTCGAGATGATCTGCACGCGCATTGGTTATTACCGCATGAGTCGATTTGACAATACGGTCTTCAAGAAGCGACTGCAGTTCCGGTTTGATAGCCATACACTCGACCACCAACACTTCGGCCCCTAGCTCAGCGGCGCGGCGCACTATACGAACCTGCTCAATAATGTTGGCTTTTCCGGCGCGGACTACTGGAACCTCCGAGCCGTCTGTGTAAATAAATCTGGGCTTGGTGCCGGTGGTCTTGGCGATAGTTGCGACTCCGCCTGCGCGCAAACCGGCGGCAATCAGACGAGTAACTGATGACTTGCCACGAGTGCCGTTGACATGCACACGAATTGGAATCTCGCGCAAATGTTTTTCGTGTCGTGACGCCTGAGCTATCACATATGACGATACAATCACAAGCAGAAGAATTGAAATGCCCAGCGCTGTCATTGTACCCTCATCCGTGATTAAGTTATTGCTATACTAGTGACTAGTGACGCCTAAATCCCGGTAGAACCACAAACCGGGGCCGGGCCACCAGAAAATATCCGCGCTATCGAATACGTTACATCGGCAATATTAAAACTATTAGTCCCATTAGCATCCGCTTCGTCGGAACAAAACGGAGCCGGCCCCCCTGCGAAAATGCGATTGATCATAAATGTTACATCGGCAATATTGAACTTCGCATCATGGTTAGCGTCACCGGCTACCACGCAGCACGTACAGCCTGTTGGGTTTGCCGGGTCGACGATAGTTAATTCAACAAAAGCAGTATCGAGTCCACCTGCGCCGTCGTCAACAATAATGTCGACTGTGTAGGGAGACCCGGCTACATCTGAAATAGACGTCAACCATTGATATGTTACGCTATTGGGACTCTGTGCTGCAGACCAGGTAACGCTTCCCGGGCCGATAAGCGAAAACTGCAATATGTCATTAGTATTCTGGTCAGTGGCGGTATAGCTCAGGTTGACCATTGAACCGGCAGTCACGCATGAGGTCGCCGGGCCGGATATTACCGGAAGAATATCCGCTGGCGGTCCGGTGAAAATTTGCTTCCAGACGCCCCAGCGTGTGCCAACCCAAAGCTCAGGAGGGTTTGTGCCGGGACGAATCTCAATTGTGTATACTTTCAAACTTACCAGTGGATCGTTGTAAGTGTACCATGACACACCGCCGTCCTCACTGACAAACACCCCGCCGCCAAACGTTGCGACAAAAATGTTCGAAGTGTTGTTTGGGTCAACTATAATCCTACGCACCGAATTCACAGTAGGGAGGTCAACCAGCAAGCTCCAGTTGTTTCCGGCGTCAACACTCTTATATACATGTCCACTGTCCGAACCTACATAGGCGATATTCGCCGCCAGCGGATCAAATCCTATACTACGCACAAACACATCCTGAGGGGCAAAGCCGTTGACCGAAGTAACATGCGTCCAACTCAAACCACCATTAGCGCTACGATACAAATTGTCGACATCGGTTCCAGCAAGTAGTAACCCCGGAGTTAGTGGCGAGGCTCCGAGAGAGCGAATAGAGGTGCTGAAAGGAATCATCCCGGCTTTAGCGTCAACCCAGGTCAGTCCGCCATTTGATGTCTTGAATACGCCGTTACCTGTCCCGGCATACACTACACCGGAGCTAAAAGGATCCGGCGCAATCGCACGCACAAACCTATTGATTACCAATGTATCTGTTTTGGCCCAGGATGTGCCGTTGTCTAAACTCTTAAGGACACCTGTGCCGTATTGCGCCGCATACAATTCACCCGCCGGAGATTTTTCGATACCAAAAATGGAGTTGAATGAACCTAACGAGTCGCGAGTCCAGCTAACGCCAAGATTGTCACTGCGGAATATCTTATCGCCAAACCCCAGGCCGGCAACAACTCTACCGGTTGAAGTGAAAGCCAACCCGCGAACTGCGGTACGCAACAGACTCTGTGATAGTGGGCTGAAATTCAATCCACTGTCATTGGAGACATAAGCGCCATCTTCCTCCAAGCCCGCGATTATTCTCCCGCCGCCGTTGGCGTCGAGAATCGTCTTCGGGACCGCTTTGCCACCGGGAAGTCCGATGGAGCTTAGCCAGCCCAAAGTTGTGTCACCAAGATGCCGAAGATATAGATTCGCAAGAGTGTTTGTTCCTGCCATACGATAGGCGCTGGTAAATCCCGTAGTTGACACATCAAGGTCAGCCAATGGATGCAATGTGCTATCAGCGTTAGTCTTGACTGTTGTAATACCACCGGTTGTGCTCTTGTACACGCCATTTGAGGCCGTGCCGAAAATATAACTTGTAGCGTGCGTGTTAGGAGAAATCGACAAAGAGTTAACTGTGCTTCGCACACCAATACCTTGTTGCACCTGAGTCCAGGTCAGGCCGCCGTTAATACTGCGAAAAAGCGCTCCACCCGTCGTAATATTCGTAATTGAACCTGCAACATAAATCGAATCAGCGCCGAATACCTTAACCGACCGAATCTTGCGTTGCGTTTGCAAACTTATTGCATCACTGACAACTTGCTTGGTCCAGGTTATACCATCATTGACACTAACATAGAGGTCGTCACCAAAGGTTCCTGCATACCACTTACCGGTAACCGGATCCCAATCTATCGAACGCACCGACTTGAGAGTTGTCTGGACAATAGTCCAGGTCGTCCCGCTATCTGAGCTTCTAGCTATGTTGTCATTCGAGCCGCAGATTATTACCGCCGAACTACGAGCCTTAATCGAGCGCACAAAACTGTTTGTCAGGCCAAGGCGGTGATTGACCCAAGTTGCGCCATTGTCAAAGCTGGAAAACGTTCCCCAGCCGAATGAACCTGCAAAGAGAATGCTCGGATTATCAGGAGCCTGGGTTAATGCGTGTATGTTTTTTCCGTAAGGACCTAGCTCAGTCCACTGAGCCGATGCCAAGCGAGGCGATAGTGACAGCAATATCAGTGTACATGAAGTGAGAAGCGCTAGTGATGAAACTGAAGTAGTGGTGCGCAAGGTTCCGCAGAGGCGCGCGCGACGAAGTGATGTTCGTAAGAAGTTCATTGGTTAGACCTGTTGTGATTGTGGGTTTAGTAAAACGCTTTTCGGGGCGGCGCTACGAAAGTAGATAATGTAGGCTGATGGATTCTTAGAGAAGGCATATGCTTCTGACACATGGAAGTTAGTCTGACGGCAGGCTAAATGCCAACGCTGTATTCATTGATAACGCATTAGCCTTACTTCGTCAAGCAAAAAATGCCTCGGCGCTCTTGAAAAGTGTTCTGCTGTTTCCTTTCACTAGTTTTTACAAACATAAATGTGTTTACAAATATAAATGCGGACTCATTCACGCGTGAATTATACGCTACACCAATGTGTATCGTCACAAAACAATGGATGTATTACAACTAACTTTCATAGATTCAGGCATACTTAGCGTCACGCTAATCAAATCCTAACCAAACGCTAACAATTGACAGGAATTAGGAGCTTCAATGGCTATAATCTGAAGTTAAGCAAGTTTTTGTTACGAACAATTAAGTCGCCAATTGCAACGCGGTTTGTTTATATGGCGCAAACGTGCAGATCGATGCCCCAACGATAGGCACAAAGATTATTAGGATAGCTGTGCTCCAGAAACAGTACGAAACAATGAGAGAGATAAGATTCAAGACCAAGAGCCACGTTTCTTTGTGAAATGGAGGCGATGCAGAATAAGGAACAGATATTTCTAATTGTGACAGCTCGCCTGGAACTCGATAGTGATGACCATGAAAGTGATGCAACAATTAGCTAGAGGGTGGGCGGGCGTCAAGAGCGCATGTCTTTTGAGATTTCGGTGTATTAAATCGATGATGACAAACGCTGGAGAATGCTCGCTGTCTCCACTCTCTTACCAGGCGCATCCGACGAACCGACTCGCACAGTCAGTATCAAACACACTGATTAAAATCTCTAAAACGGTACGCTGATTTGTAATAGAAGCGGCGCATTGTTGTTACCTGATGAGTTGTTGGGCGCGTTGGCCTTATTGCCGAAGTTAAAGAACAGCTCCGAAATCAATACTCCCGCCAGCGCCCCCACCAGTACGTCACTGGGATGATGCTTATACGCCTGCACCCGGCTAAGCCCGACAAATGAAGCCCAACTATAGAGCAATCCCGAAGAAACCCATCTCCAACTTCTATATTCTGATTGCGTCATGCGCCGACGCATCGTCTCGCGAAGCCTAAGATTCAAAAAGCTCGCAGAAAAGAAAGCCCCTGAAGTATGCCCCGAAAAAAAAGAGTGCTGAAGAAATGAATGTCCATAGCGAGACTCAGCCGTGAGACTATCAGATAGCAAATGCATAAACGGACGCTCACGCGCAAATATCCCCTTGGCAATATCAGTAATCCCTTTAGTCGCCAATGCGCCCGAAGCGAACAAAAACATATCTTGCGAAACATCCTTACCACGACTACCGCGCGGATAACTGACATTAACTAGAGTCAAAGCAATTCCGCTGGCTAGCGGTGTCGCAAATCCACCAAACTTAGTATCAAGGAAATTACTTTTCTGCACGGTACCTTTGCCACCCAGCCATCTTTGAAAGCTCTGCTCAAAGGGAAGATGTCCTCGAATAACAGGCTTCTTATCGAGAGGAATCTTCCTGACCTTCATTCCAATAATACTTATACCAGCAGTACCCAAGCTCACAGCGCCAATCTCAGAGGCAGACAAATAGCCACTCGCTTCGGCGCTTGCAGGTAAGAAATATCCGCCGACAATCATACACCAAATCAATCCATATTGCAGTGTCTTCAACATAATCAGTTTCTTATCGTAACCATCCAGTTCATTGACGAACAATTCACCACGGCACAATAAACGCTAAGAGGCGCTCTATCCACTAAATACTAATATGTTTTAGCTTGCCACTTTTACGACACGATCCCTAACCTCCTGTCAAAGCGCGCAGTGCGGGAACCAACCCGCCTGACTCCGGTTCTAAGAAACGGCCCCCAGCGCTCAGATCGGGGGCCGGGAAAATTATCAAACAACACTAAACCGAACTAAAAATGAACTTCGCACACCAATAGAAAGAAGTCCCAATGCTAATCCCCATAGCGCTTTTTGCCTTCACATTAATCCTGGCCTATGCCAATGGAGCAAATGACAATTTCAAAGGCGTAGCAACTCTCTTCGGTAGCAACACCACCAATTACAAAATCGCGCTAGGCTGGGCCACAATCACAACCGTAGCCGGTTCACTATTCTCAATCTTTGTAGCAAGCAAACTCATTGAAGTCTTCTCAGGAAAAGGCCTGGTCCCTGCGAATGTAGCCCACGACCCGGCATTCCTTTTGGCAGTGGCCATAGGCGCCGGCCTGACAGTATTGTTGGCAACCCTAACCGGGTTCCCCATCTCAACGACCCATTCGCTAATCGGCGGACTAATTGGAGCCGGCCTAACCGCAGTAGGAGACCAGGTAAACTTCGGCGCTCTAGCCAGCGGTTTTCTCGCGCCGCTATTGTTTAGCCCGCTCATGGCCGTAGTCCTCTCAGCGGTGGCCTATCTAATTTTCAGCAAGGCCAGACTAGCTCTGGGCATCACCAAAGAAGACTGCCTGTGTATCGGCGAGCCGCAAGAGGCCGTAGAGCTGGCGGGCGCGGCAACCGTCATGCAATCCTCAAGCGTCACTCCCATAGAAGCGAGAATCGCCAAAAGCGAAATCTGTCAGGAGCGCTACCAAGGCGCCGTGATGGGAATCGGGGCTGAAAAACTCCTCGACTCGCTCCATTTCCTAAGCGCCGGAGCCGTTTCATTTGCCCGAGGACTAAATGACACTCCGAAAATCATGGGGCTAATTCTGGTTGCCGGGGCCTTCGACATCAAATACAGCATGCTCCTAATCGCCTTGGCAATGGCTCTCGGTGGCATTCTAAATGCCAAAAAAGTTGCCTTGGTGATGAGTCGCGATATCACTTACATGAACCACGGACAAGGCTTCACTGCCAACCTGATAACCTCAGGACTAGTCATTTTCGCCAGCAAACTAGGCCTACCGGTCTCCACAACCCATGTATCAGTAGGAGCTCTCTTCGGTATCGGCGCAGTAAACAAGAGCGCAGACTATCGGGTAATCTCGAAAATTCTAGGGTCCTGGGTTCTGACTTTGCCCATAGCCGGGGTAATAGCGGCAATAGTCTACTATACTATTCACTCCCTCAACTAATCGAATTACCTTGCTCATTCTGTAGCATTAGTTATACTTAGCTCAGCATTGTCCTGCTAGATTTCGTCTATGAATTAGACGTAAGAGTCGGCAATGTACCTCATTGCATTACACGTTCTTAGCAATACATCGATAAGGCATCGATTCAAAACTTTGCCAAAAGCCCTATCTGCGGTTTGGAGAGGCGCTTTCGAGTAACCGCTTCGCATATAGTGATGATTCACACTCAAATGAGCTTGGATTAGTGTCTCAGTTTTCAAACAATACACAGGCAACATACAGGGGAAAGTAATGAAACAGGAAGTAAGGGACTCTTCAAAACCGTTTTCCATACGGCTAGCTACACTTCTACTCGTAGCCAGCTTCTTCGTCACATCAACGTCTATCAAAGCCGGAGAAAAAGGGGCGCTCCCCACAGAAATAGACATCCATCCTCTGAAATCCATCGGCCTGACAGATGATTCCAAAAGCGTGCGAGTAGGATTCGATTTCTCCGAGTTAAGCAAGCTTACCCAAGTCAGCTCCACTGGCAAGATTTCAAGGAATGCTCAAGTAGTGCGTGTCGATTTCCCCATAAACTCCAGTGAGACTCTTCCGCTAAGACTCAAACGTTTCTCTGTAATGACAGAGCGCACAAGATTCGTAGTAGCCGATGCATCAGGCGAAAGAGCCCTGCCGATTCCGCTGGTAACATTACTACGCGGCGAAATCGAAGGCCAACCCGGGTCAAGAGCCTTCCTGGCTCTTGGAGAGGGAAGAGGCAACGGAATTGTGACTCTGGCCAATGGCCAGCAGTATTTCCTTACTACCGCAGGACAGACTGCAAACTCCGAGGCATTGATTACCAGCTCTAACAACATAACTCAAGGCGCTCTTCCCGAGGGGATAGAGTTCTGCGGATTGGACAAACCAGCTCCCGCCCAGTTAGCCGCAGTTAGTGAAGCCACCAATCTTACTAACAGAGGGGTTAAAACCGCCTACATCGCTATCGACGCCGATTCACTCTTCGTAGATATTTTTGCCGGTGATGAAACCGCAGTCACCGCCTATATAGTAGAACTATTCGGAGCGGTAAGCGCAATCTACGAACGCGATGTCGATATGCGCATCAAAATCGACAGGGTTAGGCTTTGGTCATCCGGTGGTGAGCCATATCAATCCGATGACGTAGGAAGTCTGCGCAATTGGTGGGTCGCTAATGAAGACCTGACCGGACTAAACTATGTCCACCTGCTCTCAGGACGCCGCGATTTGCCTTTTGGCGGAATCGCATTCTTCTCCTCGGCCTGTAATACTGATGCCTACGCAATCAGTGGCTATCTCAACGGCGCATTCGCAACCCCTACTGAAAACCGTAGCCTCAATAACTGGGATGTAACAGTGATTTCCCATGAACTGGGACACAACTCCGGCTCAGGACACACGCATGATAGCTACACCCCCACAATCGACGATTGCGGTAATGGCGTGCCCTCACCAGCAGGCGGCACCATCCTGAGCTATTGCCACATCCACACCGGATACATGACCAACATTGATCTAAGATTCCACAACCGTGTCCAGCAGACGATTCAAGACGACATAGCTATCGGCGCTTGTGTTTTCTTCGATTGCAATGACAATGGAATAGATGATTCAATCGACATTAATGTCGATATGACCAGCGTAGATGTAAACGGCAATGGAATCCCTGACGAATGTGAAGACTGTAACGGCAACTCAATCCTCGATCCTGCCGATATTGCCAGCTCTTTCAGCGCTGATGTGAACGCCAACGGCATACCCGATGAATGCGAAGCAGATTGCAACGGCAACGGCATTCCCGATGAACACGAAATCTCCGTCCTGGGTGTTGTCGATGTAAATGGCAACAACATCCCGGATGTATGCGAGCCGGATTGCGATGGAAGTGGCGTAGCCGACTTCATCGAAATCGCCGATGGAACCCTGACTGACTTCGACCGTGACAATATCCCCGATATATGCCAGGACTGTAACGGAAACGGCATCACAGACTGGGTCGACATGCAACGTCAGCACAATTTGTTCGTCGCTGATATTGTCGGTGGAATTCGCGAATACCATGCGCGTAGCGGATGGCCGGTAACTGTCGATGACATCGGTGGAGTGTTGCTACCTTTCGATGTAGCCTTAGGCCCGGACAGGCAACTATATCTAGCCAACTCCGGCGCCAGCGGCGCCAAAGTCTACCGCATGGACCCGCTTACCGGGACAACAACTCCGCTAGTCTTAGCCGGTGGACCTCTGGCAAAACCCGCCGGAATAGCCTTCGATAGCGCCGGATTTATGTATGTAACCGATAGAGACAACAGCGCCGTACGAAAATACAACCGCACAACCGGAGCCTTCATCTCAGACTTTGTGCCCTCGGGCGGCGGCGGGCTAAATCTGCCCTATGGTCTGGTATTTGATAATTCCGGCGATCTGCTGGTAACCAGTAGCGGCAACAATAGAATAATGAAATACAACGGCGCAACCGGCGCCTCGATGGGCGATTTCGTAACAGCCGGAGACGGAGGCCTCTTTGGCCCAAGAGACTTGGTGTTCGTTCCGTCAATCGGCGCCTATGTAGTCTCAAGCTATGACGGCAATGAATTATTACAATACGACGGCTCCACCGGCGCCTTTGTAAAGACTTTCAGTGACTTGGTAACTATAGGGCATCCCTGGGGATTGGCTCTGGGAAGCAACGGCAATGTATTCGTCTCGCGTTCAGGTGGAACACCGCGAATCCTGGAATACGTTCCCGAAGGTCGCTATCACCGCTACTACATTCGCAACGAGGCGGACATGACCGCCCCGACCGGACTAGTATTTCTACCGCAATCGCAATTAGATATTGATGCAGATGGAATACTCGATGCTTGCACCGGCGCGGGATGTTGTCTGACTCCCGGAGATGCAAACAACGACAATTCGACTAATATCGCCGATGTTACATTTCTGATTACCCGCATCTTCGATGCCGGACCGGCGCCAATTTGCGCCGACCAGGCAGACGCCACCGGAGATAACTCGGTGAATATAGCTGATGTTACCTTCCTGATTGCGAGAATATTCAGCGATGGCGCCGCGCCAGTTTGCGGTACGACAGGGATCTAAAGAAAAGAGTATTCGATTCCCGGCTGACCCTTTCAGGGGCCGACGCCTGATGTCTTTTCGCTGTCGCTTGACACTCTCAGCAAAGCGAATTACTATGCCCATCCTTATTCTAGCGCCGTGCGCTATACCGTGCTAGAGAGGAGAATGCTAAGCCTGCATTTGGGTATGGCATACGCTGGGGTAGCTCAGCTGGTTAGAGCGCCGGATTGTGGATCCGGAGGTCGACGGTTCAAACCCGTCCCCCAGTATTTGTTATCAGTATTTGTAATTCATCCCGCCTGAATTATACCCGGACGCTTAGGAGTTCTTGACTGTTACGTCCTCTCCTACCTGAAAAGTGGCTCTCGTATTAACAAATCCGACTCGGATAATTTGAAACTTCCCATTGATAAAGAGACTGATGTAGTCTTGCAAACTCAGATCTCATGAAGCATTGTCCTCGAGTCGCTGAATTCAACTCAACTAGTAATAACACAACATGTTACATGCGGGATTGATGGCGTAGTTGATATAGATATTATGGAAAAGGCGGGGAAAAACTTTCCGTTATCCCCGAAGGGATGACAGCGAGCGATTCGTAGGAAAAAAGCGCCCAATAATTACAATTTTCTTGTTGACAAATCGCAACCTTTGCTTGATGTTCTCCGTCGAATTGAAATTGATGTCTTGTTTCAACCAAGAGATAGAGGAGGAAAGCACATAAACAATAGTTAAGAACACCTTTTGAAAGTTGAATCTCTGAAGGAAAGCATTCGTAGAAAATCATCTATGAAAAACACAGCGGCGGAAAGTATCTCTCTATGAGAAAAGTCCGTTCAGGGCGTGTTCCCTTATTGCTGGAAACACCCGATAATATTAGAACAACTCCTTGTTTTTATATGAGGAAATATTCTCGGAACTAATCAGAGAGCTTTGCGTTAATAGAGGTCTCGGTGATTCATAGCCGAGGCAAGCAGGTTCTTTCCGAGAAACACTCAAAAAAGTATCTGAAAAAAAACGTAAAAAATAACAAAGTTTTTCTTGCAACTTTCAGTCTAGTATGATATTCCTGTACGCGATTCGCCGTTGTGGCGGCCTGTTTGTTAAACATGATTATAGATGTTCGAACAGCTTTGAAGAATATACGCACCCAGTCAAGGACAAACCATCGTAGCGTTACAGGCAGATAATAGAAGAGTTAAGAATGAATAAAAAAGTAAACAAACAAAGTAAAACGAACAACCAAACAACGGAATTCAAGAGATAAGGGAATTCGATGAAACGTTTATTAACGACTACAGCAGCATTGACATTGCTTTTGGCCTCAATAGCCAGCGCAAATATGTCTAATGCCAGATTTGAAGTCAGACCTTACACCATGGGTGGTGAGTCGGTCAACATGATCACAAAGAGCCAGAGCAATATTTGGCTTTTCCCGCAGACGATCAATCAGTATCCAAACCAGGCTGAAGGAGTCTTTGACGAAAACACCTCACGCACATTTAGTCGCTTTGGAGCGCATTACCAGTTCAACGAAGGTAACAATCCATTCGTCATAGGTGTATATGTGGACAACGCTCAAACTTACACACCTTTCAGTTCTTCGGATAGTGACGCACCGTTCTACAATAATGCGGGCCTGTTGAATAATCATCAATTTAACGCTTTTTATGGCCGCAATCTTGGCGGTAACCCATTCGGCGTACACATTTATAGCTTCAATAGCAACAGAGAGATTGAAGGCAACAATGGTTTCCGAGTTGGACTAACTTCTATTGGAGTGACTCTTGGTCTTTCGACTGGTGGCGGCGCTTGGGACTGGGCTTTTAATTTTGGTACCACGACATTCACTGATGAGAGCATTGACGGAGCTGGTCTTGTGACCCAACTTACTGAGCCTGATGGTAGCTTGCATCTTGGAGTCGAGGGTCGTCGTTGGTTCCCTATCAACTCTAAAGTTACATGGGTTGCACATGGAATGGTAGGCTTCGATAAGCTTGCATGGACTAATCCGAATACAGTAGCTCCAAATGCCCCAGCCACTTTTGAAGAGAAAACGACAACCGCTAACTTCGGATGGGGATTGAATTTTACACCCTCTTCAAAAGTTCTTGCAGTTCTTGATGTAATGTTTGAATATTCAAACGCAACTGACCAACGCGATTCCAATGGTGATGGAACTTTGAATCAAGACCGGACCACTAAGAATGCCAGCTTCCCACCAAGTTACACAATTGGTTTTGATGCTGAAGTTCTTCCTTGGTTTGACCTACGTATGGGCGCAAGCAACTATCGTAGAATTGGAACTATCGAAGATAACACTTCATCAACAGGCAAGAGAAAAATGACTGATCATAACAACGAGACCTTCCTGGGTTTCGGTCTCCATTTCGGAGATCTTGAGATTGACGCTTATGTTGATCCAAGATTTGCAATTAATGGTCCGGACTTTATCTCTGGTGATAATACCAACAACATGTTCATGACTCTTGCTGGAACTATGCATTTCTAAGCAATGAATCTGCAAGCCGCTGATTCTAGCGGTGATTAGTAAGCTTTCACAGCCCCGACCTGGTTTTCAGGTCGGGGCTTTTTTGTACCCGTAGCGTTTAGAACGTAAATCATGATAGCCATCGACAAACAATTTCCCTATGTTCGAACAATGAACGCACAAAACACAAGCGCCGAACCAATAGACTCAAGTGTCAGATACCTCGGAATCGATTTGGGGGGAACCAGTATCAAATTCGGCCGTGTCACAGATTCAGGAGAAATCGAATACCAATCACAGGCCCCCACAGACTCGAAAGAAGGCCGCGACGCGCTACTTAGGCAATTGGGTGATATAGGAGAGTCTCTAGTCAAAGAAACTCTTCAGCGCGGCTTCACAGCGCCCTACATCGGTATTGTAGCTCCCGGAGCCGTCGATGCTGGAACCGGCACAATCATAGCTGGTAGTCCGAATATCCCCGATTGGGTAGGGGCCGAAATTTCACGAACTCTCGAATCACGTCTCGATATTCCGGTACTGGTAGAAAACGATGCTCGCGGGATGGCCCTCGCTGAATTCCGCTTGGGGGCCGGACGGGATGTTAGTTCAACCTTGTCGATAACAGTTGGCACCGGCATAGGCGGAGCAATAATCATCAACAACCAACTCTGGCGCGGACATGGCCAGTCCGCCGGAGAAATAGGGCACACAATAATTGATGTAGATGATTCATTGACAGCCTCAAGTCCTTCAAATTCATCGCACAAAAAAACGCTTAGTGGCACATTAGAGAACCTCACTTCAGCCCGCGCCATCGAGCGCAGAGCCAAGAGCAAACTGGAAAACGCCGGAGTGAGCAAAGTATTTGCAGAGATACTAGACGGAGCAAGCCTGGATTCGCTGTCCGCGCGGCAGATATTTGAGGCCTATCATCAAGGTGATAGCCTGGCAATCGAATCCCTGCAAGAGACCGGCGAGATACTAGGGAAAGCCCTGGCGGGTTTTGTGAATCTTCTTAACCCCGAAATGGTAATAATAGGTGGAGGCGTCACCGACGCCATCCCCGAAATAGTGGATTGGGTTGCCGCAGAAATCAAGCAAACAGCCTTATCCTCGGCCAGTGAGAATCTAAGTGTCCGCCGAGCCGAGCTGGGCAATAGCGCCGGATTACTGGGAGCCGCCCTGCTTGGGAAGGAACCGTTCTGGAAAGAATTACTACAGAGCAAGTCGAAACACAAATGATTTGTTATCTTGATTTTGGAATTGATTTGCCCTTGTAATGATGGTTCATTACTGAATGACCTATCAAGTGATGAGTCTCAACAACTAGTCGATAACAAACACAACAATAGAAAACAGAAACAAGGCTACCTGATGACACAACAACTTACTGGAACAAAGCGATTGATATGGATAGGCGGCTTACTGGTTTCGCTAATGTTTATCCTAATCATGTTCGTCCTGATTGTTCTATCTGTCCTTGATTCCAACTATGAACATATTGTAGCCTACGGCTTTTTTGCGTCATATGGAATCTTGCACCTGGTAACCAATGTGGCTTTCAAAACTAATCGCCCATGGGGGAGGACCGGCTTGTTGACCCTATACTCGCTATGGATTGTATACTCGGTCTACAAAGCCATTTCCGGCCCCGCCGAGGAGATGGCTCTGCCTACGGCCATAATTGTCGCGCTTGGTTCGGCTACAATGATAGCCTTGCTGGTTCAATCCAAGCCGGGAAACAACAGGCAAAGAAGACAGCCAGCTTGAAACTAACTTGGACTATAACATTTATCATTTTCAGGCTATCTTTGGCGAGAATTCGTATTGACAATATCGCCATCTAAAGAGTACATTGCCTGCCGCTTATCTGCGGTAAGCTCTGAGCCTGATGAACTTGCTCCAAACTTTGACCGCCGATAGTCAGCCTTGGCGCAATTCAGTTTTTCTATTAACACCGAAGCGCTTGAAGGCGAAACAAAACTTGGAAGTACCATTCAACTCTCGGCGCCCTAGCTCAGTTGGTAGAGCAACGGACTGAAAATCCGTGTGTCCCCAGTTCAATTCTGGGGGGCGCCATTTTTTTAGACTCTTCAATCACAACTACTATTAGCATGCGAATTAGCAATGTGCGATTTCAGAAAATGCTTGAAGCGTCAATGCTCTGAGGCAAGAAATCTCACCGCTTTCGGCAATAGAATCACTTCTCCAGAATACTAATCTCGCCACCGTAGCTCAGTTGGTAGAGCAACTGATTCGTAATCAGTAGGTCAGCGGTTCGACTCCGCTCGGTGGCTGGTTGTGTGGCTGATTGTGTAGACTTGCCGTGGCTGGTAAGAACATACGCAACCGACCCAAGAGAAAATGTGGGTAAAAGCTTTCACTACGAGGCGCGTGTATAGTTTTGAAACTCACTGTCGCAGTTTCACAGTTCCGCATCAAAACATTACTCCAACTCTGAAACTCGACTCAAGATACATTTTCTGATATTCGTTTTATTGTCAAGAGGCGTATATCAACGCCGAGAACATGGATAGAAAGCGCATTAGCGCATAGGCCATGAGACACAATAGATGCTTGTGCCTGATTTATGGCAATCAGCGCTTCTCCACACGCAAAGTGACACACTCGATGATAGATAGCTATGACAGACACTCAGTAGGCGTTGAATCTCTTCAAGGTAAAACAGTCTTGGTGGTGGATGATGAACGTGTCATAAGAAATTTACTAAGACGAACCTTAGATCGCGAAGGATACCGAGTTGTGACCGCCTCTGATGGTGTGGAGGCGCTTGAACGTCTCAGCGGCACAAGAATCGATATTGTCATCTCTGATATAATGATGCCCAATATGGACGGCATGGAGTTATTGGTGGAGATTAAATGCAATTACCCTCTTATCCCAGTCATCCTGATAACTGGCTTTTCAGGGAAATTCACCGGTAAGCAGGCCATGGAAGCCGGAGCTGAGGATTTTATCGTAAAACCCTTCAAAAACCATGACATCCGCTACGCGCTACAGCGCACAATGGTTAAATTGAAAGCCTTAGAAAAGAAGTAATCTAGCACAATATCTTCCTTCTCGGCCATGCCTCTGAAGTGACGGGTTAGTTTGGTAAGCGAGCAATGACGTTAATGCAATGTTGCTCTTCGAGTTAGCTGAGAGGTGTTGTGCTCCGCGTCCAAGCTCTGCAGGCGTCACATTCTCCAAGGGCCTGCTAGATATATTCGGACACCTAATTCAATCAACGCTCACCAAATAGTCCAAGGGCGATCCGAAAGCCCAAAAGGCTCGACTTGAGCCCTAAGTTATCCTGTTGTCCCATAGGCAAATGGGCGAGCGAACGGCAGATTTTTCCCCTTAGTAAAAATAATTGAAAAAAACTCAATAAAACGCAAACACATGCTTGACACTTACTCAAGGGGGCGGTATAATGGCCGTCCGCTAATCAAGTCTTAGCGGGTTTTGCCTGGCCGTAATCCGGTAACAGGATTTCGGTTGAGGGCATTTTTGTGCGATCTTTGACAACTCAATAGCGAGCCCCAAATAAGGGGCCCGAATTAGTAACGCAAATCGTTTGTATGTTGCGGGATCGACTCGGTGTTCAAGCATGAGATAGCAAGAACACTAGAGGTCGAATCCACAATTTCTAAAGAGTTATGCTTTGCTAGTAGTATCTTCGGAGGCTAGTCTTTCGGAGATTACTGGCAAGCAATCTACTTACAAAGTAAGTAAAAATAGTATAATAGCTAAAATCAAACAGAGAGTTTGATCCTGGCTCAGAACGAACGTTGGCGGCGCGCTTAATACATGCAAGTCTTACGAGAAAGCACGACTTCGGTTGTGTGATTAAAGTGGCGAACGGGTGAGTAACACGTGGACAACTTACCCTTTAGTTTGGGATAAGCCCGGGAAACTGGGTCTAATACCGAATGTTGTCATTGGAGGGCATCCTCCGATGATTAAAGACGGGGCAACCTGTCGCTAAAGGATGGGTCCGCGCTCCATTAGCTTGTTGGTAGGGTAACGGCCTACCAAGGCTGCGATGGATAGCCGGCCTGAGAGGGTGATCGGCCACACTGGGACTGAGATACGGCCCAGACTCCTACGGGAGGCAGCAGTAAGGAATATTGCGCAATGGACGAAAGTCTGACGCAGCGACGCCGCGTGGATGATGAAGCATTTCGGTGTGTAAAATCCTTTCAGCAGAGAAGAACCGCGAGGATAGTAACTGATCTTCGCCTGACGGTACCTGCAGAAGAAGTCCCGGCTAACTCCGTGCCAGCAGCCGCGGTAATACGGGGGGGACAAACGTTGTTCGGATTTACTGGGCGTAAAGGGCGTGTAGGCGGACCTGTAAGTCGGATGTGAAATCTCAGGGCTCAACCCTGAGTCTGCACCCGAAACTGCAGGTCTTGAGTATGTGAGAGGAAAGCGGAATTCCAGGTGTAGCGGTGGAATGCGTAGATATCTGGAAGAACACCAGTAGCGAAGGCGGCTTTCTGGCACAATACTGACGCTAAGGCGCGAAGGCCGGGGGAGCAAACAGGATTAGATACCCTGGTAGTCCCGGCAGTAAACGATGGATACTAGGTGTTGGGGGTGTCGATTCCCTCAGGGCCGTAGCTAACGCATTAAGTATCCCGCCTGGGGAGTACGGTCGCAAGGCTGAAACTCAAAGGAATTGACGGGGGCCCGCACAAGCGGTGGATTATGTGGTTTAATTCGAAGCAACGCGAAGAACCTTACCTGGACTTGACATATG